>CCNC01000180.1 GCA_000824845.1 Mesorhizobium sp. ORS 3359 | reverse complement strand
CGCCAGCCAGCCGGCCGCGACCACCGGCCCGACGCCCGGTATCGCCATGGCGCCCAGGCCCGTTGCCAGGCCGCCGGCCCCGCCCACGACCGCGCCGATGCCGGCGCCGCTGGCGGCGTCCTCGGCTGCGGGGGATTGCGTGTTTCGGTGCCAGCCGCGGGCATTGTTGGCCATGATGCTGATGTCGGAAGACGGAACGCCGGTCGACTCCAGCGCGCCCACGGCGTCGGCGGCATCGTCATAGTCGTCGAACAGGGCGGTGATGGTTTGCATGTCGGTTCTCCTGTCTATTGTTGGCCGGCAAAGACGTTGCCCTGGTAATCGAGCGCGACGGAGGTGCCCTTGCCGTCCTTCGTCGCCTTGCCGCGCCAGATGCCCTGTTCGTCCTTGGCGAGGGCGGACACGTCCGCATAGCCGGCATCCTGTATGCGCTTCTTCGCCTGCGCTTCGGTGAAGCTGTTCGCGCCGGGGACCGGAGCGGGTGGTTTGGGCGTCGATGCCGATTTGACCGCCGGCGTGCTCGCGCTGGCGCCGGCGATCTTCTCGATGATGTCCTGATGCATCTTCAGCGTCGGCAGCGTCTCCGCAGCGAAAGATTTGAGAGCGGGATTGTCTCCATCCTTGGCGTAGGCCTCGAACAGGCCGACCGCGTCCGCATGCGCCTTACGCTGCATCTCTACGTAAGGCTGGTCCAGCGAGGCCGTCGTGCTCTGCAATCGTTCCAGATCGCTCTTATGAGCGGCATCGGATTGCGCCGGCACCTGCAGCTTCTGCTCGCCGGCTATCTTCTGCAATTTGGCGTTCGCCGCGCCGTGATCGGTGATCATGCGCTTGGCGAAATCCTTGATCTGCTGATCCTTCGCATTGTCCTGCGCGATCTTGCTCGAATCCACTTCGAACATCCCGCCGATCGCAGCCTTGTTGACGAAGGTCTGCGCGTCGTCGGCCGCGGAGGCCGGAAGGGCAAGCATCAGCGCGGCGGTCGCCGATGGGATAAGGAATATCCGCATGCTCATGGGCAAGGCTCCTTTGGTCTTGGTGGCACCGAACCACCGTTCCGGCCCTTTGTTCCCCAAGGGTCCTCGTTTCCATGACGTAAAAAATCGCCCGGCCGTGGCGGGGCGGATCTTGGGTTGGATCCGCTTGGGTGCCGAAGGTGCCTGGACGACAAATCGGGCAGCGTCAGCCGCCACGCTGGCTCTGCCGCCGATGACGGCAACAAACCTTGCATCAGGCCAATCGTTCGATGAATTTCTCCGTCGCACCGGCCAAAAACATCATTTGTTATTGTGACTTGGCAAATCGAGGCCCGGCCAGCGCGATCGCTTTTCGAAAAATGTGGCAAGCGGCTGCCTTGATGGAACGGAGCACTTTAATCGGAGTTTAGCGGCAGACAACGCGATGGAGAAAATCCAACATGGAATATGCTGCCGAAAATCTTCGTCCTGAAATCGCCGAACGGGAACGGTGCGCGGCCATGGCCGAGGCGCAAGCGAGAGAATTCGAACGCATCAAGATGTATCCGGTCGCACGCGCGATGCGTGCCTTGGCCTGCCGCATCAAAGAGTCCACCTTGACGCCGGGTTTCGACGCGCGAACTGCTTCTCGCGATATCGAACGCGCCGCGATTTGATGGTCATATGCTTTGAGCGCGCTCTCACCGATCTCGGCGAAAGCCGTGCATATTTGCGTGGACATGCAGCAGATGTTCACGCCGCCGTGGCCATGGGCGGTCGATTGGCTGCCCGTGATCCTGCCCCAAGTTCAGAGGCTGGTGCGCAAGCGACCCGAAGCCACGATCTTCACCAGGTTCATTCCCGCGCGAAATCCGGGCGAGGGGCACGGTCAATGGAAACAATATTATGAGCATTGGGCGGACATGACGATCGCAAGGGCCGGCAAGGAGGCGGTCGATCTCCTGCCTGAGCTTGCCGCCCATATCCCGCCGGCGCGTGTGTTCGATAAGCCGATTTATTCACCGTGGCTGAGCGGCGAACTGGCTGGTGTGCTTCAGTCCGAAGGCGTCGAGGAAGTCATCGTCAGCGGCGGTGAGGCCGATATGTGCGTTTTGGCGACCCTGCTCGGCTCCATCGATCTGGGCTATCGAACGATCCTCGCGGAGGACGCTATCTGCAGCGCGTCCGATGAGGCTTATGAGAACATCCTGAAGCTCTTCACCAAGCGGTACTCCCAGCATGTCGAGGTCGCGCCAGTTCAGGCCATCCTCGAGTGCTGGCGATAGCAGCCTCAGGCGAGGGGGTGCCCCGAACATTTTCGTTCGGAACATCTTCTCGCAATCTCAGTTCGGTCAGCGGCGGCGCGTTCCGCGTCCCGAATGCGCCGTCTTGGGCGTCAGGCGTCCGATCGAAAGGCTCGCCCGTTCACCCCCTTTGCGGGCGAGCCTTTTGTCGGTCCAGGTCTGGCGGGCCTTGATTGCGTTCGCCTCAAGCCCTGAGTTTAACAGATGATTGAAAGAAGTAGTTCAGGCGGAACCAAAGCGAGATCCGGGAATTAGGTACAAGCATTCGAACATTACTTTCAGGAGGACGAAATGGGACGAGGTATTCTGCTCTGGCTGCTTGGCGTTCCGATTCCGATCATCATCCTTTTGATGCTTTTCGCACGTTAGGAGCCGACGATGACCGACGCCTATTCGACAATGGATGAACCCGCAACGATTGAGACATCATCATCGGCCGTCAACTGGGGACCGATCGTGGCCGGCGCTTTTGCGGCGGCCACTTTGACCGTCATCCTCATGCTTGTCGGTTCCGGACTCGGTCTGGCGATGATGTCGCCATGGGGTACCCCTACCCTGACGACATTTGCGGTGTCGACCGCGGTCTGGCTGGTCATCGTGCAATGGCTGTCATCTGCGTTGGGCGGCTATGTCGCCGGGCGGCTTCGGACGAAGTGGGTCAACGTGCACACCGACGAGGTGTATTTCCGCGACACCGCGCACGGATTCCTGGCCTGGGCCCTGGCCACGCTGCTCGTGGCCACGGTCCTCGGCTCGGCGGTTTCCGGAATTGCGGGGACGGGCGCCCAGGCGACGACTGGTTTGCTGAGTGGCGCGGCCGCCGGTGCGGCTTCGCAGGCTTCTTCGGCGCAAACTCCGTCCGCTAACGATCTCGCCGGCTATTTCGTGGACGCGCTCTTCCGGCCGGCCGGCAACGCGCCCGCGCCGACAGCGGCGGCAACGCCCCAAAACAACGCGGACGCCGCGGCACAGGCCGCACGCATACTGACAATCAGCGCTGCGAACGGCGAAATGAGCGCGGATGACAAGGCGTATCTTGCTCAACTCGTGGCATCCCGCACGGGCCTTTCCCAGGCTGAGGCGCAGAAGCGGGTCGAGGAGGTCCTGGCGCGTGCCGAGGACGCCAAGAACAAAGCCAAGGCAGCCGCCGACAAGGCCCGCAAGGCGAGCGCCACCGCTGCACTGGTTGGCGCGCTGTCGCTAGTGATTGGCGCGTTCATCGCCGCGGTCGCGGCAGCCCTAGGCGGCAGGCAAAGAGACGAAGACGAGGCGGGCTATTTGCGCAGCGACTCCCGGACGGCTACGACCGCCGTCGGCTAAAGCATGTCTCCCGAAAGTGGGAACCGGTTTCGGGATAAAGACATGCGTAAATCAAAAACCTAAAGCGCATAGAGCGAATCTGAAAGATTGCGACGCGCTTTAGAGTGGTTCACCGTTTCACGGAAACGGTGAACCACTCTATCTCTTTGTTTTGTCACAACTTCCAGCGAAAAACCGCTCACACTTTTCCTGAAATTGCTCTTATGGCGCGAAGCGGGACGGCAGCCGTGAAATTGAGACCGCTCGGAGCGAACCGCAACTCCACCGTCGCTCCGAGCTCGTAAGGCAAGGTCCGCTCGAGCACCTCGAAACCGAAGCCGCGCCGCTCGGTCTGCTCCAAATCGTCAACACCGCTTTCAGCCCAGACGAAGCGGAGCAGATCTTCCTCCAAACGCCATTCGATGTCGATGCGGCCAGTCCGGTTGGAACTGGCAAGCGCCCCGTATTTCAAAGCATTCGTTGCCAGTTCGTGGATGGCCAAGCCCATCGTCTCGGCAGCCTTGGGGGCGAGCGTCAATGGCGGCCCCTCGATCGTCAGGTTATCGCCCTCCCGGCCTCCGGCGGCGCGCAATTCCTCGGCGACGATCGATGCCAGGTTGATCTCGATCGAGGGACGGCGTGTGATCGCCGCCTGCACGCGGGCGAAGGCGTTGATGCGACCTTCCAGGTGAGCCGCGGCTTCGTCCAGGGATTCGCTTTTCTCCATCGTACGCCGCACGATCGAGCGGATCACGGCCAGCGTGTTGCGCATATGATGCTGCAGTTCGGCGAAGTGGGCCTGCTGCTGTTCCTCGGCTTGCTTCTGGCGCGTGATGTCCCGGCCGACGCCGCCGATAAGGGCGACCTTTCCAGCCTTATCGCGCATCGGAAAGCCGGAATCGCGCAGCCAGCGTATCTCGTTGTCGGCCGGCCGGCAGATGCGGTATTGGAAGGTTGCGCGTTCGCCGTCGCGTATGCGCGCGATCTGGCCCAGCACATGCTCGCGATCCTCGGGCACGATAAGGTCGATCCAGGTGGCGAAATTGTCGCCGGCCAGAGCCTTTTGGCGGCTCATCCCGTAAATGGCGTCGAAGGCCGGCGTCAGGTATTCCCACTGCAGCGTGTCGGCATTGCGGGCCCAGAGCACGTCCGAGGCGGCTTCGGCGAAATCCCGCAGGGTCTCGTCGCTCTCCCGCAGCCGGGCTTCGGCACGCGCATGCCCGCGCAAGGCCGGCTTGACATCTGCCAGACCTGGTTCAAGCGGCTTGTTGGGCGGCCCCTTGGACATCACTCCTCGTTGGCGTCGAGATGCCTGCCCTCGCGATCGAGATGCAGATAATTGGGGTTGAACAGCGCGACATCCTGCAGTGCCTGGAGGTTGGGAATGGTCAGCGTCCTGTCCTTCAGCACGATGAGGTTCGAGGCGCGCAGCTCCTGCAGCGTACGATTGACGTGAACCGTCGACATGCCCAGCGTCTCGCCCAGTTCCGTCTGCGTCAACGGGAATTCGCAACTGCTGTCGCTTGCGCACCCGGCGGCCTCCAGCCGGATGAACAGCTCGCACAACAGATGCGCCATCCGCTCGAGCGCATCGCGCTGGCCGAGGTTGACCGTCCACTCGCGCTGGATCGCCGCCGCGACCAGCGATTCCCACCACAGAGCCTGAGTGATGCGCGGATGTCCGATCATCATCTCGTCAAAGGCGGCGCGCGAAATTTCCGAGACCGCGACTGGCGTGATGGCGCCGATGGAGTGGTCCATTTCTTTCAGGATGAAGACGTTGAGGTCACAGAGATCGCCGGGGAGGAAGAAAGCAATGATTTGCCGCCGCCCATCCTCGAGGGTCTTATAGCGGCAGGCCCAGCCCTCGTTGATCAGGTTGATGAACTCGGGTTTCTCGCCTTCGTGGATGATGTCTTCGCGCGCGGCGAAGCGTCGGACGCGTTGCGCCGCAATTCTGACCAGCATCTCCTTGTCGGCCTGCGAAAGCCGCGTGAATTTCTCAAGCTTGCGGATCAGAGGTCGCCTCATCCCAGTCCTCTTTCCCGTGATACACACAATGATGCGGCGGCGACCTTACCTATGTTAATGTCGGACCGCGTAAGACGGTCCAAATGACTCCCCTCGGGAGGCTTGCCATGAACGAAAAATTCGCCGGCGCTCGTGTTCTGGTCATGGAAGACGAGTATTTTCTGGCTGAGGATATCACAAAAGCCCTCTTGGGGCTCGGGCTGACGGTCATCGGTCCCTTCGCGACCCGTGACAAGGCCTTGAACTCCCTTGACCTGGACTGCGTCGACGCCGCCATACTCGATCTCGATCTGGCCGGTGGCATCGACTTTGCCGTGGCGGACGCGCTGCTGGAAAGGCGGCTTCCGTTTGTGTTCGCCACCGGCTATGACGCCGCTGCCATCCCCCCACGCTTTGCTGAGATTAGCAGGTTCGAAAAACCCTGCGACGCAACGGAACTGGCGCGCCACATTGTGGACCTGACGCGCGAGTCGCTGCCGATCCCTTGCGACCGATAGTGGTTTGGTACCCGGCCTAAATGGTCATCAAATCGAAGCTCACGGCATGGCCATGCCTGACGGCCGATCGCGCGATCATGTTGCTCAATTGCGGGCTCTCGACCGAGCAATCCGGCATGACGGTCAAGATGGCCCTCGCGGCCGCGGCGACCGACACCGGCGAGCGGTGCGAGGAACGCGTTTCCATGTAGTGTTCGATGAGTTCGTTCAGCCGCACAGGATGATATTTGATCACGCCGCAACCTCCCTTAGCCGCGCTTTGTTGTGTTGCATTTGATAATTGCGCCCTGCCTCGGGCCACGCATTAACCCATGAGAGGGAGGCGGAAATTCTTTGGCTTCGGCGCGGTCAAGACCCCGATCGCAAAAAGGGCCCGCCTCGCCTGGGGGTAGAGTCAGGCGGGCCCTCCGGCTCTCTTCGGTTGCCACCGTCTTGTAAGCCAGGGCCGAAATTTATCCGAGCCCGCAAAGAGTCGCTTTAACCTGCGTTATTGTCGGGGGTCTGAGCCGGGCGCAGATATCTTCAGCGTCCACCCGGCGGACCCGGTTGAGTGGCGCCTGGGGTCGCCCGCGAGGCGCTCAGCCAAGCAACAAGAGAACAAAATGGTCTCCGCTGCCAATGGCTATGACTTTTCCGACATTAAGGCTGTTGCGCGCGAGCTCGTGCAGTCCGATCCGTCCGTGTCGATAGATGACATAGTCCGCTCGCTTTACGAAGATCTCTACGAAGGCCAACCCTGCCCGCCGGCGTTGATTGAGGCCGTCAAGCAGGCGTTGCAGCACCCGGCCAGCGGGCAAACAGGCGCAGGTGGTACCTGATGTGCGCCGCTGTTGTCCGCCCTGGGCTGCATCGGCCGCTGAGAGTTGTCATGGCAGTGCTGGAGCGGCTTGTCGGCTGAAGGGAACATGCGGCTTCCCCGGGTGTTCGGCATCATGGATGATCTGCGCTCGCATCGCATCCAGCTCGACCTGGAACATCTTCTCCAAACCCGCCGACGCGCGGAGCGTCTGATCGGCGAAACCGGTTCGGCTATCGCCAGAAGTCGGATTTTGCTGCAGCAGTCCCGACAGTTGCTGGCCAAGATCGGGCGAGACAGAAGCCTTGATCCGCCTTGGCAAAGTGCTCAAGGCACCCGGCGAGAAGCGCGCAGCCGGAAATAGCGTCAGGCTTGGTCGCCCAGGAAAATCCTGGCGTCCTTTGCGGCGTCTACGAAAGCCTGGCGCGCCACGCGTGGCGGCTTCTCGTCCCGCAGCACCGCGAGGCACGCCCTGATGGCGTGATGCCGGGCGCGGGAGTTGGGCTTCGGCCAGGTATGCAGAAGGACGTCGGCCGCATCCAGCACAGTGACCACCACCCGATCGCGATCGATCCGGCCGGGCTGCACGATAACCGGTTTGCGAAAACGTTTGATGCGTTTTGAGCGCATGATCGCTTTGCCGCTGACCATTCGCCCAAAGAGAAGCGCTCAATCCTCCGCCGCCATCAACAACCTATGTTAAGGCAGCGGCGCAATCATCGTGCAACATAGGTTGGCCTTTGTCCCTCACTTAGGCCAGGCCCGGCCTGCAATCCTGTGTCACGGACGAAAACGCAGGTCGGGCTTCATCCGTACGGGGTCATGGTGAGCTGCCAGCGTGTTCAAGCCACCAACGACTGATGTGCGGTCTCCGTTCCGACAGCGGAACATTTGAACCTTTCACCGGTTAGCGCACCACCGGCGCCTCTGCTTGCGGGAGCACAGCTTTCGATCCGGGAAGGAAGATCAATGTCAGGCACCGACTTGTGGTTTATCGTCGTCGCGGGCGGCCCCCTCATTCTCATGCTCGTGATCGTCTACGTTCTCCTTACCCGCCGCCGCCGCGGACCGGCAGAGCGGCGCGAGAGCGACCGGGCAACCCAGCGTCTGTACCGGGATGAAGGCGACTAGCGCCTCTGTCCTGGCGAAGCTCGTCAAAGCGTGACGTCAAGCGCGGAACAACGCCGGTCTGCCGCTGTTTACCGAAACATGGGAATGAAGATCGAAAGCCGGAGCAACGGTTGATGGCCAATGACGAGTTGCCGGGAGTGCTGGCGACGCTGCCGGTTATCGACGCAAAGGCGGAGCCGACGCTGAAGAGCGCGGAGGCGGAGGCATTCTACACGCATGCGATCCGCGAGCTCGCCGCCACCGACATTCCGTTTCTGGTTGCCGGGACCTATGCCGTCAGCGCCTACACCGGCGTCGTGCGCCAGACCAAGGACCTCGACATCTTCTGCAAACCCGGCGATTGCCCACGCATCCTCACCCATTTCAAGGATATCGGCTACGCCGTCGAGATCGAGGACGATCGCTGGCTGGGCAAGGTCTTCGAAGGTCCGCATTTCTTCGACGTGATCTTTGCATCCGCTAACGGGACCATGCAGGTCGATGACCAGTGGCTGGAGCATGCCCGCCAGGTCGAGCTGCTGGGCAGCCGGGTTAGGATCATCGGCCCGACCGAGCTTATCTGGTCGAAATGCTTCATCCAGGACAGGGGCCGGCATGACGGCGCCGACATCGCCCATACCATACTCAAGGCGCATGAGCAGATCGATTGGCAAAGATTGCTGTCCTACCTCGACACCCACTGGGAGGTGCTCTTGATGCAGCTGCTGAATTTCAGATGGATCTATCCCAGCGAGCGCGACCACATTCCCGACTGGCTGCTCGACAATCTGCTCGACCGGCTCGCCAGGCAGCGGCAACTGCCTCCGCCGCGGATGAAGATCTGCCGCGGCCGGCTTTTGTCGCAGGTCGACTACGAGATCGACGTCAAGGAATGGGGCTTCGCCGGCGTCGGCGGCGTTGGAGAATTCCGCGATGGCTGAACAAAGCAGGACAGGCCGCAAAGCGAACGGCAACGGCAAGGTCAAGATTGCCGCCATGGGCGATCTGCATGTTCAGGAAGATGCGCAGACGTCCTACCGCGACCTGTTCGGCGAGGTTTCCCGAGAAGCGGACGTCCTGGTGCTCACCGGCGATCTCACCAATCTCGGCAAGCCGAAGGAGGCCGAGCTGCTCGCGGAGGATTTGCGCGCCTGCTCCATTCCCGTGGTCGCGGTGCTCGGCAACCACGATTACGAATCCGGCTGCGTCGACCAGATCGCGGCGACGCTCCGCCAGGCCGGTGTCTATCTCCTAGATGGGCAAGCGACGGAGCTGATGGAAGTCGGCTTTGTCGGCGTCAAGGGTTTTGTCGGCGGCTTCGGCCCGCGGATGCTTGGCTCTTTCGGCGAGCCGGCGATCAAGGCCATGGTGGCCGAGAGCGTCAACGAGGCGATGCGGCTCGAGAACGCCATGCGGCAGGTCCGCGCCAAGCGCACCTTGGTGGTGCTTCACTATGCGCCGATCGCGGAGACGGTCGCCGGCGAGCCGCCGGAAATCTTCCCCTTCCTCGGGTCATCCCGCCTTGCCGAAACGATCGACCGGTTCAAGGTGAGCGCGGTCGTGCACGGCCATGCCCACCGTGGCACCTTCGAAGGCCAGACCCCCGGCGGCGCCAAAGTCTACAACGTCGCCATGCACATCACGAAGCCGACGGGCCGTCCCTACGCGCTGCTCGAAATCTGAACGTTACACCTCATCGAACCGGCTGCCCTCCTTGGAAGGGTCCTTCGACAGGACACGCTCCTCTTCATCGTCGGGCAAGGCTTCGTCGCTGTCCTGGAAGAGGTTGTCGTCATCCTCTTCCGGAAGGTCGCCTTCCGCCTCGGCATCGCCCTGCGGGTCACCGTTCACGGCAACGCTGTCAGGCAGGATCCTGCCGCCCTCCAGAGCATCCCAGTCCTGCTGTTCGATGGTCGGCGCTTCGGTTTCGTCAGTCTTTGCAGGCCGCTGTTTGTCGCGCGGGTCCATGACGTTCTCCATTGCTGAGCTTCAAGTGAAGAACCTCTCGCCGAAACAGTTGTTCCGCTTCATATCCAATCACAGATGGTTGGCGCGGTTGCCCGGGAACAGCACGGCGCCTTGTGACTTATCGTGCCGAACCGGGAACTTTCATGCCTCGCCAGCTCGATCTCAGAAGCGGCAAACCTGTCTGGTCTGCCTATCGCTCGCCCGCGGTGCCGGCGGAACGCCTGACCCGAGATGCAAAGACCGAGGTCCTGATCGTCGGCATGGGCATCAGCGGCGCGATGATGGCCGAGGCGTTGACCCGCGACGGCCACGCCGTCATTTGCATCGACAGGCGTGGGCCGTTGCAGGGCTCGACGGCCGCGACCACGGCGCTCGTCGAGTTCGAGATCGATCAACCGCTGACAAGGCTGTCCAGGATGATTGGAGGCGATGCCGCTCGGCAGGCCTGGATCCGCTCGCGGCTGTCGCTGCTCAACCTGCGCGGACGCATCGCGGAACTCGATATTCGCTGCCGGTCGGCCGAGACGCCGTCACTCTATTTGGCCGGCAATCGGCTCGATGCACCGGAGCTGCGCAGCGAGGCCGAAGCGCGTCGGGAGGCAGGCATTGGAGCGTCCTTCCTGCCACGCAAGAAGCTGAGAGACGATTTCGGGATAGAGCGCGCCGCAGCGATTCTGAGCCATGGCAATCTGGCGCTCGATCCACGCAAATTGACGTCCGGACTGCTGATGAGGGCGCTGCACCGCAAAGCGCGGTTCTATGCGCCGGTGGAAGCGATGGCGATCGAAGATACCCGCCTCGGCGTGACGGTGGCGACGCGCCAGGGTCCGAGGATCCATGCTCGCCATCTTGTCCTTGCGACCGGCTACGAGCTGCTCGATGTCGTGCCGAGGACCGGCCATCGCATCATCTCGACATGGGCGATTGCCACCCGGCCGCAGCCGGAGAAGATCTGGCCGCTCGCCGCCCTGATCTGGGAAGCTTCGGACCCTTATCTCTATCTCAGGGCGACATCCGATGGCCGCGTGATCTGCGGCGGCGAAGACGAGGAGTTCACCGACGAGGAGAGGCGCGACGCCCTGACCGCGCAAAAGACGGACCGGCTTGAGGAGAAACTCGGCAAAATCTTCCCGCAACTCGACACGGCGGCGGAATTCGCCTGGACCGGCTCGTTCGGAGCCACCGACACCGGACTTCCGATTATCGGCAGTGTGCCCGGCCACCCGCGCATTCATGCGGTGATGGGCTACGGCGGAAACGGAATCACGTTTTCACAGATCGCGTCCGAGATCGTCTCGGCGTCCATCGCCGGCAAGGAGGATACGGATGCGAGCCTCTTCGCGTTCAAGAGATGATTGGGCTACGCGATCTGCTCGAACGTGCACTGGCGCGGCGCCTTGTCCGGCCGCCAGCGCAGCAACCTCGTGCCATGCCGGAAGCGCTCACCGGTGACATGGTCGAAACGAACCTCGACAACCAGTTCCGGCTTCACCGGCTCCCATTCACCGCTGCGCTCGGTGCTCCAGCGGCTCGGACCGCCCGGCGCCTTGCCGGTGAAGCCCGGCCCTCCGCGCAACGCCTCGAGCTTCGCCGTGAGCGCCGCGCGGTCTTCATTGGCGATGGTCGATGTGAAGCCGACATGATCGAGCTGCCCATTGTCGTTGTAGAGGCCGAGCAGAAGCGATCCGACCTGCCGTTTGCCGTTCAGATAGCGGAAGCCGCCGATCACGCAGTCGGCGGTGCGCAGCCGCTTGACCTTGACCATCGCGCGCTCGCCCGGCCGATATGGCTCGTCGAGCATCTTGGCGACGACACCATCGGTCGAACCGCCGGCGCCTTGCAGCCATTGCCTGGCGGTGGCGACATTGGTGGTCGATTGCGACAGCTGGAGGCCGGGATTGGCCGCCTTGGACAAAAAGGCCTCCAAAGCCTCGCGCCGGGCCCGCAGGGGTCGTTCGAGCATAGTCTTGCCTCCCGGGGCGACCAGCATGTCGAACAGGATCAGCCGCGCCGGCGTCTCGATGCTCAGCTTGCGGATACGGCTCTCCGCGGGGTGCAGCCGCATCTGCAGCGCGTCGAAGGAAGCGCGACCGTCGATCTCGATGACGATCTCGCCGTCGACGACGAAATCTTCCGCATCGAGGCTTTGCATCGTCGCCATCAATTCGGGAAAGTAGCGGCCAAGCTGCTTTCCGGATTTCGCCCTAAGATCGACGGCGTTGCCGTCCTTGAAGGCAAGGCAGCGGAAGCCATCCCATTTCGGCTCGTATTGCCAGGAGCCATTTCCCTCCGGCAACGCTTCCGCCGTTCGCGCTTCCATCGGCGGCGTTTCCGATGGCAGCGGCAAGTTGCTCCGGCGCGCCGCTACCATCGTTCTTCCGTGTCATGGTGCGGCAGGTCGATGCCGCAGCAGACCCAGCCGAGCCGTTGCGAGGAACCGTAATTGTGACGCGGCTCAAGCCCGGACGGATCGTCAAAGGTCCCGATATGCATCGCGACTTCGCGAGGGTTCGCGTCGTAGGCAAGGGTAAGAGGCGTACCGCAGGACCGGCAGAAGCTTCTGCGGGCGATCGGCGAGGAGCGGCGATAGGCTGGTTCCGTGGTCAGCCACGAGAGGTCGGCGACAGGCGCCCAGCCAAGCACGGCGAAGGCGCTTCCGGTCGCGCGCCGGCACATATCGCAATGGCAGTAATGCAGGCGCGGCTCCCCCGTCAGGCAGTAGCGGATGTTGCCGCACAGGCATCCGCCGTACCGCTCGACGGCTGCGTTTCGCGTAAAGACGTCCACATGTTCCATCAAGCTTGAACGCTCGATCGAAGCTGCGGTTTCGGTAGCGCGAGATTTTACCCGTCGAGATCGATCAGGGCGATGCCGAGGCCCGGTCGTTTCGTACGCCGCAAATGGGCGGGCGATTCCGTCACCGTGACTTCGAGTGTCGGCTTCACCACGCCTTCCAGCAGGTGCCCGCCGCGTGTGGATCCGTCGCTCAGGCCCAGCACCGCATGCAGATGCAGGCTTGGCTTGCCGCTGTCGTCGACGGCGATGTCGCCGATGGCGCTCAGCACCTCACACTGCTCGTCGACCGGTAGCTTGCGGTAGGATTTCGAGCCGAAATCGAACCAGCCGACTGTTGCTCTTTCGAAAGCGCCGATTGCCGTCAGCGAGGCGCCGGTAATTCCCTTCTGCCCCGCGAAAGCCGTGAGGGACGCGAAGGCTTCCTCGCCCGGATCGAGCACGACCACGAATATTCGTTGTCCAGACGTTTCAGTGACCAGCTTCGATTTCATGATGCCCCACTGACGGAGAGATGGACTGGCACAGAACGCCTCGCCACGCCGCATGTTCCCGGCGAAGCCTCGCGGCACTCCGTTGAGCAGGAGCCTCACAGTTTGGTGAAGTGTCGCGGTTCTGCGTTCAGCGCCGGAACAATGGAACCATCGAAAGGTTAGCGCACAAGACCAGCCAGCCAGGAGCGAGCCATGTCCCAGCCTTCAGTCGCATCAAACAACGGGTTCAGTCGAAGAAGGTTCATGGCAGGTACTGTTTCGGCGGCGGCAGCACCGTTGCTAGCATCGACCGCGCAGGCTGAGGCGCCAGTCATCCCCCAAACAAAATTGAGGCAGCCGGTCGTAACGTCGCTCAGGATCAACGAGCAGCCCTATGAACTTTCGCTCGACACCCGAACCAGCCTGCTCGACGCCCTCCGCGACCACGCCGGCCTTACCGGCACCAAAAAGGGCTGCGACCACGGCCAGTGCGGCGCCTGCACGGTGCTGGTCGACGGCAAGCGCGTGCTGTCTTGCCTGAGCTTCGCCGTGATGAACGAAGGCAAGGACATCACGACGGTCGAAGGGCTCGCCTCCAGCGACGGCAAGCTGCATCCGATGCAGCAGGCCTTTATCGATCACGATGCCTTCCAGTGCGGCTATTGCACGCCGGGCCAGATCCTGTCGGCGATTGGTTGCGTCAATGAAGGTCACGCCGAATCCGAGAATGACATCCGCGAATATATGAGCGGCAATATCTGCCGCTGCGCCGCCTATCCCAACATCGTCGCCGCCATCCTGCAGGCGCGCGACGAGACGAAGGGAGCCTGACATGCGTCCGTTCGTCTATGAACAGCCTGCTGACATCTCCGCGGCGGTCGCGACCGCGTCCCGGTTCACGACCAACGACGATCAACCCACGCGAGCAAATGCGCAGTTCATCGCGGGGGGTACCAACCTTGCCGACTACATGAAGCTCGGCGTGGCGGAACCCAACCGCCTGCTTGATCTCAACCGGCTCAAGGAGTCTGGACTGAGGCAAATCCGGGTAACCGATGACGGCATCCGCTTCGGCGCCCTGGTGCGCATGGGCGAGGCTGCGGATCACCGAGACGTCACGGAGCGCTATCCCGTCATTGCCGACAGCCTGCGGCTGGCCGCGAGCGGCCAGATCCGGAACATGGCAAGCCTGGCCGGAAACATCCTGCAACGCACGCGCTGCGAATATTTTCGCGAGACGTCTTGGCAATGCAACAAGCGTGTGCCTGGCTCCGGCTGCGCGGCGATGGAAGGCGTCAACCGGCAGCATGCGGTTCTGGGGGCCAGCGATGCATGCATCGCCACTTACCATGGCGATTTCGCCCAGGCGTTGATCGCGCTCGATGCTGTCGTCCATGCCGAAGGCTCGCGCGGCGCACGAAAGATGCCGTTCGCCAAGCTGCATCGGCAGCCAGGCGACACGCCACATATCGAAACCGATCTCGTCGCTGACGAGATCATCACTGCGATCGAAGTGCCCGCCATCCCGTGGGCACGGCGCTCGCTTTACCTGAAAATCCGCGACCGCGAATCCTATGCCTTTGCGCTGGCTTCGGCGGCCGTCGCGCTCGACCTGGACGGCGAGACCGTGCGCGAGGCACGCATTGCGCTCGGCGGTGTGGCGACCGTGCCCTGGCGTGCCAGCGCGGCCGAACAAAGCCTGCAAGGCAAGAAGCTCGACGAGGCATCGGCGGAAGCGGCGGCCGACGCCGCCTTCGCCCAAGCCCGACCGCGCCAGCACAACGCATTCAAGATCGAGCTTGGAAAACGAACGCTGGTGCGGGCACTGCTTGAAACCCGAGACATGAAGGTGTGACCATGGACGCTGCCGCTCCCAGACCTAAGGAGAACATGGGCGAACCGCTGCCGCGCGTCGATGCACGGTTGAAAGTCACCGGACAAGCCCACTATCCCGCCGATCTGCCCACCGCCAACATTGCCTATGGCGCGCTGGCCACCAGCAGCATTGCCAAGGGCAAGGTGGCGAAGCTTCGTCTCGACGAAGCCCGCGCGGTGCCCGGCCTGCTCGACATCGTCACCTATGGCGACATGGACAAGGTCGACAAACCGAAATTCGGCAATTCCGGCGCGACTTCTATTGGACCGCTGCACGACAGGACGATCTTCCATGACGGTCAGATCGTCGCGCTCGCGGTTGCCGAGACATTCGAGGCGGCCGAAGAAGCGGCGCGGCTGATCCGCGCCGAGTACGAGGAAGAGAAGCCGACTGCGACTTTCGACAGCCCGGGTACGGCGACCATCCCTGCCGCCGGAAAGAGCCCTCTGTTCAAGGAAGATGTGAAGGCGGGCGACTTCGATGCGGCCTATGCCGATGCCGCGGTCAAGATCGACCAGCGCTATTCGACGCCCACGCAGCACCACAACCCGATCGAGCTGTTTTCAACGACCGCGTACTGGGAGGGCGATCAGTTGATCGTTCACGAGCCCTCGCAGAATGTGACCGGCTGGAAGGTGGAGCTTGCCAGGCAGTTGAGGATCGACCCTGCGAAGGTACGCATCGTCAGCCCGTTCATCGGCGGGGCCTTTGGTTCGAAGGGGCCGATGACACCACGCACGGCAATCGTGGCGGTGGCCGCCAAGCGCCTCGGACGTCCGGTGCGCTGCGTGACCAGCCGCATGCAGGCTTTCGGCACGCAGACCTACCGGGCCGAAACCCGGCACCGCATCCGGATCGGCGCCGGCAAGGACGGCCGCATCACCGCCTTCGCGCATGAAGGCTGGGAGGTGACGTCGCGCCCGGACGCCTATGTCGTCGGCGGCACGTCGGCCACCGGCCGCATGTATGATTATGGCTCGGTGCTGACCCATGTCTCGCTGGTGCAGGCGGACCGCAACACGCCGGGCTACATGCGCTCACCGCCCGAGACGCCTTATGTCTATGCGCTTGAAAACGCCATGGACGAGATGGCGGTGGCGCTTGGCATGGATCCTGTCGAATTCCGCCGGATCAACGAGCCCAAGGCGGAGCCGATCGGCAAGAAGCCGTTCTCCAGCCGCTCGCTGATCCAGTGCTACGACCAAGCTGCGGAAGCTTTTGGCTGGGCCGACCGCGATCCGAAGGTCGGTGCGATGCGCGACGGCGACTGGCTGGTCGGCATAGGCTGCGCCACGGCGATTTACCCCACTGCCGTCGCGCCATGCGCGGCGCGCGTGCGCCTGACGGTCGACGGCGATGTGCGGCTGCAATGCGGTTCGCACGAGATCGGCACAGGCGTTCGCACGGTGGCCGGCCAGATGGCGTCGGAGCGTCTCGGCGTGAGCATCGAGAAGATCAGCGTCGAAATAGGCGACAGCAGCCTGCCTCCGGCTCCGGTCTCGGGCGGGTCGATCTCCACGGCAAGCGTGTGCTCGGCGGTGCTCATGGCCTGCGACGCTATCCGCACCAAGCTCTACGCCGCAGCGACCGCGGAAGGCGGTCCGCTGGCCGGGTCCCATAATGAGGAATTCGAGCTTGCCGGCGGCAAGATCTTGGCGAAGAGCGGCGCGTCGGCAAAGGTCGGGGATGTCCTGAAAGCCATGCAGGTCGGCGCGATCGAGGAATATGCCGAGTTCGCCCCCAAGGGCGCGACGCCGGAGGCGCTGAAGAAGCTCTATGCCGGAACGCCGGAGTTCCATGGCGGCGAGCAGGACGAGGATTCGGTGAAATACGCCTTCGGCGCCGAGTTCGTCGAAGTCCGCATCAACCGCTATACCAGAGAAATCAGGGTGCCGCGCATTGTCGGCGCGTTCGCCGCCGGCCGCATCATGAACACGCGCACGGCGCGCAGCCAACTGATGGGCGGCATGATCTGGGGCATCGGTCAGGCGTTGCATGAGGCGACCGAGGTCGATCGGCGCTACGCGCGCTATGTGAATCGCGACCTGCAGGACTACCTTGTGCCCGTCAATGCCGACATCAAGGACCTGCAGGTGATCCTGGTGCCGGAGGTCGACCATGCGGTCAATCCCGCCGGCGTGAAGGGACTCGGCGAACTCGGCAATGTCGGCACTGCCGCTGCCGTCGCCAGCGCGGTCTACCACGCCACCGGCAGGCGTATCCGCGACCTGCCGATCAGGATCGAGCAGCTGCTCGTTTGACAGCTACTCCCTCAGGCCGGCGACGCGCTCAGCCGTGCGTCCCGCTCCGAAGATGATCCTCGGCACGCGGACTTGGTCGGAGGCATTAGCGCCTGGAGAGGCAACATAGGCGCCGGCAACTGGTGCTATAGGCGTTGTCCCGCACCTTCGGTCCAAGCGCCATTCTTCCTTTGCCGGTGCCGGCATCGGCGGAAATGCCGATGTCCTGGCCGGGGATAAGAGTGCGATATCACTTGCCGGCAGGCACGCCGACATAGTTTTTGGTCTTGAAGAGCCCGGCCAGATGGGCGGCATTGGAGGCCGCCATCTTGATCATGCCGACCACTTTCTCCGGTGTTCCGGGAAGATCGACGAAGTTGACGTCGCCCATTGCTTCTCCGACCCAGTAAACGCCGCCATTGGCGGGAACGGTGAAGCCGACATCGTTGAGCGCCTGATAGCACTCGGCATGGCAGTGATGGGCGCCATCCTCATTGCCGACGATCGCCACCAGCGCGACCTTGCCGGCAGCCGGCATGCGTCCGCTCTCGTCGGTCTCGGACAGGAAAGCGTCCATCCGCTCCATCACGCGCTTGGCAACGGACGACGGCTGCCCCATCCAGATCGGCAGGCCAAGGATGAAGATGTCGGCGGCCAGGATCTTTTCCCGCAGCTTCGGCCAGTCGTCGCCTTCGCCCATGTCGGAGAGCACGCCGGGCTTGATGTTGTGGGCGAGCGCACGTGCCGTTTCGCATCCGACGTCATGTGCCGCCAAAGCGTTGGTCAACTCAGCAAGCATTCGGTCGGTCGAGGACTCGTCATCGTCCTGAGGCATCTTGAGCGTGCAATTCAAGGCAAAAGCGGTGAGCGGCATCGAATCTTCCCGGCTGAATATGATGACCAACGCGGAGGGCAGACACTGGTTGCCTCTTTCTGCGCGACAGCCAGCCGGAAAGAGTCAGGTGTTTTCATTGGCAAGGTGGGCGTGGCCAGAATGCCTTCGCGACCTCACGCGCCTCAAGCGCCGGTTCGGTTCCGGTTAACGGAGCCGAATGTTGCGGGTTAAGCTGTTGAATATAGTAATTAAAGAAAATCGAATTGAAAAACAAAGACTTAGATGTAGGGAGGCGCAACCTGAAGTAAATGGTGCCCAGAGGCGGAATCCAAGTAAATAAAATCCTATTTTGCTTTCAGATGCTTAGGGAAGGTCAACCGAAGCTGCTACCAACAGAAATACCAACAAAATATTTCTGTGGATAGGTTAGGTTCCTGAATATGACCTGTCAGTCCCTTGCTCTATCTTAGATGGCGCGCGTGATCGAGCCAGAGGGCTCGCCACCCCCGATCCCTGAGGTAGCGTATCGGAGATTGAAACTCTCAGCATTTGGGACTGGCGGAGAGAGCGTCTTTCGATTTTACCTCTACCACCTTGAAATCATTTGCGTTGTTCCGTCGTGTGTTTCGCAGTTTGTTACACAGCTATCACCTCGGAGGGACGCTTTCCTCGCCCTTCCAATTTCAGAACAATCTTAATTGACTTGGTAACCGCCCTTTCAGAGCCTCTATCTAAAGAAACAGGGCCAATCCAAATGAACAACATGACGCCTCGCACCAAGCGTATTGTAGGCAAATCAATAGTTGTGACGATAATTGCAATCGTCGCGACCTTTGCGCTGTCGTTCACGGCGAGACTCGCCTTGCACATGCCAATCGATTGGTTGAGTTGGGTGGAATGCACTCTCATACCAATCCTGATTGGAATGCCTGTCAGTGCCTACATCTTCGCTCAGTCGGAAACGATCCAGGACACCTGTGACAAGTTGGAGAAGTCGTATTCGGCCCTGAGGGAAACCCACGACAGGCTGGCGTTCGTCACCACCCACGACCCGATGACGGGACTTCTTAGCCGCAGCGGATTCATTGCAAGGATGGACAGGAAGCGCGATGAGGGTGAATATGATACGCTTCTCCTTATCGACCCGGATCACTTCTCCTCGTTCAATGACAAGCACGGACATTCCAAAGGTGACGAGGCCTTGGTTCGAATCGCAAAAGCGCTTGTCTATTTAACGCGCCCTGGCGATTCAATTGGGCGCCTTGGTGGCGAAGAGTTCGGGGTCCTGCTGCGAGAAGTGCGCAAGGAGCAGGCAATGACTATTGCGGAGAACATCCGCCGTCTTATCGAAGGGATACCCTGGATCAAAGGGCAACAGGACGATGTAAAGGTGACTGTCAGCATCGAGGGTGCGGAAATCCCTCCCGATGCAGATACGCAGGATATTCTTCGCGCAGCAGGACGATGCCTTTTTGAAGCGAAACAGCGTGGCCGGAACCGCGTTTCGTTCGACTATGAAGCAGCCAGATTGCGAGTCGCGACACCATAGCCCGGCCGCTTGGCTTGCTCCTTCGAGTATTACGCTACTCAACAAATCAACGCGCAAATCGGGGGCGACATGCCGCAACAACTGAAAGGGACCGCAAAACTGGCGTAGGCTCGGAGACGAGGTGAGATCGCGACGACGCTTGGCCTTTGCGCTCAAGGGCGGTACCGCCATCAATCTTTTCTATCGCGATATGCCACGGCTGTCGGTCGATATCGATCTAACCTATCTGCCGGTCCGTGACCGCGCTGACAGCCTGACTGATATCGACGAGACCATGAACAGGATCATGTCTGCCGCAACCGGCGGCATCAAAGGGCTGGAGGCGCACGCATAGCCGGCGGGGGCGGCGGCGCGACGCGCATCCCCGCACGGCTTGCAGGCGCCGAAGTCAAGATTGAGACCTCCCCTGTCACGCGCGGCGTCGATCTCGATCCTGAGAAACGTTCGGTCTCGGCGGCCGTCGAAGACGTATCGCTCGAGGACTTGTTCGCGGTTGGAGTCGGTCTCGGATCGACCTCGACGATGGTGGGCAGGCGGAATCCAAGTAAAGAAAATCCTTATTTGTTTTCCGATGCGTAGGGGAGTCTCAACCGCAGCAGTTACCAACAGAAATACCAACAAAATATTTCTGGGAACCGGCTGTTCACTTGGACGCAGGGCACCCTGTGAGTGACCGACCAGCTTCGCTGGGCTCGCGGCTTGCGCCGCACGTCGCACCGGGCGCTGGTGCGCGGCATAGGTGGCCACCTATCCCTTCGTTCCTTCCGCGGCTCGTTCCCATGAAACCGACGCTGTGGGCAATCATCCCTATTTGGCCGCCATTAGGGAGGCCCAAGAGCGACATCGGTCGTATAGTTCTCGCGCATGAAGTTGATGAAGTTGGCCTGGAACTGGCGCGTATGTGCGTGCGCCAAAACGTCTGCCTGTTCCACGTCCTTCGCTTTGATTGCGGTGAACATGAGATGGTGCTCATCGGTAAGCAGATATCCGTCGTGGGTTCGCTCCAGGAAGTCAAAATGCAAATGGAGCATACGCCTACCTTGATCCAGCAATCGTTCGTAGAACGAGGCTAAGTAGGGGTTCCGGCCGGCATGCGCGATAGCCATGTGAAACTGTTTGTTGGTTTCGGACATGGTCAGATGATTGCCGGATTTGACTGCTGCCTCGAACTCGCGCTCGCGGCGAGCGATGTTCTTGAGGTCACCTTCAGTGCGAAGCTCAGCCGCGAGACGAGTGTTCATCCGCTGCGCGATGTCGAGCGCCTCGACATATTTCGGGAAGCTTGCGATCTCGATAGGGGCGACAATGGTGCTTCTGTTTGGCAGCGTCACGACAAGCTCTTCGCCCGCGAGCCGAATGAGCGCTTCGCGCACGGGTGAGCGCGACATGTCGAACCGCTCCGACAGCGTCGTCTCGTCCAGAAGCGTACCCGGTTGAAGTTCCAGAGATAGGATTTCCCCACGAAGCGTGTCGTAGACGCTTTTCCAACCCGTTCCCTTGGTCCGTTTTGGCTCTGTTCCCGCGTCCATTTCGCCTTCCTTATGCATTGCTCAGGGCACGCGCCTAAGCGCTGGCTCGGACATGCGCCGCCATTGTCATCTTGCCCCAAATCTCGGGGCATGTCGACACGTCGTATTTTTCCGTTGACTTGTCGGCACGGTGCCGACAATATGATCATGTCGGCACTGTGCCGACACAAAGTTGATCGGCCGGAGCCGACTTGCGCGGAAAACGCGCCTGAGGGCGCTCGAAGAGAGGAGAATTCAATGCTGCCTAGATTTCCTGCCGCCAGCCTGAAGATGCTGTCGGCGGTTGCGATCGCCGCAATGATCTCGACCACGGCCCGTGCTCAATCAACCGAGGGATATTGGCAGGGCGTCCAGAAGGCGGGCGTGCTGCGATGCGGGGCCGCCGTGGCGGCTCCTTACGTCATGCGCGATCCAGCAACTGGCGAGTATTCGGGATTCTTTGCCGATCTCTGCCGCGAGTTCGCCGACGTCCTAAAGGTCAAGCCCCAGTTCGTCGACACGACCTGGGACAATATCGTCGCCGGTCTGCAGGCTGGGAAGTGGGACCTCTCGTTGGCGCTCAATCGCACCCCGCCGCGCGCCATGGCGGTGAACTTCTCCATTCCCGCGATGGAGTACCAGATCTCGTTGGCCTATAATAAGAGCAACTCCAAGATCCCTGCGGATGCCAAGTCGGTCGCGGATATCGACAAGCCCGGCATTACGCTGGCCGTCATGTCCGGTACTGCGCAGGACAAGGCTATCTCTGCGGCGGTCAAGCAGGCGCAAGTGCTGCGGCTTCCAGGAAACGACGAGACCCGCCTGGCGTTGAAATCGCACCGTGCGGACATCCTTGTGGACGCTTCGGACACGAACGCGCTGTTCACGCAGGCCAATCCCGATTGGGCTGTCGCCCTGAATCCGACGCCGGCGCTGGCCAAGCAAGGCGTTGCCTTCGGCCTCCCGCACGCCCTGTCGTTCTCCGATGTGGACGTTGTCAACATCTTCCTCGAAGAGAGGGTCGCGACGGGCCAGGTGGACGAACTGATCAAGAAAGCAAACGACGAAGTGCTCAAGGGCGCGAAATAGGCTTCGCCAAAGAGGGCCGCGACGTGATTGTCCGGCCCTCATTGCTAGTCACGAAACCCGAACAAAATCAGGGTGTCCGCCATGCGCGATCAGCCGGCAGCTCCGCTTGTCAGCGTGAGCGGGCTCCAAAAGAGCTATGGAGCCCTCAAAGTTCTCAAGGGTATCGATCTGACCATGAAACCGGGCGAGAGGCTGGTCGTGATCGGTCCCAGCGGCGGCGGCAAAAGCACGCTGCTCAGGGTCATGATGGGCTTGGAAACCATCAACGGCGGATCGGTCACTCTCGCCGGCAAGCCATACATTCGGGCGGGTGCGACCCCGGCGCGCACCGTTATCGATATCGCAGTGCGACGCTCGATCGGGATGGTCTTCCAGCACTACACGCTGTTCCCTCATCTGAACGTGATGCAGAACCTGATCCTTGCTCCGTGCAAGGTCCGCGGCGAGAACAAGGTCAAGGCATCCGAAAGAGCGGCCGCGCTGCTTACCCGGTTCGGTCTTGGCGAAAAACTGACCGCCTATCCCTCCCAGCTGTCCGGTGGCCAGAAGCAGCGTGTCGCCATTGCTCGCGCGCTCATGCTTGATCCCAGGCTGATGCTTTTCGATGAGGTGACTTCGGCCCTTGATCCGGAACTCGTCGGCGAGGTTGAGCAGGTCATTCTTCAACTCGCCAAGCAAGACATGCCGATGATGATTGTCACGCACGACATGTGGTTTGCCAAAAACATCGCCTCGCGGGTGTTGTTCTGTGCGGGTGGCGTGATCGTCGAGGACGGTCCGCCTGAGCAGGTGCTCGGCTCTCCGAAGGAGGAGAGAACCCGGGACTTCATCGACCGCGTCTTCCACATTCGGCAGTGAGGCGGCGCGATGAACTACAGTTTCGATTTCCAGTCCGTCACGCGCAATCTTGGTCCACTTTTCGACGGCCTCGCGGTGACTCTCCAGCTTACGGTAGCCGCGAATGCGATCGGCCTCACGCTAGGCTTTGTGCTCGCGTTGCTCTTGATGAGCCCCTGGCGCCTGGTGCGGCTGCCAGTGATCCTTTTCGTGGAGTTTTTCCGCTGCACGCCTGCGCTCGTTCAGATCATCTGGTTCTTTTACTGCGTGCCGATGCTCTTCAACGTGTTTCTGGGCTCCATCACCATGGGCATATTGGCTCTGGGATTCAACCTCGCCGCGTTCAACGCCGAAGCCTACCGTGCCTCCATCCAGGCCATTCCGCGCGAACAGCTCGACGCCGGCATCGCGCTTGGGCTGAACCCTGTTCAGCGCATCCTCTATATCGTCCTGCCGACTGCCATTCGTGCCTCGATCCCCGTTTTGCTGACCAACGGCATAGTAATCTTCCAGCAGAGCGCGCTCGTGGCGATCGTGGCCGTCCAGGACCTGATGTATCAGGCGAAATCTCTCGCGACCCAAACATATCGCCCAATCGAGACCTTCTCCGTGGCGGCGCTGATTTATTTCGCCGTCTCGTTCCCGGTGACCCAGCTCGTCGATTATCTCGAGCGTCGCCGCTTGGCGGTTGCCGGATAGGAGGTGGCCCATGGACTCTCTCGATTTCACCGCCGTCCTGCGGTTCCGCGACGCGCTTTTGCAAGGCCTTCTCACCACGCTGGAACTCACTTTGATCTGCATCGTCCTGGGCTGCGCAATCGGCTTTGCGGTCGGGCTGGCGAGGACATCCACAAATCTTCCGCTCCGCAATTTGTCGAGCGTCTATGTCGAGTTCTTCCGAGGCACTCCGGTCCTGATTCAGCTTTTCTGGATTTTCTTCTGCCTGCCATTGCTGCTCGGCATTGAACTCTCGAACTTCGCCTCCGGGGTCATCGCACTTACGCTCTACATGGGGGCAATCACCAGCGAGACGTTCCGGGCATCCCTTAAATCGATCGGACGCGAGCAGTTTGATGCCTGCGTGGCTCTCGGCCTGCCACGGTGGGCGCAGATTACGAGCGTTGTGCTTCCCCAGGCTTTGCTGCGCGCCATCCCCACCTTGCTGTCGAATTGCGTGAGCCTCTTCAAGGAAAGCGCACTCGTGTCGGCGGTCGGCATGGCCGACCTGATGTTCATCGGCTCGAACATTTCCAACAATACGGCGCGTCCGGTCGAGGTCCTGACGGTCGTCGCCCTGATCTACTTCGTCATCGCGTTTCCACTGACCAGGGCGGTGACTGTGATCGAGAGGCGCATCCTCCAGAAACTAGCGGTCTGAACCGTGCGATCCACAAAGACAAAGGAGAAGATTATGAAGCTAAAAGGTGTGATGCCGGCCTTGGTGACGCCATTTGATGCCACGGGAAAGATCGATTTCAAGGCGTTCGAGAAGCTGCTGACCAAGCTGCGCGCCGACGGAGTATCGGGTTGGGTGCCTTGCGGCTCGACAGGCGAATACAATGCGATGACGGCGGACGAGCGCGCTTCAGTCCTGAAGTTCGTGGCCGAGTTCGCCAACAAGGACGAACTTCTGATCGCCGGAACGAATGCTGGGTCAACCTGGGAAGTAATCGAGCACACCAAGCGCGCGCGCTCCCTTGGCTACGGCACCGTGCTGCTTTCGGCGCCCTACTATGCAACGCCAGCGCCGAACGAGCTCATCTCGCACTATCGCGCGGTGTTGGATGCCGTGGACGTTGAGATCGTCGTCTATAATTATCCGCCCAAGGTGGGTGTCGAAGTAGGGCTTGAGGTGCTGGACGCATTCGTCGACGAGCCGCGCATCATCGGCATCAAGGAATCCAGCGGCAACTTGCTGCGCGCCATCGACATCCGCTCGCGCTATGGCGACCGCTACCAGGTCACCAACGGTTCGGACGACCAGACGCTGGACTTCTATCTTTGGGGCGCGACCTCCTGGATTTGCGGTCCCGCGAATTGCATGGCCAAGGCCTGTGTGGACCTCGTGAAGACGATCGAGTCCAGTGACTGGATCGGTGCTCGCGACAAGATGCAGGTGATCTACGGAGCCATGTCGAGCCTGGAGAGCGGCAAGTTCGTGCAAAAGGTGAAGTATGGTTGTGAGTTGGCCGGAACCCCGGTCGGTAATGGTCGCGGACCGCTGCTGCCATTGAACGAGGAAGAAAAGGTGGCCTTCGCAAAGGCGATGGCTCCCGTCCTGGGTTGATCGAGGATGGCTCGATCGCAACAACGGAACTCAAAGATCGTGGCCGTTGGCGCCGGCATAATCGGCACCACGATAGCCTACACGTTGCAGCGGCGCGGCGAGACCGTGGTTCTGATTGATCGAAATCAGCCGGGCAGGGGTGCATCCTTCGGCAACATGGCGAGCATCGCGGTGACCGAGTTCATGCCGGCATCGCGACCCGGTGTCTGGAAGCAAATGCCGAAATGGCTGCTCGATCCGGAAGGCCCGGTGCGAATCCGCCCCGCCTACATGCTGAGGCTGGTACCGTGGTTCCTGCGCTTTCTCGCCGCCAGCCGGCCGTCGAAACTGCGCGAACTGGAAGCCGCCGGTGCCGCGCTCTGCGGGCGCGTACACGAAGACCTGGCAGCGCTTCTGAGCGAGACGGGGCTGCAGCACATGCTGAGTGCCGAGGGTTGTCTCAGCCTTTATGCCGACGAGGCGGAATTCCGCGCTGACTGCAAGCATATTAAGATACTCGAGCGCTTCGGTTTCCGCCATCAGGTACTCCGCGGCGACGCAATCCGCGATCTGGAACCGGCACTTGCGAACAAGATCGGCAAGGCAGTCCTTTTCCCCGACAACCGCTCAATATCAAATCCGTACAAGCTGGTCGTAGCGCTGGTCGAGGCGTTTCAGGCGCTGGCCGGCACGGTTGTGCGAGGCGATGTCGTGGCCTTCGAGCAAAGTGAGACAGGGATTTCCGCGCTGCGCCTCAAGGACGGGCGACGCCTCGAGGCCGATCGCGTCGTGCTTGCCGCCGGGGCCTATACTGCCGGCTTGTCCGCCAAGCTGGGCGAACCGATTCCCCTCGTGACCGAGCGCGGCTATTCCACGCAGATCATGGCCCCGGGCATTTCCATGCGCCACTCGATCATCTGGCCAGCCCGAGCCTTCATGGTGACGCCTACGGCCGGCGGCATACGCGTCGGCGGCACCGTGGAAATGGCGGGCCTCGATGCTCCGCCGGACTACCGCCGTGCCAAGGTGCTGGTGAAGCGGGCGAAGGAAGCCTTGCCGGACCTGACGGTCGACGAGGCCAGCGAATGGATGGGGCACCGCCCTGCTTTGCCCGACACGGTACCAGTCATGGGACCTTCCGCGAAGCATCGCAATGTTTTCTATGCAACCGGGCATGGGCATTTGGGACTGACGTATGCGGCGACCACCGGCCGGCTGATGGCCGATCTCATAACGGGCGCCAAGCCGCCCATCGATATGAATCCCTATCGCGTCGACCGCTTCTAGAAGGCGCCGCGATGCTCGACAGGAAGGGAAGGACCATGCGAAGCCAACTCTATATCGATGGCAAATGGGTTCAGCCTGTGAAGGGCGGCAGCACTCAGGTCATCACGAAATACGTCATCAACGACCCCCGGGCCTGGTAGGAGCCGGCACATGCGCTTCGAAAAATCCCTCGATCTTTTGCTCGTCCATTGCCAGGGCGAGGTCGGTCATGTGTTGACCGGCGGCGCGCGGGAAATCCCAGGCAGCACCATGCTCGACAAGATGAACCACATCAACGCTGTGGATGATAGCCTGCGTCGATTCGTCAGCAGAGAACCGCGCGCGAATGTCGCCATGTCGGTGAACCTCATTGTCACGCCAACCCGAGCCGATGCGGATGCCGGTTTCATCGTGTTGCAGGCCGACAAGGCTCATCCTATGTCCGGCAGCAACTGCATTTGCGTCGTCACGGCGCTTCTCGAAAGCGGACGCGTCGCCATGCGCGAGCCGGAGACCGTCGTGCGGCTGGACACGCCTGCTGGCCTCATCGTGGCCCGGGCGCGCTGTGAAAACGGGCGCTGCCTGTCCGTCAGCCTCGATAACGTGCCGAGCTTCGCGGAGCTGCTTGACCACGCAATCGAAACGCCGCAATGGGGCAAGGTCAATGTCGATGTCGCGTTCGGCGGAGTCTATTATGCGCTGGTTGATGTCGGTCAGATCGGCCTTTCCATCAAGCCTTCCAACGCGCGCGGCCTCGCCGAAGCCGGTATCGAGCTTAAGAGCCTCCTCGCAGAGCAGGTGACGGTGAAGCACCCGACGCTCTCGGGCGTCGACGAGATTGCTTACGTCATGTTTCGCGATCGCGAACCCGATGGCGCGGTCCGCACCTGCACGACGCTGCCGCCGGGCCGGGTAGACCGCTCTCCATGCGGCACCGGAAGTTCAGCCAATCTTGCGGCGCTGTTTGCGCGCGGCCTGTTGAAAATCGGTGATACCCATGTCTCGCGTTCGATCATCGGCGGCGAGTTCACGGCCGAGGCGATCGGCGAAGCCGAAATCGGCGGTCGCAAGGCAGTGCTGCCGCGCGTCACAGGTCGTGGTTACATCTTCGGGCGCTCGGAGTTGCGGATTGCGGATGACGAACCGTTCCCTGCCGGCTTTGTGCTCTCCGACACTTGGGGGCCGCAGGTCGACCTGTTGACGTAAGTGAGACAAGGATGGGCAAGCCGCTTGACGGCCTGACTGTTCTCGTTATGCGGAATCCGGCAATATCGGCGCGGCAATCGTCGAAAATTTGCCGCGGAAGGAGCCCGTCCCATCGCTTAGTACGGTCGCTAAGCGCCGAACGCTGCTTGTGCCGCTGGAAATCGGCTTGGCACAAGGAGTTTCAGCTCAACTTTTTTGCCGCCGCCGTCCTCGCGAGGAAAGCTATCCGGCACTTGAAGGCAACGGCGGGCGACGCACCGTATCAATATGGCGAGTCGCGCCGTCCATCGCGGTGATGCCAATGCCCTAACGGCGCGAGCAAGGCAGCGCTCTTCAATCTGAGGAAGTCCATTGCTGCTCCTTCGGCACTGATGCCGTAACGGCCGTTGCAATCGCGCCGGCTGGGTGCGAACCGACATGGCTGACGATTTTGTCGCGGCGCACGGCAAGCAAGCCGCGGTGGCGAACATTCCGATCGGCGAGATGGCCTTGCCGGCCGAGGTCGTCGAACTTGTCGCCTTCGTGATGCGCCCGTCGCAGGCCTCGGTCAACGGTGCGACGCTCGACGTCGACGGCGGCAGTTATGACGAGCACCGCATCGGCAAACTGGGGAGCGGCAGCGCTCACCACATCCGGTGAGCGATCAACACCGCACACGAACGATGCGCCACGGTTGCGATCGCAGATCAAGGCGAGCTTGGCTTACTGCGACGCCGAGCAGCTACCGATCTGGCTCAAGAAGCACGATCTGATTCCCGGCGGCCCCGCCCTCACACCCGAGGAGATTAAGCCGAAGCTTCTGGAGGAGATCATCACTACCCTCCCCGCCTTCAACTAATCCCTCCTGGTCGCGGGCGCTGGTTCCTTCTATCGCAAATCCCAGCCGAAACTCGCCGGCCGTTTTCGGCTCCCTTGCAGCCAAATCAGCGGCCGCCGATCACCGACTGCGTCGGCGCTGCCAATCCGAAGCATCCACCTTTGGCGCGATCACCTCGAGCATGACAATATCGTGGCCTCGAAGGCGCGCAGCACGTTCAGGTAGGCCGAGTTCGCGTTCAATGGTTTCTTGCGCTGAGAACTCAACCGGCTCGTGGCCAGGACCGTCTCATGAAGCTACTGCTCGGTTGCAGATTCTGCGACCTTCAGGACCTCGAACCCCCGATCGAGAATTGGGCCGTCAAAATGGCCGGTTACAAGTACGTGTCAATCCGCGAACCCGGCAGGGACTCGCCGATTGAAAGGGGGACTGGCGGCGGGGCTGTTTTTGATCCAGTGCTTCACAGGTGGGCGTCTGCCCCGGTTAGCCTCAAAATTCGAAGTTATAGCTGCATGGAATTCATGAGATCACACAAAGTGCAAAGTGGAAGGGCTAAATGTGATCCATCCGAAACGTGGATGAACATTATCCAAGCAATCAATTTTCAATAATCCAAAGTATAGTGTAAAAAGTACGATGGGGGCCATCATCAGGAGTATGTCCGATGGCAAACCCTCTTCGCGGCATGACCGGATCCGACACCGTCTTCAGCAGCGAGAGCGACGATCTGATAGAGCAGCCTCATGGCATTGACTGGATCGACCGTCGCGGCGGCCACGAGTCCATCCCGTCCGGAGAAGTCATTTGCGGCGCAAGGAGCGACCAGATGTTCGGTCAAGAGGGCATTGACTACCCTCTACCCGACAACGTGCGTGACAAACCGTGCACTATTAGGGACTTTTGACGTGCTTGATGGGTGTTGAAATGCGAACGCTGCTTATTGACCATCATATCCATCTTACACGCACGATACAGGGGGCGCTCGAGGATTGTGGTTTCGCCGTTGATGTGGCTCGTACCCTGGACGAGGCGTCCACTGCATTTTGTTGTGCGAGCTATGACATTCTCCTGTTGGAGTTGGTCATGCCGGACGGTGATAGTTTGCCCTGGTTGACACAGTTAAGGAGCAACGGTCATTCGGTTCCTGCGCTCATCATGAGCAGTATCGACGATCTCGAAAAGCGTATTGCGATTTTCAACGGTGGTGCGGACGATTTCCTGCCAAAGCCAGTCTGCACCGAAGAACTCATCGCCAGAATGCGGGCCATTCTGCGGCGTTCAACACAGATTGCCGATCCCACCGTTGCATTTGGCAATCTACAATTCGATCCGATCGGTCGACAAGTTTTCGTTGGGGGCCAGCCAATAAAGATAGCACGCCGCGAATTGTGTATTCTCGAGCATCTACTCAACCGCGCAGGTCGCACTGTTCCACGCGCGCAGCTGGAAGATAGCCTCTATGCGTTCGACGATGAAGTTTCGGCCAACGCCCTCGAAGTCGGCATCTATCGCTTGCGCAAAAACCTGTGTCAGTCAGGGGCAACCCTCCGAATCAACACAGCGCGTGGCATTGGCTACATTCTTGAATCGATTGACGCACCATCTGCCTAAGCTGGTCGCATGTTGAAAGCGAAGATTGCCTTGAAAGTCGTTCCTAATGGCCATTCCCCCGCCAATCGGCGGTCGACCGTCATTGACGGTTTGAGAACTATGGTTTCTCCTTGCCCGGCCTATCTTCTTTGCGCGCTCATTCTGTTTTCCCCATTTTCTGCCACGGCCCAAGACAAGCTGTATGAAGGCGCACCGCGTGCCACTGCCAATAGTATCAACGGCACGCTGAATCTTTCCTCTTCGCTCGGCAAGACAATTCATTTATCCGCGCCAGCCGCCAGCGTCTTTATTGCTGATCCGACGATCGCAGATTTTCAGGCACCCTCGAACAAGACTGTATTCGTGTTTGGCAAGAAATCCGGGCGGACCAGCCTATTTGCCTTGGACGCCAACGGGGAGGCTCTCGCACAGTTGAATATCGTTGTCACTGAACCAATCGAGGATCTGCGCGCCATGTTGAGGACTCGGGTCGGCGACTATCCAATCCACGTCAGCTATACGCCGCGCGGTGCGATCCTTAGCGGGACAGCGCCCAATGCCCAAGTCGTCGACACCGCGACGAAAGTCACTGAGCAATTTCTCGGTGACGGCGCGCAGGTCGACAATGAGATTCAAGTCGCTGGGTCGTTACAGGTCAATCTGAGCGTGCGCGTAGCGGAGGTATCCCGTAGCGCCATGAAGGAACTCGGTATCAACCTGTCCGCTTTCGGCAAGATCGGCAATTTGACCGTGGGTTTGGCCAGCGGCAAAGGTGGCGGTTCTGGTGCGGCGAGCGGCGGCGGTACGGCCGGCGTCGCGTACAATGATGGCAATGCCAGCCTTGGCGCGGTTCTCGACGCGCTCGCAAAGGAGCATGTCGCTTCTGTCTTAGCTGAACCGAATCTCACCGCGATGTCCGGTGAATCCGCTAACTTCCTGGCCGGCGGTGAATTTCCCATTCCGGTCGTGCAGGGGAGTGGGCAAGTTTCGGTTGAATTCCGTCACTTCGGCATCGGCTTGGAGTTCGTGCCAACGGTGCTTAATAACGAGCAGATCAATATTCGCGTGAAGTCGGAAGTTAGTGAACTGTCGACACAAGGTGCCGTCCAAATCAACGGTATTTCTGTGCCTGGCGTCTCCACGCGGCGTGCCGACACTGCCGTTGAGCTCGGCAGCGGTCAAAGCTTCGCAATCGGTGGGCTGATCAGGCGGAACGTCAATACTGATATCCGCGCCTTTCCCTGGCTGGGCGACTTGCCGATCCTCGGCGCCCTTTTCCGTTCTTCATCATTTCAAAAGGAGGAGACGGAACTGGTTATCATAGTCACCCCTTACATCGTGAGGCCAGGATCAAATCCCAAGCAGATGAGCACGCCTACCGATCGCCTCGGCTCGGCTTCCGACGTGGAGCCCACTCCGATGAACTCATCGGAAAATCCGCCGCAAGACCACGCTACCGGCGGCTCAGGCGTCCTGGACGGCTTCATCATTGAATAGTGACGCCCAATGACGATGCGGATCACAATCCTCCTGGTCGCTCTGAGCGCGAGCGTGAGTGGCTGCACAAGCTCCTCGCGGGTTGAGTCATCGACTGAAATCATCGTCCGGCAGAAGAGCAACGTCTTGTTCTTGCGGAGCCTTCACTCTGTCGAACGGCAGCGTTTGCGTAATTTCATTGCGAGCACCAGCCGTGGCCGGCCCGATGCCGTCCACATTTTTATCAGCGGCCCGCCCTGGCTGGGCGCGGAGGTCGCCAGTCAGGTGATGGGGATGGGAGTTGACGCGTACCACATCCGCCTCTTTGAACAGCGCCACCGTTCTGCAGCGCGAATAGAGGCGATTGTCTACGATAGCCTCCCCCCTGACTGCCCGCCATTGTCCGGTCCTTTAGCCAATGACAGTTCCTTCGACCGGACGCTTGGCTGTTCGACGCGTCGCAATTTGGCGGTCATGGTCAACGACCCGCTCGATTTGATCGACAACAACGCTGTCAGGCCAAGTCTCGGTGATCGCGCGGCTATCCCGGTTGCCAAATACAGGACCTTCGAGACGGGCAAGACCAGCAGCGCAGAACACGAAAAGTAACAGCAATCAAGACCATAGCACTACGCAACCAGGCATTACGCATGACGGCGGTTGCGCAAGGGCAGGAATGGTCGTTGGGTGGCAACGGGTATCGGTAGAGGCGTCACGCAACGGGCGATGCCCGGGGGGCCATTAGGCGATCAGACTTGAGGAACCTCTTCCCAAAGGTCCTTCAGAGTGTCATCAGAATGTTGCCTGATTTCCCCGGGAATGAAGTTGCAATGATCGGATTTGCCTGATCGGCATTTCGGGCGTGAAATACCTCCTGTTCTTGCGACGCATTTTCGATCGGCGTTGTACCGTATGCGCAAGGTGATCGGGATTGCTAGGGTGCTCCCGCTGTAGACGTTCGAGAAGCCCGCGACTCGTGCAACCGAAGCCTCCTCGCCACACCCGCAGATGGTGATGTTTATGGGAAGAGCGGGACGACAGCCGCGCTTTCATTGAAGTTCGCTATCGCAGTCGGGAAACGTCCCCTTGCCTGCCAGACGATTCTAAGACCTCGCCAGGATCGATTGAAGGCTACGCTCCGCGTCGATGATCGGCATGCGGGACTTGTTGCCAGCGACATCCACGAAATCCTTTTGAATGGTGCGCCGACCATGCAATGGACGATCTATCGCACCATCGAGGGGTTCACCCCGCCGCAACCCAGCCCGCCAATCAGGGCTGCAAAGTCTGTGCAGCCACTGATTGGCAGATAGGTCAATCCGCGCCGAAGGAGACGCGGATTGATTTGTCAGGCCACGCGTTGAGCCAGCGCCGCCACGCCGACAAAGTCCGAAACGCCTGCCGCTTGCATAGGGCCAGCCTCAAGGCTTGCCTTCAGATTGGTTAGATAATTCTCCGCGTAGGATTTGGCGGCCTCGACCGGTAGGTTCACGCCGGCCGTAAAGGCCTCTTCCAGCGCCGCCTTCGCGAGCCCGTTGCGAATCGCGAGTTTGACCTCGGGGCCAGCGACAAGGCCCACAGCCTGAGCAGCGAAATCGAGCCCTGCTTCGGCCAATGCCTTCTTAATGTTGCCTCCACTAATAGCGGTATGAATGAGTTTCCCTGCTTGCGACGCCCCCTCGAGCGCCATTGAAACGGCATCGGCGATTTGGCCCAGGCCGGGAACGAAGCTGAGGAGGCCCACAGCCGTCGCGGCCCAATCAAAAACTTTGGAACCCACCTTGAGGACGCCGTCGATGGCGTGCATAAAAGCCCCGCCATTCTTCTTGGCAGACTTGGTATCCGGCTGGTCCGCCACACCCATCTTCATATCCGCGACCGCGTCCTGATCTGCCGCGGTTTTGGGAACATGGGCCTTCGCCTGCTGAACCGTGCGGTTCGCAACGGTCATATCGTTATAGAATTTGGCGAAGTCCCGGTTGCTAATATTGCCGGAATCGACAGTATGTCCGCCGCCAAAATCGAAGAACCGATGATGGGTCTTGTAGCCCGTAATTGAATTGTTCAGCAAGCCGAACAATAGGGGATCTGATAGTAGCTGCGATGCCGCTTGTCGTACCTTTGGGCTGAGACTCTTGTCGTCCGCCATCTTCGCCAGTTTGTCGCGGGTCAGGACACCGCTATTAAAAAAGGCTTGCTGATTGCGGTTAATCACATCGAGCGTGTTCAGCTCGGGTTGCGTGAGGCTCATCGAGGATGAAGCGACTTGCAGGAAGTCGTATTTGTGGACTTTATCGATCGAGCCACCATACAACTGCTTCCAAGCATCTGGGTGAGTGAGGAAATATTGTGCGGCCGCAATGACTTGGGGCGGGCATTTGCCGGTTTTTGCTGTGCCGTCAACGATCTTCCCGAAATCACCCAAGCTCAGGTTCTCAGGTAGGTTGTCGGAGTACCGGTAAAGTTCACGCACTGCATCGTTCATGGTCATGACCGTCGGCTGACCATTTCCAGATCCGTCGGATGGGATGTAGTTCTGCTCGTAGCTTCGTGCCTGCTGGTCCTGGAAGGCGGCGACTTGTGGGTGAAGGTCTGAGAACCCGGACAAATCCTTGGCCTTGATCTTGCCGCCGCAGCGGCCATCACCCTGCGAGCCGATGGCATAAAAGAGCTCCGGGTCCTGCTGCAAACTTTCGATTGCAGCCTTAAGATCCGGCGGCGTGGACGGATCATTGGCTAGCCCGCTCAGCGAATCCCAACTGAGCGGGCATTTGTCCTTATGGCGGTTCAGCACCGCTACGATCTGCAGCTCGGGCTCAGTCAGCTTGCCGTCACACCACGTGATCCGCGTGCTCGCTATCGGCGCAGGCGCTATGGGAGGTGGTGCGACGGGAGGTGAAGCGCCTGCAGGGGGGGCTTGATCCAACGATTTGAATGCCTCCCTCAGAGTGGGTGGCATGAGCTCGAGCGGATGCTGTCGCAAGTCTTCCAGCGATGCCTTCACATCTGGCGGCAGTTCGTCCAGCGGGTGCTGCTGGAATTCGTCCATGGCCGACTTCAAATTCGCTGGCGACGCGCTTAGTTGCGCGATGGAATCGGAAACTTTGTCCTGCGGCGAGCAGCTGGACAGCATCGCCTGGAAGGGCAAGAGCGCGCCTTGCCCGGTCTGGGCGACAATTTGGGAAGAAGTTTCTGGGCCCGCGCAGGCCTGTGGAGAGAGGGCGGGGTTGGAGCTATTTGCTGCCGAAAGGCTAAGCGACATCGTGCATCCTCACAGTTAAGATCAATTGCGTCACCTGGTGCCACCGTCGTTCCCGACGAATACCGAACGCCGGCCGCATGACTAACGTGCGGCTAATCAATGCTGCCGATTTTTAGTTCCTCGTCAGCGACAACACCGGTTACAAGCTTCAGCTGTCGAACAGCTGACGAGTGCGGAAGGAAACGCGATTGTTAGCGAATGGCGGCCGTGTTGCTTCCTGCGGGAAGCTGCGGTGTATGCTCAATTGTCATCTCTGGCTCTGTGCAGGCTCACGTACGACGCTGTCCTGATGCGGCACTTCGGAAGAGAACGGTCCTTCAGGTCGCCCATCGCGAACGACCACGGCCGAGGAGCCACGAAACAACATCAGTTCCGTCTCCTTTGGGGGCGTCCCGGTGTCGTGAGGTCGCGCCTGTGCCTCCGCTACGAGACCGTTGTACGTCTGCTCCACAAGCACAATGAAGCGGGGTGGGCCGGAAACCATGACCAGGCCCTTTCCCGGTGCCGGTCTCACGACGTAGCGCTCGTCGGAAATTCCAAGCTCATCAAGGGCCGCCTTGAACACCTCGAAGCGGACTGAAGTCAAAACCAGCATACGAGTCTGCGCTTCTTTCGCAGCAGATACGTGGAGCACAAGCCCATCATAGTACCATTGGAGATCGTAGAGCTCGGTCAAGCGATCCAGAAACGCGCGCGGCGACATACTCGGCATACGCCCGCGGATGCGCCCCTTTACCTCGGAGCTGACGTCGAGGTCGACATTGAGGTTGTTGCCGAATTCTCGCAAAGCGGCAGGCAGGTCCTGATCCAGAACTGTATACCTATAAGGCGTCGACGGCAGCGACAGAGGGGCCGCCAGCGTTGTATCAATGCCGGTGGAGAGAAGGATTACGAGAAAGAGAACTCTGATCCCAATGTGCAGAATGGTGGATTGGAGTGTATTTTCCGGCATCTTGTCCCAAATCGAAAACTGAAATTCGTGCTGACCTGAACGCCGAACGTGGCCTTTAAATGACGCTTCGTGGCCAGTTCGTCAGCTTGTGGTCAGTTGGCGTCCCTAGGACAGCAGCTCGATAGCAGGTGATGAACGATCAACTCATCACACTCAAACAGAACAACTGAGTCTTTGCATGACAATTGGTGTTACGTCCATCTCTGCCAATTTTGCCGACAACCTGTCTAGGGTGGGGGCAACGTCGGCGTGCGGCGAGCATGCCCAGTTTGAGTGCGCACTTGTAGAGGCAGCCGCCTCGATTAAGAACGATGGCCCGTCGGCGACGGCGGGGGCGGGGCCTGTTGCTCCAGTCCTGGAGGTTTCGCGCGCGACAAGCGAAACGAGCCCGTTGGGCGACCGCGTGCTCCAGACCCTTTCATCGCTGTACAGGGACAATGCCGTGGCACCTGCCACGCCCGACCAAGAGGTACCCCTTGTGAAGGACGTCCTACCCGGGCCGGCGGAGCAGTTTCCTTCCCAAGCAGGGTCGGGAATGCGCATGTCAGGCGCTCCGCCAGGAAGGGAGAATTACGAAGCGATGATTGCTGGTCTGCGGGAAGTATACAGTGCCGTTACTGAGGTTTCCCTTGTCACCAAGAGTATCAGCGGAGCTACATCATCCGTGAACACGTTAATAAAACAAGGATGAACGAGGCGCATGATCGCGTCACCGCACGGCGAAGGCATTGATCGCCGCCCGCCTGGTCGGCGATCGTGTCCTTGTGTTTTGCCGCTACTCTTGATTCTGAGTGGTTGCAAGGACGATCTCTACACAAAATTGCAGGAACGCGATGCCAATGAGATGCTCGCGATTTTGCTTGACAACGGCGTGGATGCGGTCCGCGTCGCCGCCAAGGATGGGACCAGCACGCTCCAGGTCGAAAATGAGCAGGTTGCCTTCTCAATCAACCTGTTGAATGCGAAGGGGCTGCCGCGTCAAGTGTTCAAGAATCTCGGCGAAATTTTCCAAGGATCAGGCCTCATTGCCTCGCCGACCGAGGAGCGCGCCCGTTACGTCTATGCGTTGAACGAAGAATTGTCGCATACCATTAGCGAAATCGACGGCGTTTTCTCAGCACGTGTCCATGTTGTTTTGCCTGACAACGACCTGTTGCGGGAGCGCGCCACACCATCCTCGGCCTCGGTATTCGTCCGGCACGATGCCAACATAAATGTCTCGGCTTTGCTGCCGCAGATAAAGATGCTCGTTGCAAACAGCATCCAAGGCTTGTCGTACGACAAGGTAGAGGTCGTATTCGTGCCGGCGGAACGGCCGGCAGTCGAGCAACGGCCTGCCTCGACCCAAGCAGCTAAATCAATTCCGGTGCCACTTCTGGCGGTCATTGTGGGGCTCGCCGTGGCAGTATTCGCGGTGCTGTCCTACTTGGCCAGTTCTCTTGTCTATAGGCGGAGGCAGCCATCGCAACGAGCAAGGCTCGAGGGGCGCTCGGGTGTTTCAGCGATCGGGGCCGCTCGAAAAAACACCATCGGCGATGCCGCATAGGAGGTATTCCGAATGCCAATACGGATGCAGACCCTCAAACGCAATGACTCGTTCAAATTGCCTTTTACGGTCTTGGGCGAGCTTGCCGCTTCAACCCATCCGACCCGCCTTGCTGCACGCCTTGACCCAGCTTTGTCGGCTGCGACGTTGGTGCGGCTGCAGAACAACCAAAGACTGCAGCCAAGACTGGCAAAATTGCTCCTCGACGATGGAATGGACCTGAATGGCAGCGTCTGGGGGTCGGACCTTCTGCACGGGCATGATCCGCGCCAAGCTGCTGTGTTTGCCGGTAGTATCTGGCATGCCCGTTCGCTGCTGAAGCTGGTTTCCAAGCCTGAAGTTACCGTTCTGATCGAACGTATCGGCGCTGAAGCGCATACGTTTGGTATCCGACACCAGGCGCAGGCGATCTCAACCAGCTTGATCGCGGATCCGCAAAAACTCGCCCGACAGATTGAACACGATGGATTAGCCTGTCTTGGGGTTTGGCTCGATGGGCATTCTTTGCTCGACCGCCACAGGGTGTTCCTACGCTTGCCCGTCGGGACCGCGGCCGAGAATCCTGCGACCGAATACCGCCATGCGGCAGACCAATTGTTTTCGCTTGTGCTGGCTCATCTGACGACTGAGGTCCCTGCGATATGACGCTCGACGATATCGAAGCTCCGGTCGCTCCGCGGATGCGCCCCGTCGGGCCGCTGGTCCCGGCCAGTGAGCTCGAAATCTGGCACAGTGCCTTTGAGGCGCGCGCGGCGGCGGAACGGTATCTGCTGCGGGTTCGCAACTGGGCGCGCATAGCATATCAGCGGGAACGGGAGCGCGGACGTAGTGAGGGGATGAATCGTGGCGCTGAGGAAATGGCGCGGCTGATCGCGCAGTCGGTCTCTGAAGCGGCACGCCAAAGGACAGCCCTGGAGCAGCAATTGCCACAACTCGTCATGGAGATCGTAAGCGACCTGCTGGGCGCTTTCGACCCTGGTGAGCTGTTGGTGAGCGCCGTTCGTCACGCGATCGACCGGACAGGCGGTGCGGAAGTCCGCCTTAAGGTGTGTCCGACGCAAGTCGATGCCGTCGCAGGCGAGTTCGCTACATACGACGGACGGGAAGGCCGGCCGAAAGTTCGAGTTGATCCGGATCCGGCGCTGTCGCCGCAGCAATGCGTGCTGTGGAGCGACTATGGCAATGTCGATCTTGGACTTGATGCGCAATTCCGGGCGCTGCGCCTCGGCTTTGGATTGCAGTGCTAAACAAGGCGAGCTGTGACCAAACTGCTACCACAACACAACAGTCCAGCTGTAGACAGGACACTGGATGCGGCGCTCTCGTCTGTGAGAGCGACGGCAAAGCATATCGACACCCGTGTCGTGCGCGGACGCCTAACTAGGGCCGTCGGTACTGTTCTCCATGCCGTGTTGCCGGATGCTCGAATTGGGGAACTTTGTCTGCTGCAGGATCCGCGCACCGGACGTTCTCTCGAAGCCGAGGTGATCGGTTTCCTTCAAGATGGCGTGCTGCTCACCCCGATCGGTGACATGGTGGGCCTGTCCAGTCGCGCAGAAGTGGTCGCTAGCGGTCGAATGCATGAAGTGCCGGTCGGCCCCGATTTGCTTGGCCGCGTGATCGACAGCTTTGGCCGTCCCCTCGACGGCAAAGGCGCTCTCAAAGCCGACCAAACGCGCCCGCTTCGGGGCAAGGCGCCCAATCCCATGACAAGGCGCATGATCGAGCGACCATTCCCACTTGGCATCCGCGCCTTGGATGGTCTCCTGACGTGCGGCGAAGGCCAGCGGATTGGGATCTATGGAGAGCCTGGTTGCGGCAAGTCAACATTACTATCGCAGATCATAAAGGGCGCGGCGGCCGATGTTAACATAATTGCCCTCATTGGCGAGCGCGGGCGCGAAGTGCGCGAATTCGTTGAGCGACACCTTGGGGAAGCGGCTCTTCGTCGTACGATCGTTGTGGTCGAAACATCCGACCGCTCGGCCATGGAGCGGGCGCAATGTGCTCACATGGCAAGCGCGCTTGCCGAACATTTTCGTGAACAAGGGCAACGCGTCGTTCTAATGATGGATTCCTTGACGCGCTTTTGCCGGGCCATGCGCGAAATCGGACTTGCTGCGGGCGAGCCGCCGACCCGGCGAGGCTTTCCGCCTTCCGTGTTTGCCATGCTGCCAGGCCTGCTGGAGCGCGCGGGCATGGGTGAGCGTGGCTCAATTACGGCCTTCTATACAGTGCTTGTCGAAGGTGACGGCATGGGGGATCCCATCGCAGAAGAATCGCGCGGCATTCTCGATGGCCATGTCGTCCTCTCACGCACCATCGCTGCGCGATCCCATTTCCCCGCGATCGATGTGCTCCAAAGTCGCAGCCGCGTAATGGATGCGGTCGTGCCTATGGCACATCGCGAGGCGGCATCTACGTTCCGTGATCTCCTCTCGCGCTACGCCGAGTCCGAGTTTTTGGTCAAGGTCGGCGAGTACAAGCAAGGCAACGATCCGCTTACCGACAGGGCTATCGATTCGATCGGCGACCTGCAGGAATTTTTGCGCCAGGGACAAGACGAGGCGAGCGACTTTGAGGAAACCGTCGCATGGATGTTGCAGCTGACCGAATGAATTGTTTCCACGCTACGAGCTTGCGGCGTTTGAAGGATATGCGAGAACGTAGCGCCTTTCGTGAGCTGTCCAAAAAGGAAGCCAAGGCCCACTTAGCGGCCGAGGCCGCACAGCATGCTTCCCGCGAGCTTGCAATCGCACAGCAACACTGCGCAAGGGCGGAGATGGGGCTTTACCAACGGTTTGCAACGCTTGATGCCTTGTCCATCCAGGCGCTCGATCAAGGCCACCTCCACATAGAGCGGCTTGAGGCTGAGGTCGCCTTGAGGCGAAAGACGCTTGATAACGCCTGCATCGCTCAAGAACAGGCCGAGACAGCGGCGTCTGAGGCAAGGTCGCTCTGGATCAGCTGTTCGGCGGCAAGGAACAAGTGGCAACAAATCGAGGACGACGTCCGGCGCGGCGTCGATATCCGCTCTCAGACCGCAGCCGAGACGGAGGCCGACGATGAGATCCTGCTTCGGTACGCGAGTGTCTCGCTCACCGAGGTGGCGGGCAAGTCAATCTGATGACCACTAGTATTCTTGTCGTGTCGCAATGGTGCCGTCTTGTAGGGCCGAAAACACATTGAGCACGCACGATTCCCTGAAGCCAAAGCTAAGTCTGTCCCACGACGTCGTTTCGTGGCTCAACGAGTGCGCACACCCCCGCACGCCTTTTCAGTGCCGGCTCGGCGACGAGCCGCTATCGGTGCGAATGGGACGGCTTGTCTGGCAGCCGGAATCGCTTCCCATCCCAATGCTCGAGTGCATTTGGCGGCTCGGAGATGAGACGATCGTCTTGTCGATCTCCCGCGCACTGATAGAGAGGCTCATCTCGACCGTGCAGAGCGGCATTGGCCTACCTTCCGAGCCAACCGGTTCACTCGTTCTCGAACTCGCACTTGAGCCGCTTATCGCTCGGCTCGAGGCTCAGACGGGGCAGGACGTGCAACTGGCTCAGCTGCGCGAAACCACCATGCCACCTCCCTATCTCGAATACGACGTCGCCTGCGGCCCGATTAACGGCAAAGCTCGTCTGTGCTTATTCTCGCCTCTCGATGGCCCGGTGCCGTTCGCGTTCCACGCCCTGGGGGATCTGATTCGACAGCTGCCGCGACAACCCTGCGAATTACCCGCTGAGCTCCCGATCCTGGTTGCAGGAAAGATCGGCTCGCTTTGCGTTCCGGCGGCGCTTATTCGCAAAACTTCTGCCGGTGATGCTTTGATACCAGACGTATTACCGTTCCACCGCGATCAGGTCATCCTCTCTGCGGGCCGGCTCTGGGCCGTGGCAGATGTTGCGGACGACAGCCTGATCCTGCGGGGGCCTTTCCGCCCGCAACCATGCCCTTTGGAGTATGCGCACATCATGACAGAACCGGAATTGCAGCAAGGGCCATCGGATGCCGAGCTCGACGATATCGAAATCACTCTGGTTTTTGAATGCGGCCGCTGGCTGATGCCGCTGGGGGAACTGAGGAATGCAGGCGAAGGGCATGTCTTCGAACTCAATCGGCCGGTCGACGGTCCGATCGATATAGTTGCCAACGGCCGGCGTATCGGCCGTGGCGACATCGTGCGCATCGGCGACGAGCTTGGCATCAGGCTACGTGGCAGGTTGGCTTGCAATGAGTGAGATTCAACTAGGGATCCCGGCGCTTCTTGCGGTTACGGCTGGACTGGGTCTGCTGCTGCTCACAGTCGTCACAACCACGGCCTTTATAAAGATATCAGTGGTTCTATTCCTCGTCCGCAACGCTCTCGGGACGCAGACGATACCCCCGAATATAGTTCTTTACGCGACGGCATTAATTCTCACCGTTTTCGTTAGCGCGCCTGTTATCGAGCAGACCTATGCGCGCGTCACGGACCCGAAGCTCCACTATCAATCCTTCGATGACTGGGTTGCCGCTGGTGAAGAGGCACGAGAGCCTTTGCGTGACTATCTAAAGAAGTTCACAAGCGAAGAGCAGCGCCGATTTTTCCTATCTTCGACCAAGCAAGTCTGGCCTGAGGAAATGCGCGCCAGGACGACACCTGATGATTTCGCCATTCTCGTACCGTCCTTTCTAATTTCAGAACTCAAGCGTGCTTTCGAAATTGGCTTTCTTCTTTATCTTCCGTTTATATGCATCGACCTCATCGTAACGACGATTTTGATGGCGATGGGCATGTCAATGGTCTCCCCAACAATGATAGCTGTCCCTTTCAAACTATTTATATTTGTTACTATCGATGGTTGGTCCCGACTAACGCAAGGGCTTGTGTTGAGTTATACAACGCCGGGAGGTTGACCATGGATGAGGCCAGCATTGTAGCCCAAATAAGCCAAACCTTAATCGTTTTCATGATTTGGGTTCTGCCGCCACTTATTGCCGCTGTGATTGTCGGCCTTGGCATCGGTATTATCCAGGCGGCAACACAGATTCAGGATGAAACCTTGCACCTGACAGTGAAACTATTGGTCGTTGTTGCGATCCTTGCTCTGTTTGCTCCTGTGCTAACCGCTCCGCTCATCGAGCAAGCCGATTACGTGTTCTCACAGTTTCCCGCGATTATACCGAGTCACTAGCCTTCATTATGTCTGGTTCGTCACCCGCCGATGCCCAAATGATCATCCATGCGGCCATCGAACTCATCATCGCCGCCGGTCTTGCTGCGGCTCGCCCTGTCGGCATTATGCTGGTCCTGCCTGTATTTACGCGGTCTCAACTTGGCGGGCTAATCAGAACATGCCTTGCGGTCGCGTTCGGGCTACCGTGCTTGGCACCCATCAGAGACGGATTACAGCTGCTCGATGCTGATACCCGTTTCATCCAAGTGACACTGCTCGGTTTGAAGGAGATCTTTGTCGGCCTGCTACTTGGGATTCCACTCGGAATCCCGATATGGAGCCTCCAGGCGGCCGGTGAGCTTGTCGACACCCAGCGCGGCATCACCAGCCAAGTCGGTCCGGTAGACCCTGCGACGAACACTCAGGCATCCGCGATGGGACTTTTTCTCGGAATCACAGCAATCACGATCTTCGTCGCATCGGACGGCCTGCAGATCATGATCAGCGCCCTTTATGGCAGCTACTCAATCTGGCCCGTATATCAATTTCATCCCGCCCTGACCTCACAAGGGGCAATGGAATTAATCGCACTTCTCGACCGGATTATGGTGACGAGTTTACTAGTCGCCGGACCTGTCGTGGCCTTTCTGTTACTAGTTGACATTTCGGTATTGATCCTTGCCCGCTTTGCCCCGCAACTCAAATCGAACCGTCTTTCCCCGACGATCAAAAATATCGGCTTTCCGATCATCATGGTCACCTACACTGCGTATCTCATCGACGCCATGGCGTCAGATATCGCACAGGCTAACCGCGGGCTCGAGACGTTCGAAAAGATGCTGAAATGAGCACGAGCGAAGAGAAGAAACACCCGGGCACTCACAAGAAGCTAAGCGAAGCTCGCAAGAAGGGGCAGATTGCACGCAACACCGATTTCGTCCGCGCCGTCGGCACATGCGCCGGTCTCGGCTATCTATGGTTAAGAGCTAGCGCGATCGAAGACAAATGCATCGAAGCGGTTTTGTTGACCGACAAGCTCCAGAATCTGCCTTTCAATATTGCTGTCGGGCAAGCGCTAATTCTCTTGACCGAACTCACCGTGACGACCGTCGGCCCGCTGCTTGGAACTGTAGCCGCCGCGGCGGTCTCGGCCGCATTCATCTCTAACGGTGGACTACTCTTCTCGTTTGAGCCGATGGCGCCAAAGCTTGAAAAAATCAATCCTTTTCAAGGGTTTAAGCGCATCGTGACGGTGCGCTCCTTAACCGACCTTGGCAAGGCGCTGGTGAAGCTATTAGTCCTCGGCGCTATCTTTCTTTTTGCTATTCTGGGCATGTGGAAAACGATGATCTATCTGCCGGTCTGCGGCATTTCGTGCCTCGGCTTCGTCTTTACGGAGGTGAAACTGCTGGTCGGGATTGGTGGTGGTGCACTTCTGGTCGGCGGCTTGATCGATCTCCTGCTCCAGCGCTGGTTGTTTTTGCGCGACATGCGCATGACTGAGACCGAGGTCAAGCGCGAAAGGAAGGAACAAGAAGGTACGCCAGAGTTGAAGCGTGAACAACGTCGCCTACGTCAAGAGATGGCTGGCGAACCTCCGCTTGGCGTGAAGTCCGCCACATTGATCTTGAGAGGGCGGGCGATATTGGTCGGTCTGCGCTACGTGAGGGGCGAGACTGGGGTGCCGGTCTTGGTTTGCCGCGGCGAGGGCGAGGCTGTTTCACCTATCTTCGAAGCGGCGCAAGCTCTACGTCTAAGTATTGTCGACGATGATGGCCTGGCGCGTCAGCTCATCCAGACGACAAAGCTAGGGAAACCTGTTCCAATGCAGTATTTTGAGCCCGTCGCGAGAGCACTCCATGCCGCCGGCTTAGTCTAGATGCGTAGACAAAATCGGTTTCTCCGTGATTGCGCAGCCTACTTTGCCGCTATGGACCATGAGCAAACCGGAATCGTCTGTGTGTCGGGCCGGCCTCACATTTTTAGAGAATTATCGCAATGTTCGCGACATCGGGACTCCCGTTTCTGCTCAACGCGCTCGGTCCGCCGTCACAAGTCATCTTGCCCCGCCTAGTCGGTGACAGTGAAACTCCTGCTGAGCCGCTAGCGATGTGCACATGGGCAATGCGCACGACGAACGTTCACCGACCGACTGCCGACGGTAGCTGATCCAGATCATGTCCCGCTGCGTGGTGTAGCTGGCGGCATTGGTCGCCGTGCTCTCCGGCATGGGCCGGGCTGATCAGCGCGCCACGGCTGGCAGGCTGATGAGGGGATCATCGCTCATCTGGCTGATCGTCTCAAGGGTCATATAGCGGGCTCGCTGGACGGCCCACTCATCATTCTGTTCGAGCAGCAGCGCCCCGACGAGGCGCACGATGGCATCGTCGTTCGGGAAGATTCCGACGACCTCGGTGCGTCGCTTGATCTCGCCGTTGAGACGCTCGATCGGATTCGTCGAGTGGAGCTTGGCGCGATGTTCCTTCGGGAAGGTCATATAGGCCAGCACGTCGGGCTCGGCGTCATCCATGATTGTCGCCAGCTTAGGGACCTTGGGCCGGATCTGATCAGCCACGGCGCGCCATTGGGTGCTCGCGGCCTCGGGCGTTTCCTGAGCGAAGGCGGTGGCGATGAAGGCCGAGACGACCCTGCGGCCGCTCTTGCCGGCGTGCGCCAGCACGTTCCTCATGAAGTGGACGCGGGGGCTGTTGAGAAAGTCCTTCCCCACTGATTCAATTGATCAATCGTTGATTCGGTGGAGGATTCGCGATGCTGGGTCGGAAAGAACGAGATCAACTCGAACTGTTCATGACCGGCTCGCTGCGACAGCTCATCCCTGATGATCATATTCTGGCCAAGGTCGATCGTGTGCTTGATCTGTCGTGGCTGCGCGGCGAGGTCGCGGATCTCTATTGCGACGACAACGGCCGCCCGGGAATAGATCCTGAGGTTGCGGTCCGTCTAATGCTTGCGGGTTTCCTGCTTGGGATCGTCCACGACCGCCGGCTGATGCGCGAAGCCCAGGTCAACATCGCGATCCGGTGGTTCGTAGGCTATGGTCTGCATGAAGCACTTCCCGACCATTCTTCCCTGACACGCATCCGCCAGCGCTGGGGCGAAGAACGGTTTCGTCGAATCTTTCAGCGCACGGTGCAGGCCTGTATCGCCGCCAAGATCGCCAAGGGCGAGATCGTCCATGTCGATGCTTCGCTGATCCGGGCCGACGTGAGCTGGGACAGCCTAGCGGTTCGTCACATGGAGGCGGTGAGTGCGGCGAACGAGGATGCGGAGGCGAGGAAGAGCCGCAAAACCGGCAAGTTCAAGAAGGTCTGCGTCACCGACCCGGATGCCACCATGGCGACAAACGCCCGCAATCGCCGGCTTGAGCCGGCCTACAAGCAGCATGCTGTTGTCGATGATCTGCGCGGCGTGGTTCTCGATGTAGTGGTGACTACCGGCGAGATCAACGAGGGGCAGATGATTGTGGAGCGGATCGATGCCGCTGAGAGGACGACGGGCTTGGCCGTGCGAACCGTCACTGCCGATGCCGGCTATGCCTACGCGAAGGTGTTCGCCGCTTTTGAGAACCGCGACATTGATGCGTTGATCCCCGCCAAGGCGGAGCCGATCCGCAGCCCCGTTCCGCTGCGTCGTTTCCGCTACGATGCCAAGCACGACATCCTGAAGTGCCTTCGAGGCAAGGTCCTGCACCCCAAGCGGCCCTTGAAGTATGGGCGCTTCTTTTACTCGCGCGCCAGAGATTGCGCAGGCTGCGACCTTGCCTCCATCTGCCTATCCAAAGGGCGCGCCAACAAGGCGGTTGTTGTGGGGAATGACTATCCGGCATTGCTGAGAGCTCGCAGACGTCGCGAGCGATGGTCGGAAGAGGATAAACAGCTCTATCAACGCCATCGGTGGCGCTCGGAAGGCTACCATGGCGAAGCGAAGAACTGGCATGGCCTTGCCCGGGCGGTTCGGCGGGGCCTAACCAACATGACGATCCAGGCCTACCTCACGGCCGCGGCGGTGAACCTCAAACGGCTGGCGGCCGCTTTGTTGGCCCATTTGCTCGGGTTGGTGCTGCTGACGCTCAATATGGCGCCGATCGAGGACCCCTGAGACGGAATCCCGAAGTTCTCACGGCAAGGAACTCGTTATCTCGCACCATGCATGGGGAAGTCGACTTTCTCAACAGCCCCACGCGGCAGCGCTGCCAAGTGGCGCACAGCACCTTGGTGACGGCCGCCTTGAGGCCTTCATGTGCGTCTGAGACGACGAGCTTGACGCCGCGCAGGCCGCGACGTGTCAGCTTGCGCAGGAACTCGGTCCAGATCGGCTCGGCCTCCGAGGCGCCGATCTCCATGTCAAGCACCTCGCGCCGGCCGTCTGCGTTGACGCCGACGGCGATGATGACGGCGACCGATACGATGCGCCCACCGCGGCGCACCTTCAGGTAAGTGGCATCGATCCACAGGTATGGCCAATCGCCCTCGATCGGCCGCTCGAGGAAGGCTTTCACCTTGCCGTCGATCTCCTCGCACAGCCGCGAGACCTGGCTCTTGGAGATGCCGCTCATGCCCATCGCCTTGACCAGGTCGTCGACCGAGCGCGTCGAGATGCCCTGCACATAGGCTTCCTGGATGACGGCGGTCAGCGCCTTCTCGGCCATGCGGCGCGGTTCGAGGAAGCCCGGGAAGTAGGTTCCCTTCCTGAGCTTGGGAATGCGAAGTTCGACGGTTCCCGCTCGCGTCTCCCAATCCCGCTCGCGATAGCCGTTGCGCTGGGCGAGCCGCAGCGGGGTCTTCTCGCCATAGCCGGCGCCGGTGGCCGCGCCCACCTCCAACTCCATCAGCCGTTCGGCGGCAAAGCCGATCATCTCGCGCAGCAGATCGGCATCCGGGGTCTTCTCCACGAGCGTGCGTAGGTTCATCATGTCGTCGGTCATCGGTGGTCCTTCCGAAATGGGTTGGCGTCAACAACCAAACCCTACCGGAAAGCGCCGATGACCACCGACAGGCCGCTCACTCGCTACAGCGCTACTAACGGCGCGCTCGCGAGCGGCTTCATAACCCTCAGCTACACCACCTGGTGGGACACGACCCTGATCCATACGCGCGTCGGACGAGAAGGGGCGGGGAGATTGTCGGCCTGCTCGGCCACAGCGCCGGCTGATTGTAGCGAGCCGCAAGCGGGCGTAGACTGTATTGATGCCTGGTGCTGGAAAGGCGCATCCGTCTCCTGCTAAGAACTCGACGTTCTGGACGCCCAACTCTCGAACGGCACCTGGTTCCATTGACCGATGTCCGGTCCACAACTGCGCAACTTTTAACTGTGCCGCTGACGGGCGCCGCACCGCGCTGCCTTCGCCACATCTACAGTTCTGTACGTTCAAACTATCCGAAAAACCCTTATACCGACCAGGGTGTCGACGCGGGGGGGGCGCATGCTGACCTACGCCATCACCGTCCTTACCCATGGCACGACACAAGTTTAGGCTTCCCTGCCCTCGCCGCATAGGTGGGCGTGCAACGCGCTCAGGCAAGCATCCGCACTCTTAAGATCTCGCTGGTGCTGCGGGGCAATCGTGAGATCGGCAAGTTGATAGACAGGATTACGCACGCGCATCAGATCTGTGACGGACTGGTCTTGATCGTCGGTTTTAGTCTTGAGACGCTCGTGCCTCTGATTGCGCCTGATCACGTTCTCGTGGGTATTGAGCCAGATTGAGACCGCCTTCGCACTGACAAGATGCCGAATTTCCTCGAACATGAACGTTTCATCGCCGGTTGCGAGCACCTTCGGCCCTTGTTCGAGCGACTTCTTTATCTCTTTCATCTCAAGATCTCTGAAATGCACCTCCCCATCCTCAGCGAAGATCTTAGCTATGGACTTGCCAGTCTTAGCCTCGATCTCCTTATCCGCATCGACGAATTTCAGCCCCAGTCGTCTGGCGAGCACCCGGCCAAAACTGGATTTCCCAGCGCCCTTCATGCCGACAAGCACGATCGGTCGCGAGCCCAGAGCGCCAAGAATTTCTTGTCCGATCGCGGACCGCGCCGTCGTGTGCTTAGGCGGCTCCACTTTCAATCGACGAATTAGACTGGCACCGACTGAACTATCCGCGTCGGGTTCCCAGTGCGGGATCCCTATGGCTCCGTCAGGGATGACAACCTTGTTGCAAGCGTTTCGCACACGCTCCAAGAGTGGCTCGGCTATCGAGGGATCCAGGGACTCTCGGCTGCCTCGCTGGAGCTCCTGCAGTTTCTGCAGCTCCTTGTACGTGTCATGATTGTCGATCTTGGCCTTGTAGCTGTCGGCCGTGTGGAACTCTACTTCAAAGCGGTAGCCCTCAGGCGTGGCGAGAACAGTCTTGATGCCGACAAAGGTTGGAGATCGCGTCTTGAACCAGTTGATTGTGCTGACCTCCGAATAGCCTCGCTCTTCGAAGGCTAGAATGGCCTTCTTGAAGGCGGGCGTAAATTCCTTGTCGGGGAGTTCGTAAAGATGACGTACAGCGTTGCCGATCAGCTGGGCGCCGGCTTCGACGGGGACCTGCACGCCGAAGAGCTGGTCTGTCATGGAGGCGTCCGACCTCAGCCTGTGCTCAAGATGAGGCATATTCACTTGGATGCCGGCTTTCCTGAGACTCGCGGCAACTCCGAGCGCCGCTGCAGTGATGTTCTCTTCCACCTCTCTGGCACGCGACGACTCGATTTTGGCGCGCTCCAACGCCTCCTCGCGGTTCAGCGTTATGGTCATGTCGCTATCTCCGACGGCGAGCCGGAGGTTGGAGGGCCTGGACAGAAGGCCTTGCTCCGCAGCGAACTTAATCGAGGATTCCATGATGGAAGCCGCCAGAGTGGGGTTGTCCTTCAGCTCCTTCAAGGCTGCATCGGAATCAAAGCTTCCGTGGTGGAGAGCCGCCGCCGTGCTCTTTACATATGGTACGGTGGCTAGGCCCGGGATCTGTTGCAGCAGGCGCTGAAGGTACCCGCTCTTGAACATAAATGTGTGGGCGCCAGTGTCGGATTTATAGGCGTCAGTTCCGACTTTGATACCCAGGCTGAGGAGATTGTTTGTACTTTGCACGAGATCGTGTGGGTTATAACCATCGGGTCGCGGATCGATGCGTGCAGGGTAACGGTCCACCAGAAGCTGGACGCGCTCGCGTGGCTGGGTCGTTACCGAGTAGCTCTCCGCCAGTTCCGGAAATAGCGCGGAAAGCGGTTGGCTTACTGCGACAGGAGCCTCGCTCATGCTCGTGTCCGTTTCGGGCAGGGCTTGCTCCTCCAGCCTCCCGGCCCAAGCCTCGAGCTCGGCGAGGAGCAATTCGGCCATCTCGCGCGCGACCGGATGGTTGGCAAGTACGATCTCACGCCGCGCTATCTCGCGCGCGTCCAGAAAGCTCAGAGCGCTGACCCGCTCCTGCTCCAGCAGGCTTCGAATATTTCGCTTGAGCTGTGGGTGAATGCCTTCGTACGTTCCGAAGATGGCACGCTCGGCAAACCACTGTCGCGCTTCGTGGGATTGAGCCAGAAAGCCTCGCTGCAAGCCGGTGTAGATTTCCAGAACGTTCCGCGTGGCAGCGAGGATCTGGCTGGCGCGACCGAACTTGTAGTGACCGTTGTCAATCGCCGGAGTATGGGACTTTGGCGGCTTGAGCGAGCCAAGCCCGCGCGCCTGCTCCTCTTTATCGAATTGCCTCACATGCTCGTAAAGCAGCGGCCGATCGCCGATAATGATGACGCTATCCCCGTCGAAATCTCCGTCAAGCTTTTTCTGTTCGCTGGGCGGCACGGCAACCACCGAGCCCGGGGCAAACACCTCCGTCGCCTGGAGGATGCCGACGCAGTCGACCGGCGTGTCCACCTTCGCGCGGTCCTTGCCCGTGGTCCAATTCGAATGGCACTTGACGTCCTCGGAAGACATCACAAGCCCTCGGTCGGAATAGTCGGCGGGCCACATCTCATCCGGCACCACGATCAGAACGCCTTTCGCAAACAAAGTCGGATCGTCGGCCGCTAGTTCCTCGCCAGACTTATGCGCGACATTGAAGCTGTATTGGATGGCCGTGCAGTTATCGAGAAACACGGCGGTCGGATCTCCATCGACCGCCGACTTGACTTGCTCAGCGGCGAACGGCCTCAGGTTCGGCTTGTCATAAGGGGATCGCCCGATTAGCGTGCCGCCACTGCTCAAGGTCTGGCTCTTGAGCGTTGGCACATGCAGGCAGCTGTCGGCGGACGGGACGGCGATTGCGCCCGGACCATTGATGTTTGCCGCCGTAACCGTGCGAAATAGCTCTTCGGACGTCAACTGTGGCCTTTCCTTGCTACGTAGCCAGGTCAGAGCCTTTTGGCGCGCCTCATCCGCCACTTGCTCGCTGCGCGGATAATGTTGCAGCGCCGAGACCGGGAGGGACGTGTTCTTTGCCTCACCATAGGCAAGCACCCGGTCCGGACCGTCTTCCTGCTCGCCGCCACGACGAACGGCCGGCATGAGATTCGCCAGCGAGGCCTTTATGAAACCGCAGCCGTCATGCGGTCGCAACGCGATTGGCCCTTCCGGCCCCGTCAGCCTGAAGGGGTGCGCCTCGCCCGTGGGACGGTCCGGCAGCAGCACCAATTTGAAGGCGCCTTCCAACGCGTAGTCGTGAGGAGATAGATCTTTGATCGCCGGAGGCGCCGCAAAGCCCCTGCGCTGAGTGTAATAATAGGCCTCCTTGAAAGGTGCCCAGGCGCGCGAGAGCTGCTCGAAGGCAGTGCCGGGTGCGGTTTCGGCATAAGGGATTGCCAGCAACTTTCCCCCGGAAGGCTTTGTTGGCTCGCCTGGGGCACGCGCGGCAACCTGAGACACGTTCAATCGCGGCGGCTTCAATTTGCTACCGCCGAACAGGTCCATGCGGTATGGCACGCCATCGACGGTGAGCGTCCGCGCCAGCATGAATGCACTCGGGGTCGCTGGCAGTTGCACGGCGACCACGGGCAGTCTTCCCGAGGTCAGGCGATGGAAAATCGAATAGCGTGTTTCGGGCTCGCCGGGCAACGGCCGCCCCTGCATGTCCACCACAGGCAACCGCATCAGTCCTGCATCGCCCTGCGGCGGCCTGGGCTCGTGATCCATGCTCTGCAGCACCTGAAGCACGTCGAACACTGAGGCCGGATGCTGCGCCTGGATCGCCGCCGCATCCTGTTCTATGAACAGGTCTAACGCATCCACCGGACTGTCGGCCTCGATCTGCGCGATCAAGTTCCAGCTCATGTTGGAAAGGTCGCCTTCAATGAGACCGCGCGTCCTGTGCAGGATATCCTTGGTCTTGCCCTCCAGCTCTTGTTGCCGCACCCGCAAGTCGGCCCGCTTACCCTCGACATACGGCGACCTGAATAGTCTCTCCAGCACCGCACGCGCCTTGAGCGTCTGGTAGATCGATAGTGCGGGGGAGCGGCTCGCAAGCGGCCCGCGCGTCCGCTCGGCATCGCTTGCGTTCAGATGCGCTTCAATCTTCTGCTCAAGAACCGGTTGAAGGTCGTTCAGCAACGTCAGAGCCTGCCTGCGGTGCCAGCGCAGCGGCTTCTGTGGGCTGCGCGCCAATGGCAGCAGAGCCGCACACATGTTACCCATCGTTTCCAGATCGACCTGCGTCGCAAAACCAGGGGCTTGACGCAATTCCGAGAGCCGATTCAACCCTGCCGATGCCAGCAAACCGAGATCGTCGACCAGTCGAGCCTTACCCAGCCCCTTGAAAATGATCGTGATGTCTAAAGGGCCGGCCTGCGCCAGCCGCTCATTATCATAGTTCAGATAGTGAGCGAGTTTGTGCAACCGATCCTTCGGCAGAACGGCGTCTGTTATCTCGCCACTGTCCTCTGCCCTCACGATCATTCGCGACAGAGCATTGACGATCAGGCTAAGCTGAGGTGTGGTGAATACACCAAATCGCTGTCCCCGAGCACCTAAGCTGCGCGCGATGTCAATTGTGGACTGCCTGCACGTCTCCTCTTCCGGCCACTTGCTAAACCCGTTCATCAAGATGGCCATTAACCGCGGAGCGAAATCAGCGAACTGGCGCTGACGTGCTTCACTGGCGATCGCGACTGTGGCTCTGCGGCCGTCCTCCCCGTCTGGCCACTTGCTGAAACCGTTCACCAGGTTCGACAGTCCCTCCGGGGCAAAATGGGAGAGGTCGGCGCGGCGGAGAACCTCAGCGGCAATCGCAAACGTGGCTTCGCGAGGTTCCGGCGACTCCGGCCACTTGCTAAAACCGTTCACCAGATTCGCCAAATGTTGTGAGGTAAATTGAGAGAACCGGGCGGGGCGGCGGAGAACCTCGCCCGCGATGGCGAACGTGGCATCGCGAGGGTACGACGATTCCGGCCATTTGCTGAAACCGTTCACCAGATTCGCAAGTTCCTGCGAAGTAAAATCAGAGAGGCGGACGGCGCGGTGAACGATCGTGTGGGCAATGGCGACTGTGGCTCGCTCAGAACCGGCCTGGTCTGGCCATTTACTGAAACCGTTCACTAGATTCGCCAACTCCTGCGAACTGAAATCGGAGAGCCGAACGGCGCGGCCATGAACTTCTGATGCTATTGCGATCATCGCGTCGCGACAGTTCGTCTCTTCCGGCCACTTGCTAAAACCGTTCACCAGATTGGCTAAATGTTGCGAAGTAAATTGAGAGTGCCGGGTGCCTCGGCGAAGAACCTCGTTGGCGATCGCGACCGTGGCTTGATAAGATGACGTCCGTTCGGGCCATTTGCTGAAACCGTTCACTAGGTTCGCCAGTCCTTGGGCAACAAAATCAGAGAGCTGACGGCCTTGAACCTCCTCTGCGATAGCGGCCGCCGCGTCGCGGCAGGTAGGGGCTTCCGGCCATTTGCTGAAACCGTTCACCAGATTGGCCAAATGCTGGTGAGCGAAATCGCCGAGCAAGGCGCCGCGGCGCAGAATCTCATGCGCGGTTGCAATCGTGGCTTGGCGGCAGTCCTCCGCATGCGGCCATTTGCTGAAACCATTCACTAGATTCGCTAGTTCGTGCGGAGCAAAGTCAAAGAGCTGGCCGGGATGGACCTCCCGTGCGATTGAGAACGTAATCTCGCGACAATTCGGTCCATTCGGCCACTTGCTAAAACCGTTCACCAAGTTCGCCAACTGCTGGTGAGTAAAATCAGAGAGCCGGTCGGCTCGGCAAAAAAGTGCGTTGGCGATTGCGTCTGCGGCTTGCTGAGAATCCGCCTCTTCGGGCCATTTGCTGAAGCCGTTCACCAAGTTCACGATGTCCTGGCGATTAAATTCAGAGAGCTCGAGCTGGCGCGTGCCTCGGCGACGCAGTTCAGAGGCTATGGCGATTGTGGCTTGGCGAGCCGACGCGTCTTGCGGCCACTTGCTTAAACCGTTCACCACTGTCGCCAACGCTTGCGGTGCAAAGTCATAGAACTGGTCGGCGCGGCGAAAGACCTCACCGGCGATTGCAATGGCGGCGGCGCGGCAGCCCTCCCCGTCCGGCCACTTGCTGAAGCCGTTCACCAAGTTCGCCAAGTTCTGGTGAGTAAAGTCAGAAAGCCGATCGCGGCGGAGGACCTCGCTGGAGATTGCGCCGGTGGCTTGGCGAGACCATTCTTCTTGGGGCCACTTGCTGAAGCCATTCACCAGGTTCGCCAGGTCCTGGGGGGGAATATCCGAGAGTTCGGCGCGGCGCAGAACCTCACTGGCGATCGCGGCAACGACTTGTTGAGATGCCACCTGCTCCGGCCACTTGCTCAAGCCGTTCACCAGGTTCGTCAGGTTCTTGTAATCAAAGTCCGAGAGCCCGGCGTCGCCCCGTGCCCGGCGAAGGACCTCGCTGGCGATCCCGACTGAGACTTGCTGAGATGCCGCCTCTGCTGGCCACTTGCTGAAGCCGTTCACCAAAGTCGCCAGTGCCTGCTGAGTAAGACTAGGGAGCTGGTCGACGCGGCTAAAAATCTCGCCGGCGATTGCGCTCCCTGCTTCGCGACAATCCGCCATGTCCGGCCACTTGCTGAAACCGTTAACGAGGTTTGTTAGGTTCTGGTGAGTAAAATCAGAAAGTTGATCGCGGCGGCCAATGACCTCACTGGCGATCGCGACTGTGGCTTGGTGGCAGCCCGCATTGGTGGGGCATTTGCTCAGCCCGTTTACCAGGTTCGCCAGCTCCTGCGCAGTAAAATCAGCGAGCCCTTCATTAAGGGCGCAGCTGGAAAGTTGTGTGGCGATGGCGACTATGGCTTGGCGGGACGATACGTCTTCGGGCCACTTGCTGAAGCCGTTCACCAAGTTTGCCAAATCCTGATGGTTGAAATCGGAGAGCCGGGAACGGCGGTCACGACGCAGAACTTCCACGGCGATCGCGCTCGTGGCTTGGCGAGACGACACGTCTTGTGGCCACTTGCTGAAGCCGTTTACCAAGTTTGCTAGCTCCTGCTGATTGAAATCGGAGAGTCGGGAATGCTGGTCACGGCGCAGGATCTCCCCGGCAATCGCGACTGTGGCTCCCCGAAATGAGTCCTGCGCCGGCCATTTGGAGAAGCCGTTCACAAGATTTGCCAGCTCTTGGTGAGTAAATTCAGAGAGCCTGGAGTGCCGGCTGCGACGCAGGACCTCGCCAGCGATCATTTCGGTGGCTTGACAAATGACCTCCTCTTCCGGGCACTTGCCGAAGCCGTTTACAAGGTTCGCAAGGTCCTGGTGATTGAAAGCGGGGAGCCCGGGGTCGCTGCGAGTGCGGCGAAGGACCTCCCCGGCGAGCGCAATCATAGCGTCGCGGCAATCGCCTGCTTGCGGCCACTTGCCGAAGCCATTTGCAAGGTTCGCCAAGTTTTGCTGCGCAAAATCAGACAGCCGGAAACGTCGCTCGGTGCGACGGCCGACCTCACGGGCAACGGCTTCCGCGCCCCCACGAGTTTCCGGCCGCTGCGGCCACTTGCTAAAACCGTTCACCAGCAACGACAGACTTTGACTATTCAGCCCCCCAAGTGCCCTGTCTTCATCGCGGCAAAATTGGGCTATTCTGATCGTTGCATTGCGGCACGTTCTCGACTGCGGATGCCGACCAAACGACGCCGCGAAGAGCGAAAGAGCTTTGGGCTCCACTTCGCACATCAACCTATCATTAAGCTGCGACACCCGAGCTGCAATCGCCTTGCAGGCGTCGACGCCTTCCTCACCTCCGGCCTCGCGACTTACTGCGTTGCATGCTGTGGCATAGCCCCATGATTTCCCGCGGCGTATATCTTCCTCGAAACGTGTGACAAATTGACTTCTGAACTGGGCGGCGGCCTTTTGCACGAAGTCTGCATGGATTCCGTCATCCGCTCCCTGCAGCCGCCTGTCATACTCCACTACTGCACACGAGAATCCAACGATGTCCCGGGCGAAGTAAATTGCGTCTAGACCTTCGTTAGATTCTTGTTCTGAGAGTGCACTGCTCTGGGCGGCGACACCACTCATGCGCCGCCTTTTTGATGAGCGATCCAGGCCTGTTGCGGATTGCCTGTGCGAGGCACTTGGTCGCAATCTGCTGGACTGACCGGTACCGTGGCCCTCCGTACCGGAACGCGATGAACGTTCCTCCCAATTTGTCGCGCTGCGATCCGGCAGATAGCGAGCATCAGGCTGAACGTCACGCGCATCTACCGAAGGGTCATGTGAGGGGCGGTGTCGGGCATCGCTGGTCGAAGGCGGCCTTTGAGCGGAGGAGGTTCCTGAATCTCGACTGTCAGAGTGCAGACCCTGCATGACCGAACTGAACGCCGTGGCATCGTTTCCAGCGCCAATATCGGACCCAGCATGGGACCAGCGGGGGCCTGATCCGCCTGGCGCATTCGCACGTCGGTTAACTCCTGTCATAAGCCGTCTCCCTTGCAACCGATGATGCGCCGATTACACAGTGCGGCCGCGACCTGAGCGAGCGAAGCTCCTTCGGCAGCGCCGACGAGACGTAATTCGCCACAACCAGCGTGCGGATCGTCGTTTTTGAACAATCGCGCGCTCTGGCATGGAATACTCCCTGCGACTGACGAAACCCTGACGTGCGCTAGCCGAAATTGAGGTGGATCATGACGATGCCTGACATGTGCAATGTATTGAAGGACGGCCATGAAGGCATCGGCATTGGCGGCGCAAACGAATTTCAGATAGTGAACGATGGCTTGTCGGCCCTTCATACGCTCCTTCGCGGTCGTCTTGAGAGCCCGCCTTATGCAGGGTTGTTATGATGCCGAGGGGCTGGGCGCAGGGAGCACCACCTCGCCGCGATAGCAAAGCTGCGACCTAGCCCGTCTTATGCACGACAATAGGGTCGACGATACGGTTGATGTCGTTCACGGCCATCAGCAGCTGTCGCTCTTCAACGCCCACTACTACAGGCGTTGCTTTCTGCCGATCCATGTATATGACGCCGCGACCTGTCGCCCGGTCGCCATGGTCCTGCGCCTCGGCAAGACCCCGACGGGCGAGGAGATCCGCGGCTATCTGCGCCGCCTCGTGCGCCGCATCCGTGCCCGCTGGCCGACCACCCGCATCCTGATCCGCGGCGATGGCCACTATGGCCGGGCGCACGTCATGGCCAGGTGCGAGAACAACGGCGTCGACTACCCCTTCGGCCAACCCGGCAACAAGGTTCTGCAGCGGCTCGTCGACGAGAGCGCCGACGATATCCGCACCCGCCGCGCGCTCGAGCGGAAGTCGGTGCTGCGCGGCTATGCCGAAACCGCTACAAGGCGAAATCCTGGAAGACGAAACGTCGCGCCTGCGCTCGCATCGAGGCAACCGCGATGGCCTCGACATCCGCTTCGTCGTCACCAATCTCGACAAAGGCTCCGCCGAGCACATCTACGACGTGATCTACTGCGCCCGCGGCCGGGCCGAAAACCTGATCAAGATGCACAAGAGCCAGCTCGCCTCCGACCGTACCTCCTGCCGCTCACCGATTGCCAACCAGGTCCGTCTTGTCCTGCACGCCGCCGTATACTGGCTGATGCTTACCCTGCGCGAAGGCGGTGCCCACGACGCATCATCTGCGCAGCGCCGAGTTGGCTACGCTGCGGCTCAGGCTGCTCAAGCTCGGCGCTCGACCGCGCATCAAGGCCCCACATATGGGCGCACCGGTCCCGCTGCGTGATATGTCTAAAAAACCGCTTGTCGCGTGGCCGTTCCACATATGTCGCTACAGCCAGCCAGCCAGTCAGCGCCTCAGTCGGGTTTGCAGTGCCAGCCGATCGACAACGAGGTTGTCGAGGTGCAGCACGCCCGGCCGTCGTCTTTGCGCCAGGCGCCTAACCAATGCCCGCGTCCCGTCCAGCACAAAGACACCGCAATCATAGCCGTTGCTCTGCTGGGTCATGCGGGCAGGCTCCAGACGAGCGCCCAGCCGTTGTGCGAGCAGTGCTGCAGGCCCGTCGTTGTATCCCACGGCGGAATCGTAGTGATAGGCAGCCGGCATTGCCCGTTCGCGACGATCAACGAGCAGCAGCGACCAATGGCTGCCGCGGCGATTGGGATCCGAAGCACTGGCATCGTTCAGCGGCAGGAACAGGAAGTCGGCTGTGTCATTACCATCCTGATCATAGACAATCTGCTGGAAGGCGCGCGCCGCCACGCTGTCGGAGCCCAAGCGCAGATGATAGTGGGCTATGAGCGGATCCACGAGCCGCGTGCGGGAGGCGAGATCCGGATTGTTCCGCTGCAGCTCCTGAATCAGAAGCGTGTAATCCGCCGCGATATGCTCGTCGCTCAGCCAATCCCTGGCGCCGAGTTCTAGCCCACCGTGGCCGTGGAACGAGGCTGTCTGATTCAACGCCGCTATCTGAGCATCCGCCGATGTGCTCGGAAACCCCGGTGCATAGTGAGCATCGTCACGCAACTCGTACGGGGTGGAGGGCAAATCAACCAGAGGGGAAAGACCGCGGTAGATGTCTGACGACGGGGACCTTGCAGACGAGGGCGCGGAGGACTGCATCTGCGTGGTAAGCCAATCCCAAGCTCCCTCGAACGGGGTAACCGGAGCTGAGGAAGGCTCTGCAAACGAGCGCGCGGAGCTCTGCATCTGCGTGCCGAGCCAATCCCAAGCTCCCTCGAACGGAGTATTCGGAGCTGAGGAAAGCTCTGCAGACGGGGGCGCGGAGCTCTGCATCTGCGTCCTGAGACAATCCCAAGCTCCCTCGGACGGAGTATTCTGAGCTGAGGGAAACTCTTGAAACGAGCTGGCGTGCTGGGCGCCTTCCCCGGCAAACGAATCCGCCTCCTCGGGACCCCGCAACCCGAGCGCTCTATTCGCCTCGACAAGTTGCAGGTATTGCCGAAGCATCGTGAAATCGGTTCCATAGAGCCGAGGTGAAACCTTCCTAAAGTTCTTGGCATCTGCGTTTAAGCCACGTCGCTGGTCAGCATCGTTAAGCCGGTCAACTATGTTGCTCTTACCTTCCCTTTGGAGCCAGTCACTGAAGGCACGAAGGCGGCTAGCCCGGTCTTGAAAAGGCAGCTTTTGCGCCGTAGTCGCATCTCCAAGTCCACGTATGGCTTCGTCCAGCATCGCGTCGATGACACGGGCGTCTGCGGGATAGGGGTGCAGGAGGTGCCGCCCCATGAGACGCGGGCCGGGCCCGATCTGTTCGAAGCCGCACCCTTCCGACATGAGCCTCCGGAGATGATTCAGCGTCGACTGAAGACGGTTCTCAGGGTCATTACCCTCGGCTTTATACAGGTCTAAATCGTCCGCCAGCGATTCATCTCGAAACCGAGAAGCCAACGGCTCCTTGTCGTTCTTATGGAGCCAGTTGGCGAATTTTTTTGCATGTATCAGGCTGCTGTCAATCGTGTTTTTGGGAACGCCGGCTTGCATGGCTGCCGTTTTGAACCGCGTCATAAGCGCATCGTCTTCGGCAGGGAGGGCAGCCAACCGCTGTCGGCGGTGGGGGTTGAAATTCGCGGCGCGTTCCTCGACTTTTGCGGCGTGGAACTCCTGGAGCACTGTCAACGCCGCATGGATACGCTTTGTGCCAGAGAGTGTCGCAAGTCGATTCAACTCCTCGGGGAGATCAAGCAAGCTGGTCAGCGTCAAGTCTTTGGACCAGAGCCATGTCCGGAACTGATGCAGCCTTCCCACCCACCAAGTAACGGTGTCTTTCGAACGGCCGGCGGATGTGGCCGCCTCCCTGAAGTCACCAATAAGCCTCTCGTCATCTGTGAGCTCAGCTGGTGGGAGATTGGTTTGTCGGATGTTTTCCAATGCCTCTATGACTTGATCTTTGATTTTCTTGCTGCCGGTAGAGTCAAATTGCTGCGCATACTCCCGTGCATCGTTGTCCAACTCATGGTCGTTCAGCCGGTCGGCAATTGGGTCCCTCTCGCGCTGGTTAAGCCATGCACTGAACTGGTGCAAATGAGATGCATTCCTCTGGGCAGTCTGCACGAAGGTGCTGCCGAGAGACGCCCTCAAAAACCTGGAAACAAGGATTTTGTCCGTCTCGAAGGGCTCGGTCGGGAGCCGTCGCTTCGCGTAATATATGCGAAGCTCTGAATGAACTACATCCGACGCCGACATGCCGGACGAATCCTCGCGACGACGCCCCGAAAAGGCTTTGGCGACACCTGACTTAACACTTGACCATAGGTGCCGGCCTTTGCCGTCCTTCGTCCGCACAGCAGGAGGCGCTCCCGAGGGCCCGGTGTAGCACGTGCTGCTGGCCCCGCCATTTCGTGACTTGGACCGCTGAGGCATCCACATTGGATCCTCTATGTCAGCGCGCTGGGATGATCCATGCGACTTCGCAGGGCGAGTGTCAGGCATACCAGCTTCAGGGTAAGTAGTATCGTTGGGGCTCGCACCAGCGGAACTGAGCTGCAACTCGCTCAGTTGCTGTTCAAAACGTGCTTGATCCTCGGGCATGCCTCCCGATTGTTGCCGCACCCGCTGCTGTTCCTGCAGAGCAGCGTAGTCGCGCATCCAAGCGTCCGTATCAAACCATCCGTTGTGGGGCTCCAAATCACTCTCCATAGATGAGACAAATCACAGCTGGACCTAAGCTAAGCTCGGATGCGGAATTTGCATTCCGATCGAACCTAACGGCTCGAAGGCTTTGCGTTGTTCAACGTTCGGTATATCCCTCATTTAGCTGTCAGAAGGCTGACGAGCACGTTTGTAAGTGCCGGTAGTTTCACAGATGTTGGAGTGCGCGGCCTGTGAGTGGCAATGGCGGGGCTACTGATTTGCCATCTGACGTTTGATGTTCAAACTGGTTGCGAACTCGGATGGCTGAGCGGGAATGAACAGGGAGATATGATCTCCTCGAAGGCCGCTGACAGGCCGCTTCGACCGTCGCCGTGTCTATTGAGCTCTCGCCGCCTGCTTCCCACTTCCCATCGAGCGGATCAGGCCATTGCGGCTCGTCTTGTGGTCACGACACGCGCCCTGTTGCCCAGGACAGTGTCGAGACAAATTTCCAGTTCTCTCAGGCTGCAGCCCGCGCCCCCGATGCCGCAGTAGTTCCAGTGGTCTTCGCTTTTGGCGATTTCAGCATTTTGGCCGAGCGCAGGTCAGGTTTATGTCAGGTAAGGACGGCTATGTGTGATGGTCGAAGCTTTGCCATTGTCTCAGGAAAACATTTTGCGAAAGATCAATGTCTGTCGGGTGCTACGGGTAGGATTGGGATGACCGCCAAAGAATGCGAAGCACCCCCGCGCGCAAGGTCATCACGCCGAGAAGGCGAAGCCAGAACCTGCGGGCGCGCAGAGGGACATCGTCGCCTCTGGCGCAGGGCTTGATGACTGCGGTTCCCGTTATTTCCATGCCGCCGACGTGCGTGCGAAATCTCCTGCCGCGATTACTGCGTGTGCTTCGGATTAAGGGAAACTTTTGGGGACGGCCGCCGATGCCGTGCAAGCGATCGCATCCGGGCGATCGACAAGACCTCGAACGGAACCGATGGGGTCTCACGCATTGAGCTGACCAATGGGGCGGGTACTTCGGTCACATGCGCTTCGAGCGGCTAATGAGGGCATGGCCAGCGTCAGACTTTTCAAAATCCCGTTTCGTGAAGACCATCTTCGCCTGGATGCCCGGTCCATCGCAGCTCGCCCTACGGATGAGCGATCAGCCTCGACACTATAGGGGCGCATTGCCCGCATTGGAGATTGGATATGACGGGCATTGGACGATCTGGAAGATCGCACACGGGAGGTGCTGAGTCCGGCAGCACGCGGGGATCGAGCGGTCCGTGCCCGCAGTCAGGCCGCGCCCCCGAAGAAGGCAGTCAATCGTTCAATTCCGTCGTGCAGCGAATGCACTCTGGGCCTCAAAACCAAGCGACGTCTTCCGCTCCCATTGCGCCCCAAGCCGAAAATGCTGCTGGCGATCGCCCTGCCGGTCCCTCGCTTGGCTCACGCCGACTTTTGGCTGCTGCTCTAGGTCAAATCAGTGGGCGGCGTCGCCGTTTCCCCTCGGTGCCGGAGGGCGAGGGGCCAGCCCGAGAAGAAGGCTTGTTACATCCTGATGACGAATCCTGGCGCGGCGACCGATCAACCGGACCTTCATATACAGCCGCGCGCCCACCGCGCCAGCAAAGCGTGAGCGAACCGGCTGCCAGACCGGGTGAACGGCCTATCGACGATAAAGCCGGGCGGGACGATCACGGCGGGATCTCGCAACGGAACGGACCAAGGCGGCAGCCCGGCGGCGAACCCTGCCGCAGCCATCAAGCGGCCGGAAGCTCTCGCATCGACGCGTTGCCGCCGCATCGACAAAGCATACCCGATATGGCTGCTAGATCAGGCGAGCGACCTATCGACCATGGAGCTAGGCGGGATGGCCGCGCTGCAAACTCGCAAGAACTGCTTAATGGCGCCCTACACGACATTGGTTTCGCTGGTGACATCCGCAAATTCTCAATGGCTGTGGTGCGCTATCGCAAAGAACTGAAGATGCCGGAACTTGCAACATTCCTGCAACAGGCCGCTGCCCAGTTCAAATCTCGATTTGTCACCAACTGGCAGCACGAGATCCGCGCCCGGCAAACATGGGGATATGCCACAGTTTGCAATGCAGTGAGCCGCGAGGAAGGCCCGGCAGGCATGGAAGCTTGCCGGGCCATGGCAGCTCAGCTGTCTACGTTTGCCCACGAACTCATTAATGTCGAGCCCAAAGCGCTTGCGCTCTTGGCGTTATCGTTCAGTCGATATCCACGGGTGCCGGCCTGCCAAAACGGAATGGGCAGCATTGCTGAATTTTGTTGCCAGCAAAGCGGAGTGCTTCGGGAACTCGACAGTCAAAGCCTGGCCCTGTTGGTGAACGGGTTCAGCAAATGGCCGGAACAGGAAAACTCACGCCTTGCCTCGGTCGCAGTCTCCGGTGAGGTCCGTCGCCGCGCCGAACGGACAAACGGCCTTGCTGGTTTTGAGCCACAGCATTTGGCGAATCTGGTGAACGGTTTCAGCAAATGGCCGCAAGAGACGGGGTGTGGCACGGCCACGGTTGCCATCGCCAGCGAGGTCGGCCGTCGCGCTGGCCTAGCCAACCGGCTCTGTGATTTTCATCCGCAGGAACTGGCCAATTTGGTGAACGGTTTCAGCAAATGGCCGGAAGCTGCAGGCTGCGGTGACGGCACAGGCGCGATCGCTGGTGAGGTGCTTCGCCGCGGCCCCAGCCGGCTCTCTGCTCTTGATTCGCAGAACTTGGCGAACTTGGTGAACGGTTTCAGCAAATGGCCGGAGAGGACAGGGTGTGGCGCGGCCACGGCGGCGATTGCCAAAGAAGTTCTTCGCCGCGGCGCCGATGCGTTATCTGATTTTACTCCGCAGGGTCTGGCAAACCTGGTGAACGGCTTCAGCAAGTGGTCTGACACAGGGGGGTGTGGTGCGGCCACCCTCGAGATCGCGGGTGAGATTCGTCGCCGCGCCACTGGAGCGGATCGGCTCGCCAATTTCACTCACCAGAACCTGGCAAACTTGGTGAACGCCTTTAGCAAGTGGCCTGGACAAGAGAGTTCACGCCTTGCCGCTGTCGCGATCGCCGGTGAAGTCCGTCGCCTTGCCAACCGGCTCTCGGGTTTTGATTCGCGGGACTTGGCGAACCTGGTGAACGGCTTCAGCAAGTGGCCTGCCGAGTTGTCATGTGCCGAAGCCACGGTCGCGGTCGCCTGTGAGATTCGTCGCCGCGCCGATAGGCTGGCCGATTTTACTCCGCAGGCACTGGCGAATCTGGTGAACGGCTTCTGCAAACGGCCGGACCGAGTGAGCTGTAGTAGCGCCACGGTCGCGATCGCTGGCGAGCTGGTTCGCCGCGGCCCCGGCCGACTTTCCAGTTTTGCCCACCAGCATCTGGCAAACCTGGTGAACGGGTTCAGCAAGTGGCCCGATCAGGCGAACTGCCGCGAGGCCGCGCTCGCGATCGCTGGTGAGGTTCTTTGCCGCCGTGCCCGCCGGCTCCCTGGTTTTGATTCGCGCGAGTTGGCGAACCTTGCGCTCGGTTTCAGCAAATGGCCAGATGAAGCAGCCTGTGGTGACGTGACGGTCGCGATCGCTGGTGAGATGCTTCATCGCGGGGACCGTGCCGATGAGCTATCTGCTTTCAGCCCGCAGGATCTGGCACACTTGGCGACCGGTTTCAGCAAATGGCCAAAGCAGGCGGGTTGTGCTGCGGCCACCGTCGCTCTCGCCGGCGAGGTTCGCCGCCGCGCCGCCGCGCTGTCCGTCTTTGATCCCCAAGATCTGGCCAACCTGGTAGGTTGCTTCAGCAAATGGCCGGAACAGGTAGAGTGTCGCCGGGCTACCGTTGCGATCGGTTGCGAGATCCGGCGCCGCGCTGACCACGCTGGCCAGCTATCTTATTGTACCCCGCAGTCTCTGGCGAACCTGGTGAACGGCTTCAGCAAATGGCCGGATGAGACGGGCTGTTGCCATGCCATAGTTGCGATTGCCGGTGAGGTTCGCCGCCGCCGCGCCCAGCTGACCGATTTTACTGCTCAGGAGCATTCGAACCTGGTGAATGGCTTCAGCAAGTGGCCGGCAGAGGCGGGCTGTCGCGAGGCTACCGTCGCAATCGCCGGCGATGTGCTTCGCCGTGCCGATCGCGCCGAGCAGCTATCTGCTTTCAATCCGCAGGATCTGGCAAATTTGGTGAACGGTTTCAGCAAGTGGACTGACGAGACGAGATGCGGGGACGCCTCGGTCGCAATTGCTGCTGAAGTCCGTCGTCGCGCCGACCGCACCGGGGGGCTGTCCGATTTCTCCTCGCAGCAACTTGCTATTGTCCTGCATGGCTTCGGCAAATGGCCCGAACAACCGGTATGCCACGGGGCGATCATGGATATCGCGCGCGGGTTCGGCGCGGCGGGCCCAAGATTTAGCACCTTCACTACCGTCGCGCTCGGCACCATCGCCAACATCTTGGGGCGCGGCGTCGTACGGGGACAGGACGCCGGAGAGATTGCAGACACCGCTCTGCTGAGGGATCGGCTGCATCAGCTGGCCCATCATCTTCATTACGCCAGCGATCGCCTGGAGCAGGCCGATGCGCTAAGCATCGTGCATATCTTCAAGGCGCTGGCGAAGGCGCAGTTGCATGACGATTTGGGTCTGCTCGCACGGGCAGGCTTGGATCGGCTCGAGGCATTGCGTCGGACCTCTGGCTTTGCACCCGAGAACCTCGAGACCATGGGCAATCTCTGCGCCGCTCTGGTGCCTTTAGCGCGCAGCTCACAAAGGGCGTTGCGCTGGCACCGCAGGCAGACTTTGAACCTGCTGAACGACATTCAACCAGTCGTGGAGCACAAGATCAAGGCGCAACTGAAGGCAAGCGAGGCCGAGCGGATCGCTGGACCGAATTCGAGCCGCTGTCCCGCCTTGTCGATTTATCAAGTGCTCAAGGCTCGTGCTGTTCTTGAGGGGCTTTACAAGAGGCCCTACGTCGATGCCGAAAGTTCCACTTTGAAGCGGCGTCGGGATGAGCTGCATCGCGGAACCAGGGAGATCCTGGCCAGCACGCGCGGCCTCATCGAAGGCGACCTTTCAAACATGAGTTGGAACCTGATCGCGCAGATCGAGGCAGAGGGGCCGGTCGAGGCGCTGGACGAGTTCATGGCGCAGAATGCGGCACTGATCCAAGCTCGACATCCAGCCGCCGTCTTCGATGTCCATAAGGTATTGCGCGCTATGGATCACGAGCCGAGACCGCCGGAGGGTGATGCGGGGCTGATGCAGTTGCCGGTGGTGGACATGCAGGGGCGGCGATTGCCGACGGAGCCCGAGACGCGCTATTCCACTTTCCATCGCCTGACCTCGGGGGCGGTGAAGGTGGTCGCGGTACAACTGCCAGGAAAGCCGAGCGCCTTCATGCTGGGACGGACATTGAGCGTCGAGGGTGTGCCATACCGGATGGATCTATTCGGCGGCAGCAAGTCAAAACCGCCGAAAAAGACCCTCGCCCAGATCGCCGCCCGCGCTCCAGGCGAAACGGCGGCTCAGGCGCTCGGGGGGAAGCTGCTGGCAATTCCATATGCCGAAACCGCTCCGGGTACGGCGTTCGAGCAGCTGTCGCGATACTGGGCGCCATTCAAGGAAGCCTATTATTACACGCAGCGTCGAGGCTTTGCCGCGCCCCCGGCGGTCAAAGGTCTAGGGCCCCACGACTACGCACTCGAAGGAGCCTTCAAACTGTCACTGCTGCCGGACCGTCCCACGGGCGAGGCGCACCCCTTCAGGCTGACGGGGCCGGAAGGCCCGATCGCCTTGAGACCGCATGACGGTTGCGGCTTCATCAAGGCTTCGTTGGCCGAGCGTATGCCGGCTGTTCGTCGGGCCGCTCAAGGCCAAGGTCTCGATCGGGTGGCTGCTTTTGCTGAGGCAAGGAGATCGTCCGTTCCTGCCTCGGCGCTGCAACATTATCCGCGCAGCGAGCTGGTGGCGGATGAGACGCGCGAGAAGGCCAAGACCTGGCTCGACAGCAGAGAAGGACAAGAGCTGGGGGCCGAGGATCTGTTTCGCACCGTGACGGCCGGACACATCGACGCTCCCGGCGCGGTCGCCGTACCGTCCAGTGATGATTGCGTCCATGTGCCCACGCTCAAGAGCGAGACCTTGACGGGGAGGGATGGCGTGCTGATCGGGCGAGCCCCCTATGACAAGGCTAACCTGCGGCCATTTGGCGCCAAGCAAGTCAGGTCGGCAGGTGACGGGGATCCGACTGCGGCCTTCCTGGACGGCTGCGTAGCCATTCAATACAGTTTCAATGTCGCTGAGAAGAACGGGAAAGAACTGGCGGGCGACGATCCGATGTTTTTTGCCAAAGGCATTCTGATCGTCGTGCCAGATAAGATGTGGCCGGCCGACTACGCCGAGCGTGAGCTGGTGCTGTCCGCCGAAGACGTCAAATCGCATTCGAGCTGGACACACGGCAAGGATCGCGCCAAAGTGGACACGCCGGTCGACAGTATAGGCATTCTACAGGCGACGGAGGTGTTTGCTCCGGGCTCTTTGGTTGCTATCCCGACCAGTGAACAGAAGAAGCTTGACGGCGACTTCGACGGGGACGCGGTCATCATCATCGGCGACCGACCGCAGCTTTATGAGCATGTGCGGCAGTTCGATGAGAAGGAGCAAGAGCGCGGCGTTCGCTCACTCAAGCCGGCGAAGTCGCATACTCCGGCGCTTAAGGACGATAGCTACCAGTTCAGTCGTGCCCGCCAGATCCTTGCCACCACACAGGACGTCCTGGAAACCTATAGCTGCCTGCAACGAAACTTTCTGGCGCAGTCCGACGAGGCGCGACGCTGGTTTGCCGAGCGTGCTGTCTTCGGCACCTACGAGGGCATTCACCACGAGCTCAGGCGGGACATCGCGAACCTGTTGAACGCGGAAGAGGTGCGGGGCCAGGACATCCAGGACACACTCGCCAGGGCGAGGCAGGAGATCGAGGTCGCCCGGCATCCCGTCGCGCGCGAGATGGCCGCCTTGCTCGTGACCGAGCTCGCGGCATGGGCGGGGAAGGCGGATCAGCAAAACTTGTCCGCAACCGTCGAGACCGTGGACGATTTAAGCCCGTCAGTGAGCCCAGCGCTTGCAAACCTTTTCCAGGAATTGGCGGAGAGCTATCCGGCAACGTCCCAGCCTCGCGACCGCGTCCAGCTTTTGCTCGACCACACTCAAGCCCGGATAGATCCTTCCCCGGATGGCTACAATCCGGACGACCTCGTCGAGAGCACAAGCAATCTGCTGAGCCTCGGCATTAAAGTCGGGACGGATGCTTATAAATCCGACACCGGCACCCGCCGGTTTCTGAAAAAAAGCCATGAGCTGCAGCGGCTCCTATGCCAGACGCCAGGCTTGCAGCCCGTGCCCTACGTCAAGAGCATGGCGGCGACACTCAGCCAGGGCAGGTTCGATGTCGATGCGACGTTGGAGGAACTGAAGGACAATCCCACGCTGGCGGCCGGTGTCATGGAGGCTTCGATCAAATTCGCCGCACAGAACGGCCTGTTGCCCGAACGCTCCGGCCGCCGCCCTGCCACAGTGGATTCCGATATGACGGTAACGCTGAGCCGCCAGGAAGCATCGGAGCAGGCCAAAATCGAGGCGAGGCGCGCGAGAGTTGAAGAGGAGGCAATCACCGCAGCAGCAATCTCGGTTGCCGAGAGCCTCAGGCAGACCGGCATCCCGGTGAACATGCCTCATTTCGATCGCCGGGTGCGATCGGAAGGCTCGATGGCTGACCAGCTCACCGGATTGAACGCCCCCTCTGGCAGCGCGCCGCAGCTGATTAGCAACGCTGTCCGCCACATCTTCGAACTCCCCGACCAGGATTTTACCCGTGGCTTTAAGAAAGCCATCCTGGCCTTCGACGAGCGCGGCTACGCCGAACGCCACACAAGCAACTGGTTCAGGATGCGCAATCCGACTTTCAGCGGCATCCAGAGCGTGCTCGCCACACCGCATGGTTATCGCTTCCAGGTTGAGTTCCATACGCCGGCTAGCTACCAAGCCAAGCTCGCCAATCATCACACATACAAGCAGCTGGACAAGCTGCGGCGGGTGGGTGGGGATGCTCCTGCGGAGCAACTCATGCAGCGCGTCATGGAAAACTGCCAAGCCGTCCCAGTCCCCGATGGCGCTCTCGCCGTGCTTCATTGGGAAGCCGAAGGTGAGCGCGGGGCAAGCGTCACTGCAGCCCTGAAATTGCGACCTGTCGGGCAATCGAACATGCCGCAAACCGTCGGGTCATCACAGGCGAAGGAAGTCCTCGCGGCCCTCGGCGGTCGGCCGGTCGTACTCGTTGGCATGCCGGGCGCCGGAAAATCCAGCATCGGCCCAGCTCTCGCGAAGCGACTGCAGCTTCCCTTCCGCGACACGGACGAAATCATCGAAAAGCAGACCCACAAATCGATCTCGCAAATCTTCGAAGAGCAAGGCGAGGCCTACTTCAGGGAGATGGAGGCGAAACTGATCGCCCGTCTGCTGGAGGCAGAGCCCGCGGTGATCGCCACCGGCGGCGGCGCGTTTATGCATGAGCAGAGCCGCCGTCTCATCAGCGACAAGGCGGTCTCGATCTGGCTCGATACCAAGCTGGAGGTGATCAAAAAGCGCCTAAAAAGGGATACCAGCCGCCCGCTGCTGCGAGGCCCTGACCCGGAGCAAAAGCTCGCCCAACTGATCGATGAGCGCAGACCATTCTACCAACAAGCCGATCTCACCTTCGTCCCGCCTCACCAGCAAGACAAAAAGAACGCGGATCCATGCCTCAGCGCGCTATACGCCCATCTGTGCCGAACGCGGCCGCCAATCAGCAGGTCGCCGATAGGGTCGCATCACCAGGATAAACCGTAGACAAAGCACAGGAACTGAAGGGAGCGCATGAATGAGCCCTCTGTATCTTTTCAAGTCGCTGGGCAGTGAAAACGCCGATACGAGAGTGTAATAACCGCCGAAACGAAGTCAGGGGCCATCGTCGATGGCCTCATCGCGGGCCGGATTTGTTCACGACCCAAAACGCCGCCGCAGCCGCCAAGCGCTCGCCGGCAAAAGCATTCGCTGACTTGCGTCTGAAAGGACAAAGCACCGTTCCGCACCCACGCCATATGCCTATGGACCGCCAGCTTAGCGGCGATCGTGAACGGGTCGATAACGATGACGCGTCGAGTCCCTTGCCATATCAATTCATCGATCGGCAGAGTTCGCATACTCCGAACGCTTTACATCAAATCTGTTCAATTGCGGCACCGAGCATGACTGACCCTTCCGATCCCACCTTGCCGGGTAAATGGCGCCTTGAAAGCCGCCGCGCATCGATATGAGCAGGCCAGCCCGTATACGACCTTCAGTTTTTTGTGACAGCGTCTCTTCGTTTTTTTGGGGGCCGTCAGCTTCTCGAAAGCTCGCGCTCTTACCTTGAGCAAGTCGATTTTGAACACTGCATCGCAGCCTCTTGAGGGCAATAAAGAAACCGAGGTACCTGATGGTCGGAGCAATTAGAGGTGGAGGTGGCGGCACCGGTGCGTCCTTGGATCGAGCGGGCCATGGAGATAGGCACGATGAGCCCGGCGGGCCTTCTGGTGGTGGCCGACCGATTGGGGAGGGCGGACGGGACAGCGGTCCGGTTAGTTCTGGAAATGACCCGCAATCGGTAGATCAGAGTGCGGCATTCCAAAGTGTTCTGAGTTCCATTGCAGTACAAATGGCGAGCGATTCCATGGCTGATTTCGATGACGCCATGGGTGATACGGAAGAGGATGCCTGACGCCGGATTCTTCGGCGTCAGGTGTGTAAGCCGTCAAGCACGGCACAATTCGAACGGAAAGGTAAAACGATATGTCTAAAGTTGCTCCCGCTGGTGGTGGTGCTGCTCCTGCCCTTGGCAATATGGCTAATGAAGGGGCTGGGGCTGCCGCCTTCCAGTCGCAAATTGCGGCGCTCACGGCAATGAGCGCAGAGGCCACGGAACGGAGTGTGATGCTGCGCACCGTTACGACCAACCTTCAAACGGTCAAGAAGGTGGCCGACGAGCGCGTTCAGTAACATTGCAAGCGGGACGTAGCGTCGTCCCGACCGCTGCCTTGGCGGTGCAATGTGGAGTCAAAGTGAGCCGTACGGCCATGGCTGTACGGCTCATCTCCTTGTGCGGGAGAGTTCCGTGAATGACGCCATTTCTATCGATTTCGAAGTGCTGTCGGGTCTCTATTCTGGGCTGACTGGTAATGCGCCTCTGGGGCCGAGTGTAATTGGTGGTGGTCTTGAGTCCGATATAATTTTCATCGAACAAGGGCTAGAGCCGCGTCATCTTCGTGTCAGTCTTCTCGGCAATTCGATTGAGGTCGAGGCCCTTGCGGATGGGATCCGCATAGAGGGCAACCAAAATATCGCCGTAGGCGAGCGCGTTGTTGTCTCTCTTCCTGTCGTCATTCATGTGGGCGCGATGTCCATTCTCTGGTCCATTCAAGATGCGGGGGAGAAGCGCCCCATTGGCATGCGTCGCCTCTCAATGCCAGTGATAGCCGTTGTCTTGGTGAGCTGCATTGGCCTCGGTGCGCTCTCAACCATTTTTTCCCTCTACGGCAGTACCAGCGGATTGAGCGCCAATCCTACTAACCCCGCACCTATATCGAAGGTAACCATCAAGCGCCCTGGTGATCAGAGCGTCCAGTTAGCGGCGAAAGCGCTGCAAGACGAAATTGATCGGGCGCAGTTATTCGATATCAAAATCAAATCCGCAGACAGTGTTGTTACCGCCGAGGGCACCGTCACGCCTGTCTTGGTCTCCAAATGGCAGAAGATCCAACAGCGGTTCGATCATCGCACAAATGGAGCGCTAACACTCGTGAACGGTGTGGTGATCAAAGAGGACAAGGCACCATCCGCAATCCCCATTGAAGCTGTGTGGCGCGGGAATCTTCCACATCTTCTGATCGGTGGGCAGAAGTATTTCGTGGGAGCTCTATTGGATAATGGATGGATGGTCGATCGGATCGAGGACGCTCAGGTGCTGCTGAGCCGAAATGGCCGCGTTGCTGCGCTCCCTTATTAAACTCCCAGGTTCGGTAGGAGAACTCCATGGTCAAGATGTCCAGCTTCCCTGTCGGCTCCGGCACCTCGGCGCACGATCTTGCCATTGAGCCTGCAGGAGCAGCCGAGCCGGCCAATGGTGAAACCAAAAAGATGGAATTCGATCGCGCTCATGCAAATCGCAGCAAGAAGCATGCATCGACTTTGCGGCGTGCGCACGCGCACGATATGCCGCTCGCACGCACGGCCAACGGATTGTTGGGAATTAGTGAAATCGAGGCGGTCACGTCCGTCAGCCCGAGCGAGAGCTTTCAGATCAGTGAGATCGACCCCCGCGCTGCAGCGGCCGCTCTTTATGGCCATACTCTCGCACGTAGCCAGCTCTCCTTCATCATGCCACGCATACGTCATCCGGAAATCCTGCGCGAAGGGAAGCGTAGTGTTCTTCTGGAGCGCTTGGTCAAGGCGCTAGCGGCGGTACCTGAGGATTCGGTGGCGCGTGAAGGTATTGCCGCCCTCCAAGAGGAGTTTCGGCGGCTGGTGCTGTTGCGACTGAACCGGAACAGCTTGATCAAGGCGAGCGAAGGTCGACCTGGATGAAGAATAGAACTTCAATGTTGGGTTATCTCGTCGGGACACACGTTGCCAAAGACCGGTGATGTCGTGCTGATTTCCGAGCAGGAGCGAGATTTGCTCTGCGCCCTTTCCTATACCCACCTTGCTTGTGGGCAGAGCGCCCAAAGCCTAGCTTTGTTGCGGCTCGCCGTCAGCGACAATTCTCAAGATGTCAACCTGCTACGGATTTTCGCCTATGCGTTGATTGCTGAGGGTCTCGGCGATGAAGCATTGACGATCCTGGACAGGCTGGACGTACTTGATGACCAGCAATCTTCTCGCGTCCCTTTGACTCTCATGCGCAGCCATGCGCTGCTGCGAGCCCGTCGCATGGACGAGGCGCGAGCGGTCTTCCAAAGCTACGTTTCACTTCGCAGCAGCACAATTCTTCTCAAACAAACATAAAGAAGGTCGCGATGGCGAACCTCATGCGCAACTTCATCGCGCGAGCGCCGGCCAACCCGGATCTAATGGTCGCGTTAATGCTGCTTCTGGCGATCGGTATGATGATCATGCCAATCCCAATCGGCGTCGTTGACGTCCTGATCGGATTCAACCTCGGATTCGCCATACTTCTTCTGATGGTTGCCCTGTATGTCGGCACGCCACTTGAACTTTCTTCCCTGCCCGGCGTCATTTTGATCTCCACGGTGTTCCGCCTCGCGCTTACCATTGCAACGTCGCGACTAATCCTTGCGGAAGGGGAGGCCGGTAGCATCATCCATACGTTCGGCGACTTCGTAATCTCAGGCAACATCGTTGTAGGTTTTGTGATCTTTCTAGTGGTGACCATGGTCCAGTTCATGGTTCTCGCAAAGGGTGCCGAACGCGTTGCAGAAGTGGCGGCGCGATTCACGCTCGACGCTCTGCCAGGCAAGCAAATGGCGATCGATGCCGAGCTAAGGAACGGCCACATCGATGAGAATGAATCTCGTATGCGGCGCGCCATGTTGGAGAAAGAAAGCCAACTTTATGGCGCTATGGACGGGGCCATGAAGTTCGTGAAGGGCGATGCCATCGCCGGGCTGGTGGTTATCTGTATCAACTTGCTGGGCGGAGTTTCCATCGGGCTGTCCAAGGGGTTGCCCTTCGGCGAGGTGGTGCAGCAATATACTCTGCTGACCGTAGGTGATGCATTAATCTCACAGATTCCAGCACTGCTGCTGTCGATTTCATCGGCGACCATAGTCACGCGTGTGGGCGGGGCCGGGAGACTCAACCTTGGTGCCGACATTGCCGGCCAGCTCACCGCCAATACGCGCGCGTTGAGGCTGGCTGCTGGTGTCTTGGTTGCGATGGGGTTTGTTCCTGGCTTCCCTCTGCCCGTCTTTCTCGTGTTGGCTGCGTTCTTCGCGGCGGCAAGTTTTACCAAAGGTGATAAGCAAAACGGCGACAATGCCACTACTACCACCGCAGCTCCAGGGAAGCCAAAAAAGCAAACCCCACCTCCGGAAGGAGGTCCGATCACCCTGCTCCTTGCACCGAGCCTTGGAGATGCGATCAACGAAGCCGAATTGCAAAAGCACATTGAGCGCGTTTCGGAACTGGTCTCATCTGACCTCGGCATCATTGTTCCCCGCATCCCTGTTGCAGTCGAACAGCAGTTGCCGGAGTCGCAGTTCAGGATAGATGTCGAGGGCGTGCCGGTCGAACAGGATGCGATTGATCCGACGCAGCTAAGGCTTACTGACGATCTGGCCAATATTGAATTGAGCGGCATCCCCTTCCAGCATGACCCAGAAGCGGGCAAGATCTGGGTCGAACAAAGCCATGCATCGGCTCTCAATGACGCCGGCATCGGCTATCACAGTCCCATCGAACTTATTGCATCGCGAGTCCAGGCAACGCTCACGCGGCGTGCGCGGCGCTTGGTGGGCATCCAAGAGACCCGTGAATTACTGGGCCGAATGGAGCAGGAATATGCCGAGCTAGTGAAGGAGGTGCTACGCACGACGCCGGTCCCCCGGGTCGCTGATGTCCTGCGCCGTCTACTGGACGAAGATATCCCGATCCGCAACACCCGCCTCGTCTTGGAGGCGTTGGCCGAATGGGGGGAGCAGGAGCAAAACGTCGCATTGTTGACGGAATATGTTCGCTCCGGTCTGACGCGGCAGATCTGTCATCGTTTTGCTAACGCTCAGGGTGTCCTGCCCGCCTTTATTATCGAACGTGAAACCGAGAATTTGGTGCGCGGTGCGATACGTGATTCGGCTGTTGGTCCCTACCTCGTATTAGGGGATGCGCAAAGTGAGATGCTGCTGTCACAAATGCGGCAGATCCATTCGAACCCTGCGCCGGGTCAGCGCCATCCTGTCATATTGGCTTCAATGGATGTCCGACGCTTCGTCCGCGGTTTCCTTACCCGCAACGGGATCGATCTCGTCGTTTTGTCTTATCAGGATCTGGATTCGGAGTTTACGATTCAGCCGGTCGGATCCGTCAAGCTCACCGCCGCAACGAATCACGAAACGTCGGGAGAGCGTAACAATTTGCGCGTTGAGCCCAGCTGAAATCGTAGCATCAGTCGTAAGGATAGCGGCATTCCCATGAGAACAGCAGTCGTTGCGCAGTTGCGTTCAGTTCGTCTGGCGTCAATTCCCTTCGCAATACTTACCATTCTTCCTCTCGGTGGTTGCACTAGCTGGGGCCCACAAGGTCTTTCAGTGAAGGAGACGCCGTCACCCGAATTGCTCGGCGCCAAGGATATCAATCCGGGAATGCGCGAACGCATCTTGAGCTCCGTTGGTCAGGATGCTCATGAGCGGGCTTTGCGGGATCAGCTGCAGCAGCAACCAGGCAATGTCGACGCGGCGATAGAGCTTACGAAAGCCCTATTAGCAAGGAAACTCCCGAACGAGGCGCTCCAGGTGCTCGATGGGGTTTTGATTGCGGCTCCCGGCAACTTGCGCACATTGAACGCGAAGGGAGTTGTGCTCGATATATGCGGACGGCATGGCGCGGCCCAAGCGCTATATCGCCAAGCTCTCAGGAAAGAACCCGGGAACCAGATGTTGGTCAACAACCTTAACCGGTCGCTCGCGCTTGACGAGAAGTCAGGACGGAGTGCGCCGGCACGATCGCGGTAGACTGGCATTCGCGCGGAAGCTCATCGCACGCACCAACATAGTCGCAGCAGCTTTCATCAGTGGTTCCCGCAAAACCTGACGAGCCCGAAATCAGCGCGAAAAGTCTTGGTCCATAGGTACGTGAATTGATCTCTCAAATGCTTGGATCCAGAAAGTGGACGCCTTCACGGTAATCAAACAGAGTATGTCTCCGAACGTACGTTCCTCTTCGGTCTTGAAACTTGGAGGTGCAGAAGAGGGTGTTTATCGCTGCGACATAAGAAGTCGTTCAGGAACGGCACGGCATTTTGTTGTCAATGAAGAACTGGCGCGTGTCTCTGTCGTTCAGCAAGAGCGTCCGGTGGGAATTCTTTCGAGTGTCTATTTTTGTGAAATAGGACGTACCTTTCAGCTGGCCGACTGGCGCGAGGGGCTATGAAAAAGGGGCCTCTATCCGACCTCTTAGTCGAACGGTTTGAGACGATGCCGCCTCAGCTCCAGCGGGCTGCCCGGTTTGTGTTGGACCATCCGCAGGACGTCGCGTTAATGTCCATGCGCGAGCTAGCGGATTTAGCGGGTGTGTCCCACACGACCATGATGAGGCTAGCGCGATGGCTCGACCTCGACCGCTACGAAGACATGCGCAGCGTTTATGCGAAGGCCCTGCGCACGTCTGCCGAATCGCCGCTGCCTGAGCCTCGGCAAGATGGCGATGGCAGTTACTCAACGGTCGGAGTCGTCGCGGGCACGCTGGCAGCCGAAATCGCGAGGCTCGGGGAATGTGCGAACGCGATGCAGCTGACGGCTGCTGCCAGTGTCCTTGCCGAGAGCCGAAATCTCTTCTGCCTTGGCTTGCGCGCAGAGCATCCAGTGGCACAGCATTTTGCCTATACGCTGTCGCGGCTCGGCCGGCAGGCGGTCGTTCTTGATGCGGCCGGGGGACTCGGCATCGATGCCTTGCGAGGTGTCGGGAGAGGCGACGTAGTACTGGCGGTAGGCATCGAGCCTTACTGTCGTGCAACCATCGAAACGGCTAGGCAAGCAGCGCGCCAAGGAGTGGCTGTGGTTGCCATCACCGACAGCAGCGTATCGCCGCTCGCCCGTGTGGCCAAGGCAAGCGTCATTGTAATTAGCAATCCACAATCCTTCTTCAAAAGTATCGCGCCGGCTCTGGTAGCAAGCGAGATCTTGGCCAAGTTGATCGCTGCCAACTCCGGAATGAATGTCGATGAGGTCGTGAAGGAAATCGAGCGCCAGCTCGCGGAGCTCGATGTCTTCTGGAAACCGCCCCATAGTGGGAAGCGCAGAGGGCGTGCGAAATGTAATCCAACCGCTGGAACCGCGATTAGCGCGTTTCCGGAAATTACTTGATGATTACCCGCGTGATTATGTGCGCAAAGCGACATGGAAGGGTACGCTTATCGCAAGCGCCTGGACGGCTCGGCATGGTACCAAACCCTGCACGTGCGGAGAAACGATTTGAGCATGAAAATGGAAGCGAACTCCAGCCTGCTAAACCTCGCCCGCAACCCACCCCGGAGCTCGCCATTGGCCGTCCAGGCCTGCGGATTCCAACGTGAAGCCGGCCGCCGTTCCGATCAAACACCGCCACCATTCCGGTATGAAGCCGGCCACCATTCCAACCAAAGACCGGCCGGTTTTCGGCACTGAAGATAACCTCCTGAGTCAGCAACTTTGGCATCAATTACCTCGCGATGAACGAGGAGATTGTGATGCCGGCAAAGAGAAGGCTGACCATGAGACTGTTGAGACAAATGCTTCGGCTTACCGGAAGCGGGACCAGCTAGATTGTGATCGTGCTGGGAATAGCATGCAGTACGGTGCCGGATAATCTGGCGCGCAGCGGCAATCGCGTTGAGCTGGCCCCAGCCAGGCGAGCTGACCGATGACGCAGCTGCGCGTCACACCGCGGGCATCAAGCGGCAGATGCGCCGCCGCTCCGCGATTAGCCGGTGATCGGCCACATCAAGGCCGAGCACCGGATGGACCGCAACTACCTCGCCGGCGAGCAGGGCGACGCCGTCAACGCCATCCTGGCCGCCGCCGGCTACAACTCCTCGCTGCTGCCCAACTGGTTCGGGCAGCATTTGTGGCTGCTCCTCGCCGCGCTCGGCATTCACCAGATCCGACAGCTTCGCAACGGCAGCCGGACGGGGCTCGTCGAACGGGAAGATCGGCCGGCCGTGCAGCGAGTTCCTCCTTCGCACCTGGAGGTGATGATCTCGACTGCGTCCTGCCGCGCTCTCCGTCCGTCAGCCTGTCGACAGCTGAGCCCCATAGAAACAGTTCTTAGCCGCCAGGGCGGCTTGAGCTGCTCGGAACAGGTAAGGGAGATACGATGGATCCCTTTAGCAATATCAATCGGTCCCACGTCTCAGATTTCGCCCGCACAGACGATGCAGGCTCGCAACAGCAGCAGACTGACCAGGCGCGTTTTCAGGAGCATCTGAACGCGTTGCAGCCGGGCCAGCATCGGCCAGCCGTTCCGAACAGCCGTCTTGCCAGGCGGACCGGCTCACATGCTGATGCGGTTGGACCGAGGATGCTGCAAGAGGAGGGCGCCGGGGAAGGCGATTCGCACTTGCCCTTTGCTCCACCAGCTCACTCACCTGCGCAGAGTTTTGACCAGGACGAGCTCTTTGCCGCCGCCGACCGCGCCGGGCCGTTGCCGGCTGCAAGTTTCGCTTCGGCGCAGTTCTGGCAGGATGCGGAGCGGGTGGCCCACTCACCGGCGCAAAGTCGCGATCAGCCGCGGAGCCGCGCGGCGATTGGGGACGGTTACGAAGCTTTGAGTTCCATCCCGCCGCCGCGGGTCAACCTGCCCGCCACGGGCTTTGGAAGCGCACCCGATGGCGTGAGCCTCCCTCACGTCATCGCGGACGCATATCGGCCTGCGGCCAATCAACAGGGCGATTTGACCGGCGCACGCCATACAATGCCGGCCGCGGCGCCGCACCAGGCTTCCGTTGTTCAGCAAACGCGCAGTCGCAAGCGCGGCCGCGAGCATCCGGACGAGGCGCTTTTTGCCGCTTACCGTGCCCAGGCGGCTAAAACAGCTAAGGTGGGTGAAAGCTCGATTCGTGGCGATATAACGGCGCTGCGCAAGTTCAGCATATGGCTTGACGAGAACCACCAGAGCCAAATCAACGGTCGGATTGAGGATGGGCAGCTGGTCGGTCTGGTGAAGGACTTTGCGGGCAACGATGCCGTACTACTGGGCGATACCAAGGTAGCGTTGGGAAGGCTGCGGCAGCATTCTGCCGGACAGCCTGTGACGGCTGCTTCGGCTGTTCGACCCGGCACGAAGGACGATGAGGAACTCTTCGCCCAATACCGGGCAAAAGCCATGGTCAAAGGATCAGCCGTGAGGCGCGATCTAGCGGCCTTGCGCAAGTTCAGCAAATGGCTCGCCGAGAACCACCGGACGCAAATCGCCGGCCGGATTGAGGACCCCGGGTTGGACGCGCTGGCGAAGGACTTCGCGGAGCGCGATGACGAGCGTATCAATCCGGCGTTGAAGAGGCTCCGGCAAGCTTCTGTCAGACAGCCTGGGACGGCTGCTTCGAATGTTCGACCTGGCACCAACGATGATGAGGAACTTTTTGCCCAGGCTGCCGGCCTCAAAGAACGAACCCTGGGAGGCGATTTGACCGGCGCGCGTCAAATAATGCCGGCCGAGGCACCGCACCAGCCTTTCGTCGTTCAGCAAACGCGCGGCCGCAAGGGCGGCCGCGAGCACCCGGACGAGGCGCTTTTTGCCGCCTACCGTGCCGAAGCGGCTAAAACAGCCAAGGTGAGTGAAAGCTCGATTGCTCGCGATATAGTGGCGCTGCGCAAGTTCAGCAAATGGCTTGACGAGAACCACCAGAGCCAAATCGACGGTCGGATTGATGACGAGCAGCTGGACGGTCTGGCGAAGAACTTCGCGGGCAACGATGCCATACTACTGCGCAAACTTAACGTGGCGTTGGAAAGGCTCCGGCAGCATTCTGCCGGACAGCCTGTGACAATCGTTTCTAAGATCCGGGAATTTGGCACGAAGGACGATGAGGAACTCCTGGCCAGATACCAGACAAGAGCCATAGCTGCCCGCCTCAAAGAAGGAACCATGTCGCACGATCTAGCGGCGCTGCGCAAGTTCAGCAAATGGCTTTACGAGAACCACCGGACGCAGATCGCCGGCCGGATTGAGGACCCGGGGCTGGACAGTCTGGCGAAGGACTTCGCGGGCAACGATGCAAAATTACTGAGTGAACTTAATGTGGCGTTGGGAAGGCTCCGGCAAGCTGATGCCGGACAGACTGTCACAACAGCCAGATCGCGCCTTATCAGCGAAGAGAACCAGGTGATCGAACACGCATGTCAGGCAGCTGCGAGCAGGTACGGTCAGGTCACGCTAGCGATCTATCGGAGTCATTTGGGTCGTTTCAACAGATGGCTCAGTCAGAACTTCGGCGAGGGCATTGCCCGGATTGAACCCGCGATGCTGAGCCGGGCGGTTGACGAGTACAAGAAGAACGCAGCCCCCGTTTTCAGCGCAGCCTGGGGCTTTCTGCAGAAATACCGGCAAATGGTCGCAGCCAACAATGCGCTGGGCTTGGCAGCCCATGGGCAAGCCGCCCCGCGCGAGCAGCCAAGCGGCCCGCCCGCTGGAACTGTGCAGAGCACCTCGCCTGTGGTCCTCTCGCCCATCCCCATGTCCCCGGGCGACCCGGCTTGGGACGTGTTGAGAGCCTTCCATGAAGAAGAGGCCGCACAGCGTGGCGCGCCAATAGCTACCAATGCGGCGCAATTCCATCAGATGACATCGCTCCTGCCAGAATTGGCGCCCGTGCCGGCCCCATCCTCGTCTGCTCAAAGTGCCGGCTCGTCCTCGCCCTTTGCCGGCCTTGCGCCGCTGTCGCCCACACCTTATCGGCATCCCGATTTTGATCTGAATGCGCTCACGCCCGTGCAACTGGCTGAGGAGGGTAGCGGCTCGGGCCATTGGACCGCAGTTGCCGGCTCGGCAATTGCCCAGCCCGGCTCGTCACGTAGATCATCGCAGATCAATGCCGGCCTTGATGACATCGTCGACTTGCAGGACGATGCCGGCTCCGCGCCGCGGTCGGACGCTGCCAGGTCGAGATCGATTGCCGGGCCATCGCCATCATCGAGCGTGCCTGGCGAAGGTTCCGCGGCGTCGAGCGCTGCACATGGCAGGCTCCCGGATCCCGGGTCACAGCTTGGCTCGCGGGAGCAGGCCGATTGGGGGGTAAGGCCCGCCGCCTCGCCGGAAAGTTACGATCAGTCGCAACTTTGGCAGGACGTGGATCAAGCCGGAAGGCAAAGACCTGCCGGTTGGGACCGCCCCTGGTCAGGGCCGTCGCCGCAGTCGGATCAAGACATGGGGCGAGCTCAGCGGTCCGCGTCAGCTAGGTCGTCTGATATCTACCGCGGTCTTGATTCCTTGGTCGATTTGCCGTCCACACCGGCCGAGCTGCGTGAGGATGCCCGTTATGCCCCGCCTCTAGGTACAGCCTCCGACGCTCAGCTTAAGGCGCTCAATCCGCGAGCATCGTCTCACGACCGCAGCGGGCTGGCGCTCGCCGCCACGCAATGGCTGAGCGATGAGCATATCCAGAGAGACTACGAGCTGCTGGCGCAGGAGCTGCAGAGGGACAATCCAAATCTCGCCGCCCGAACGCAGCTCGTCGACCCGCTGATAGCCCATTACCATCTGCGCCTGGGCTCCGATAATGCCGCCCTCAGGGCTTTCCAGCGCATCGTCTATGATCGCAATGGCAATGATACAGCCGACTTCCTGTTCCTGCCTGTCAACGATGCCAGCGCTACCGATCCCCAACGCCGCGGCAGCCACTGGTCGCTGCTTCTGGTAGATCGACGCGAGCGGGAAAGGCCGGTTGCCTATCATTACGACTCCGCCGGGCGGCACAACGACCAGCCCGCGGCACAGCTCGCAAAACGGCTGGGAGCCCGCCTGGAGCCGGCCCGCATAACCCAGCAGCAGAACGGCTATGATTGCGGCGTCTTTGTGCTTGACGGCACCAGGGCGCTGGTCGGACGACTGGGGCAAAGGTGGCAGCCAGCTAGGCTGCACCTCGACAACTTCGTCATCGATCGGCAGGCACTCCAACACCGACTGCGGGGCTGATGTCGGCCTCTGCTGGTCAAAACCGATAACCGACCGAGGTGTTCTGAAATACCAGCCTGATCCCGGAGCCGCCGTGCGCCATCGCTAAACCTCCCACGAAGAGGTCAAGCTTCCATGTAATGAATTTCAGTTCCAGATTTAGGGGCCCGCCTAGGGGATCGGTCATCAGCCGATAGCTTTCCGCTCATGTCTTATTCTTCTTGCCACGATCACAAGGCTGAGAGCTTGCGTGCAACCTCTCGGACTTGCATGGATCCACTTTATTTCGGGGGGCTTGGGGAGGAAGAAGCCTGTCGTAGCCATTTAGTGAATGTCGTTGCGCTGGGATCACCCGCTCTCGATTGTTGTGCTCTTCTGAATCTCAGACATAGACGCGTGGAACGTGGTCCCGAAGCTGAGCATACAGCCCGACGATGTCGGTGCCCCACCAGGTGGCGACCTCATGCTGTGTGATGGTCTGGTCTCCCTGCTGCCCGAGCAAGAGCACCTGATCGCCGAAACAAGCATCGGGGATCTCCGTGAGGTCGATACGGAGATGTTCTAAATGAACCGGCGGCAGCAGAGGCGCACGCCGGCCTCTCACCAGTGCCTCAGCGCCGGGCGGGAGCTGACGTGGCAGCCCGTCTCCCCAACCGATACCGAGCACTCCGACGACCATTCCTTGCTGGTAGCCAGGCAGGTCCGGCGCCGTCCCGAGCGAGGAGTCGGTCCGCTTGATTGAAACCAGAGAGCTCGAAATGGCCTTAAGAGCCGGCCGCAGGGCGACAGGCCGGGTGGAATGATCCGTCTCGGAGACACCAATGAACAAGGCGCCGGGATCGACGGCATCGAAATCCATCTCAGGGTATCGAAGCACGCCCGCCGTGCTCGCCACCATCGCAATGGGAGGTCGTGTCCCAGAAGCATTGGCCGATTGAAGAATCTGCTGCAAACGGGAGCGCTGTTCGCTTAAATGGAAGGGCGTCTTCGAAGGCAGTTCGCTGAGATGCGCATAAAGCCCTTCGACATCGACATCGTCATAAGCATGGCCGGCCGCGAGCAATGCGCCGACAACCGATGGCGCTGCCCCCGACCTGTAAAAGCCAAGATCAACCTTTACAAAGACCCGCGTGCTGTCCATTGCAGCACGCCAGCGCTCCAGTTCCTCGAGGCTGGAGATCGTGACTGTAAGCCCGAGCCGTTCGATGATGTCGGCCGATGACGGCAGAGGTCCTGGATAGAGTAGGATTGGAAGCTCGACCCCCATATGCCTTATCGCGACCGCATCCGGCAGCGCAGCGACGCCGAAGCCGTCAACCCCCTCTGCAGCCAGAGCTGAAGCCACCGGTCCGGCGCCGCACCCATAACCGTTGCGCTTCAGGCACGCGAAAATCCGGACTGCCGCGGGCAGGTGTGCGCGAAGCTGGCGATAATTGTGCCTGATCGCGTCCAGGTCGATCTCGTACCAGCTGCCGCGCAGCGGCGTGCGGTGGGGGTCAGAGGCGCCGGGTGGACCGCAATGTATCAGTGTCTGATAGTCAAGCTGCATGACAAAAACGATGAAAACAATCCCGAGAACGGTCGATTTATCAGGTCTTTTTGAGACCGTCTAAGTGCTGGTGATAGGTGGGCTCCTAAACGCGCTCGGCAGCATTCCACCCTCAAGGAGACAATTTAATCATCAGAGGGGCAAGGCCATCAGTGTTGGCAGGCCCACATCGCCCAGGACGCTTGCGGGCCTGTCTCAGCGAGCGCCCCTTTGGCTTATCAGGTAGCCTTGCGGCCAAGTCCCATTGACTTGGCAAGCGAAGAACGTGCGGCGGCGTAATTCGGGGCCACCATCGGATAGTCAGCCGGCAGGCCCCATTTGGCGCGGTATTCGTCCGGCGTCAGGCCATAGTGAACGGAAAGATGCCGCTTCAGCGACTTGAACTTCTTCCCGTCCTCCAAGCTGATGATGTAGTCCGGCGTGACGGACTTCCTGATGGGCACCGCTGGCGTGAGAGTTTCCGGCTTTTCCGCCGTGCCGCCGCCGGCGCTCTTCAACGCTCCATGCACTCGATCGATCAGCGCCGGGAGATCTCCGACCGGGACTGGATTGTTCGAGACATAGGCTGAGACCACCTCGGCGGTCAGCTCGATAACGGCGCTAGTGTTGTCGTCGGTTTCTTCCATCGCGGTGCACTCCTTGCCTGAAGCAATGTCGCCGAAGCTCCTCGTTTTTTAACGGTGGCGCGGCATGAACGCAACGAAGTCCGCGGGTACGGGGTCGGGTTGAAAGTCCACGGAGGCTTTTTGCCACCGACGGCCCCCGGAAGCGCGCAATTATCGCCGCCCTCCCGGAGGCTCTACAAGATCATGAAGTTTATCGGACCTCTAGGTCCGCTTTACCATGGTGTCGGGTTGCGCGATTGTCGGCGCTATGGACACAAGGTGCTTGATGCGCCAGACGAAGAAGGCATTGCCTTTCGTGCCGAGCGAATTTCACATTTCGACAGTCGAGGATTCCAAAGCGAGATTGGCATTCTCTCGATTTACACCACCGAAGGCCTGTTGGATATCGCGCTGGACGCGCACGCTGCCTACGCGATCCTGAAGGCCATCCGTTCGATCCGGTCGAAACTAGGCCTGCATAAAAGAAAGCCCGGTCGTAAGCCGGGCCCAGGAGTTAAACGGGAACGCAAGGGCCAACCGGAGGGATCAGCAGTCCCTTAGCTTGCATCCGCGTCATGACGGCTGAATGAAGTCTCGCTAGGCAATACTTTACGGTGCCTCGGCCGGCGCAAACGCCTCAAACCCTGCGGCGTGGGTGAACTGGACAGCAGCTGATCAGGTGTGGCGAAATCGGGAACCGCGGTTCCCGGCGAGTGAGATAGCGCTTAACGAATCTGCCGATTTTCTTGGTGCGAAGGGGTCCCTCCTCCTGTCACGGGCCGAGGTTCCCGGCACGGTGGGCTGTGCAACATGTGTGGACACAGCGCCCGCACAGGCTCCGGATGCGGTCTCAAAGGTCTGCGAATATGCGCTGAAACCGAGATGGCGGGCCGACCTAGCTTGGTGGTCTCCGGCAATCGCGCCGGCGCGACCGGCTGCCGCCGGGTGAGTAGCTTCGGAAAGTCTTCCGCCAACTGCAGCGACGTGTGCGCGGAGGGCAGGGGCGGCTCGAGCCGTCCATCCGGCCGGAGGAGCTGTCCGAGTCGGGTGGCGACGCGAGCCGCAAGCGAGCCCTATCGTGAATTGTCCGGCGATGACAAATTACGAAATGTAAAGGCCTTCGTCCGAACGTGATCTGAGGGAACCGACCCCCGGTCCTGCCCGGTGAAATTGGCCCAGCCGACCGGCTTGGAATCTTCCGGCTTTGCCGCCCAATGCCCGGACTAAGGCTTGTGGGGATTCACGTTGAAGCTTGAATGTGATTCAAGCTTTGGATGGAACGATTCGTGTTGACGGACGCCCAATGGGCGAAGATGGAACCGCATTGCTTGGGCAAATCGAGCGACCCCGGGCGCAGCGGCAGTGACAACCGGCTGTTCATAGAGGCTGTTCTGTGGATCGCGCGCACGGGCAGTCCGTGGCGCGATCTGCCGGCGACGTTCGGGAACTGGAGCACGGCATTCCGCCGCTTCAGCGACTGGCGCAAGGCCGATGTGTTCGTGAAACTATTCGAGGCCTGCAGCGACGAACCGGACATGGAATACGCCATGGTCGACGCCACCATCGTCAAGGTCCATCGTCACGGCCAGGGCGCAAAAGGGGGACTCAGAGTCAGGCCATAGGCCGCTCCAAGGGCGGCATGACGACCAAGATCCTGGCGCTCACCGATGCGCTGGGCAATCTCGTACGGTTCGAGTTGTTGCCTGGCCAACGCTTCGACACGGTCGGCGCCGAGCCGTTACTCAAAGGCATCGAGTTCGGCGGACTGATCGCCGACAAGGCCTTCGACAGTGATCGTATCGTCGCCGATCTCAACGAACGCGGCGCAAAGGTCGTCATCTCCCAGCATCCACGCAGGGCACGCCCCCTGCCGTTCGATCGCGAACTCTACAAGTGGCGGCATCTCATCGAGAACTTCTTCTGCAAGCTCAAGGAGTTCAAGCGCATCGCTATGCGAGCCGACAAGACGGATCAAAGCTTCGCAGCAATGATCCATCTCGCCGCAGCCGTCATCAATTCACGATGAATCCCCACAAGCCTTAATCCGAGATCAGTGGCAATAACAGCCGTCCATCCCGCCGCTTCGACGGTTCAGATGGGGATTTTTGCGCTGGAAAAGATCGGACTGGCGGTCGCTACGCCATAGTCGTGAAGCCGCGGTTCGCCCTCTCTTTGTTGCCCTGCGACGATCGCACGACGGTCGGAGACCCGCCTCCCATGATGGAAGAAAAAGTCAAGTTTTTGTACGCCGTGTAAGTCGCGGTGTGGCACCATCAACGTCGTCGAAAACGGCTGGCTCAAAAAGGTGGTGCCAAATCCTGATCATCCGACCGGAAAGGCAATTTGCCTCAAGGGCCGATCGGCGCCGGAAGTCGTCCACAATTCACGGCGTCTTACGGCGCCGCTCCGGCGCACGACGCCGAAGAGCGATCCGGATCCGCGGTGGATGGAGATCTCTTGGGACGAAGCACTCGATGAGATCGGTGATCGGTTGAAAGACCATGTTGCCCGAGGCGGTCCGGAGTCCATCGCTTTCGCGGTAACCTCGGGATCGTCATCCCCGTTGTCGGACAGCACCTATTGGATCCTGCGATTCGGAGAGCTTATTGAACGCGCGGCGTTCGATTGGGATTTCGTGCGAGATTGGACGAATGCTCCATGTCTTGTCAGGTCGGACAACGATCACTTGGCGCGGAGCCTGTAGCTGTCGCGCGCGGATGGTCAGCACGTGGCTGTAGTGTGTTCGAAGACGATTTCCTCGATTGCAATTGCGGCTTTCAACCAGGGCGAAATCCTTATCATGCCTTGCAGGCTCTGCGCCGGGATCTTCGCCTCGGGCGGAAGCAGGACTGCTGTGAAGGCGAGTTCCGCCGACAGTCGCCTCGCCGCATGACCCCTTTGCGCTTGAAGCCTGTTTCGCCGGTCGCCTCGTAGAGCGGCTCGTCATTGATACGCAGCAGCTTTTCCCTGCCTGGCATCTGGCCGCTTCTAGAGTCTGACAGCCCGGCCATTGAGCCGGCGCTCGGGCGCAGGCATGGACGCGGGGCGCGTTGACGCCGCAAAAAATTGCCGATTGCTTCATTTGAAACGGAAAAGGCGGATGTCGAAATCCTCAGTTAGACACGCCTCCCCGATAAGCGCGTGGTGACGGAGACCAATCTCCCGACGGCTTATACAGGACGTGTGACAGGCGATGTTTATTGGAGTTTGGCCATTAGCTCGGCTCGGGCCTGATCGGAGGCTTGGCTGATGGGCAGCGCGACTCCTGTACCAGCCCTATGACCGAGCCGGTTTTGCAGTGCCTGCCGATCGATGACGAGGTTGTCGAGGTGCAGCCTGGCTGGCTGCCGGCTTTGCCCCAGTCGGCTGACCAGCGCCCTGGTGCCGTCAAGCACAAAGACGCCGCAATCATAGCCGTTCTGCTGCTGGGAGATACGGGCGGGCTCGAGGCGGGCTCCCAGCCGTTGTGCGAGCTGTGCCGCGGGCTGGGCGTTGAACCGCCCGGCGGAGTCGTAATGATAGGCAACCGGCCTTTCCCGCTCGCGTCGATCAACCAGAAGCAGCGACCAGTGGCTGCCGCGGCGTTGGGGATCGGTAGCGCTGGCATCGTTGACAGGCAGGAACAGGAAGTCGGCAGTGTCGTTGCCATTGCGATCGTAGACGATGCGCTGGAAAGCCCTGAGGGCGGCGTTGTCCGAGCCCAGGCGCAGATGATAATGGGCTATCAGCGGGTCGACGAGCCGCGTTCGCGCGGCGAGATCTGGATTTTCCCTCTGCAGCTGCTGCGCCAGCAGCTCGTAGTCCCTCTGGATATGCTCATCGCTCAGCCATTGCGTGGCGTCGAGCGCCAGTCCGCGGTCGTGAGACGAGGCTCGCGGATTGAGCGCCTCGATCTGAGCGTCGGAGGCTGTACCTGGAGGCGGGGCATAATGGGCATCGTCACGCAGCTCGGCCGGTGTGGACGGCAAATCGACCAGGGAATCAAGACCGCGGTAGATGTCAGACGAGCGAGCTGACGCGGACCGCCGGGCTGGCCCCATGTCTTGATCCGACTGCGGCGACCACCCTGACCAGGGGCGGTCCCAACCGGCAGGTCTTTGCCTTCCGGCTTGGTCCACCTGCTGCCAAAGTCGCGACTGATTGTAACTTTCCGGCGAGGCGGCGGGACTTACCCTCCAATCGGGCTGCTCCGGCGAGCCAAGCTGTGGCCCGAGCTCCGGGAGCCTGCCATGTGCAGCGCTCGACGCGGCGGAACCTTCGCCAGGCACGCTCGATGATGGCGATGGCCCGGCAATCGATCTCGAGGCAATTGCCGAGCCGTCAACTGCGGCCCAACGGCCCAAGCCGCTAATGTCAGCATCCTCAGGCAGCTGCCCGGGCGCATTCAGATCAAAATCCGGATGCCGATAAGGTGTAGGCGACAGCGGCGCAAGATCGGCGAAGGTCGAGGACGAGCCGGCACTTTGAGCAGGCGAGGATGGGGCCGGTACGCGGGCCAATTCTGGCGGGAGCGATGTCGTCTGATGGAATTGCGGCGCATTGGTCGCCATTGGCGCGCCATGCTGTGGGGCCTGTTCTTCATGGAAGGCTCGCAGCACGTCCCAAGCCGGGTCGCTCGGGGACATGGGGATGGGCGAGAAGGCGACGGGCGAGGTGCTCTGTACAGCTCCAGTGGGCGGGCCGCTTGGCTGCCCGCGCGGGGCCGCTTGCCCATGGGCTGCCAAGCCCAGCGCATTGTTGGCTGCGACCATTTGCCGATATCTCTGCAGAAAGCCCCAGGCTGTGCCGAAACCGGGGCCTGCGTTCTTCTTGTATTCGTCAACCGCCCGGCTCAGAACCGCGGGTTCAATCTGGGCAATGCCCTTGCCGAAGTTCTGGCTAAGCCAGCTGTTGAAACGACCCAAAGTACTCCGATAGCTATTTAGCGTGTCTTTTCCGTACCTGCCTGTAGCTGCCCGACATGCATCTTCGATCACCTGGTTCTCTTCGCTGACCGGGCGCGCTCTAGCTGTTGTGACAGTCTGTCCGGCATCGGCTTGCCGGAGCCTTCCCAATGCCACGTTGATGTCGCTCAGTAGTACGGCATCGTTGCCCGCAAAGTTCTTCGCCAGGCCGTCCAGCTGCCGATCATCTAGCCGGCCGGCGATCTGGGTCCGGTGGTTCTCGTCAAGCCATTTGCTGAACTTGCGCAGCGCCGTTATATCGCCCCTTACGGTTGTTTCTTTGAGGCTGCCCACGGCTTCTGCCCGGTATTGGGCGAAGAGTTCCTCATCGTCCTTCGTGCCGGGTCGAATAGTCAAAGCAGCCGTCACAGGCTGTCCGGCAGAATGTTGCCGGAGCCTTCCCAACGCCATCTTAAGTTGACCGAGTAGTACGGCATCGTTGCCCACAAAGTTCTTCGCCAGCGCGTCCAACCCCGGGTCCTCAATCCGGCCGTCGATTTGGCTCCGGTGGTTCTCGTCAAGCCATGTGCTGAACTTGCGCAGCGCCGTTATGTCGCGCGCGATCGACTTCTTGCTCACCTTTGTCGTAGCCTGGGCACCGTAGGCGGCAAAAAGCGCCTCGTCCGGGTGCTCGAGGCCGCGCTTGCGGCTACGCGTTTGCTGAACCAGGGAAGTCTGGTGTGGCGCCGCGGCCGGCATTGTATGACGCGCGCCGGTCAAATCGCCTCCCATGGTCCCTTCTTCGAGGCCGGCAGCCTGGGCAAAGAGTTTCTCATCATCCTTGGTGACAGGTCGAACATTCGAAGCGGCCGTCCCAGGCTGTGTGACAGAAAGCTCCCGGAGCCTCTTCAGCGCCGGATTGATACGCGTGCTCTCGCGCTCCGCGAAGTCCTTCGCCAGCGCGTCCAATCCCGGGTCCGCAATTCGGCCGGCGATCTGCGTTCGATGGTTCTCGTCAAGCCATCTGCTGAACTTGCGCAGCGCCGCTAGATCGCCCCTCACGGTTGGTGCTTTGACAAGGGCTTTTGCCCGGTATTGGGCGAAGAGTTCCTCATCGTCCTTCGTGCCGGGTCGAAAATTCGAAGCAGCCGTCACAGGCTGTCCGGCAAAATGCTGCCGGAGCCTTCCCAACGCCACGTTGGTGTCGCCCAGTAGTTTGGCATCGTTGCCCGCGAAGTCTTTCACCAGACCATCCAGCTGCTCGTCTTCGACCCGACCGTTGATTTGGCTCTGGTGGTTCTCGTCTAGCCATGTGCTGAACTTGCGCAGCGCCGTTATACCGCGAGCAATCGAGCCGTCACTCACCTTGGCTGTTTTATCCGCCTTGGCACGGTAGGCGGCAAAAAGCGCCTCGTCCGGGTGCTCGCGGCCGCGCTTGCGACTGCGCGTTTGCTGAACGACGGCAGCCTGGTGCGGCGCCGCGGTCGGCATTGTATGGCTTGCGCCGGTCAAATCGCCCTGTTGATTGGCCGCAGGCCGATATGCGTCCGCGGTGACGTGAGGGAGGCTCACGCCA
>CCNC01000179.1 GCA_000824845.1 Mesorhizobium sp. ORS 3359 | reverse complement strand
TCCTCCTCTTGCAGCATGCTCGGTCCAACCGCATTTGCATTTGAGCCGGTCCGCCTGGCAAGACGGCTGTTTGGAACGGCTGGCCGATGCTGGCCCGGCTGCAACGCGTTTAGATGCTCCTGAAAACCTGCCTGGTCGGTCTGCTGCTGCGAGCCTGCATCGTGTGTGCGGGCGAGATCTGAGACGCGGGATGGATTGACGTTGTTAAAGGGATCCATGCTATCTCCTTTTGCCTGTTCCGAGCAGCTCAAGCTGACCCCGGTGGCTGGAAACGTTTAGTTCGCGCATAAAGCCGCGGATAGGCCGCGAGATGATCCGTGAAACGATTGCGCGACCTGAGCCGCCCGGCTGAGTCGGAGCGTAGCTTGGCTGACCTGACAACAAGCTGACGCGCTATGAGAGCTCAGCATCATCTGAGCGATGCTGAATCAGAAGTTGCGCCGGTCCGTGACATCATAATGTTTCACGATCCCCAGACGAGCTTAGTCATTCAGGCGAACTTGACGGCTACGGCTACGGAGCCCAGCCCGCGGCACAGCTCGCACAACGGCTGGGAGCCCGCCTGCAGCCGGCCCGCGTAACCCAGCAGCAGAACGGCTATGATTGCGGCGTCTTTGTGCTTGACGGCACCAGGGCGCTGGTCGGACGACTGGGGCAAAGGCCGCAGCCAGCCAGGCTGCACCTCGACAACCTCGTCATCGATCGGCAGGCACTCCAACACCGGCTCGGTCATAGGGCTGGTACAGGAGTCGCGCTGCCCATCAACCAAGCTCCCTATCAGGCCCGAGCCGAGCTAATGGCTTCCTTCAGAAGCAGAGAGCGATCTGACGCGGGGCGTTGAGTCTCAGTGGCTACCATCAAAGCAGATCAGTGCTAGACGTCGTGTTCCGAGGCGAAGATCGGTGGCCGCCCCGCACCGCACGTATGGATGGCGAGCCATGCGAGAGTATAGCGAAGCATTTGTTGCTTCGGATGTAGCCATCACCGCAACCCGGCTCCGACGCTGCGCTATTTGGTGCTCCGCGTCTTAGCCGGTTGCTCAACCCACGCCACATGACGTAACAGAAACGGTCGAGGCTCTAATCGCCACTGGATGACAACTCAGTGGCAGGTCAAGTGATCGCAAGCTTGCACCGAGCGAGTGCCCAGCCTACTTCACCTCCTCAAAAGCAGAACTCTATTCTTCGCGGAATGCGTGATTGATCTGATCAGACAGGGGCTTGAGAAAATAGGAAAGCGCTGTCCGCTGGCCCGCCTGGATCATCGCTTCGGCCGGCATGCCTGGGATCAATGTCAGATCCTTGATCTTCGTCAGTTCAAAACGCGGAACTGACAGGCGCACCAGATAGTAAGAAGTGCCGTTTTTTTCATTCGTCGTCAGATCGGCCGCTATCCAGCTTACATATCCGTTCAACTCCGGTGTGGTTCTCAAGTTGAAGGCCGACATCCGCAACACGGCTCGTTGACCAAGGCGTATCTGGTCGATGTCTTTCGGAGAGATCTGTACTTCTAGAAGAAGATCGTCGCCATCAGGCACAATCAGCATGATCGGATCGGCGGGTCTGATCACACCACCAACCGTATGGGCAGCAAGCTGTTGGATGATCCCTGAGTGCGGCGCGACGATATCGGTTCGCCGAAGCTCATCCTCAGCAGCTACCTTGCGTTCTAGGAATTCCTCCACTTGGGCCTGGACTTGTATGAGTTCCTTGCCGGCTTCCGTCTTGAGATCTTGATCAATCTGCAGGATTTGCAGACGAGTTTCGGCAATACGGCCCGCCGTCTGTGCCTGGTTCGCGATCATTTCACCGCGTTGACCGCTTAAGGTGGCAGCCTGCGACTTGAGGCTATTTATGCGTTGGTCCGAGACAATGCCTTGTTCGCGCAGCCTACTCAAAACAGCAATTTCATGTCCGAGAATGTCGATACCTTTCTCAAATGCAATCTGCTGCGCTTTGAGGCCCTCGATCTCATGCTTATATTGCGCGATCCGCTCGGCCAGCTGCGACTTTTCTCCTTCGCGGGATTGCCTGCGAAATTCGAATAACTTCCGCTCACCGAGTATTGCGGAGGCCGCCGACGAAATATCTCGCCGCTTGAGCAGCCATTCCGGCAAGACGATCTCTGCCAGATCGTCACGCTCGGCTTCGAGCCGTGCTAGCCGGGATGCCAACTCATCGAGTCGCTTAATGATGATGGCTAGATTGGCGCGTGGCTGAGTGGCATCAAGTCGCATGACAACGTCACCTGTCTTGACTCTATTGCCCTCACGCACGAGGATTTCTTTCACCACACCACCGGTCGGGTGCTGCACTTTTTTTATGTATGAATCGACGACAAAGTGTCCGGACGCGACGACCGCACCAGACAGATTCGTCACTGAAGCCCAGGCTCCCGCTCCTCCGAGAACGGTGATGCTCAAAAAAAGTGCTGTCAGTAAGTTTCGGCGAATAGAACGGGAAGCGTCGGCTTTCGTGTCAATTTCAGACATCGCAATCCTCGAATCGGGGCAGCCCAGGTCTTTATGTGGACACAGCTCCCCTGGATGCAGACGCAATCCCCCGAGCAGATGCCTTCCCGACATCGGTCGCAGACACATCCTTGGATTCACTTCGTGGCGGCGTCGCTGCTCTTCTCTGCAAGACAGTGGAAAGCACTTCATCGCGCGGACCGAAGGCTCTTTGGCGCCCACCTTCGAGCATCAATATGCAATCGACGGCGGCGATGGCGCTGGGGCGATGTGCGACGACAACGGCAATGCCGTTGCGCACACGAACGGAATTGATCGCCTCGACCACGGCGATCTCGCCTTCCGCATCAAGATTGGCATTGGGTTCATCAAACACGACTAGGAAGGGATCGCGATAAAGAGCTCGGGCAAGACCGATACGCTGACGCTGCCCGGCGGAAAGTGCCGAGCCAGCTTCACCGATCTGAGTTTCATAGCCATGTTCAAATCTGAGGATCAGTTCGTGTGCACCCGCTGCCTTTGCCGCAGCCACGATAGCCTCAGAATCAGGATTGTCATCAAAACGACAGATGTTTTCGCCGATGGTTCCGTCAAACAATTCAACGCCCTGAGGCAAATAACCGAGATGGCGGCCCAATGCTTCTCGGTTCCATTGATCGAGGCTCGCGCCGTCGATGCAAACTTTTCCGGAGGAGGGCCCCCAGGCGCCGATGATGGCGCGCGCGAGAGTTGACTTGCCAGAACCCGATGGGCCGATAACCCCGAGTGCGCTTCCCGCTCGAACCGCAAACGCAACGCCTGCTACGGTGGGCTTCTTCTCGCCGGGTGGGACGATCATCACGCCTTCGACGCGCAGTTCGCGTTGAGGAGCGGGCAATGGCATGACCGAAGCGGTATGAGGCATCTTGGCCATGAGGTCCTTCAACCGTGCCCAACTCTGGTGCGCCAGAAGCAGAGTTTTCCAGCTTGAAATCGCCAAATCGACTGGAGCCAAGGCCCGGCCCATCATAATGGAGCTGGCAATCATCACCCCAGCGGTAGCTTCACGTGCGATGACGAGGTAGGCGGCAACGGCGAGGATCGCCGATTGCAGCATCATGCGTAGCGACTTTGAAATCCCGCCGAGCCCAGCTGCCACATCTCCGGCCTTACGATTGGCAGCAAGATATTTGGCATTCACCTTATGCCATCGGGCAGCGATCCGGCTTCCAAGGCCCAGAGCCTCTATGACCTCGGCATTGCGGCGCGCTGCTTCCAGTAGGCCGTTGCGGACCATGTTGTGGTTGACTGCATCACGTGTGGCCCGCCGGGAGCATGCGTTAGTTAGAGCCGTTAGGGAAACCAGGAGGACCGCCCCGACAAGCGCCGTCATACCGATCCAGAAGTGAAAAAGGAAGCAAATGCTGAGATAAAGCGGCATCCATGGCAGATCGAAGAACGCCGCGGGGCCGTTTCCGGCTAGAAACCCGCGAACGTTGTCGAGGTCGCGAAGCGGCTGCAGGCCATCGCCCGGTTTGTGTGTTAAGAGGGGCAAGCGAACAATTGCCTCATGAACGCGTCCGGAAAACTCCCCGTCGAAACGCTCGCCGATTCGCAGCAGTACGCGTGCGCGCAGAATGTCGAGCAGGGATTGGAATGCATAAAGTCCCGCAGTAAGCACGACGAGACCCAGCAACGTCGGTACGCTGCCGCTCGCCAGAACGCGGTCATACACCTGCAGCATGAACAGTGGCGAAGTCAGCGCAAGCAAGTTGATCACGCCACTGATTGAGAAAATTGCCCAAATGGTGGCCGTTAGGGCGAAAGGCCTCGAGGGCGACTGCTCTTTGCTCGCTGAGATTTTCAAGAAGAGACCCCTAAGAAAGGCCTTCGTTCATTAGCACCGTCGGGGCTCGGATCTGCCATTTTATAGGCACGTAGAACCGGCCTACGTCACGGCACTAACTCCTGACATACGGCGGATGCTCAGCGCGGGAATGCTTAGTCCTGGCGTCTTGGAGGAGACGAAAGTGAAGTAGGACCCAGTCAGATGCAACGCCTCGATGTCTGCCACACTGTTAACAGCGCTCAGTCGTCATCCTCCATGCGAGGTTTATTTCAACCGTAGCCGAAAAGATAATTAAGCCCTCTACGCCGAAGACTTTGTCGTTATCCGTCCCGCCGAAGGCTCGGTCGACGCCCCGACCGGCCGAGATGGAGTTTGAGCCAGCACGGTTGTCGATCCGAGCATTACCTTGGAGAAATCTAAGATTAATTCGTCACCGCTACTGCCGTACGGGGTATTGGCTGCGGGCCTAGCTTCGATAGGCTTTGCCACCGCATATGCTCCTCGCGATTGGTTTCATAGCACTCTTGTGTCGCTGCTCGAATTTGTAAAATCGATTGATTGGATATCATGCATTCACTCCTTGGATGTCTTGGGTAGCGCGCCACATCACACCCTCGAAGCTGGATTGGCTCTACGCCCCGCTGCCCCGCAGGCTGACTGGAAACGAGTCGCAGTGCTTCAAGGGGTCGACCCGGATGCAACTGCGGCCAACCAGCGCGATCTCGATTCATGCCATGCCGTGCCGGCAGGCGTTTCCCAATCTGCTCCGACGCTGGCCTTACAGGCACCAACGGCAGCACGGCTGGCACCTCTCAGCGGGAAAGCTCTACGCCAGCGAGACAGCTGATTCGTATGATCTGCGGCCCGCGCAACTTCCCTAACCGTCACGCTAGCGGGCCAATCAGCCATTGAACATTTCAATCGGTGACAGCTGCGTATGCGTGCGCTTTGGGCCAAATCGGGTTGTCCGGGCCCCTTCTGTCGGATGGCTAAGCTTACCCTTGATCCTCCCAGATGCGTCCGCCGACGCCCCCGCTCGGCGCGATCTCGTCAATCCGCTTGAGATCAGTATCCGTCAGTATGAGTTCGGCAGCCGAAATGTTCTCCGCCACACGTAGCGGGTTGCGAGCCCCTGGGATCGGGACGATGTAGTCCTTTCGCGCTAGCAGCCAGGCCAAGGCAAGCTGAGAGAGGCTGATGCCTTTGGCCGTAGCGAGTGAGGTGAGCTCCTCCGCGATCTCCATGTTCTTGCCGAAATTCCCTGGCGCCCACCATCCGAGATTCTGCCGGAAGTCGTCGGCGGCGTAGTGATCGCGCGATCTTACCTGGCCGGTGAGGAACCCACGCGCCAGCGGTGAATATGCAACCAGGCCAATGCCCAATTCTTCAAGGACCGGCAGCAGCGGCTCCACATCCCTGGCGAAGATGGAGTACTGGTATTGCTGCACCGAGATGGGCGCGACAGCGCTGGCACGACGGATGGTGTCCTCGTCCGAGTTGGAGAGGCCGAGATACCTCACCTTGCCCGCCTGGACGAACTCCTGCATCACGCCCACGACGTCTTCGATCGGGATATTGGGGTCGGGGATGTGCTGGTAAAGCAGATCGATGGTCTCGACGCCCAGATTCCTGAGGCTAGAGTCCACGACCTGGCGGATGGTCTCCGGCCGAGAGTCGGGAGCATAGCTTTCGGTCAGGCCGAACTTGGTGGCGATCGTCACCTGGTTGCGGATCGGCCGCAGGGCAATGCCGAGCAGCTTCTCGCCTTCACCCCAGCCATACATGCGGGCAGTGTCGAAGTGGGTGACGCCCAGTTCATGAGCGCGCCGGATGGCCGCGATCGATTCCTTGTCGTCGCTGGGGCCGTAGCCGATGGCGGTGCCCATGGCACCGTAACCAATGGCACCGACTATGAGGCCGTGGCGGCCAAGCTTGCGCTGCTGCATCGTGAATGTCCTTTCCTGCTATGTCCCAGTGTCGCTTCTCACACGCGACCGAGCGATGCCCGATCCTGCCGGTCCATTGCCTAATCCTGCCGATCGCTTGACGTTTCCAGGTGAACCCGAGCAGATGGTCTCATGACAGATCTCGCCCAACTCAAAGCCATTGCCCTGCGCCATGCCGGCAGGCCGCAGTCGAAAATGCCGCGGGTCAGCGTAAGCACCTTCGACCGGCCCTCGGAGCCCGGCTGGTTGGTCTACGACCCGGTGGTCTGCTTCGTGCTGCAAGGGTCCAAGCAGGTCTTCATCGGCGACCAGGTGCTGGAGTACGGCGCCGGCTACTGCATGGTGGTGGCGGCCGAACTGGCTGCCATGGGGCAGATTAGCGAGGCTTCATCCGACCAGCCTTATGTTGCCCTTAACCTCTATATCGATCCGGAGGTGATCTCGACGCTGCTTCTGGAGATGGGCGGCATGCCGGAACCGCCGATGGACAAAGGGTTCGGATATAGCCCGGCAGGGCCGGCACTCATCGAGGCCTGGCGACGCTTTGCGGAACTTCTGGACCGACCAAGCGAAATTGCGGTCATGGCGCGTCACAGGGAGCACGAGCTCATGTTCCGCCTCCTCATGGGACCACAGGGGGCGCTGCTCCGACAGCTGGCCGGCACCGGCAGCCGCCTGTCGCATATCCGACGGGCAATGGCATGGATTCGCGAGCACTACGCGCAGCATCTGAGCATAGAGGCCATGGCGACCGTAGCCGGCATGAGCGTGTCGGCTTTCCATCGCCGCTTCAAGGCCATTACTGGATTGAGCCCGCTGCAGTACCAGAAGCACATCCGCCTGCATGACGCACGTCGACGCCTGATAACGAAGCGCTCGGAAGCCGCGACGGTGGCCTACGCGGTCGGCTACGAAAGCGTCTCGCAGTTCAGCCGCGAGTATAAGCGGCTATTCGGCGCCCCACCCCGGCAGGATGCCGGGAGGCAAAGCATCGTTGCTCCAGCGCCATAGATCCGGCCGAGCACAAGCAGGAACCCTCGTGGGGCGAGCGGAAAAGCTCACGGCGAGTTGTGCAGTTGCTTTGCCTTCTCCTCATGTAGCGCATGATGGGCGCCCAGATGATCCAGATCCTGGCCGCGCGCGAACGCGGAACGCAATATCGGCTCGCAGTCGCAATCAGCAAGGTCCTTTCCTCGATGCGAAATATCGCCGCCGTCGACGTGCTGATCGACATCGCGACATGCTGTGGATTCGATCCGGCCGAAGCCCGCGCGATTGCTCTGCGCGCGCCAAGATGAAGCCGCTCCGCCAACGCGCGGTGATCGACAAGTTTCCGGGCTAACCGCGAGTGTGGGACGCGCCGACGAAGAACCGCAGCAAAATGGCTACGCTCGTTTATCGATACCGCGCAAGAAATCGGCCGGGCATCCATACGGACACCCGACCGAGCTGCCTGAGCTGATAAGCCCATTCGCAATCCAGGAAGCGCCAAGCACTTTTCCGGATCTGCTCTCCAGGCTATTTCTTGATCGCTGCCGCGAGTTTTGCTCCACGATCCGGGCAGGGACGACGACCCACTTCACGATTGCCCGCAACCAATATCGTCATGGATCGAAACAATCACGCCGCCTTGATGGCTAGCACCGCATTGGTGCCCGCGAACGCAAAACTATTGGATAGGGTCACCTTGACTTTCCGCTCCCGTGCCACGTTGGGGGTAACGTCTAGATCGCAATCTGGATCTGGTTCCTCATAGTTAACGGTAGGCGGTACGATGCCATCCCGAATTGCCATCACGCAGGCGATCAGCTCCAGTGCACCCGAGGCCCCGAGGCAGTGGGCATGCACCGATTTAGTCGAGGATACCGACATTCGATAGGCGTGGTCGCCGAACGCTCGTTTGATTGCTGCGGTCTCTATCTGATCGTTTCGCTTAGTGCCGGTGCCGTGAGCGTTCAGGTAATCGACCTCCTCCGGGACCAGAGCCGCGTCGGCTAGACAAGCGCGGATCGCAGCCTCGGGACCGTCAATGGTCTGTGCCGCGATGTCGAAAGCGTCGGCCGAAAGGCCCGCACCGGCCAATTCCGCCAATATTTCAGCGCCTCTGGCGCGGGCATGGTCGTAACTTTCCAAGACTATCATGCCTGCGCCTTCGCCGAGAACAGCGCCCTGCCTGTTCGCGGAAAAAGGCCGGCAAGTGTCAGGCGATAGCACTCGCATAGCCTCCCACGATTTCACTACTCCCCAAATCAATGGCGCATCGGCGCCACCTGCCACCATCACATCAGCGCGGCCACACCTGATCTGGTCGACGGCGGAGGCAATGGCATGGTTAGAGGAGGAACAAGCCGAAGTGACGCCGTAGACGGGACCGCGCAGTCCAAGGTCCATGCTGACATGTCCAGCAGCAGCGCCCGGCATGACCTTGGGCGCGGTGAAGGCCCCGGTCCTCTTTCTGCCGTGGAGCAGCATAGCCCGGTAATCTTGCTCAATCGCCTCCCATCCGCAGACGCCCACGCCGACCGTCGCACCAAGGCGATAGCGGTTTGTGTCAGACGCGGTCAGCCCTGATTGCTGGACTGCTTCGCGAGCGGCAAGCACAGCAAGCACGCTGAACCGATCCATCGAAAGAATTTGCTTACGGTCGATCTCATGCTGAGGAAGATTGCGGATCGCGCATCCCGTGCGCGCGGTGATGTCGTGCAGGGAGGGACTGCTCAACACGCCGATTGCTGAACGGCCCTCGCACATGGCGGCCCAAATATCGGCAGCACAGCTGCCGAGCCCACAAATCCCGCCTATGCCGGTGATAACAACGCGCTTGTTCATCGTCAGTGCTCATCAAGCGCACGGACGGCCTCGACCACGCTGCCCACATTCTGCAAATTGCTCCAGGCGTCAGTGGTGTCCGATTCGATCTGGATCCCGTGTTTCTTCCCAAGATCAAACAGGATGTCCGCCATTTCCAGCGAATGGATGCCCAAATCAGTCAGCTTTGTCTCAAGAGTGATCGGATTCGCATCCAGTTCAGCGTGCTCGAGGATCTCCGCCAGGATTTCATTCGTAAGCTGGTCAGTCATGCCTTTTAAGCTCCCGTCTGGCGGCTGACATGAATCTCGGTGACGCGAAAGAGATCAGCATTGTTGTGATGCAAAATTCGGCGCTATTAGGGAAATTGATATTTTGGATAAGAAGCATTCAAGAAATGGATGGGGGGGCGCATGCCCGAGGCGGACTCCGAACGATTTGTTTGCGACCGGCGTCAGGTTGGAATAGCCGTCCAGCATCACCGGAATACGCATTTCGAAGGGCGTCGTTCACAAATCCGTTTTCCTGTACATTGTGAGTGCTGGAATTTCAGGACGCCGGAAATAGTATCGCTAGTCGATCAGGGTACACGCAGTCATGTTCCGCTCTCGCTTGAGCCGCCTTTTCACCGGTCAGCGTAGCCTTATCGACGTCGTGATCGACCCGAATGCGCAGTGACCGACCAGCTTGCTCTCGATTCCGGCCATGCCGCGCAGGCAGGCGAGCCGACCATCCCCGATACTGCTCCGTCGCTGGCCTCATAGGCACCGACGGCAGCAGGGATGGCTCCACTCAGCGGGGAGGCTTCTACGTCAGCGAAACGACTGGCTCGTATTGATCTGCGGCCCGCGCCGGGCAGGGAACCGGCAAGTGTCCAGTTGCGCCTCCTGGCGGAGATGACAGGCGGCCACTCGCGACAAAGAACGCCGCTGAAACGCTGAGCAGATCCAAAGTTGTGCAAATCATACCGCAGCCTTCGGCTATGTCGCCAGTCGAGACGCCTCCTCCAGCAAAATCTTCCGCATCCAGATGCTTGCCGGATCGCCATTCTGAAGCGCAGGCCACTGCAACGCCAGAGTGAACACCGGCAACGAGAGCGGAAGTTCGACGACGCGCAGCGGTAGCGTTTTTGCGAAGTGCTCAACCAGCCTCAAGGGCATTGTCCCAATGCGACTGGTGCCCGGTAGCATCAAAGGGATCATGCTGAATCCTTGCACGACCACCTCGGCCCGCCTCTTGAGGCCATGCTCGATCAAAAACCACTCGTCAATGGACGGCTTTTGCGAACGCCCAAATCTGGCCATTACGTGCCCCATCGACATATATTTCTCGAACGTGAACTTTCCCGACAGTTCCTTGTTTGTCCGACAGCCCACACAGGCGAGTGTATCGTCGAAAAGCCTCGCTTTTGGGTGCCCGTTTAACAGAAACAATTCAGGCAGTATCACAAAATCGGCGTCGCCGCGCCGGAAAAGTTCTTCCAGATCGTCAACGAGAGGCAGGAGTTCGAAGCTGACGAAAGGGGCTTCTCGTGCAACACGGTCAATGACCCTCTGAAAGAAAATGATCGTCATGTAATCGGAAAGCATGACCCTAAAACAGCGATCGGATTTCTGCGGGTTAAATTCCTCCCAGGAAATAATCGAGAGCTGTACATGCAGCAGCGCCTCGCGGACCGGCGAGGCGAGGGCCTCGGCTCGGGGTGTCGGGATGAGTTCACGGCCTCTCATTGTAAAAAGCTCATCACCAAAATAGCCGCGCAGCCGGGCGACAGCCGCGCTCATGGCTGGTTGGCTAAGGTGGATACTGCGAGCAGCCGCTGTGAGGTTACGCTCGGCCATCAAAGCGTCGAGCGCGACGAGGAGATTCAGATCAAGGCCCTTAAACCGCATTCCAATTCCAATCTGGCGCATGGATGCATGTCATCCAAGCAATAGATTTCACCAATGTCACGAGACGCCATATGTGAAAAGTGCCTTTATATGCAAATCAAATCGGGGAGGCAAAGTGAAGCAGCCGGGGAAGCTCATTAGCTCCGGAGATGTGCTGCAAGAGTCCTGCGCCATCCGGTGACTTTTCGTCGGCGCTTGATGGATCCGGGGCGGGTTCTCGACCAGATTTTGAGGGCGAAAGTGACGAACGACGCCATGTTGTGTGCGCCATGGCCTCTTTGGAGCCGCGATTGGTCGTCGTTGACAGACGCACCGCCGAGGCGACCTGCTTGGGCTCAGACGGGCTGAAGAGGTGAAGTATCTGGTGTCGTGGCGGCAGCGATCGTTAATTTCGGTGGGGTTTTGCACGCGTTGGGAGGTTCGATCGCCAGTTTCCGGCGACCGTTCTCGCGGGCACTCGCCTGCGCTCCCCCTTTCCGTATGGCGCCTCGACAAACCTCCCTCCCGCACAGAAGGCGCCTGGTTCCGACAGGGTCAGCCACCATTGGGCGCATAGTCAACGGCAATGGGCACACCGCCAGTAGGCGGCGCGAACCCCGACTAAGGTAATTGACGAAAATTATCGCTGCGCGGACAACCGGCACGAGTGCCCTCGTAGATAGCAGCGGCCAAAGCGCGGAGTTGGCCGGCGGTGCGTTTCAATCAAAATGAGGAAGCGAGCGGATTTGGAATCCGCGCTCAAGTAGAGCTGGGATTAGACGGGATACCGCCGTGACGGTCTGATCGCGCAGACCTGCACCAGATACGGCTACCAACTCGTCGGGAGGAAACCCGTCGTGCAAGCGGACGATTGCGCCGGGCTTCGCCGATTCCAGCACCGCATCGACGATCGTGTCCACCCCGGGGCAAGACCAGTCGCGCGGATCAACCGACCATTTGATAGCTGCCAGTTCAGCGATGGCGGACGCGGCAAAGACCTCTTCGGTCCAGCTCCCGTATGGCGCGCGCAAGTGCCGAACTGATGCTTGCGGGCAAGCCATCATAATAGCCGCATTAGCGTCAAATATTTCACGCTGCACTTCGTCGAACCCGCATCTAGACAGGTCCGGATGAGTCATCGTGTGGTTGCCTACCTCGTGCCCTTCCGCGACCATTCTTTGAATTAGCTCCGGCTGGCCCAAGGCATAGGTGCCAATGACGAAGAACGTCGCCGGGACCCGATGTTCGGCGAGCAGATTCAAGATCTGCGGTGTACAAAGCGGGTGAGGACCGTCGTCAAAAGTCAAATATATACTGCGGTGGCCGATGCAGGCGTCGCACTCACTGCGCACATCCCACAACCAGTCGGAATGTTTCATTGGCTCTGGTCCGTTCCGGTCGATTGTCGCTCCGGCCGGCCAATCGGACGTTGAACATTCAACCGGTGTGTCAGCGACAGCTGCGTTTTCCGTGCGCTTTGGGGCAAATCGGGCAGCGCGTTTTGAAGGGTTGACCCGACGTCGAATTGAGGCGCCAGCTTGTTCCAAACGCACCTGCTGAGGTGCGACTATAATTCGGTCACCAGCGGGTCGACGGCGCCAAACTTAGTGAAACGGCAAAGCCACGTGGTGCATGTTAGTTGTTGAGGTGATTGGACAAGAACTCGTTCAGAGCCGTTTTTCCCGGCCCCCGTTTGTACCTCGCTCAATTTGCGTTGAAGTCTGACCATGAATGCAGTTTTCAATCAGATCAGTCAAATTGATTGATTGGATAAATCCCATCCGCGCTGTGGATTCATATCCCCCTGGGGTCCAGTAAACCTCGGACCACAACGGGCGCTCCTGCGGCCCCGGCACTCGAAGCCGCCTGTCGCATTTTCAGCGGGCAAGGCATGGATTCGCGAGCACAACGCACCATCGGCATCGTGGCTATGCCCTCGGTGCGGGGCTGAGCGTGTCGATTTCCACCGCCGGTTCAACGCGGTCTCGATCAAATCTGCTCTTCGCGCGCAGTCCTATTGGCTGCGGGGAACCTGACGGCGCACAGCACCAACTTCGGCCAGCGATCATGAGCGGTCAGGACCCTTGGAAGGCATAGCCCTGACATCCACCGAACGAATATTAGCGATCCAAACAATCGATTTTACCGATCGACGGCGGTGCTGCATTAGAAGCTCGAAATGAAGGGTATGGCTCAGGAAGGACGGCAAGTTTGAGGGAGCCCATCAGCGCTGGAACTCCGTCGTACGAGGTTCTGCCAGTTCAATTGGCTAGTGTCGCGATCACCGACGGCCGCGTCTGAACTCGCACCAGATCACGCGGCCTCGAACGCGTGATGCGTGCCCTCGGGAAGTATCAGAAAAGGAGTCTTTGTATGCGCTCTCAGGTGCGGTGGAAGCTGTGCTGGGAAAACGAGTTGGAGCTTTCCGACCATGTCGAGCTCGCCGAATTCTTTCGAAGGACCTACGGACCGACCGGCGCCTTTAATGCCAAGCCGTTCGAAGGCAGCCGAAGTTGGGCCGGAGCTAGACCTGAGTTCCGTGCGATCGCGTATGACTCGAGCGGTATTGCGGCACACATAGGCTTGCTGCGCCGATTCATCAGAATCGATGGGGCTGATCTGCTAGTGGCTGAACTCGGGTTGTACGGGATTCGTCGGGATCTCGAGGGGCTCGGACTCAGCAGTTCATTCCGCGTTCTGCTTCCCGTGTTGCGGGAACTCGGGGTTCCCTTCGGCTTTGGCACGGTTCGGCCAGCGTTGCATAAACACGTTGCAAGATTGGGACGAGGCGGTCTGCTGGTCGTCAAGTCGGGCATTCGCGTGCGCTCCACCCTTCACTTCGCGCTTCTCGACAAACCGCCCACGCGCATAGACGACGCACTCGTCGTTGTCGTGCCAGTTGGACGTCCGATCTCCGATTGGCCCGCCGGCGAGATGATTGATCGGAACGGAGCAGAGCTTTGAGCCACCTCGACTCTTTGTCCAAAGTGTACAGCGAGTGCGCAAACGGTGCCGGGCAACCTAGCGTTTATTTGACGTTTGATGACGGCCCTCATCCGTCTTGCACACCGAAGGTGCTCGACGTGCTGGCGCAACACCGTGTGTCGGCGACTTTCTTCGTCATTGGCGCGTACGCGGCAGACCAGCCAGCACTAATCCAACGAATAATCATGGAAGGGCACGAGGTAGCTAACCATACTATGACTCACCCTGATCTGTCCGAGTGCGAACCCGGCGTAGTGCAGCGTGAGATCTTCGATGCGAACAGAGCCATCAAAGCGGCCTGCCCTCGAGCCTCGGTGCGGTACATGCGCGCTCCTTATGGCATCTGGACCGAACAAGTGATCGCCTCTGCGGCCAGCCTTGGGCTGTCGGCTGTTCACTGGTCGGCGGATCCGCGAGACTGGTTTAGTCCCGGTGTCGATGCAATCGTCGATGCAGTGCTGGCCTCCGTCCGGCCTGGCGCAATCGTGCTCTTGCACGACGGCTGCCCTCCTAGCGAGATGAAGCCGGGCAGTGACGCCGGGTTGCGAAGCCAAACCATCCTGGCCCTCTCGCGCATAATTCCAGCTTTGCACGACCGCGGCTTTGCAATGCGCTCGCTTTCCCAACAACACTAAACGAACCAAAGACCTCATGGACCTTCTTGGCACAGTCAGCACTGTCACCATCTCATGTTATGCGCTGCTCTCGACCACATATAAGAGCATGCAGGCCGCTTATGCCCGGCCGGCAAACGTTTCATCGGTCTCGGACAACTTAGCCAGTCCCCATCTTTGGCCGAGCGTGGACGTCATCATTCCTTGCTACAACGAGGACCCGCGCACACTCTTCGAGTGCCTCACGTCGGTTGCAAACCAGGACTACGCCGGAAAACTGCGAGTCTATGTTGTTGATGACGGTTCTGGGAATCGGGACGCCGTTCGTCCCGTTCACCAGAGCTTCTCGGGCCACCCGAACTTCATCTTCATTCTGCTCCCCAGAAATGCCGGAAAGCGCAAGGCACAGATCGCAGCGATACGCCGATCATCTGGAGATTTGGTGCTCAACGTCGACTCGGACACGATGCTAGCGTCCGATGTCGTCACAAAGCTTGCGCTGAAGATGCAGGATCCAGGGATCGGCGCAGCCATGGGTCAATTGACAGCCAGCAACCGGGGCGACACCTGGCTGACCCGGTTGATCGACATGGAGTACTGGCTGGCTTGCAACGAGGAACGCGCAGCGCAGGCTCGCTTCGGCGCCGTAATGTGCTGCTGCGGTCCGTGTGCCATGTACCGTCGATCCGCACTCCTTTTGCTGCTGGATCAGTATGAGACCCAAACATTTCGGGGAAAGCCAAGCGACTTCGGTGAAGACCGCCATCTTACGATCCTAATGCTGAAAGCAGGCCTTCGAACTGAGTACGTCCCGGACGCCATCGCGGCAACAGTCGTTCCAGATAGTCTGGGGGCTTATCTGCGCCAACAACTCCGGTGGGCACGCAGCACTTTCCGGGACACCTGGCTTGCACTGAATCTACTACCGGGCCTCAACCGCTTTCTAACATTGGACGTGGTGGGACAGAATCTCGGGCCGCTATTACTCGCCCTATCGGTGCTAACAGGCCTCGCGCGGTTCGTACAGACGGGCACCGTGCCATGGTGGACAATCCTGATGATTGTATTCATGAGCATCGTTCGCTGCAGCGTGGTGGCGCTTCGTGCTCGCCAACTTCGATTTATAGGCTTCTCTGTCCACACAGTCATCAACGTCTTTCTCTTGCTCCCTCTGAAAGCCTACGCGTTGTGTACGCTGAGCAACAGCGATTGGCTGTCGCGCAGCTTCGCTGCCACCGTGGCAGTTAAGGATGGGAAACAGGCTGCCGTCCAAAACCTGACTACAGAATCAAGCACTACAAAATTGTCGGGAGATGCGGTGCACCGTTCGGTGCTGGTGACTTCCGACGAGTGACGCTATCGAGGTGGAAGAATTTTGAATGCTGGACAATAATCATCGATTGTTGGATCGGGAATTGGCCGCAGACGATCCGTGGCTGCTCGATGCCAATCCGTTCGAGCGGGAGCGTCACACGCAAATGCTGCGGCTGTCGCTTTTGCATGGATCCATCACAAATGCACTTGAAGTCGGGTGTGCGGGAGGCGCGTTCACGGAAAGGCTAGCGCCCCATTGCCAACGGCTTACAGTAATCGATGTCGTGCCGCGCGCGATTGATCGAACGCGCAGACGGATGAAGGACCTACCGCACATCACCTGGGTAGTCTCCGATGTTCAACAGTTCTCGACTGACGAACCGTTCGATCTGATCGTCGTGGCGGAGGTTCTCTATTACCTAAACGGCGTAGCCGAGATGCGCGCTGCCATCGGCAACCTTGCACGGATGCTTGCGCCAGGGGGGCACCTGGTATTCGGATCGGCGAGTGATGCCACTTGCCGGCGCTGGGGTCACGCCGCTGGTGCCGAGACTGTCATGGCAATGCTGAACGAGACGTTGATCGCTGTCGACCACCTGCAGTGCCAGGGTGACACCCCCAACCAAGACTGCTTGCTCGCCCGTTTTCGGAGTCCGGTTCGGCCTCCCGATCTGTCGAATTGCCTGCGTTAGACGAGGAAGCATTATGCGCATTGGTGGTATCAAGCTGACGCATGACCGGCCCGTCGCCCTTGTCGAGGACGGACAACTCGTCTTTTGCATTGAACAGGAGAAGCGGGACAACAACCGACGATATCTTGAGGACCGCGCGCCGGAAATATTTTGTCCCGGAACGCCGGATCCTTACATGTTGTTCGACCATCAGATACGGGCGGAATGGCGCGACAAAGTCCCCGCTGTCGTGCATCTCGACGGTTCCGCGCGACTGCAGACCATTTCCAAAGCCTCTGAGCACACAGTGGCCGAGCTACTCATCGAATATGAAAAACTCACGGGCATTCCGTTGCTTTGCAATAGGAGTGCCAACCACCATGGACGCGGGTCCTTTCCGGGTGCCCCCGCAGCCTGCCGCCGGGGACGAATTGAACACAGCAAAATTCCCGAAACTGAACTATCGCCGGTCGACGGCGCCATTACGCTGGTTTGAGTGCGCGACCATGGTGGCAATCGACTTTGTCGGCGTGACGAAATCATATGGCAAAAGGGTCGTTGTCGACGGCATGTCATTCACCGTTGCACCGGGAGAGTGCTTGGGGCTGTTGGGGCCGAACGGCGCGGGCAAAAGCACGATTACACGGCTGCTCCTCGGTATGGCAACGCCTGACGCAGGCGAGATCACGGTGTTTGGCGTGCCAGTGCCGGCACGTGCCCGTTTGGCACGCGGACGCATCGGCGTGGTCCCGCAGTTCGACAACCTTGATCATAGGTTCACGGTACGTGAAAACTTGCTGGTGTTCGGGCGATACTTTGGCATGAGCAAACGCGAGGTAGAAGCGGTCAGCCCATCGCTGCTCGAGTTCGCCCGCCTCGAGAACAAGGCGGATGCGCGCGTCGCCGAACTGTCTGGCGGCATGAAGCGACGCCTGACGCTAGCCCGAGCGTTGATCAATGATCCGCAACTCTTGGTAATGGACGAGCCGACCACTGGCCTCGATCCACAGGCGCGCCACCTGATCTGGGAACGCCTGCGTTCCTTGTTGGCGCGGGGCAAAACGATACTTTTGACCACTCACTTCATGGAGGAGGCCGAGCGGTTGTGCGACCGGCTGTGTGTGCTCGAGCAGGGGCGCAAGATCGCCGAAGGGCGACCACACGCGTTGATCGACGAGCAGATCGGCTGCCAAGTGGTCGAAGTCTATGGCGGCAATCCACATGAACTGAGATCGCTGGTCAAGCCGTATGCGCAACGCATCGAACTGAGCGGCGAAACTCTCTTTTGCTATGCGCCCGATCCCGAGCAGGTGCTCACGCAGCTGCGTGGGGTTGCTGGTCTGCGCCTTTTGCAGCGTCCGCCGAATCTCGAGGATGTCTTCTTGCGGCTGACCGGGCGCGAGATGAAGGACTGAACAATGACCGAAGGTTATATGGCCGTTATGCCGGCCAACGCCTGGAATTGGGTTGCAGTGTGGCGCCGCAACTATTTGGCTTGGAAGAAAATTGCCCTTGCGGCGGTTCTCGGGAACCTCGCTGAGCCCATGATTTCGTTGTTCGCTCTCGGCTTTGGCCTCGGGATAATGATAGGTCGTGTTGAAGGCACTTCGTACGTAGCTTTTCTGGCGGCTGGCATGGCCGCGGTAAGCGCGATGACCTCGGCGACCTACGAAACGATCTACTCGACCTTTGCTCGCATGGGAGGCGAACGCACCTGGGAAGCGATGCTGTGCACTCAGCTCACGCTCGGTGATATCGTACTTGGTGAACTAGCCTGGGCCGGCACCAAGTCTCTTCTGGCCGGTACGGCGATTACGCTAGTTGCCGCCACGCTCGGCTATGCCGCGTGGCCATCCCTTCTCTACGCGCTGCCCGTCATCGCCCTAACCGGGCTTGCTTTCGCAAGTCTAGCCATGATCGTCGCGGCGCTTGCGCCCAACTACGACTTTCTCGTATTTTACCAGACGCTTGTTCTCACGCCTATGCTGTTCCTGTCCGGGGCCGTCTTTCCGGTCGGCCAAATGCCAGGCGCATTTCAGCAGGTATCGTCCCTCTTGCCTCTGGCTCACTCGGTCGACCTGATCCGGTCAGTCATGCTTAGCCGCCCGGCTGAAAGCCTCGGCCTGCATGTTACGACACTTTGCATCTACGCGGTTTTGCCGTTCTTCTTGTCGGCGGCGCTGTTGCGTCGGCGCCTGATGCGCTGACGCTGCTGCGTCGGTGCCGAGGCTTGGGCACTCGCCCCCAGCGCAGACCGTGGTGCTATCCCTCCGATTGTACGGTTTGCTTGAGTTCGAGCTAGTGCGACCGGTTGCGAAACATCCTTGAGCGAGGCAGTCTCGAAGGTAGCAATCAGGCATCTCGTCCGAAGCGCCACCCGAACTGCCGCGACTAATGCTGGTTAGGAACACACGCAATGACTGATAGCCACATACCGCCGCCTGCGCCATTCGTAATCCTGGCGATGCCAAGAACTGGCACGCATTACCTGGAAGAATTGCTGAATGCGCATCCGAGTGTGTTGAGCAACGGTGAACTGCTCAATCCATATGCCACGACTTGGCCTGATAAGCATCGTCTGCTTCGCAGCGATCGAGAGCTGCTTGAGCTTGCCTACTCGTGCTGTCCCGCGCAGAGCGACAAGAAGGCGACGCATGTGGGCTGCAAGGTCAACGAACCTCAATTTCATGATCGCCCGGGTTTTTTTGCAGAGCTGACACGCTGGCCGGGCCTCAGAGTCATCCTGATGGTCCGCGAAAATACCTTGGAATCGCTGCGGTCACTGGCACAGGCGAGACAAACGCGTCAATGGCTGAAGTTCAGGTCGGACAATGATGCTCCGCCGCCGCAAGTTAGATTATCGACCGCCGACTGCGAGGCATACTTCAAGGCTGCCGACGATTTTCACGCTCGGGTCGCGCGATCCTTCACGAAGAGCAATATGCTTGAAATCGAGTACGAGCGCCTTCTGCGCGAACCTGCCACATGCTTGGCAGCGATTTGGGACTTCCTAGGCGTTCCGGCGCTGCGATTTTCCAGTACGGCGACGCTTCAGCGCCAGGAAAAGCGACCGCTAGAGCAAACGATCGAGAATTTTCATGAGTTGCGCCGCCACTTCTCGCACGGGCCTTACGCGAGATTCTTTGACGTCGGCGAGAGGGGAAGGACAGTGGCGATCGACTGACAGTTTTATCGACAGATAAGAAACTCGCGCGAACACCGAAGGCCACCTATGCTGGGGAACGGATGGAGCTATGACCGGACCGGCATCGGCGTCCACGTCAGACGTATCGCCGACGTTTCCTGGCGCGCCTTCCCCGGCGCCCGCTCTTCGATGTGCGGCTCCATGTAAGTCCGAAATCATTTTGCCGGCTATTCACCGCCTCTGGCGCCAGTGCTTTCAGGCATACGCACTGGCTCGGCCATCCAGTCGCGGTCTAACCAGCTGAGCTTGGGAACCCCCAGCCCAAGACTGCCTGCGATGCTGACGGCGAAATCAGGTATGATTGGGTAGGCCGCGACACAGAGTCCGACAAGTGCGAAGGTCACTGCGCGGGCCGCGGTCCGGTTAAGCGCCTCGTTTTCCTTCGCTGCAGCTGGAACGTGCAGCACTGAACATGAATAGCGGCCGATTGCATCGACGAACGCCTCGATTGCACGCGTCAGCTGACGCACGTCCGGGTAATCCGCTTCGAAACGCGCTCGCACTTCCGCGTTGAAGCGTCTGCACTCCGCCAGGAACGCAATGTCGGTGGCTGACCACTGGCCAGGACAAGGGAGCTCGTCGGTTGCGACCCGCTCGATGACCTGGTTAGCCTTCGCAGTCGATCTTAACAGCCGTTCGTCCCAGAAATTCCGTTTCCAGCTTTCGTAAGAACTCAGGGAGAAGTCCTCAACACAACCGTCCGGGCGCCTGCGACACAAGTAGAAGCGAAGCGGCTCGCCGGATCCTTTTGCAATGATATCGTTCACCCAGATTGCGTGATTTCGTGATGTTGAGAACTTCTTCCCATCGAGAGTGAGCATCTGATTTACGAAAATCCGTCGAGGGAGCATCTCGTGCAGATCAAGCGCCGAAAGTACGCCGGGAATGACCAACAAACGTCCGAAGGCGTTGTCCGCGCCGAAAAGAATGTTCAGCTCCGGCAACTCGTCCCGCGGAATTTGGTACCACAAGGCAGGGCATCCGCTCTTTTCCCTTATCATTTCTAAGGCAAGCAAGTGCCGAGGCACGTGTTCGATGGTGATGTTGAACCGCTGACACTCAAATCCTGGGATTGGAAGCCGGATTCCCTCTCGGGTTGGATTAGAGATGCAGACTTCCGGAAGCCCCCGCCTCAGCCAGGATTCGATATAGTGCTTGGCATAAATGGGCAGGAAGGACCGCGAGGCGAAGGATTCGAGGGCGTCATGCATTGGAGCGAGGTTCAGGAAAAGGCGCTTCAGCGGGCGACGTTCCAGGGAACGCCCCTCGAGATCAACCGGATCCTGAAGTTCGGCATCGAGGACCAGCGCGCCGCAATCCTCGCATTCATGGCCGGAAGCATAGCCGCCGCAATAGGGACATTTGCCGTGGACAAAGGCGTCAACCCTGAACCGCCCGCTTTCCACGTCATATGGGACCAAATGCTCTCTTTCAGCGATCAGGCCCTTGCTACAAAGTCGCTTGAAGACCTCGAGAACGACCGCCTTGCCGCGGCGGTCTGGCTCTGTCCCAAGGAAGATATCCGGGACTGCGTTGAGCCGATCCAGAGCCTCCTGGAAAGAAGCTCTATTTTTCTCCGCGAGCTGGTAGTATTCCAGTCCTGCAGCGTCGGCCGCAATTGCAATGTGCTCAAGATGACCGTGCGTGCCCTGCAGCACGAAGACCTCTCGGTCGCCGGTCTCAGCAATTCGGCGCAACACATCCGCGTGGAGGAACGGTCCTGAGGCATGACCTATGTGCATGTGCCCATTCGGGGTAAGCATGGCGGGAACCAGCAACAACGGTCTGTCTTTTGCCGTCGCTTCCTTCGTGGAAATCGCCTCTTCGAACGCTGCGCGGCTGTGCCACCACATCGTCTGCATGACTGCACCGCTGTCCAACGCCTCAATTCTATGCCTGCGCAGCGGGTCGACCCTAATGCTCTCTCCGCCAAGCAGCAGGAAGGCCTCTTCATCCAGGTGAATTCGAACGCCGCCAGAGATCACTGTCCAAAATTCGACTTCCCCGTGGTTGTGACGGCAAGTGGTTGCGCCCGAACTGAACTTCAACAGCCGTACCGAAACGTTACCCCCTTCTGGGAAGGGATCATGCCTGACGATGCCGCCATCAATCGAGACAGCGACCGCACGTGCGTCATTTTTGAGATCTATTATTTTTGGATAGATCATTTCGTTCCACTCTCGATTTTCGGGGGGCATTCAGCTGGCAACTATCTGGGCGGTCCGCAGGGGGTTGAAAGCACGCGCCATTCTGCAACGCCTTCGCCACGACCGCTGCGCGCTCGGCCAGACCGCCGAGTGTGTGCTCCGTTGGGCCCCGAAGGCCAAAAGAGTGGTTCATGAGGAAAACGCGAGGTCGCGGACCGGAGCGGCGCAATGCCGTCTGACCGAGATCCACTTCAAACGACTCGTCGATAACGAGAGCGGCGTCTTCGATGACTGGTTGCAGCGTTTGGAGGAAGGATAAATGGCGACGGTTCGAAAAGCCCGTCGCGCAAACCAGAAGGTCAATTTCAAGCGTTGTCAGGTCTTGGCTGCTTCCGATTCCGCGAAGGTGAAGACGAAAGCTATCCTCAACACGCTCCGCCGCCGTGATTTCCGTATACGGAAACAGTCTGAGCCGATCGCGTCCACACACTTGGTCTTCGAAGCGAAGATCGTAGATGCTTTTTAGGACGTCTTTGGTGACGGTGGAGAAGTTCGTGTTCCTCGTGTCGGTAAGAAACCTATTGCGATCTTCGGGTGGCAGCTTCGCGAGCTTTAGCGAGTGTGGATAGGTGTAGAAGTCATTTACAAACGGGTTGTCATCCGTCTGTTCAAAGAGGTGGCGCCGGCCAACGACGATAACTTCCGATACTTCCCGATCCTGAAGCAGGAATCTGACTATCTCGCCGGCGCTTTGCCCGGACCCGACGACTGCAACGCGAGCGTTCGCGTTGATCTTTCCCTCGTTCGCAGGGGACAGGAAGAAGTTTGAATGCACCACGCGGCCGGGATCCACGGCCAGTTCTTCGGGAACGTATGGTTCATGCCCAAGGCTTACGACCAAGTCGTCAGCTTCGGTTTCCGAAACGTCCCCGCTCGACACATCCCGGACAGTGACCACAAGCGTTGGGGTTCCCGATGGCTTCTCGCCGAACCTGACTTCCACCGCCTCCTTGCCGAAACAAATCTCATTCGTAAAAAATCCGCTTACCCAGACCAGATAGTCGGAGAACAGCTTCCTTGAAGGATATAGTTCGTTCGTATGAATAAAGTGGTAGAGAAGCTCTCTGTCGTGCAAGAACGATAAAAAAGTGAATGGGCTTGCCGGATTCCTCATGAACGCCAGGTCCTTGAACAAGGAGACTTGGAGCCTTGAATCCTCGAAAGCAATGCCTGGGTGCCATTCTGCACTGCCGCGGCGCTCAAGGACTTCCAGCGAATCCAGAACCGAGGAACCCCATTCTTTCAGGCACGTCAGCAGTGCAAGGTTTGCTGGTCCGCTGCCCACGAGCAGTGTTTTCCGCTTTTGCATGACCGGCTCCAAAAATCATGGTTGTTTCCAACAGCCCAGTTGCGCGCTCGGCTAAGACAGCCATCCGGCTTCCCCTCATTTTTCCGAGGGCCATCGAGGCGACTTCGGCGAGAGTGGCTTCACCGGGGTGTATGGCGCCCCGCAACTGTTTGCGCGTGACGCATTCCACGGCTGCGGCCACTGGAACCGCGGTCGCGATAGCCATGCTTGAGAAGCCTCGTTCCTGAAGTGCGGAGCGAAGGATGCACGTCCAGCGGCCAGGTTTGCGATGGCGATCCTCAATGGCCACATCAACGATGACCTGGTCGCCATGTTCCTTTGGGCTCCGGCGAGTTAAAAGCGCTTCCGTGACGTGCTTGACCCGCAGGCGGGTGCTCCCGATCTCAATCTCCTCGTCGGACAGCAGCCCGAGGCGATGCAACATCCGAACGCCATCCGCAAAGCCCGGCCATCGCACAGTCAATTGTCGGAGGGTCGGAATGCTGAGATGAGTGCTTGCGGCAGTCGACGGAACCATTGCGTCATCGTATGCCTCAAGAAGTCCGACACCCTCCACGAACAGCGAAGACACGCTTTCAAATCGATTTCGTGTTACGGCTCGCCCATTGACTCGAGCCAACGCGGGCCTCTGCTCTATGGGCAGCCGACGTCCAAAGGCGAGAGCATAGTTCAGTGGAGGTTCTGGAATTTTGGGAATCCCTCCGCAATGAGTTACGATGCTCTCTAAGCCGTCTAGTTCAGCTGCTGCCAGTGAGATTAACGATTCAACCAATCCTGGTTCGAGACCCGCTCCCAAGACTACCGGCGGACCGTTAGGCGGCATCCGGGCGATGTCAGGATCCTCGGGGTCTGGCCTGCCGACGCAAATAATAGGGGTGTGTAGACCTGCCTCGTGCATTTCTTGCGCGAGTTTGCCGACCAGATTTCGGCAGTCATTCCAAGACGTCGCCATGATCAGCGATCGTGCCTGAATTGAGAGAGCGCATGGACCTAATGACACCTCGAAGCGGACGTTTTTGAGGTCGCCCAGAAGCCCTTGCGCCGCAGCAAGCACAGAATGGCTCCTGTCAATCAGAACAACCAACGTGTCCGGCTGGCCCGCAAGTTGGAGGGCCACCGCCCGGCCGACTGGCCCGGCTCCGATGACGACGTGGGACGTCCCGCACATCGTGGTTTAGCCTTTGTTGCCGGCCACGGTCGAAGCCGGCTTGCGCCGGGTCGTGCGATAGCCGAGAAGAGCAATAGCCGTTTGCAGCAGGGCCAAGCCGGCAATTAACAACGTCAGTGTATTGTACCCCAGGTGAACCGAGACGATGCCGGCAGCGAAAGGGAAGAAATACAAGCCAAGGAAATAGGAAAGACTGAAGATGATCTGCACCAAGGTTCGGGACTGCGGCGCAGTCACGCGGACAGCTTCGGCCTGCATCAGGGGATACGATAGCCCGTAGGTTATGCCGGTCGCCAGCGATCCCACCGCGTAAATAACAGGATGGCCCGGAGAGTAGTGGAAACCGAGAAGCGAAATAACCATCCCGCCCAGGAGTAGCGGCAAGATCCGATCGGCCGCACCGCGGCTCACGCGCGGACCAATTGCAAACCTGGAGCCGACTACGGCTATCGCCCAAGAGCCAAAAAATATTTCATACCGAAGACCGGAATTGTTCGCAAATGGAGCTTGGAAGTTTATCAACGTGGTGTAAATGCTTGCCGACAGCAGTACGAGTACAAAAAACATTGCGGAATTGCTGAAGAGAAGAGTGAAAAGCTCCCGTGCAAGCGAGGCGTGGTTGGGAATATCGGCGTCGCGGATGTTCGCCGCACGCTGCGCTGCCCACGATGACAATGCGGAAGCTGCCGTCGCCGCAAGCATTGCCAGAATGAACATGTCCAGCGTGCCCAAGCCGGTGAACCGGGCAAGCAGGCTGCTTAGCAGAGGTCCGCAGGTTACCCCTAAGGTTGAGAATGCAGAGTAGGCCATGAAACTCGATGACCGGTCTGCATCGCTTGAGAGGGCGGCAATGCAGATCGAGCCCACGGTGAAGTGCAGCGCCCATCCACCCGATTGCAGCATGTAGCTCAGGAAGTAGGGGAGGGTCGCGCGCACCCCCGAAAACTCGTTTAGGAGGATGGTCGCGCACCCCGCTGCATAGAGAAGGCCGCCGATAGGTGCAAGCCTTCGCACGCTAAAGTGCCGGGTGAGCGAAGGACTGATCAAGACTATTAGGATAGCGGTCGCCATGCCTGCTGCCGAGATCGAGCCAAAGAAGATCTCGTCTCGCCCAATCGACAACAGGTAAACTGGAAGCAGCGCAAAGATGCCCATCGCGAAGGAAATCAGGCATCTTTCAGCGATGAACATACGCCTATACCACAGAATGCGAGTACTGGCGGTTGAAATAGTGTGGCGGTTCATTCTGAATCCATGAAGTTGTGCGCTGTGTCGCCCAGAGCGATGTTGTATTGCAGGGCTATTCGGACGTTCCGTGCACGCATATCTTGCCGTGCTAAGAGCACGCGTGCGCAAGCCCTAAGTATCGCTTTGCTCCAACCCTCCATCTTGGCTGCCCGTGCCATGAACCACGACAGTCAGCCTGCTGCCCGCCTGACAAAAGAGATGGTCAAGATTCATGCCAGTTTGACCGATCGAGCCGTAGAAGGAGTTTTGTGGTTTCTTTTCAGTCGATTAGCCTGGAGAAGAGCTAGAGATCGGCTAAAGAGGCCCCTATCGTGAACTCGACAAACCCGACAGAACAAGTCGGGCGCCGCCTTTGAGGCGGCTATGCCTGGCTTCGGTGAGTCACAACTACCATAAGGAGTTGAGAGACGGGGAGGGGCTCAGACAGGCCGCCGCGAGATGCGGTACGACACGATGCCGATGCTGCCGCGCGGAACGCGCCTGCGACCACGCATTATCCCGGTGGGGCGCAACAGCGATCGAACTTCGAGGCTAAATGCGGTCGGACGATACGCGCGCCTCAACGGCCGATCCCGAAGAGGGCCTCCACCGAAAAGCCAACGGCGCTGAGACTGGGCGCTGCCGCATCTGGGATCGGTGGTGGGGACCTGTAGCAGTGGGTCCATGCCGACCCGGTTTATATTAGCCCGGGGCTCCCATCGCGGACGTGGCGGTGCCTTAACCAATAGAGCCTCGCCCTATGGGCAGGCGATCATGCCCGGAGCCGGAAGTCTGCGGTCCGAAAATTTTTCTGGACGAAATGTGCTCGGTGCCGATTACACATCGCTGGCGCGTTAGCAAGCCGGCCTGCATTGCGATTATATCGGCCGCGATGGTCCGGTCACTTTCATCTTCGTCGGATGGGCAACAAAGGCGGTCCCTTCGCGTTCTGCGGCCGCCTCCTCTGCCGGTCAACGTTCCTTATTGCCGCATTCCAAGGCCTCAATTGATGTCTAGGATGAAGCGCCGATTAGGTGAACGGATAGGCCGTGCGTTGTGGGGATAGAGCGAGACAAATCGAGCAATATCCGCAGCGTCGACCTCTACCGGTTCTTTTGCCAACATCCATTCAACGCTCTCGGTGCAGGGCGGCGTCGTCAATGATCCCTCATAGGTCCAGTAGCTGAGCGAGGCCGGGAGAAGCCCGCTGGGATCGATATCGGCGGCCATTGACGCGCCTGGCCGCGCAGGAAAAACTGCTGCCAGGCTTGCAAAGCTGGCATTTGTCGCGCCTGGTCTCAGAAAGACTCCCAGGACGCCAAAGCTGTCGCTCTTTGTGTCCTTGTGAACGAAATGCGCTTCCATCGGGAAACTCTTGCCAGCTATGCGATGCTCGCTTGGCGTATGAAAATGGAATTGGATCAATTCGAAAGTACGATCCCCGCGGGTGAGCGTGCTGCCTCCCGGCGTATTGATTTGAATGGTATGCCCGTTATTCACCAACTTGCAGGGGCCCTTGTGCCAATCTACTGAGATACGCGGCATGTCGGCCTTGACGGCGTCGGTAATATCAATAGGTGACTGCTGCGTACCCGCCGAACAGACGAAATTCTTCCTGTCCAGATCGGCCCAGTGCTCGGGCCCCACCTGACCAGTGTATCCCCAATGGGCCCCATCCGCCCGCGCGGCCGCAGCGCAGATGAGGCAAACGCCCTGTGCAGCGAACCCTTTGATCAGGTGACGACGGTCCATATTGCTTTCCCTTCCTAACGCGAATTGATGCTCTTCCAATTGAAAAAAAGGCCATTGCGAGGACGCACGATCCAGCGAGTTGATCGGGTCCCGAAATTGGGCCCAAGCTAACCAAGCTTCACCCTCCAGCTTTCGAACAACGAGACGAATCTGGCTGCATCAAACCATCTCATCAGCTCTAACGCGCAGCCGCAACCAGCCTCTCGGCAAGTCTTGTCCGGCGAGCGATTATCTCTGATCCATCATAGGAAAGGTGACCGCTGTCCCGGTAAAGAAATTTGCCATCGATCTCCGTCTTGCATGCTGTGCCGTCGCACAGAAAGTCGTGATAAGAAATGACCTCTACGCCAGCCTTCAAGGCCACTTGATTCAAGAGCTCAAGAGTGCTGGACTGACTTCTGCGGTATTGTGCGACGTATATTTTACAGTCGCTGTAACGCCCGACAATGACAATTCCACGTGCCTTCCTCTCAAGACAATCACCGATGTCGATGTTCCCAACCGGTGGAGGAGCAAGAACGACCACTCGCTTGCCCAGGGCGCGAACGGCTTCGACGAGAGCCTTGATGCCATCAACGGCCTCTTCAATGGAAAGATTGACCTCGGTGAAAGTACCTTTGGTCCTCTTAAGCAGCATGAATTGATCCGGCGCCGCGACGCCAAACGGGCTTGAAATGACAACGGTCTTTATTTCGGGCCGAGCTTTCAAGATACGCAAAACGCTGTCATTGAAGCGAATACAGCTCTCGCCGAAGGCGCGGGAATAGGGCGACGCTGTCGACGGCTTTGAGAAACCGGCTATGCCGACAGCAGGCAGGCACGCGCTCATCGTGAGCTGAGCCAGTCCCGTTTCTCCGATTGTCTTGGCCAAGCCGGGAACCACCGCCATGGCAAATGAATCACCCCAGACCAGCAACTCGGGCTTGTCGGTCGTTTCGCAGTTGCGAGGGATTTCCTGAGGAGGCGATCCGGGCCTGAAATCACACGCCGGTCCCAAACCCTCGTTGATCCGTCGGATATAGGCAAAGTCAATGTTGCTTTGGGTCGCCGCAATGGCGAGCGAGGGCGACAAGCCGAGCAGAACCGATACAGCGAGGAGACCCGAAGACAGCCGTAAACGGGACGTCGCATAGCCGCGCCGGAACGGCTCCTCCACGAAACGGTGAAGAACCCAGCTCGCGACAAATGAGAAAGCAACTGCCGCATAGATCGCAAGGGCAGGTGTATCTGCGAGCCAAGCGGCCCGGACAAAGCCGAGCACCGGCCAATGGATCAGATAGAGCGAGTACGAGACGTCTCCTATCCTCGCCATGCCTCGAACCGCCACATTATCTTTACTGGGTGCAAGCAGGAGGACCAGCGTTGCGAGACAAACCACAGCCGCACCCGCGGCCGGATGAGGGGAACCAATGGGGACAACGGCAATAAAGAGAAGCAATGTGAGCGCCGGTAGGCGCAGCTTCGAAAGCTTGGCAGCCACGTTGGGGCTGATGGGAAGCAAGGCACCGAATGAACCCAGGGCCATTTCCCAAAATCGGGCCGGCAAAAGAAAAAATGCGGCGGATGGATCGCGGGAGGCTAAATAAAGACATAGCGAGAAGCTGGCAACGAGGAGCACGCCTACACCGGTCAGCCACCATCTCCTCGGAGCCAAGGCCAAGAAGGCAGGGAGGAGCAAATAAAACTGTTCCTCGATAGCCAGCGACCAGAAATGCAGGAGGGGCTTCGTTTCGGCCGCGCTACCGAAGTAGTCGGACTGAAACCAGAGAACGATATTGGCAGTGAATGTGAGGGCCCCGAGAACCTGGTTTTGGAACCCTTTCAGCTCCACCTCCGACAGGAAGAAAGGCGCAGCGATCGTCGTGACCGCGATGACGAAATAGGCCGCCGGCAACAGGCGTTTGGCACGCCGGTAGTAGAAATCCCAAAAACTGAACCGTGATTGCTCAACATGCGTCCTGACGAGGCCCGTGATCAGGAACCCCGAAATGACGAAAAAAACGTCAACGCCAAGATAACCTGCGGCACCCGGCCCAAGACGGGCGTGATAAAGAACAACCAGAAGAACGGCCAAGCCTCGCAAGGCCTGAATATCGGTTCGCAAATATCGCGGCATGGACTACCTGATATAGAGGTGACTTTTGCTAAAATGAGAGTGCCACGGCAGTGACGAAGACAACCGTGATTTCATCCTATCGGTTGATTCCCTCGCGTCACCGAATTCCGAAGTCTGGACGTCACTTCCATGCCAACGAGCGCCATTTGCATACGTGTGCTCGACGTGCTTTGAAACCAGTCAGATCGAGATTTGCCCCAATTCAGAAAATTCGAAAAATCAATTGTTTCGATGGAAATCATCCACACCGTGGATCGAGGGGTAGCTGCATCACGATTGAAGGGCAACTTTTTCTCTCACCATGGCAGAAGTGATTGCCTTGGCTGTTGCACATTCAATCATCTATCGTTGTATGCAGTCGACCACCCACCCGCCGAATCGCGGATTGGGGATCGTCTTTCTGATTTCCAGACAATCATTATCGTCGTGGGCTTTGTGGGTCAGCTCCTCACATCAGCCTGATGATGGCGTGTGGTAGCGCAGTTATGCGGCTCTCCAGTTTCATCCAGAGGCCACGTCGAGACTCGTACGAGAAGAACACGGGAGCTGAGTCTGATGAACGTTTTCCGGTGATGAGACATGGTGGAATTTGTTATGCTCTGTCGTGAGCGAACCGCTCAAAGAAAGCGAATCTCGCCTCAAATGTTTTCCGGCAGATAAATCTCAAACGGCAAGAACGTCTGCCATGGCGTCTCTGCAGTGCCTGTCTCGATTGCCCTGGCCATCAGCGTCACCAACTCCTGGCAAAGCAGGCGCAGGGGCGTGGCAACCGCCATCGTAATGATGTCGTCCGCGAGTGCTGCTCGCGACTCTGGCGTGATCTCGTTGACGATCGCCAGGAGATCCCGACCATCGCCCTCTTCCCGGAGTGCAGCGATGGCGCCCTCCGTGCCGCCGCCGGCGACATACAAGCCGACAAGTTCGGATTCGCTTTGTATGATATCGCGAGTGGCCTCGTACGTGGTTTGCCGCGTATCGACGTTCAAGCGCGTGTCCAGCACCTCGAACATCGGCGCTTTCTCACGAAAGTATGACCGAAAGCCGGTTTCTCGCAATTCGGGACCCTGAAAACGATGGCTGACGACCAAGACCGCCACCTTGCCCGGCCTTTTTGCAACCTTGGAAAACATCCAGGCGGCAGTCCGTCCAACCTTGCGGTTGTTGAGGCCCAGATAGCCCTCGCGCACGCCGGCGGCAAAATCGGAAAGCAGCGAAAAAACCGGGGTTCCGTTCGATTTGAGTTCTTCGACAGCTGCCGTGACGGTTGGATGATCCGGTGCCATCATCGCGATCGCGTGGCAGCGTTCACCCATGTCCTCGAGCAGCTCGACCAGGTCGCCAGGCCTATGCGACGGCGCGAATTCAACGACTGGAACGCCCCGGAAGGACTGTGCCGCGCTGACAGCAGCTTTGATCTCTCGCGCGAAATCCTGATAGAAATGCTCGGCCGGCATTCTGAGAATAAAGCCTAATCGGTACTCCGGCAAAATCCGCTGCGCGCGCTGCTGCATCAGACCAGCTGCGTTGTAGCCGATGGCGAGGGCCGCCTCGCAGACCCGTCGTGCGGTCTGTTCCCTCACCAGTCGACGGCCGTTCAAAACCCGATCGACGGTCGCTACGCTAACCCCGGCTTCGCGGGCGAGATCTGCAATTGTGGGGCGCTTGGTCATGATTCGAGTCTAACAGGAAGTCATGGGGAACATAGAGGACGGGTCACGGAATTTGACAGAATGTGTCAGTCTGCGTTGATGCCGGCGATGTCGCAGTAGACTCCTTCTTGGCCGGATTCGGCGATTATGCTCGTTGGCAGTTCGACGCAACTGCTGATCACGCATCGACCGAAAGAACAGATATGCAGCACGAGGTCTTTCAGGTCTCGGAGCCAAAAGGGATTGATCCCCCAAACTGCCCGATCATCAGGCGCCCCCCTCTCACGAGACGATCCGCACACCGCCAGAGCGCGCCCCTGACGTATCCGCACCGGGGAAGTGGCGCAAGCAGCTTTCGCTTTCCCGGCGCCCACATGCCCATAGCAGCCTTTCGGCGACGGGCGAGTTCAAGAAGATTTCGAACAATCGCGGCTGCTTCGATACGCGCCCGGAATTATTCCATAGCGTTTCAGCTTGTCGTAGAACGTTTTGCGCGGCACCTGCAGAAACGCGGTCGTCCTCCTCACGTCGCCATCGCATTCCCGCAATGCGTTGCGAATAACGGTTGCCTCATAAAGACTAACCTTTTCGGAAAGAGAGAGATTTAATTCAGCGCCTATTTTTCCAGGGAGCGAATTCGGCGCCCCTTCAAGTCCCAATGCAACCCGATCCGCGAAATGCGCAAGTTCGCGGACATTGCCGGGCCAATCATGGCCCATGAGATGATTACGCACGGCCGCGGTTATCTCCCACACTGGCTTGCCGAAGCGTTTGCACGCTCGTTCCAGGAAATGCGCAAAGAGGATCGGGATATCCTCGCGCCGCTCGCGAAGAGGCGGAATATTGACCGTCACGACGTTCAGACGAAAATAGAGATCTTCCCTGAAGTCGCCGCGGGCGGCCGGATCGCTCAGATCGACCTTTGTCGCAGCCACGACACGAACATCGATGCTGCGGGTTTCGTTGGTTCCGAGTGGCGTGACCTGGCGGGTCTCGAGTACCCTTAGGAGTTTTATCTGGAGTGCAGGCGGCATCGACTCAATTTCGTCGAGGAATAGCGTGCCGCCATTCGCGTATTCGAGGCGACCGATCCTGCGCCTGTGCGCACCGGTAAACGCGCCTGCTTCGTGGCCGAAAAGTTCGCTTTCGATGACACTTTCGGGCAGCGCCCCGCAGTTCAAGGCCACGAACGGCTTGGTACTTCGTCTGCTCCAGCGGTGAAGCAGATCCGCGACCACCTCCTTACCCGTGCCGGTTTCACCCTCCACAAGGACGTCCACATCCGTATCGGCGATCTGTCGAATCGTTTCTCGCAGCCATGTCATACTCGGCGCGTTCCCCAGGAGAGGCATATCGCCCGCGGATCGGACGACCGCATCCCTGAGGCGCCTGTTTTCCAGGACCAGGTGCCGGTTTTCGGAAGCGCGATTCAGCGTTACCAAAAGCCGTTCGGTGTCATATGGCTTGGAGATGAAATCGTAAGCGCCGTCCTTGATGGCGGCAACGGCAAGTTCGACGTCGCCGTGCCCAGTGATAAGGACAAAAGGGATGTCCGGATCGATTGCTTTCACCCGGTCAAAGAGCTGAAGCCCATTCATTCTGGGCATGCGGATGTCGCTAACGACGGGACCATTGAAGTTCTCGTCGATTCTGGCGAGTGCGGCCTCGGCGGAATTGACGACGATAGGGCTAAAGCCGGCAAGTTCCAGCATCTGCCCTGCAGCGGGCAGCAGATCATCGTCGTCGTCAACGAAGACGACAGGCCCTTTTTCGCCACTCATTCGACACGCCTCAATTCGATGGTGAAGGAAGTCCCCCTCTCGTCGCTGGCATCGAGTCGCAACGAGCCGCCGAGCTCGCGGGCGATTTCCTCTGAAATAAGCAGGCCAAGGCCGAGCCCCTTTTCCTTGCTTGTGGTAAATGGAATGAAGAGGCTCTTGCGAATTTCAGGGGCGAGGCCGGCACCGTTGTCTCGAACCGAAATGGTGACTGTTTCCTTGTTCTGGGCAAGTGCTATCTCGATCCGCGGCTCCGGCAGGCCCTTCAGGGCATCGAGCGAATTCTGCAAGAGATTGACCAGGATTTGCTCGAGCCGAACGCAACTTGCCATCACCGTCGGAGACGGATCTGTCCGTTGCCGTTCGATCGTCACGCCAGATTCGCGGATGCGGCCCGAAAGGAGCGAAAGCGCCCCGTCGATCGCCTCCTCCGCCGATATTGGCCCCACGGAACCCGTTGCGCGGCGTGAGAACGACCGCAGCGTTTCGGTGATCGCTCCGATACGTCCCGTAATAGCGATGATCGATTTCAAATTCCTAGCGGTTTCTTTCGGCCTGTCGCCTTGGAGAAGACGTGAAGCATTTTCGGCATAGGTGCGAATTGCTGTGACCGGCTGGTTAATCTCGTGAGCAACTCCGGCTGCGATCTGTCCAAGAATTGAGAGGCGATTCGCCTGAGAGAGTTCTTCACATAACCGGCGCACCCTTGCCTCGGCATTCTCGCGCTCAGCTATCTGAGCTGCGAGCGCTTCGTTCGAGCGGCGGAGCTCTGCCGTACGCAAGTTGACGCGATGTTCCAGTTCCGCGTTCATGTGCGCAAGCGCGTCCTGTCGTTGTCGGATCGCCCGGCGCCGTCGAACAATAACGGCAACCGCAAATGCCACGAGCATGAGGGCAAGCAGTGCTGTCGCGCGGGCTGTCATCATCGCTGCGGAAATCTCTGCATCGGCAGGAATGAGCAGTGACAGCCGCCAACCTGGGACCACTTTGCCGAGATCCTGCGAAACCGTGACAAAGCCGGCTTCCTTGTCGACGGTACTTGCGGTGACCAGGTTGCCGCCGCGGTGCGAAAGCGGAACTGGCTCGAACGCCGCGCCAGGCAGCTGCAGATGATCGCGCGCGATTTTTGCCTCTTTTTTGGAAAGCGGGGAGAGAGCGCCAAAACGCCACTGGGGCACACTCGTTGAAAGGACGACGCCGCGCTCGTCGCTCGTGAAGACCACGAAACCGCTCTTGCGCCAGCTCGACTCCACACGGTCGAGCTCGACCTTCACCACAACGACGCCGAGTGGCCCCTCCGGTCCATCGATCCGGCTCGACAAGAAGAGGCCGGGGCGCTTGCTAACGGTACCAAGTGCGTATTGCGTGGCCATGCCGCTCGCCATGGCTTCAACGAAGTAATGACGAAAACGGTAATCGCGGCCGACGAAACTTGTGGGCTCGCCGGCATTGCTCGCAGCAACCGCCGTTCCCTCACTGTTGATGACGTAGATGACTGAAGAGGCGGCGTCGCGCGCGATGGCTCGAAGCTTTTCATCCAGCGCAGCTTCCCCACCGGTGCTCGGACTGCGAAGCATCTCCTGGACCGCACCATCACGAGCCAAGACGCGCGGAATCAATCGCTGCTTCTCGACATCTCCTTTCAAAGTGTCGGCTGCAAGTGGGCGCGCGGCAAGAGCACGATCGCGTAGGTCTGACTCAGCTTTGGTGCCGGCAATACGGCCGGCTGCAAAAACAAAAAAGCCGAGCCCGGCACCAAGAAGTGCAAACAAAACCGCAAGCCAGAGAAATCTGCCGGTGCCCAGTCTGCCAGGGAAGTTGAACGGGGCCTTATGCAAGCCACCCTCGCTGATGCCGTCGTTTACTACCGCGTTCGCCACCTTAGTGCTGGATTTCGCCAAATGGAACCACCGAGTGCGGAAATTCACACATGTGGATGGGGCTCAACCTCCCTGAAAACATCCGAAATTGCGCGATCCGCTCGGCCTATCCGTTTGGCATATGTCTTGCGACGAACAGCGCAGCAGCGTTCGACCGGAGCGCAGCGGTCGGGAATAACCCGGGGAGGAGAGGCAGTGCCGAGATCCGGTCTGGGAGAGAGATTTATGTTGCCTCCAAAAGGCCCCAACGCAAATGTCGCGCCTCGCAAGCCTTTCTATGCACGGCTTTATGTGCAGGTGATTGCCGCCATCGGCCTGGGCGTCGTGCTCGGCCATTTCAACCCCGAAATCGGCGAAAACATGAAGCCGCTTGGTGACGCCTTCATCAAGCTCGTCAAGATGATCATCGCACCGGTAATCTTTTTGACCGTCGCGACCGGGATCGCCGGCATGCACAGCCTTCAAAAGGTCGGCCGGGTAGCCAGCAAGGCGATGGTCTATTTCCTCACCTTTTCGACGCTGGCACTGATCGTCGGCCTCATCGTGTCCAATGTCGTTCAACCAGGCGCCGGCCTCAACATTGATCCGGCCTCGCTCGATATCCAAGCCGTCAATCCCTATGCCGCAAAGGCCCACGAGCAGTCCGTGACGGGCTTTCTGATGAACATCATTCCGACCACGATTGTGGCGGCCTTTGCAGATGGCGACATCCTTCAGGTCCTTTTCTTCTCGGTCCTGTTTGGCATTGCGCTCGCGATAGTTGGAGAGATGGGCAAGCCGATCACTTCCTTGCTCCAGGCTCTCACCGTGCCGATCTTTGCACTCGTTGGGATCCTGATGAAGGCTGCCCCGATCGGCGCGTTCGGCGCCATGGCATTCACAATCGGCAAGTACGGCATCGGCTCCGTCGTCAATCTCGCGATGCTTGTCGGGACGTTCTACCTCACGGCCTTTCTCTTTGTGTTTGTCGTTCTCGGCGCCGTCTGCCGTTTCAATGGCTTCTCGATCGTTTCTCTCATCCGGTACATCAAAGAAGAGCTCCTATTGGTTCTTGGAACGTCCTCCTCGGAGGCCGCGCTGCCCACTCTCATGGAGAAGATGGAGAAGGCTGGCGCCAAGCGTTCAGTCGTGGGTCTGGTCATTCCGACGGGATATTCCTTCAATCTGGACGGCACCAACATTTATATGACGCTCGCGGCCCTCTTTATCGCCCAGGCGACGAATACGGATCTCTCGATCGGCGATCAGATCCTATTGCTGCTCGTTGCTATGCTTTCCTCTAAGGGGGCGGCGGGGGTTACCGGCGCCGGATTCGTCACACTGGCCGCTACTCTTTCTGCGGTGCCGTCCGTTCCGGTGGCTGGCATGGCATTGATCCTCGGCATCGACCGCTTCATGTCCGAGTGCCGGGCCCTTACGAACATCATCGGCAATGCCGTGGCAACGCTCGTGGTCGCCCGTTGGGAAGGCGAATTGGATCAGGCGCAGTTGGAAGCCGCGTTTGCAGGGCATCATCTTGCCGAGACATTGGCCGGCCAGCCACCCGTCCCGCAGCCGCCAAGTGAGGCCGCCTCGTTGCGACTCGTCTCGTCGCCGGATCGCTCACCACCACAGCACGGGCGAGCCGCAGACACCAAGCGAGGACTCACGGATTGATGAAAACAAACGCGCTGACGGCAGACCAATCGCGCTTGAGCAAACAACGTTCATCAATGTGCGCCGAGTTTTTTGCGTGGAACACCCTTCACCGGCACCGTGTCGATCATAGAGATTCAAACGAGTCGACTCCGGAAATCCAGTACGAGGATCGGGAGGTCCTGGCCGGCTATTGGCGCGAGCGGTAGAAATACTGTGGCGCCGCATTAGCCGTCGTCGAAAAGCAATCTGGCGCAGTTAAACGCCGGTTCGCAACCAGCCTCCAATTTGTCGATGAACAAATGGCGAGGCATGCGTAAGCGAAGCATGGCCTTAGAAACAGACGGTATCATCGTGCCACCTTTAAAACAATCGCGCGGATCAAGATGAAGTCGATGGCACAATTTTGCTAACAATATAAGAAAAAGAATTTTGCTTATACGAGGTAATCGGGTTTTGAATTACCTCAGATAAGATGTGACATTTCAACTTATAAATTTGAGGTAGCGAAATTGGCGGGGAGCAAAACACTAGAAAGTTGAGGGCGGATGATTAAGCCCTCATGTCAACTGGAGAGGATATGTCGGGAACAAAACTAAAAAGCGTGCTTTCGTCGTTTTCGCAGGCGCCAGGGGAACTAAAGCCTTTGCCCTCCGATCGCCGTTCATTGGACGATAGCTGCGTCCGGTTGCATACGACCGAGAATCCATTTCCGATGCCGGAAGTCGTAATGCAAAGTGCAATTGCCGCCCTCGAGCAGCAGTATCTATATCCAGAACACGACAACATCGGCTTGAGAGAAGCCGCGGCTGATGCCTACGACCTCACCAAGGATCAAGTGATTGCCGGAAACGGATCATCCGAACTGCTGGGACTCATCTACAGAGCCTTCCTCGCCCCTGGCGACAGCGTGGCGATGCTATCGCCAGGCTTTTCGTTCAACCGCCAACTCGCCATGTTGCAGGGGGCTCAAATTCTTGAATTCGGATGCGGTCAATCTGATGTCCTGCCGGTAGAAGAATTGCTCTCTGGTCCCGCAGAAGGCGCCAAGTTCATTCTTCTAGCTAACCCGAACAATCCAACTGGAACATTCGTTTCGGTGGCCGATATCGAACGCCTCGCGGCGCAGTCGGATCGCCTGATTGTTCTGGATGAGGCCTATGTCGACTTCGCTCCGGATAATGGCCTGCGCCTTATCGATCATTATCCCAATATTCTGCTCCTGCGGACATTTTCAAAAAGCTACGCCGCCGCCGGTATCCGTATCGGCTTTGGATTTGGTCATCCCGAAATCATTGGACGGTTGCGCAACATCCAAAATATCTTCAACATGAACGTGATCGGCCATGCGGTTGGCGTCAGCATCCTTGCGCATCGCGACGCCTATGAAGAGAACCACAGACACATCAAGCAGGAACGGGAGCGCGTATCCGTCGCGCTCTCGCCACTGGGGTTTTCCGTAACGCCTTCGCATGCAAATTTCTTGCTGGCCCGCGTGCCGGCAGGACAAGACGGTAGGTGGTGGCAAAAAGCGTTGAAGCGGCGGAAAGTACTAGTCGCCGCGTTTCCAGAGTCATTGTTGAAAAAACATATAAGAGTAAGCATAGGCACAAGAGAACAAATGGACATACTGTTGTCTGAGGCTTCCGAAATTCTGGGAAGACCGAAGCAGTAACTAGAATTAAGTCGCCTGTAAAAAACATTTTTATATCCCGCGGAAAGCGGTTGCTTCGCAGAAATATGTCGTTGCTCTGATCGCTTCGAGCCCGGTCCGAAGCAAGGACATTCTGCGTCAAAACGCCGGAGACAATAGAGTGAACAACGTCTTGCCTTGGAAGCCGACCTTCGGAATCTTCGATCACTTGGATGAGGACGGTCGCGACATCGGCCTACAATACGCCGATCGCCTCAAGCTGGCGGAGGCCTGCGATCACCTCGGCTTTTATGCATATCATCTTGCAGAGCACCACTGCACCGCCCATGGGAGAGGTGCGTCGCCAAATCTCTTCTTATCGAGCGTCGCACAGCGCACCCGCCAACTGCGAGTGGGTCCGCTGGTGATGCTCCTTACCCTTTACCATCCGCTTCGGGCGTTCGAAGAGATCTGTATGCTCGACCAATTGAGTGGTGGCAGGGTGGAGCTCGGCATAGGGCGAGGCTCACTCGCGGCCGAATTAGGTTATTTTGGGATTGGCGCGGACGCAGTGCCGGGCCGTTATTTGGAAGCCAGCGAAATCGTAATCGCCGCCATGAAAGGCGGGAAGTTATCCTATCGAGGCCGTCACTTTGAGCTGAATAGCGTTCCCTTGACGCTGAGACCCCGTCAGCGCCCGCGTCCTCCGACATGGGTCGCCACCAATCGACCCGAGTCGGCAGGTTGGGCCGCCGCGAACGGCGCAAACCTCGCGTGCGTGGGACATAGCTCCTCCGTCCGCAAAGTTACCGACGCCTTCCGCGCCAAGCGGGAGGAAACCACTGACAAAGGTAATCCGTCGCCATTGCTAGGATTGGTGCGCATGATCGTGATTGGGCGTTCTGACACACATGCCTATTCGATCGCGGCACCTGCTTATGAAACATGGCTCAAGAGCGTCAAGTTTCTTTACGACCTCAATGGCATTCCGACTCCACCAAACCTGCCGCTGACCTTGGAAGCAGCGATTGAAAGTGAACTGTGCATAGCGGGAACGGCAGCTTTTGTGCGGGACGCTCTTCTTGGTCAGTTGGAAGTTGCTGGGGCCAACTATCTTCTTTGCCAGCTCGCGTTTGGGGATCTGCCATTGGAAGCGTCTCTGTACACTGCAGTGACGATCCATTCTGAAATCATGACCCGATTTGGCTGACCATGAACCCGTGGCGCGGGGCGGCTCGAAGGAGTCGCCCGCGGCGTCTACCAGCAACTAGTCCGCTGACAAACCATAGCCTTGCAGCGCGTGGCCGCTATGCCTGCCTAGGTCGGACGCCGTTTCCGGACGGTGATTAGAACTGGTTTCTGGGACGCGATACTTCACGGGACCACATTGCCCACGCTGCCAGCCCCCCGCTCAACGTCGCTGTTCACACAGACCTTTTGCCACTGCTCGTCTTGCATGCGGCAATCCACTGCATCGCCGAGGTTGGATCTTCCAATATGGCGGCCCGCTTCGCAAAGCCGTAAAAGGCAGCGCGGGCTACGCTTAAGGGCTTGTTCCCATCATAAGCGTCACAACATGCTTTAAGGGCGGTCTCGTGGATCAAGTCCCTGCGATCTTCGGGCCATTCATCGAGGAAATCGATGGCGTCCTCGAGGTTCGCAATCTCTTGCACGACATAGGCGGCACGCTTCACGAAAATAGGACTGCCGAAGACCTGCGCCTTCATTTCGTTTCCTCCCGATCTTTGAACAGCCGACTTGCGAGGCGAGCCTCATCGAACCCGCCGACCATTGCAGAATGTGTTGTCAGCCCGATGACGCTTCAAGAGGAAAAGGCGGCAATTCATCCTCGGGCGGAACTGGATCGATCACCGGTCTATGCCGCAAAAATTGGCCGCGTCGACAAATTTCGATCGTTCTGGCGGCCGCCGATGAACGGCGAATCCAGTCGCCCAAACCGGTCTTTCACCGCAACGAAGCGAAAGACAGCACGACATCGCCTGGCAGCGCGCCGATATAGGAAGCCGCAAGCTCAGGGCTGGATTAATCCAGCCCAAGCCTTTTCTTCAGTTCCGCATTTTCCTTGCGCAGACGATCCGCAAGCAGGCTCTTCAGCCGCTTGTTTTCTTCCTCGAGCGCGACGAGATCCTTCAGCTCGTCGCTGTCCGTTGCAGGCGTCGCCGCTTTCTTCCAAAGATAATATGTCTGTTCCGAGATGCCGGCCTGCTTCACCGCGCTCTTGAGAGTGGTTCCATCGCCGATCGACGTCCCGATCTGAGCGAGCTTCAGGGCGCGCTCCTTTGCGGAGTAAACCTTGCGGCCCGTCAGTGCCGATGGCGGTGCTTCAGTGGTCGCGGATGTTGGCTTGGCGCCGTTCTTGCGGCCAGGCGCGCTCGGCTCAGCCTTTGGCTTCCTCGACCGCGGTGTTCTCGCCCTCGATTTTGACGTCTCCACTTCGGCTGCCGGTTCGGCAGGAATTACTGCTGTTTCGGTTTCCAGGCGATTTGCCATGAAATTCTCCATTTGCGGTTTGTGCAAAGGTTCAGCATCAATGGCCACGACAGTAGAGTCAACAAGCTGACGATTTGACGGTTGAATCTTCTGGAGTCCCTCTGAAGTTTCGGCCATCGCCGCGGCGATGTCGAAATCGCCCCAAATGGAACGGGCGGTTTTTTGATAACGGCGCTTCTGTTTGACTTCCACGGTGAATGGTCGCGTTTGCCGCCTCATAGTTCCTTCCTGATGAGAAACGAATAGAAGAATGAAGTCGCCGGTCGGAATTCCTGGCGCTTCCTAGTTCGCGCGGAGCTTTATCGCAAAAGTCCCTCGACGAGCAAGTGACACCGGTCGCGCCAGTGTTCGCAAGCGGGCCGAGCGCAGGCCTCCGCGCCAGGGCATTCGGCTCGGAAACGCGGGAGCGTCCGAAGCTGCAGGGCGGTGCAGTATGGGATCAAATGTCGCATCTTGCCGTCGGGGAACTCGGGAACTCTTCTTGAAATTGAAAAACGGCTGCATCTCGATCGCGTTCAGTGCGCATGAAGAACTCGCCAGCAGATGATTACGCTGGACCTCGCCAGCGGTTTAGCTTCTGCCCACAACTATCTGCCTGGGTTAGCAGCGCACTCACCGTGGCAGCTTGGCTTGAGCCGCGAGGCCGTGATTGAATGAGCTGCAGAGATCCAGCCTCGCGGCCGATTCCGAAGCTTTCCACAATGGCGAAGAGAACATCTCCACTCGTACCCTTTCAGCACAAGACATTCCGTTCTCTGTGGTCGGCCGCCCTTGTTTCGAATCTTGGGACGCTAGTTGAAGGTGTGGCGGCTGCGTGGCTGATGACGAGTATTGCCAGCTCCCATGGAATGGTGGCGCTTGTACAAGCATCGACCACCTTGCCCTACATGATCTTCTCGCTCGCAGCCGGAGCGCTCGCCGATAACTTTGACCGTCGCCGGATCATGCTAATGGCGCAACTGCTGATGGTTTGCGTATCAGCGTCCCTGGCGCTCTTGACCTACGCCGGGGAAATCACACCCTGGACACTTCTGGGTCTCACCTTCCTGATCGGCTGTGGTTGGGCATTGCACGATCCGTCGTGGCAAGCCTCGATGGGAGATATCCTGCCTCGCGAAGACCTCCCAAGCGCAGTTGCGCTCAACGGCATGAGCTACAACCTCATGCGCAGCATCGGACCGGCGATTGGCGGCATAATCGTGGCGACCGCCGGGGCAGCCTTCGCGTTTCTCTTCAATGTATTTTGCTATGTCGCGCTGATCGCCGCCCTCTTAGGCTGGAAAACTATACCGGCGCGACGAGCGCTGCCGCGGGAGGCTTTCGGAAGCGCGATGGCGGCAGGATTCCGCTATGTGCTTATGTCGCCAAACCTTCTCAAACTGATGTGCCGGAGTTTCATTTTCGGACTCACCGCAGTCGTCATTCTGGCTCTCCTGCCGTTGGTTGTTCGCGAACAGGTTAAGGGCACTGCGGTCACCTACGGAGTCATGCTTGGCTTTTTCGGTCTGGGAGCGATCTTTGGCGCGCTCCTCATCGGACGAGCCCGCGAAGTTCTCTCCAACGAATGGGTCGTTCGCGGTGCGTTCTTTACACTGGCGATCAGCTGCTTGCTTCTGTCGTGGAGCGAGCACGTTTGGCTGAGCTGCCTCCTCGTCATGCCAGCCGGTGCGGCATGGATCCAGTCATTCTCGCTGTTTAACGTCACCGTTCAGCTTTCGGCGCCTCGGTGGGTGGTGGGACGAGCCCTCTCTCTCTATCAGACGGCCGCATATGGCGGCATGGCAGCGGGAAGCTGGCTCTGGGGCCAGTTAGCGGATCTGCAAGGCGTTTCGGGAGCCTTGGTCGTCGCAAGCCTGGTTCTTGTATTTGGCGGACTGCTCGGCGTTATTTTGCGTCTTCCGGATCTTGAAACGCTCAAACTGGATCCGACCAACACCTTCTGCGAACCAACACTGCAGCTTGACCTTCGACCACGAAGCGGTCCGATCATGATAATGGTCGATTATCGCATTCACCAGAAAGACGTTCCAGAATTTCTCAATGTGATGGCATCATGGCGAAAAGCCCGACTGCGAGATGGCGCCAGGCAATGGGCGCTGCTGCGTGACCTGGAAAAGCCCGAACTGTGGACCGAATGTTATCATGTGCCAACTTGGGTCGAATATGTTCGCCACAACAACAGGCAGACCCAAGATGACGCCGAAATCGTTGCGCGCCTTGAAGCCCTGCACTGTGGCGACTGCCCGCCCAGAATTCACCACAAGATCGAACGGCAAACCGTGAGCGTACATGACGATATGCCGCTCCGGCCCCATTTCGACAGGACTTGAGGGAAACCGCAAACCAATAACTTGCCTCAAGATAAGGCGGCGCCGGAAGCCCCGTTTGCTCAAAACGATGGAGCAGATCTTGGGCCAGCTATGCGCCAAGCGCGCAGCGTTTCTCGTCTTCGTCCATGAGGCTAACGCCACGTCAGATTTCGGCGATCTATGCTACACCAATGGATAAGCGATCCTCGTCGGGCTTCAGCAAGTCCATGACGCGTGCTTTTCTGAGACGCCGCGAGGCTTGGACAAAAGTCACGGGATCTATCGCGAGCCTTTTTCGTGAAAATCAAACGCCCGTCATGTGTGGTGGGCGATCTCGACATCGCACAGGCGCTCGATCTGCTTGTGCAAGGCCGGCAATGCGTCGGGTATCACCGTTCGGCAAAGCGCTTGCACCAATGCGCTGGCTCCTCAGAACTTCGCGCCTCAGATCTGTAGTCCGCTGCTTCGCAGGTGTCGAGTTGCTCATCGGGCGTGTCGTCGAACGAGGCGTGGTTGAGCCTGTAGAGTTTGGAATAGAGACCCCCCATTTCGATCAACTGGTCGTGCTTTCCGGATTCGGCGACTTTGCCATTCTGAAGAACAATAAGGCGGTCAGCGCCTCGGACTGTGGCAAGGCGATGGGCGATGACGAGGCCAGTGCGGCCTTCGAGGAGCCTGACCATAGCCTCCTGAATCAGCATTTCCGTATAGCTATCGATATTGGCGGTTGCTTCGTCGAGTACCAGAATCTTGGTGTTTGCGACAAGCGCACGGGCAAAGCTGATAAGCTGGCGCTGGCCCAGCGAGAGATTGCCGCCGCCTTCACACAGATCGGCATCGTATCCACCAGGAAGGCGCACAATGAAGCTGTGCGCACCGACCGCCATAGCGGCCTCGATAACCTCTTCCCGCGTGGCTTCAGCCTTGTGGTAGCGGATGTTGTCGAAAACCGTGCCGGTAAAAAGGAACGGCTCCTGGAGCACCATGGCGATCTGACCGCCAAGTGATTTCTGGGTGAGATCGCGCACATCATACCCGCCGACCAGCACCTGGCCCTCCTGAACATCATAAAAGCGGTGGACCAGGGCCATCGCACTGGATTTACCTGAACCGGTCGGCCCCACCAGGGCGACGGTTTCGCCGGGATTGACCCGAAACGACACGTTCTTCAATACCGGATGCTTGGGATCATATCCGAAAGTAACGTTCTTGAACTCGATCGAGCCGTCCATCTCGGGCGAAAGCACCGTGGCATTCGGTTTGTCCTGGACCTCAATCTTGACGTCAAGAACGTCGGTCAGTCGCTTTCCCGACGCCATCGCCCTTTGCATGATCGAATATTGCAAGGTGAGGGAGCGGATCGGATCGAAGAAGCGCTGGATGTAGAAGAGGAACGCGACCATCACACCCACGTCGATGCGATCGCTCATCACCATTGAGCCGCCGATAACGATGACGACAGCCATGGCGACGCCCGTCAGGCTATCGACGATCGGCACCATGATCTGGCCGTATTTGGCGACGGCCAGGTTTGTCTTGAGATTGGCGCGGGCTTTGTCGTCATAGAGCGTTAGATTGACCTGCTGGCGGTCCAGGGACTGCACTGCCCTTACGCCATGAATGGCCTCGGCCAGCGCGCCGTTGGAAACCGAATTGGCCTCGTTGGCAGCCATGAAGGCGCCGCGGGCGCGCGGCAGCCAGAAGATGCGCACAATGAGGAGAACAGGCACCAGCGAAAACGTAAGGATCCCCAAGCGAACATCGAGCCACAGCATGACGAAGACGATGCCAAAGACAAGAATGATGTCGCCCAGGCAAAACACCGAGGTTTCGAGGAATTCCTGCATGGAATTGACGTCGCCCTGCAGACGCGACATCAGCCGTCCCACCTCCGTCTTGTCCATAAAGGAAAGCGCCACGTCTTGCAGATGGCCGAACGTGGCGCGCCGAATATCGAACAGAACTTTCTCCGCCATTTTGTAGACCATGATCTCTTGCGTGCAGCTGGCGCCGAAATTGACCGAAATGGTGAAAAGGAAGGCGCAGGCGGCTCCGAGCAGGGTCGAACGATCGCCGCTTCCCGGCTGCATGCCGTGGTTGATAGCAAAGCGGATGATCAGCGGGACGAGAAGCTGCGTGCCGGTGAGGATCAACATCGCGGCAACCGAGACTATCAAGTTGGTGCGGTAGGGCCGCACGAACGCCCAAATGCGTCGGACAATATTCTTGTCAAACGCCTGCCCGAACATCTCCTCTTCGATGCGATGGGAACCGACGGCCGCATGGGGCGGACGCCGGTCGTCGCGGGTATCGTCGCGCTCCGTCTCGACTTCGCTACCCTGGAGCATCAGCTCACCCCCTCTTGGTTGGGGAAAATGTCATCAGAAGCGCGCGCTTGGAGATCGTAGAGGGCCTTGTAGCGTCCGCCCTTCGCCAGAAGGTCCCCATGAGTGCCACGCTCGATAATTTCGCCGTTCTCGATAAACAGGATTGTGTCGGCGTGCATGACCGAACTCAGCCGGTGGCCGATGATGATGGTCACGCGGTCCTTGGCAAAGTGCCGCATCGCGGAGCGAATGCGCTTTTCTGTGGCGGCGTCGATCGCGGCAGTCGAGTCGTCGAATATGATGACCGACGGGCGCAGCATCATCGTGCGAGCGATCGCTAGGCGCTGACGCTGGCCGCCCGACAGGGATATGCCGCGCTCACGCACCACCGTTTTGTAACCGGCCGGCAACCGGAGAATATAATCGTGAAGCTGAGCCGACTCGCTCGCGCGCTCGATCCGCTGCGCGTTGGCCCAGGGATCACCATAGGCGATGTTGTTTTCGATCGTCGTGGTGAAGATGAATGCATCCTGCTGCACGACCGCGACGGCTCTGCGAAGCGTCGCCAGGGTGACCTGGCGGATATCCTGACCGTCAAGCGTGATGACGCCGCTGGCGACGTCGTAAAAACGAGGGATCAGATGAGCAATCGTCGACTTGCCCGCGCCGGGCGGGCCGACAATTGCAATGGTTTCGCTCTTGCGGGCTTCAAAACTGATATTCTTCAGAATTGGGCGGTTCTCTTCGTCCGGGTAGGCGAATGAAACATCGTCGAACCGCAAGGTGCCCTCGCTGATTTCGAGCGGTTTGGCGTCTGCTGCGTCCTTGAGCGCGATATCCAGGTCAAGTAACCCGAACAGGCGCGAACCACATGTCGAGGCTCGGGCAAAGCCATCGACAATCAAGCCTATCTGGCGAACCGGCATCTGGAGGATGGTCATAAAGGTAAGGAACGTGGCAAGTTTTCCGACGCTGATTTCGCCTGCGATGACTTTGTTCCCGCCGATCCACAGAACCAACCCCATGGCGAAAAAGAACGAGAAATTCATCGCGGAAATATTGCGCACGTAAATCTCGGCCCGTTTGTGCATCAGGCCAAGCGCACTCTTCGATGCGCGGTCGAACTTCAGCATCTCGTAGGCCTGCGCTGAAAACGCGCGGACAACCCGGACGCCGGTGAGATTTTCTTCCATTACACGGCTGAGGTCGCAAAGCCTCTCCTGCAGGTCAAGCCAGGTGGCGCGCAGCTTGATCTGTGTGATTGATGAGCGCCATCCGACGAAGGGCACAAAGCTCAGCGCGAGGAGACCAAGAACCAGGTTGATGGAGATCAGCATGTGGGCGCCGACCCCGATCAACATGACGAGCAGCACGGCGCGAACCAGAGCGGCAGAGAAGTACACACGCACGCCTTCCAGATCGAGCATGCCGATCGTGATCAGATCGGCTGAATGCGCCTGGTCGTGAAAAGAAAAGCTGAGCCGCTGGATCTTCTCATAAAAAGCGACCCGCAGTTCATACGCGACGTGATGTCCGACCGCCTCGGCAAAATAGTTTTGAGCCAGCGTGAAGAGGCCGCGCAGCACGCAAATGGCGAGCAGCAGCAGCGCCGAGGTCCGCAGCCCCTCTTGCGCTGCCGCTCCGCTGACACCCCCGCCGATGGCTGTCTGGGTCTGGTCTATGGCCTGGCCGAGGAGCTCGGGGATCAGCAATTGGAGCGATGCCGCAACGAGTGTCGAACCAATAGCCACGGTGACCTGCCAGGAGTGCCGCAAATTCATCCGGGTAATGCGGGCGATCGTGCTCAAGCCCTGGACCGGACCGGCCGCTTCTCCATTGGCGAGCGAATTCCCGGGCTTCGTCACGCCGCCGATAGCCTTACTGTTCGGGGGTGCATTCCAGTGATATTGGGCGGTTTGGAGGGCCTTGAGGCGCACGATTCCCACGTCAAATGCCCAGGACATGCAAAGCTGGTTATCATCTGCTAGACGCCTGTCCCAACCAGTTGAGCCGCGGCTTCGGCTGCCGGCATGTCTATGACCGTGATTGCGTTTGCTGCAAGGAAGCGGCGTTCGTTTTTGGTCAGCGTTGCCGACTCAATAGCCGCGAAGTGCGGGCCGCTTGAGCGCTTGATGACCTGTCTGGCGTAGGTGCGCAGCATTTGGTCGTCGAACCGGCAGCCGAAGAAGAAGAAGCCGCGCTTGGTGCGCCGTTCCTTCACGGCGCGCGGGATCGGAGTCTGGATATCGATTTCGGTTAGCGCTTCGACGTAATCCGAATCTGCGATAAGGAAGTTTGCCGCCGGCTTGATGCTGCCGTGCGGGGTATAGAGGACTGTCGTTGCCGCCGATTCTGGTTGGAGTTCCGTTCCAGACAAATCGTACGTTTTCGTCCAAACGTCGCCAACTGCGTGCGCCCGCGTGACGCCTTGAATTTCGACGACATCAGTGCGGCCGGTGTCTATGAAGGCCGCGCGCATGGCGCCATCGTACCAGCTATCGACGATCAGCGAGAGGGGAAGTGTCGCGAGCCAGGCATGGAAAACGGTCGGCGCCACTGGGCCTGCGAATATCTCAGCCATCCAGGCTTGGAGCGTCCGCCGATGCCGGCGCTGCTCGATGAATTGGGCGACCGACCACATATTGGTTCGAATCTTGGAAGGAGCGGGCGCCCGCGCGTTGAATGCTGCGGCAACGGCTTGCGGCGTGTGCGGTACCGGTGGTTCCTCGTACCTAAGCCGAAGCAGGTCGGGACCCAGATACGGGATGATCTCATCGGCGCAGAGAGCCTTCTTCAGCAGTTTAAGCTGCTTGGCGGCATGACTGTCCCGGTTGATCATGAGATGGCCCAAGGCGAGGATCTTATTCATGCTCGGTTCCCGTTGACGCTCTCAGGTGCCGACCTGCGGCATCAATCCTCGTCGGAGATCTTTCTTGCCTCGACGGTGATCGGCAAAGGTGTATCTCGCGGAAGGTCGGGCAGAACGAGCCGCCAGCCGTTCCTGAGCGTTATAGACCCTCCCCATAGCTCTTCATTCTCGACGCCGATGATCGGCTCTTCGAGATCCTTCTTGGGCACATACGCCGATAGGCCGGCGTCGGTCTTGCGGATCATAACCTTCATCGGCCTGTTCCCTTTCTAGTGACCACAAGTGATTTCGGCACAAGGATCCCCGGATTTGTCGAGGCTGATCAGTTCGTGGGCGCGCATGCCAACGACGGTGCCGCGATCGAACCATTCGACCGCATAGATGTAGAACTGCTGGAGAAAGGTGCCGATGTCGCGCACATAGCCTTCATCGCCCTTCCGCACGAGGTTTGCGCCTATCTCCCTACCGGGATAGGTGCCGTCATTCCTTATGTGGCGTGTGGCACGGACCCGCTCGCCCGGCATAAATCGCGGAGGCTTGCGGATCTCGACCTCCTGTTCGCGTCCGAGGCCCATCCCCTTTCTTCCTTCCTTGCGGCTTCAGTTCGTTAATAAAGGAGGTCATGGCGTGGTCCGGAAGCGACCCCGACCGTTCCGCTAACCCGAGTGGGTTAGGCGGGAATGCAGGTCCCCGGCACCGGGCATACCGAGGCGCATTGCTGGGTGTCGAAGGCCTCCTTGCACTCGGTGCACTTCTTCGGATCGATCACATAGATCTCGCCCTTGAATTTGATCGCGCTCGATGGACATTCGAACTCGCAGGCACCGCATTGCGTGCATTGCGAGGCGATGATCTTGAAGGCCATTTCTCAACTCCTGATTCGGTTGGGACGAGACGCTCAAGCCGTCGCCGCCAGTGGTTCGCTCCCAAACTCGGCGGCGTAAAGCGCGCTGATAGCGGTCTCGATGTAGTCGTAGCCATAAACATCCATTGCCCGGATTCCAGCTTCCGCGAGCTGATCCTTGGGGCAATCTCCGATCTTGGCGCACAGCACGATATCGATGCCTTTGAGCGCAGCTATGACGCCTTCGAGGGTGGCGTCCGCGCCCCGGCCGCCGAGGCAATACTGCTCGACCTTGCGATGCCCGATGAAGCTGATCCCCCTGTGAGAGACCTCATAAACCTGGAATTCCTTCGAATGGCCGAAATGTTCGTTGATCCGGCCGCCGCCCTTGGTCGCCACAGCGATGTGGAGCGATTTGCCCGAACCCGTTGCCTTGACCGTCTCGACCGCTTGGCTTTTGGCTGCCACGTGATCGCCGCGCTCGCGCGCGACCACCTCCCGATAGGCGTTGCGTTTGCTGGCGTCGTAGGTGATGTCGTCCGAAATCTGGTCGATCGTGAACTCCTGGCCACGATCCTCGCCAAGCAGGCCGACAGCGTCGGCCCGGCACTGCCGGCAATGGCGCATCAGCTTGACGCCACCTTCAAGGCGATCCTGAAGCGTCTTCAGTTCCAACGCAGTTGGGCCGCGCTGCCCGGTCAGGCCGAAATGCGTACCGTGCGCTGGGTCGGAAATCAGTGGCATGACATTGTGCAGGAACGCGCCGCGCTCCTTTACCCATTTATTGACCTCGATCAGGTGTTCGCCGTTGACGCCGGGGATCATCACCGAATTGATCTTGGTGAGGATGCCGCGCGCGGTCAGCATCTCCAGGCCCAACATCTGCCGCTCGTGCAGGATCCTGGCAGCGTCGATGCCGGTGTGGCGGCGATGATTGTAAAAGATCCAAGGATAGATCTTTGCGCCGATTTCGGGGTCGACCATGTTGATGGTGATTGTCACATGATCGACATTCATGTCAGCAAGCTCGGCAACACGATCCGGCAACGCGAGACCGTTGGTGGAGATGCACAGCTTGATGTCGCTGATTTCCGTGGCGACGCGTTCGAAAGTTGCCTTTGTCTTCTTCCAGTCGTAACAGGCGTCGCCCGGCCCGGCGATCCCGAGCACCGAGAACTGGGGCACTTCGTTGGCGACCGCGATCACCTTGCGTCGTGCCTGGTCTGGAGTAAGCTTTTCCGAGACGACCCCGGGCCGGCTTTCATTGGCACAGTCATATTTGCGATTGCAGTAGTTGCACTGGATGTTGCAGGCTGGAGCGACCGCCACATGCATGCGCGCGAAATAATGGTGCGCCTCTTCGGAATAGCATGGATGGTCCTTGATCTTCTCCCAGACAGCGGAGTCCATCTCGTCCGGCTTTGCGGACGAGCCGCAGGATGAAGATGCGCAACCGGCGGATTTCGCGGTGGCCAGCAACTGGTCGAAGGATTTAGTGCTGACCAAACTCTCAAGCGAAATCGTCGGTAGAGACATGAACGGCTCCGTTCCTGAGTGGACGTCGCAGTTCAAACCGCAAAAGTTGTGCCAGCTCAAAAACGCGGTTTTCAGTTCAATATGTTGGCTTTCATGCACGATTCCGCCTGTTCGTTACGTCACATTTTTGTCGGGCTTGCGACTTGAACAGGCCGGCTCGCTCCACAGCGGCACCGGGTTCCAGCGATACTGGCCGAGCGCAGGCTTATGGTCGCCGAGATTGGGCGCGGTCTTCCAAAGCGGATAGTGCGCGGCCGATTGGACTGCCAGCATAAAAGCTGCATAAAACATGGTTGGCCATTGGAGGCCTTCTCTAAGGTCTATCTAGAGGCGGATCGCCAGCGCGATGCCGATCGGGAGCTGCAGCGAGTTCTCCGGGACGATCGGCTGCCCTGAGCCTGCAGGATCGATCAACAACCTGGCCAAGGGGGATTTTTGTGACTGAACAAGAGCAGATGGGCCCGGGCGCTATCGACAGGGCTCAACTTACTCGGATTGAAGCTGTCCACGAGGGGTTCCTGTGCACCACCTGTATCACCGCCGCGCTGCTTCGAGCGAAGCGCCGACAAGCATATTGCCGAGGCGCTGACCATTGACAACGATGACGTTAATCCTCTGCGTCCATTTGATCTCCGGTGCGGAGTGCGAGTTTATCAGGAAGGCGGGGTTGGACCCTTCGTCGAACGCTAAACGAGCATCACTATCCGACAGTATTCAATCCCAAACGAACGTCTGACGGTGTGGCGCTGGCAGTACCAAGGCTTGACGGGGGCATAACGCCTACCAATCCATCACCACCTTGCCCGAGCTGCCGCTCCGCATCGCATCGAACCCTACCTGAAAATCGTCGATCCCAATGCGGTGCGTGATCAGCCCCGACACGTCCAGCGGCCCCTGAACGAGCGCGATCATCTTGTACCAGGTCTCGAACATCTCGCGGCCATAGATGCCTTTCAGATGCAGCATCTTGAAGATGACCTTGTTCCAGTCGATCTCGAAGCCGGTGGGCGCGATGCCCAAAATGGCGATCTTGCCGCCATTGTTCATGGTGTCGATCATGTCGCGGAAGGCGGGTGCGGCGCCCGACATCTCCAGCCCGACATCGAACCCTTCGCTCATGCCGATCGAAGGCATGACGTCGCGCAGCTTTTCCTTCGAGGCGTCGACGACATGCTGCACGCCGAGCTTGCGCGCCAGTTCCAGCCGGACCGGATTGATATCGGTGATGACGACTTTTCGCGCGCCGACGCACTGCGCCACCAGCGCGCCCATGATGCCGATCGGACCGGCGCCGGTGACCAGCACGTCTTCACCGACCAGGTCGAAGGACAGTGCGGTGTGCACCGCATTGCCCAGTGGATCGAAGATTGCCGCGATCTCGTCCGGCACGTCATCGGGGATCGGCACGACGTTGTGCTGCGGGATCGCCATGTATTCGCCGAAGGCGCCGGGCCGATTGACGCCGACGCCCAGCGTGTTGCGGCATAGATGCCCTCGTCCGGCGCGGCAGTTGCGGCAGTGACCGCAGACGATATGCCCTTCGCCCGAGACGCGCTGGCCGACCTTGTACTCGGTGACCGCCGCGCCGAAATCGGCGACGGTGCCGACGAATTCATGACCAGTCACCATCGGCACCGGCACCGTCTTCTGCGCCCACTGGTCCCAGTTATAAATGTGGACGTCGGTGCCGCAGATCGCGGTCTTCCTGACCTTGATCAGCACGTCGTTGGGGCCGATCTCCGGCACCGGCACCTCTTCCATCCAGATGCCCGGCTCAGCCTTGGCCTTCACCAGCGCCTTCATCATGTTGGACATTCTTTTCTTCCTTGGATCCGCCGACATCTGAGTGCGGATGCGGGCCTGGGCAGCCCCGGGAAAGAGAAACCGATGACGTAGCTCCCGCGCTTCAACATGCGTCGCGTCGAGTGGCGTCTCAAAGGCACCACTCGCACACGGCGCGAGGAGGCCTGACCGTTCGACGTCGCAGGCTTCTAGAACTTCTTCACCTCGATACCATGCCGACGCAGGGCATAGCCGACTTGCCGTGGCGTGAGGCCGAGGATACGCCCAGCCTTGGCCTGAACCCAGCCGGCCTTCTGCATCGCGTCGATCAGCCGGTCGTAATCGGTCACACGCATGCCTGGTGCACCTGAGACAGGATCGTTCGGACCGCGGCCGTTGACGGGCACCGCTGCGCCCTCGGGGGCGCCGAAGCGCCTATCTCCCAGCGGCATTTCAACCGGCATCCTGTTGCGGCCGAATTCATCGCTGGCATAGCCGTTGTTTGCACGGTCGGCTCCTTTCCAGAGGAGGGAAGACAGGCATTGGCTATTCTGGCAGGCAAAATCTGAAGTGGCGATCGTACTTGAACGCGCAAGAGTGGCCGTCCTTCGAACGCAGTTTTCCAGCTCACGGACGTTGCCAGGGAAGTAGCATTGCGAGATCAGGTCAAGCGCCGGCGGCGCGAAGGCGAGCTCGCAATGGTTCTCGCTATTGAATCGATCGAGGAAGGCCTTCGCAAGGCGTGGAATATCGCCAGGTCGCTCTCTGAGCGGTGGCAGCATGATTGGCACCACATTGATGCGGTAGTAAAGATCGGCCCTGAACTCTCCGTTCACGACAGCCGTCTCGAGGTCCTTGTTGGTGGCGCATATGAGCCGGACGTCGACCGTTAGCGTCCTGGTACCGCCGACGCGCTCCAACTCGCCTTCCTGCAAGACGCGCAACAGCTTTGCCTGGAAGGCAGGCGAAATCTCGCCGATTTCGTCGAGCAACAGGGTTCCGCCATTCGCTAATTCGAAACGGCCTGCGCGCTGCGCGACAGCCCCGGTGAAGGCGCCCTTTTCATGCCCGAACAACTCCGATTCCAGAACGCTTTCAGGCAGTGCGGCGCAGTTCAATTTGACGAAAGCCTTCTTGCTGCGAGCCGAAAGCTTATGGATGGCCTGCGCAAAAAATTCCTTGCCGGTGCCGCTTTCACCCCGCAACAGCACGGTAGAATTGGTCCTTGCCACGACCGCGACGGTTTCAAGCACCTGCTTGAGTGCGGGACTTTCCCCGATGATCCCGTCGATTTTGACATGCGAATGCCGGGCAGGGCGGGTCTCTTTCTCGTCGACCGATTTCTCCGGTCTCCGTTGCTCCTCGACAAGCCGCTGACCATCTGTGCTCAGGCTGCGATGGAGGCGGATGGTGCGGCCGACAAGGTTGGCGACCATCGTCAGGAAGCGTACGTCTTCGTCGCAACGCACGCTGGCGGCGCCGTCCCGGACACGGTCGATCGACAGTGTACCGAGGATTTCATCCTCGGCCTCTATTGGCACTCCGATAAAGGTAACCGCCATGGTGGCGCGACTCGAAGCCGTTGGAAGATCAGCCTGAAACAGTTCGGACCTGCTGACATCGTGTACGACGAGCGGCGTCCCCGTAGCGACGATCCGGTCTACCACGGCCTGCGGTATGACGCTGCGCCACTCTGATTGACGTTCGTGGTTGTTGCCGGCGGTTGCGGCAATCTCCAGCTCTCCTTCCGCGTCCAGGAGGACCATTGCTCCATGACGCATTTGCACAAACGAGGAGAGTGCGTTGACGACATTGGCAAGCGTGATCTCCAGCCGCGTGGGAGCGGTCAGGATCTCGGATATCTCGTAGATTCCCCTGATCGGGATGTTCGGCTCGTGCATGGCTTTGATAGGTGCCCGTGCGTCGCGAAGCCCTACCTTGTGCTCCCGATCCCGCATTACTTGACCCATGGAAACACCTCAGGGGTTGTAAGGTGCCCCTCCCAAAGCGCCTTTCTTTCGACTCGCGATATCCTAGTATTCACGAGCCCCTGTTCAATTGCAAATTGTCATGCTGCTATCGCGTCCAGGTATCGGCTCTGGCAATGGCGCGGGCGTGCATGGGTCATCCGAACTTGAAAAGGACACCGAAGCCGCCCCGCGGATAATTCCACTCGATCTCACCACTGGCCTCGCACAGTATCCGACAGGTGCCGCACTCCATGCAACCGTCGGCGGTGATCTCCACTTGGCCCTCGTCGGTCAATTCATAGCATTGGGCCGGGCAGACGCGGGTCAACGCGAGCAGGTTGGCGCTGGGCTTCTGGTGTCGTCGCACTTTGATATGCGGACGCCCCGAATCGACCAGGTAGCGATTCTGGTAGAGCTTCTCCTCGATGCGTGACGCTGCGATTGTCATCTCGTCTCTCCTAGCGCCAGGCAAATGTCAGGCGGACCATATCGCTCAGCAGCCCCCAGCGCGAACGCGCCTTGATGAAGGCAGTAGTGGTCGCTTTTTCCTTGTCGAGTTTCGGGGTGCCGTCGACCCGCATGAAGTTCTGGGCCGCCTGCGACATCAGCTGCGGGTAGGTGGTAAAGAAATTTCGTGAATTTGTGTGGAGCAGGTCCGGCATGTCTTTGTATTTCTTCAGGTCTTTGATCACGAAAGACTTGTTTAACATGGTCTTGTAGAGAGCAAGGTTCTGTTTGGTCATGGGACGCTTGCGGCTCTTGACCTGCACGATTGCCTCAGCCGCGATGCGGCCAGAGGTCATGGCGAGGTTCGAACCCTCGCGATGGACGGCGTTATTCAATTGCGCGGCATCGCCGACCACCACCCAACCGTCGCCAAAAAGCTGCGGAATCGCCTTGTAGCCACCTTCGGGAATGAGATGCGCGGCATATTCTTTCACCTCTGAGCCCGCGATTAGCGGCCGGATCGAAGGATGATTTTTTAACGTGTCGAGTACGACGTATGGGCTCTCCATGCTCGCAGCGAAATCGGAAACAAGGCAGCCGATGCCCAGTGAGATCGACTCTCTGTTGGTGTAAAGGAAGCCGAGCCCGGCCATGCTGCGGGAGATCGTACCCACGGCCTCGATCACGCACCCTTCACCGGCCTTGAGGCCGAACCGCTGCTCGATGACCTCTTCAGGCAGGAAATGCATTTCCTTGACGGCGAGCGCCACGGATTTCGGCCTCGGCATCTCGCGAAGCCCGGCGCGCGTGCCGAGCAGTCCGCAGACACCTTCTGCGAGAACGACAACGTCCGCGAAAATCTCTCCGCCGGTCCGGTCGGTGCGGACGCCGACCACCTTGTCCTTGGCATCGCGCACGAGTTCCGTCACGGTCGTCTCGCACAGAACCGTCGCACCGGCCTCGCGCACCTTACGCGAAAACCATTTGTCGAACTGGGCCCGAATGATCGTATAGCGGTTGGGCTTGGCCTCATTGAAGTCGTCCGACCGATAGTGAATCCCGGTGTGGGATGTATCGTCCATCACCCAAAGCCGCTGTTCGACCAAATGCCGCTCGAGAGGCGCATCATCCCGGAAATCCGGGATGATCTCCTCCAGCATGTTCGCGTACATGATTGCACCCTGAACATTCTTGGAGCCCGGATATTCACCTCGCTCCAACTGCAACACGTTCAGGCCGTGGCTTGCCATGGTGTAAGCAGCAGCGTTTCCGGACATGCCGGCCCCAACAACGATGGCGTCGAATTTTTCCTTGATCATGTCCAGCTCCCTAGTTCGCAAGCTTATCGCGACTGTGGGGCGACAGCCGCCGGGTGAAGGCCTCCGTCAGTGCGGGAAGGAAGCGGATCGCGTCGGTGATGATCCCAAGGTGGGCGAAATCGAAAATCGGCGCGTTCGGGTCGGTGTTGATAGCCACGATGAGATCCGCCCCTTCGACGCCAACCCGGTGCTGGATGGCGCCGGAAATTCCAGCCGCTATGTAAAGCTTCGGCCGGATGGTCTTGCCTGTTTGGCCGATCTGCCGATCAGCCGACAGCCAGCCCTTTTGGACCAACGGGCGCGAACAGCCATGCTCGGCGCCGATTGCTCGCGCGAGATCCTTCATAAGCTGCAAGTTCTCCGCCGCGCCTAGACCGAGGCCTCCTGCAACCACAACGTCGGCATAGGCAAGATTGGCCTTTCCAGACTGGCTATCCGGCAGGAAACCGAGGATTTTGGTGACGATGTCATCCTCGGCTACCGATAGCTTGTGCCGGATGACACGGCCGACCGGCTTATCCATCCGCTGCGGCATGGGCATGACCCTCGGTCGCACTGTTGCCATCTGCGGCCGGTAATTGAGCGTGTAGATCGTGCACAATAAGGAACCGCCGAACGTTGGACGGGTCGCAGCGAGCGAACCGTCCGTATCGACGTCGAGTTCGGTGCAGTCGGCCGTGAGCCCTGTCTTCAAGGTTGTTGCGACCGAACCAGCAAGGTCCCTGCCGAGTGTGGTCGCCCCGAGAAGCAGGATCTCGGGTTTATGGGCATCGACCAGATCCGTCATCGCCTTGGTGAAAGGCTCGTTGCGATAGTCGGCAAGCAGCGGCGCCTCGACGTTGTAGACAAGATCGGCGCCATAAGCGAAGGCCTCGGCTACCGCAGACTGGGTGGTCTCTCCTGGCGGTCCGAGCACGATCCCCGCAAGCTCGACGCCAAGCTTGTCGGCGAGCTTGCGGCCTTCACCGAGCAGTTCGAACGATACCGGGTGGACCTGACCGCGCTCGAGCTCGATAAAGACCCAAACGTGGCGATAGTCTTTGAAATGGTCGGGCAGCTCCTTCTTTGTGCCGGCACGGCCGGAGGCAGGGCGAGGGGCTTCTCGATTCGCGCTCGACATCGTCTCTCCTTGCCGTCATTCGCCGCCGTTGAAGGCGAGTTCCTGTTCCAGCGCTGGCCCGCGGGTTAAGATTGCGGCGATAAGTTCGTCAGCAAGATCACGCAAATTCCTCTCGGGGGTTTCGATAAGTGCCGCCTTTTCCGCCCGCGCTGTAGGGGCGAAAACGCGCTTGACGACCGTCGGAGAGCCGCGCAGGCCGCATCTGGTGAGGTCATCAATGCCGGCGTCGGCAGCACTCCATCTCAGGACCTGGCTGCGCGCGGCGTACAGGGCGTCCTCGAGCGAGCCCCGACGGATTTCGTTTGTGCCTTCCAGCATCGTGATGAGACAAGGTAGCCTGCTCTTGAGCATCTGCGCGCCGCCTTCACAGCGGCGCTCGACCTTGATCTCGCGGGCATCAAGGTCAACGGAGGGGATTTTCGCGACGTAGGTGAGTTGAATGAGATCGAGGCGCTTGGCGATGCCGGGTCCGACCTGGGCGGTGTCTCCATCGATCGTCTGCTTGCCGGTGAAGACGATGTCTGGAGTGCCGAACGTCTCGCCAACCTTCGCGATTGCCTGGGAAAGAGCGTACGAGGTCGCCAGCGTGTCGGAGCCGGCAAAGTAGCGGTCGGTCAACAGCACTGCCCGGTCGGCGCCGTAACCGAGGGCCTTACGCAAGGCGTCCTCTGCCATGGGCGGACCCATAGTGAGGACGGTGACCTCGCCGCCGTAGTTGTCGCGCAGTCTGAGCGCTTCTTCGAGGGCGAACAGGTCGTAAGGATTGATGATGGTAGGCACACCCTGGCGCATGATCGTGTTCGTGACGGGATGGACGCGTATTTGCGCCGAGTCCGGCACTTGCTTGATGCAGACTAGGATGTGCATTGGCGGTCCCTTTGGGCTTTTAACCGGGTGCGGGTCTGATCTGGTTGGCAGCACTATTCGTGCCAAATCGTTTTGCGTCCTCCTATTGCTGGAGGCTCTGTTGATTTCTCTCAGGGGCGTGTTCACGACGACCGGATGTGTCGGGTTCTCGACATTGTCGCGTCGCAACCATGTCACTCTCATTCTTTTGGGAACCGCTTCAGTACGGACTCGAACGGGACGAAGGTGCGTCCCGGCCTGGCGGGCTTGTTCGGATCGCGGTCTTTGAGCACCTTGAAGACCCGGTGCGTCAGTGGAGAGGAAGTCGCGAAGTCCTCATAGGCGCGTTGCAACGTGGCGCGCACCCGCGCCGCGACTACCTGGTCGGGCAGATCGGATAGATCTTCTTCGGCAAGATATTGGCCCACGCGCTTCATGATATGAAGCCGTGAGACATTCAGCACCTTTGGATCATAAGAGATCCCAAGGAGCGCGAAGAACTCCTCCGCGGCCGACAGGCCCTTCAGTCGCGCGAGGATGTCGGTAACATCGATGGGGTGGCCGTCAGCGGAACAATTCATCGCACTCTCCCCGATCGGACAACTGTGGTGCGCTGCGTACGTCTCCCAGCTGGCCTGGAACTGCGATATGCGCGAGGCGTGCCTCGCTGCACATCCCATCGTAGAGCTCGACCAGTTGAGTTGCTGTCACGATCGATTTCGTCTCGGCCGCCTTGCGGCGGACGCGAGCCACGATTGCGGCTGCCAAATCCGGGTCGAGATCGCGACCGCTTTCGCTCAGCACGCGGGCAATCGCGGTGGCGCCGGAATGCTTGCCGATGACGATACGCCGGCAGCGGCCCACGAGTGCCGGGTCGAGCCCCTGATAGGCGCGCGCGTCATTCAGCAGCCCTGCGACATGAGTGCCGGACTCGTGGGTGAAAACATCGGCGCCGACGACCGGCTTAATAGCCGCCGTCTGCCGGCGGGCGGCGCAAGCCACCTGGGCGGCGAGGTCGGGCAATGCGGTCAGCTCGATCCCGGTATCGGCGCCGTCGATGACAGCCATCGCGGCTGCCACTTCTTCCAGCGCGGCATTACCCGCACGCTCGCCGAGCCCGAGGACGGTGACGGACGCATGGCGCGCACCTGCGCGGATCGCGGCCAGCGTGTTGGCGGCCGCAAGGCCGAGATCGTTGTGCGCATGAAATTCGAGGTCGATTTCAGACTTTGCCTTGAGCTGGGCGACGAGTTCGAAAGTCGAGAACGGGTCGAGAATGCCGACCGTGTCGGCAAGCCTGACACGGCTTGCGCCGGCGCGCGCAGCCGTTTCGATGACGCGGGCAAGATAACCGCCATCAGCCCGCGAGGCATCCTCGCAGCCCACAGCGACGAAGAAGCCACTGGCGGCTGCGCGCCTCACCATATCCTCGATGAGCTGGAGCGCTCCCGCCTGATCGAGGCCGAGCTTGGCGGCAAGTTGGATGTCCGATGCAGGCAGCGACAGATTGACGGCGCCGACGCCGCTCTCGATCGCTGCATCGAGATCCCGCGCCTTCATCCGGCACCAGGCCATCAGCCGAACCGGGAGACGCCGCGCGACCGCGGCGCGAATTGCTTCGATCTCGTCGGCGCCCATGATAGGCGTGCCGATCTCGATCTCCGGGACGCCGGCTGCCACAAGAGACTCGGCGAGCTCCAGCTTTTCCGCCGTCGTAAAGGCGACACCGGGCGCCTGCTCGCCGTCGCGCAAGGTCGTGTCGTTGAGGAAGACATCACGGCTCATGAATGGCAGCCTGTTCTGCTGCCGGTCAGGTACATACAGGATCGAACGTCTTCGGGACTTCGCCCACGCGACCCAGAACCAGGAGAGTCACGCAGCTTCTCCACGATTGCCGGCATGACCTCAAGCACCCGCTCGACGTCTTCTTCGCCGTTGTCGCGCGCAAACGAGAAGCGGACTGCCGCGTGTGGTATCTGCATCGCGCTCAGGACATGGCTGGGTTCCATTGAGCCGGAGGTGCAGGCGGAGCCGGAGGAACAGGCGATGCCCACGCGGCTCAGCAGATGTGGGATTCCATCGCTTGCGGCATGTTCAAAGGTGATGTTTGCGGTATTTGGCAACCGTTCCATCAGATCGCCAGTGACATAGCTGCTTGGGATGCGCTGGAGGATCTCATCCTCCAGGCGGTCGCGCAGCGACTTTACCCGTGTGGTCGCGTCGTCCATGAATTTCAAAGCGAGTTCGGCTGCCATGCCGAGCCCGATTATACCGGGTGTGTTCTCGGTACCGGCACGCCGGCCGTGCTGTTGGTTTCCGCCCTTGATCAGCGAGCGGAAGTGCACGCCACGCTTTATCCAAAGTGCACCGATCCCTTTGGGGCCATGAAGCTTGTGGCCGGAGAGCGACAGCATGTCGATAGCGGTCGATTTCAGGTCCATCGGAAGCTTGCCGACCGCCTGCACTGCATCGGTATGGAAAAGGGCGCCAGTTTCCTTGGCCAACTCAGCGAGCTCGGCCACGGGAAAGATCGTGCCGGTCTCGTTGTTCGCCCACATGACCGAGACGATTGCCACACGGGGCGAGAGGGCTGCCTTGTAGGCGTCGAGGTCAAGCCGGCCACGACGATCCACGGGGACCGTGTGGACCTTGACGCGGCGAGTCTGCTCAAGATGCGCGCACAGCGCCAATACGGCGGGATGCTCGACTGCGGACGTCACGATCTCGGTTCGGTCGGGCGTGACCTCGAGCGCCGAAAGGATCGCTGCATTGTCGCTTTCTGTTCCACCCGAGGTGAAGGTGATCTCATCGTCGAACTGCGCGCCGATCAGCGCCTGCAACTGCCGCCGCGCCTTTTTTATGGCCGCACCGACTGAGGAGCCAAACGCGTGCGTCGACGAAGGATTGCCGAATTGATCCGTGAAGTACGGCAACATCGCTTGCACAACGTCAGGATCGACCCGTGTCGTTGCGTTGTTGTCGAGGTAGACAGGCTTCATACCGAACAGTCCCCAGTTAACTGAAGGACTTGCCACAGCCGCACTTGTCCCGCGCGTTGGGGTTGTCGAAGACAAAGCCGGAAGAGTTGAGCCCGGTGACGAAGTCGACGGTCATACCGGCGACATAGGGTTGGGAGTCTGCGTCCACAAACAGCTTGATCCCATCTGTCTCCGTGATCACATCGCCCTGGCGCGAGACGCTCTCCAGGCCCACTATGTATTTGAACCCGGCGCAGCCGCCGGTCTGGACCATAATGCGAAAGCCCTCCGCTTGCTCGCTGGCGCGGGAAAGAGCGGTCTTGACGGCGGCAACAGCATTGTCGGTGAGCGTGATCATAGCAAGATATCTCCTCAATCCGTGACGTCTTTGCGGATCACGCTGCAGGGACCGTGCCAAAGAGGAAAAATCCGTTTCAACACGCCGCGATCCCTCTAGAGGCGCTATCAATCTTGTTGGCTGAAAAGAGGTCGGACAACCGACACGCACTGTCGGGTTTGTCGAGTACGTCACACAAAGTGTCCGGCCTCGGTTCCCACTGAACTCTCACATAAATCATTGATGAGCGTGCGGAACTTTTTTGCGCTTGTTCAGGCGAATTGGCACGACTTTTGAGGCGCTTATTGGCGGTTGCGGCAAAAACCGCCGAGACAAAAATCATGCTGCGAGTGCCCTCGCGATCGATCGAACGGAGCAAGCCAAATGTCAGGGCTGGGGCAACATGTCAGGGCTGGGTCAGAACCGCTCTGCGCGGGTGGAACCGTTCCCCGCCGCTTTAGACGACACGCCCGGTTTCGATGGCGATCACGCTCTCTCGCCAGCAGCGCCCTGCGGACGAGCAGGAGGTCGGCATCAAGCACCACGCTGCGCTCAGTCGACCGGACCACCGGCGGGGCAGCTGATCCTCAACAAGCAGATGAAGGTCGTTAACACATGGACCAGCGTGAGAGACTATCGCCGCACGAAATCCGGCGGGCGCAGCAAGACAATCCAAAGATCCGTGAGCACGATCTCGCCGCCCGACTGGGTATATCGGAAGCGGAATTGGTCGCCGCGCATTGCGGTCTGGGCGCGATTCGTGTCGAGCCGCGCGTCAATGATCTGCTGACCGGCCTCGAAGCGGTCGGCGAGGTGGTGGCGCATACCCGCAACGAAAGTGCCGTGCACGAAAAGATCGGCGTCTATGAGAAGGTGGTCACCGGCAACAAGCATGCTCTGGTACTTGGCGACGACATCGACTTGCGCATCTTCCCGAAAGTTTGGGCGCATGGCTTTGCCGTCGAGAAGCGCAATGGCAAGGACATTAGCCGTAGCCTGCAATTCTTTGATGCCGCCGGCAAGGCGATGCACAAGGTGCAACTCGGGCCCGCCTCAAATCTCGATGCTTATCAGAAGCTGGTGGCTGAGCTGGAATCCTCGAACCAGGAGCCGATCGTAGTATTCAAGGCGAGCGGAGCCAGCGATGACGCAGAGGTTCCTGACCGAGCCGCCACGGTGGAGGATCTACGCGAGTGCTGGAGCCAGCTGACGGACGTGCATCAGTTCTTCGACATGTTGAAGAGACTCAAGCTCAGCCGCCGCGAGGCGGTGCGTATGGTCGGCGAGGTCTACGCTTGGGCGCTCGAAAAGGACGCTATCGGCGCCATGTTTCAACAGGCGGCCGAAGATGAAATGCCGATCATGTGCTTTGTAGGCAATCGTGGCTGCATCCAGATCCATTCCGGTCCAATCAAGTGGGTCAAAACAATCGGGCCGTGGATCAATGTGCTCGACGAGACCTTCCACCTGCATCTCGGGACCCATCACGTCCGCGAGATCTGGGCCGTTCGCAAGCCGACCAAGGACGGTCACGTCACCTCGCTCGAAGCCTACGACGCCGATGGCAAGATGATCGTCCAGTTCTTTGGCAAGCGCCGCGAAGGCGAAGGCGAGCGCGAGGACTGGCGGTTTCTGGCCGAGACCCTGCCACGCATTCCCGGTCCGACCGCTGCATGAGGCAAGACCCATTGCATGTTGTTTTCCGTTTTCGCTCGGCGCTCGCGCCGGAGCTCGGCATTCTGCTGGCCATCGCTTTGCCTGCGGAGCGAGTGAGCGCGTAGCTATTGCTTCCCGTGCTGTCACAGATCGTTCGATCGTCGCAATCGTCTGCGCGCTTGGCGGGGAAAGACATCTCGCCGCTCGAAATTCGACGAGGTACTACCCGAATTCCGCTGAAGGTTGACCGATGTCGGCCACGTGCGTCAGCTGTCGGCGAAGGTTGTTTTGTCGGTCAGTCCGTCCAACATTGCGGCCGTGCTCCAAAACGAGGTCCATGCATCGTTCAAGTAGCCGTCCTCAAAGCACCAAGGTCCTTGGTTAGGCCATTGCTTGCTTGTGATCTGATGCGCAGGCGGGAACAACTCTTAAATCTGGCGACAGCAGCCGGTGGGCAGATGGAGTGATCTCTGCCGCGGATCGAAATGCCCCGGCCGCTTGCCGCGCACTGTGGAGTGCCGCGCCGGATCGCTTTGCTCGGCCATTCCACCACGTTGCGTCAAACCGCTGCAAGGACCAACGATCATTCTGCCCCTGCTTCCACCGCGGAAGGCGCCGGCTTCGATAAGGTCCTGCTCAATGACCACATGTCCTGGAAAACAATTTTCCAATCACGTTTCACCGATACCAAGGCGGAGGCCTCCACTAGCGAGCGGGAGAGCAGGACGCCCTCGGGCCGCGGGTGTTTTCCGGCATCCACTGGCACCCGCCTCGCGTCATTGCGCGCGCGACCTGGTGCATGGCGCACCCGAGGATGACACATCCATCGGGTAAATATGTAGGATCGGAACAATCAATTTTGCCCATAACCTGAATAGAGATATGAAAAGGTTCAGGTGGCGTGGGGACGCATGATTAAGGAGTGTCTCTGATGGCTATCCATGGTAGTCCGCGCGACAATGCCCTCTTCGGCACCAATGGTGACGATGTGATCACAGATCCCGACGGCAATGACTGGATTGACGCTCTTGGGGGTAACGATTCCATTTCGGCGGGGCCTGGCAATGACCGAGTCTTCGGTGGCACAGGCAATGATCATGTGTTTGGCGAGGAGGGCAATGACTACCTCTACGGCGACAACGGGCGAGACGGACCGCACATCACTGCTGAGGATAATGACAAGCTCTACGGGGGTCCGGGTAACGACACCCTCTTTGTTGGTGACGGCAGGGATTTTCTGACCGGGGGCACAGGCAGCGACACGTTCGTGTTCCAATTCCACAACCCGATCCCTGGATATGACCCGCGTTTCGGGCCGGACCCCGACAATACCTCGATCTTGGATTTCAATCCGGCGGACGACACTTTGGCCTTCGATGCGGTCGGCCTCGGTAGCGACGGTTTTGGCGCAAACTTCGTCAACCACGCCAGCTCACGGCCTGGCCATCCAGTTGACACCTTCTACAGCGGCGACGCTGCGGGCGCGAACGGCGAGCATGTCGTCGTGCTCACCAACTCGTTCAGCAACGGCTCCCAAGCTGCGGATGCGATCTCCAATGAGCATACCGGCGACATTATCGTTTACTATAATCCGTTAACCAATTCAGGGAATCTGGCCTACGTCACCTCCGATAACCATGCCGACGATTTTGCTCATCTTAGTAATGTCCAAAGCGTCGCGAATCTGGCCGGGCTTGGGTTGAGCGCATGGGACTTTAACTTCGTCTGATCCGCGGGAACCGTTTTGGATCGGATAGGACGCGATGCGCTACCGCGTAGATAAATAGATAAACCGCCTCTTTGCTTCGCGCGGATCGCCTCTGTGGCTAGTTGACGGCGCGGCTATCGCGCTTGCCCTTGAAAAGGCCGGAAGATCAGCGTGCCACTGCCTGCAGACTGATGTGCCGAAAGGGCTTAAGTGGCAAGGTTTACTATCTTGCCCTTGCATGGCCCATCGTTCTGCTCAAGCAGCAGCGGCGCCGACGAGGCGCATGATGGCCTCATTGGGGAAGATGCCGACGACCTCGGTGCTCCATTCAATTTCGCCGTTGAGCGGCTCGACCGATATCTCGATGCGGTGCTCTTTGACGAAGCTCATGCCGGCAAGCACGTCATGTTCAGTCTCGTTCCTCGATGATGACGAGCTTGAGGATTTTTGGCCGGATCTGGACGGCAACGATCGGTCTCCTGGGCTGGTGGCGATGAAGGCCGAGACCATGCGACGGCCGCTCTTGCCGATGCGCCAGTAAGTCTTTCATGAAATGTACCCGCCGCCCGCCAGCGCTACCAAGTAGCTGGAGCACCTTCGAGACCGCCGGCAGACGCTCCCAGGGACGTCGAGGACGACAAGCTTGACGTCTTGGAAGCCGCGGCTCGTCAGTTTGCGCAGGAGCTCGGTCCAGGTCGGCTTGGCCACTGGTGCCGACCTCATGCCAAGCACCTGGCGGTCGGTGGCGACGCCGACGGCGATAATCACCGCAACCGAGACGATGCGGCCGCCGCGGCGCACCTTCAGACAGATCGCATATATCCACACCTACGGCCAATCGTCCTCGATCGGCCAATCAATCAAGGCCTCCGGCCTCCCGTCGTTTGCGAGGTGAGAAAGCCGAATGGCTGCGGTACTCGGCGACGACCGCAATGCTGGCGCGTCGGCGACCAAAGAGTCTCAACATTATGACAAATCGGCAGAAGAGCCCCAGAAAGAGTGTGCTGCAGTCCCCGTGTCGGGTATTCGACAAAGCTGACAGCAGGTGTCGGTTGTCGGACGTTTTGCCGGGAGACATGTGGTCATCCTATGAGCGGCGGTTCCAGTGGTGGCTGAGCCATAGACCGGTGCAGCACCATCGATACGGCCGAGCCGGCACGCAACTTGCTTAGATGATTTCGGGGCGCAAGCAGCAATGCGTCACGGAGCTCAGCGACGATTGACCAGTCTCTCAACTTCAAGGGGATAACCAGTGGGTTACGCTTTAGAACCGCGGCACCAAGCAGGGAGCCTTTGCTGCTTGAATGCGCAACCGATCTCTTGCGCTGGTGCGCAGTTTGGTTGCATCGCGCAACGACACGCTAGAGCTGGGACTTACCGGGTGCTGGCCAATCGACCTTGAGATCGGGCTGCAATCTCAATCTAGCGCATGAACGCCCAGCGTTCAGGAGAAGAGGCCAAATGGAAAATCCGGTTCCAGATCATGTCCCGCCCGAAATGGTGAGGGACTTTAGCCTGTTCACTTCGCCGGGCATGTCACCGACTCCCAACGGGGATCCCCACGCGGCAGTCGCTTGCGTCCATTCCGGCCCGCCTATCTTTTATTCACCCCTCAACACGCGCGACGGCAGGGGCACCTGGGTGATCACCCGCGCCAGCGACCAGCGCCGGGTGCTGCAGGACACCGAAACTTTTTCCAGCCATCGCAGCATCTTTGCCTCCGCCCTGGGTGAAAACTGGCCGATGATCCCGCTTGAACTCGATCCCCCGGCCCATGGCGCCTTTCGCTCATTGCTCAATCCGCTGTTTTCGCCAAAACGGGTGGCGGCATTGGAGCCGGCTGTCCGTGAGCGGGCAATCAGGCTCATCGACGGGATCGCCGCATCGGGCACAAGCTGCGATGTCATGAAGGATTTCGCATTTCCGTTCACGGTAAACATCTTCCTTCATCTCCTAGGGCTCCCGGATGACCGAATCGACACATTTGTCGGATGGGGGAGAGATCTGCTCCACGGCGACGATGTGAAACGGCCGGCCGCGGCCCGGACGATCGTATCCTTCATTGATGAACTTGCAGCCGCCCGCCGCAATGACCTGCTTGATGATTTCATGACGTTCGTCGTGCAGGCACAGGTTGAGGGCCGCCGCCTGACGAAACAGGAAGTACGCGGCGTCGGCGTGCTTGTCTTTGTTGCCGGGCTCGACACTGTTGCAGCAGCCATAGGCTTTGACCTGGCCTATCTTGCGCGCAACCTCAAGGATCAGGAATTGCTGCGCAGCGAACCAGGCCGGATCGTGGCCGCGGCTGAAGAATTGCTGCGCGCCTATCCGACCGTTCAGTTGATCCGCGTGGCAACGAAAGATATCGACTTCGAAGGCGCGCCGATCCGCAAGGGAGATTATGTTTCCTGCGCCACGATGATCGCCAACCGCGACCCGGCGGAATTCGAATGCCCCAACACGGTCGATCTGGCACGAGAGGACAACCGCCATGCCACCTTTGGCTATGGTCCCCACCGTTGCCTTGGCTCACATCTTGCCCGACGCGAGATCGTCGTTGGGCTGGAGGAGTGGCTGGCGCGCATCCCCGCCTTCCGGATCAAGAACGGTACGGCGCCCATCACCTCTGGCGGCCATGTGTTCGGAATCGAAAATCTGATTCTAGACTGGTCCTGACCAAGCCCCGCCCCGAGCCGAGGTACAAAGACAATGGAGGCAGCGCCATGCGCATCATCGTCCAAAATGCCAAATGCCAGGGTCACGCGCGATGCGCGGCGCACGCGCCACACATCTTCAAGCTCGATGACGCCGGTTACATCCTGCCCGGTAACATCGAAGTTGCGGAAGGGGAGGAACTGACTGCATCGCGGGGCGCGCGATCCTGTCCCGAACGTGCACTTAAACTCGACCGGGAACCCTGCAGCACGAGTTGAACCTGACTCATTCCACCAAGAGTCCGGCGGGCATGAAAGGGATCGCCCAAGCGGCCCAAACGGGACCCGAGCCAGGCGCCTTCCGTTCTACCACCGTCCTCGTCCAACTGCGCAGGGGCATCTGCGGCATCGAGATGCCCCGCAGAATGCGCAAACGCCAAGGTGCGGTTCGCAAAACACCTCTTCCGATCACAGAATCCGTGGCAGAGCCGATGGAACAGACGAAAATTGCCCAACTAATCGACCGTGAGGCGATCCGCGACTGCCTCTATCGATACTGCCGCGGGATCGACCGCGCCGATGAAGCGGCGCTACGCAGCGCGTACTGGCCCGATGCGCATGACAATCACGGGGCCTATTGCGGTCCTGCAGAGGGGTTCATCGAGTTTGCACTCGGCGTCTTCAAGGCCGGACCCCGCAACATCCACCAGATCACCAACATCCTGATCGAATTCATCAGTTCGTCAGAGGCTGCGGTCGAGAGCTATTTCACCGCGCTACAACGCGCACCAGATCAAGACGGAGACGTGCGCCAGACGCTCCTGTGCGGCCGTTACTGCGATCTGTTTCACAAGAGGGAAGCTGAGTGGCGGATTGCCGAACGGACGGTGGTCTACGATTGGATAGAGGAGCAGCTCCCACCAGCGGGCGTTGAGGCAGAACGGTTCGGCCCGCGCCGGCCGATCGGAGCACCGCATCCGGACGATCCGGTCTACAGGTTCGGAAAGCGTCGCATTCCTTCTCGCCATGACCCTTCGGAGGCGTCGAACGATACAGCCGCATCCGCCGAGGAGACTGAAGGCCCTGACAACTTTGCGATGCTACAGCGATCCCGGCGAAAGACGGCCCGGTGAAGGGGCGCCAAATTGCATTGCCTTTCTGCCCGCGACGCCGTGAGCGATCGGATCTCTCCCACGAGCCCGCCGACGACACGGTGTCCACAAATTTGCGGGACCTGGCAGCGCCGACCATCGAGGCAAGCTCCTGTCCTTCGCCGGTCCCGCAGCAGCCTCGGCGACTTATTCGGAAGTTGGACAGCTGCCGGATCGCTGCGTGGTCTTTCCGGGTCCGCAACTGGCCTTCGCCAGGACGCGCTGCATTAGCGCGACGCATCTTTTGCCGCTCAAAATTGATTGGCTGAAATCGCTCAAGGGAGCGCGGGAGAAGTCCTCAACATGCAGACAGGACGTATTGTCATCATTACGGGCGCCGCGGGTGGGATCGGGCGTGCCCTGGTCGAAATTTTTGCCAGGGATGGAGACACTGTCGTTGCGGTAGACCTTCCTGGCAGCGGTGTCGTTGAACTGGCCCTCCGTCTCGGCCACCCGCATCTCGGCCTCGTGTGCGACGTCTCGCGGGAGGAGGATGTGCTCGCGCTTTACGGTCGGATCGAAGCACAGTTCGCCCAGATCAGCGTCCTCATCAACAACGCCGCGATGGGACCCACGATGGCTGCGAGCGTCGAGACTGGTGTCGACGCCTTCCGCCTCGCCCTGGCGGTAAACTTGATTGGACCGTTCGTCATGGCCCGCGAAGCGGCGAGGCGCATGAGGCGGGGCGGCGCCATCGTCAACGTCGCTTCGATGGCGGGTGTCGTAGGCAATCCCAAGCGCAATGCCTACGCGGCCTCGAAGGCGGGCCTGATCTCGTTGACGAAGTCGCTTGCATGTGAGTGGGCTTCTCGCGGCATTCGCGTGACGGCGGTAGCGCCCGGCTACGTGCGCACGCCGATGGTGGCGGAGCTGGAACGCGCGGGCAAAGTGGACCTAGCGGCCGTGCGCCGCCGCGTGCCGCTGGGGCGTTTGGCGCGCCCGGACGAGATCGCCCTCGCCGTGCGTTTTCTGACCAGCTCGCAGGCACGCTACATCACCGGTTCAGTGCTGGCGGTCGACGGAGGCTGGATGTCATTCAACCAGCCGGGGGATGCGCACCCGCAGGTGAATGGGATACCCCAAGCCGAACTCTGCTGTCCGGCCGAACGCACCGACGCGCGAATCGTGCTCGTCACCGGCGGCGCGAACGGCATAGGCGCGGCCGTCGTTCGCCGCTTTGCAGCAAACGGCGATACCGTTGTGATTGCTGACAGAGATGGCGCTGCAGCGGCAGAACTCGCTGCATGGCTCCGCGGCAACAACCCGGCCAAAGGCGTGGATGTGGCCGTCGAGAGCGAGGTGGTAGCGCTATTCGAGGAGCTGCGGGCGCGCTTCGGGCGCATCGATGTGCTCGTCAACGGTGCTGCTGCCGCCGACACTTTGGTGTTGGGAATCGAACAAATACCGGAACACATCCAACACGTCTTGGATGTCAATCTTACCGGGGCCTTCACCTGTGCTCGCGAAGCGATCAAGGCGATGCGCGCTGGCGGCGTGATCCTCAACATCGGATCGATCAACAGCTTTCTGCCTTTCGCGCCGCGCCATGCCTACGGTGCCTCCCAGGCGGGGCTTGACATTCTGACCCGATGCCTGGCGGCCGAACTCGGGCCGGTCGGCATACGGACGGCCACAGTCGCTCCTGGCTTCATTTGCACGCCGGGCATTGCTCAGTTGGCGAAGGTCGGCCGCATCGACATGAAAACGATCGCACGACGCATCCCGATGGGCAGGCTGGGACAGCCGAAAGACGTCGCTGACGCAGCGTTCTTCCTGGCTTCGTCCGCCGCCTCATACGTCAACGGCTCCATCCTTTACGTGGACGGCGGCTGGACCTCGTTCGGTGATGCAGGAAACGCCTGCGAACTCGATAACGAGTATTTTGCGGAGGCCGCATGTTGAGTCTCGACTATTCGCCAGGCGACCGGCCGCGGCTCATCGAAGCCGAGTTCGACCAAGGCTTCTGGGTCCGCTTGGGCGCCGCGCTCGCGCCGCTGTGACCGAAGATGTCGTCCTCGGCGAGACGAAACGTCGGTCCTCATCGCTGTCGAAGCAGTTCCAACCGCTCGGTGCGCCTGCAACCGCCGAAAGCCTTGCCGCATGACCACGCCGCCGCCAAGGGCAAGATCGAGGCCGCGGCCAAGCCTTGGGTGGGTACTTAGCGCAACTCCCGACCGTGCCCACTCCCTCCACAGACAAGGAAACACCATGGAATTCGCATCCTTCATCCTGGCGGCCCAGCGTGGTTATCATCAGTCTTGCGAGAGCGTGATCCGCAACTCCATCGAACAGGTGGTCGTTTCGGAACAGGCCGGCTTCGATACGGCGTGGTTCGCGGAGCACCACTTCAACAATTATAGCCTTGTTCCCTCGCCCTTGATGATGGTGGCGCACTGCGCCGGCGTGACGAGTACCATTCGCCTTGGCACTGCCGTGTGCGTGCTGCCGCTCTATCAACCGCAGCGCCTGCTTTCCGAGATCGGGTTCGCGGACATTGTTGCGAACGGCCGCCTCGAGCTTGGCATCGGCTCGGGATACCAGCAATTCGAGTTCGAGCGCTTCGGCGTCAATATCGATGAGGCGCCGGCGGTCTTTTCGGAATATTTGGACATCCTTCTGAAGGGCCTCAACCAGAACATCTTCGAGCACGACGGCCAGTATGAGAACATTCCCCCGACGGCGATTTCGCTGCGCACTGTCCAGAAGCCGACCCCGCCGATCTGGATCGCCTGTGGGACGGCCCGCATGGGCCGATCCTATCGCGAGGGACACAATCTTTTTGTGACGGCATTCCACAACGGCTTGGAGGCTTTGAGCACGCTGCGCGAAGCCATCGAGAAGGCGGCGGCTGTCGAAGGCAAGAATGTCACGGACGCCAAGATATCTTTGCTACGTTGCTGCTATGCCAGCGAGGACGAGGCAGAGATCAATAGCTATCTCGACAACGCCCGCTTCCAGCGCCGGCTGTCTGAAGCATTGCATCAGCGCCGCCAGCAGAGCCTGGATGGCTATCTGCTAAAAGAAACGCCAACGCAGCAAGATATGTCATTCGCCACGATGCGCCGAAACCTGCCGATCGGCAGCGTGAATCGCGTGATCGATCGCCTACTGGAAGAGATCGATGTCTTAAAACCCAACCAGATCGCAATTCAGACCCAGTTGGGGGATTTCGACCAAAAGACGATGCTGCGCCAGATCGAGCTCTGGGGAGACAAGATCATCCCGGCAGTCAACAAGTCGCTCGCTCATAAGGGAGGTTGATGGGACAAAACCAGGAGAATGAAACCCATGCTCGCCCACCACTGTGGCCGCCTTTGCGCTCGCCAATCGCCGCGGTTGAAGCTGGAGTTTGATCAGCATGTGCTTGCCTGCGTGCTTTCGTGTGCGCTCGAGGAAGTCGAGGCCGGCGAGGCGACGGCGACGGAGGCAACCGGTCTTTCGCGCGCCGAGCTGCGCGATGTCCTGGCCCGCAGCTTCCCCACTTTCCCCTTCAAGGCCTTCGCCCTGGAAGAGGTGGGCGAGCCCGAGCCGGACCCGGAGGAAGAACTTTTGCGCGAGCTGCTCCTGGCCCATGCCTTGCCGGGCGACCCGGCAAGCGTCCGGTTTGCCAAGATCATCGCCCGGCGCGCCATGCGCAATGACCATCTCTGGCAGGACCTTGGACTTTTCAATCGCGCCGAGCTCAGTCGCCTGCTTGCCACGCATTTTCCGACCCTGGCGGCCGGTAACACCCAAAACATGAAATGGAAGAAGTACCTTTACCGCAAGCTTTGTGAGGCCGAAGGGTTTTCGCTATGCACCGCGCCCAGTTGCCGGGAATGCAATGATTTCGCAAGCTGCTTCGGTCCGGAGGAAGGCGAAAATCGCCTCGCACGAATCAAAAATGAAATCGCATTGGATTAAGAGCCGCTTTCGTCAGTGGGAGAACGCGGCCAATCTTGATCGCCATCGAGCCGTAGACGCTTTTCCCGACGACGTACACGGGAGGAGGGGATGTTCATCGTCTGATCGAGGTGCGCGGGGGTCGACTTGGCTCGAGTGGAGACCTCTTGTTTCGGAGGTCGGGTCGACTATATGTTTGGTAAACCCAGCGAGCGGGCATTGGGCTTGTCCCTGGCACCAATTCGGGTCACGTGTAGTCTCTTAGAGAGATTAGGCAACCCCACAGAAAACACGCTGAAAACGTAGAACCCAAGAACTGCCTGCCCTCCACAAGGTAGGCCGTTTCGCATTGGGTTAACGGGCTGTTAACCCCCGGCCTTTGACACTTGGAACAAAACGTGATTCGACCAGCCGGTCAAAAACTGGCACCCTGTTCGTGCTTTGTTCCGATGCAAGCTGGAGCAAGGAAACTGTTGAAAACAAGTGCGATGGATAGGCAAATCAGCCGCGCTAGCTCAACTTGGGCTCAAAATCAAACAGCCTAGCTGAGGAGGTCAACTAATGAAGGTTCGGGTCAGGCACATAGGGCCAGCGACGCACCCTAGCGAGGTAGTGGTTTCTGTGGACACCACTACCGGCGCCGAACATTTGGTTGTGAATCAACGCTCACTTAAGGACAATAAACTAGAGATTGGCTATCCAATAAATAGTCTCGATTCGAACCTGCTTGTTGAGCTTCCTCGCGAAACCATCAATGGATCGTGGAGAGTTTGGGTGCCACAGGCCTCAGTAGAATAGCCATGGAGGGGCGGGATGATACTAGCCGACAGGGAAATTCAAATCGCAAAACGAGGCGATCATAGTGGATCCCGCCCCTGACATCTCCTTCTACAGCTCGACCAGCCTCGATCTCACTCTTGATCGACGCCTGACCCTTTTCAAAGACCAGAAGACAGGCATTAACCTCTCCATTGATCCTTCGCAGAAGGGATACAATCACGAAGAGGTAATGGCGAAAAACACTACGCCCGTCGATATCGATGAAGAGCACGGGTTTGAATTCCCGCCCCACCACATGATCCTGGCTTGGACGCGCGAGTTCGTGGAACTGAAGTTCCAGTCTCGGATTGCTGCTCGCGTTGAGGGGAAAAGCTCTCTTGCCAGATTAGGGATCGGAATTCATCTAACCGCCCCGACCATCCATGCAGGCTTCGCCGGCCAAATCCGACTCGAAATGGTCAATCACAATAAAGTACCGGTCAGACTGCGGATCGGGATGAAAATTTGCCAGCTGATTTTTGAGCAGACTCTGGGCACACCAGTTCGTGGGTATGAAGGCCGTTTCGCGGGTCAAACTACAACGAAAAAAGGCTAACACGCTCGACGCGTCCATGGCAGTCGCGGGGCGGCTAGCCGCGCAACATTGTTTGCATATATCTGATCTTTTGAGTCGATGCATTCAGGTAGACGACGAGTGGAAATGGCGGCATAGCTGAACATGGGACGGTGTCCGCGATTTTCCTTGTCTCAGTCTGGGGGTGCACTCCACCACAGGGCGTGTGCCGTCCGGAATTATCTGTCGTCAGTACCCGGCGTGATGTAGTGCGATTCGGCACCGCTTTCCGTCACAGCGATTTCGGCGTGAGCACCGAGTGCTTGCGCAGCGGCGTGTTGCGCAAGATCGACGCCACAAGGGTTTCGAACTGTTCGTTGGCAGCCCATCGGCTCAGAGTGAACTGCTCGAACCGGCGCGCAAGCTGGACGTCGCCGCTGATGGCCTCCCGCGCCTCGTTGACACCGAAGCAGACCAGCGAGACCTGCAGGCGGTTGCTGAGGAAGCGTAGCGTGTTCAGAACGATGCGCTGCTCGCGATAGGTTCAGGCGAGGATGTTGCGCACCTCGTCGATGACCAGCACCTGTACGCCAATGGCCTCCATGATCCGCAAAGCGGCCTGTTCCATTTGGGCGACGTCGGCGCGTGGGCGCTGTGGCGCGCCGAGAAGGGTGAGGAGTTCAGCGTAGAACCGGCGCTCACCGGCTCGGCTGGTCATTTCCATCGCGAGGACCGGAGTCCTCAGCGTGCCGGTTATGGGGCTAAAGCTCGGCGGGTGCTCGTCCCGGAAGCGCTTCATGATCGTGTCTTGCCCATGCCGCTGTCCCCATAGATTGCGACGGAAGGCATGCGCGTGCCCCCCCTCTGACCAGCCTTCTGTTCAATCTTCCTAACGGCCGTCGATCTCGCCATGCGGCGCCTCCCCGATCCCCATTCGCCTTAGGCGTGATCTGTAGAGCAGACGATTGCGTCCATTCCCACGTATTCGACGAATGTTTTACAGTTCAGCCGCGTGCGGTCGCAGACGCGGTTGTTCGAAAGCCGACGCTCAGGCTGCGAGTATTTCCGCCGGTGGGGGCCACGCCTGCCCATGTTTTCCTGTCTTTCAAGCAAGGTCCGCAAAAAACCTGTGTTGGCATACCGGTTGCAAACCGAAAAGGACCCGCACGGTCCTCGCGGTCCCTACGCCAGAGTTCAAATGAAACTTCCAAGCTGACAGCGATGTAGCGCGAGTGCAACTCCGTCGCGCTTGACTTCCCAGGAAACACCAAAGGAGCCCTGAAGAAATGAACGTGCCAAGTTATTCCGCGGCCTCGCCAGATCAGCGGGCCGTGCGCGGGATATTTTCTCACCTAGCGGATCGCATCGATCGCCGCCTGCGAATACGCCCGCTTGGGATTATTAGCGATTTTGTCGCCGACCAACTCCCGCACCGTATCGCGGAGATCAAAAATAGTGAACAGCGAGCTGAAGCTGTCAAGGCGCTTGGGCGTAGCATCAACGCCATGCTAGCGGCAGGGGACCATGAGGCGCACCTGCTGAATCTGACACAGTCGGAGTTTGGGGTAGCCAAGACAGATATCCAATATCTCCTCAATATTGTTTACCAGATGTCTGCATTTGCGGGACTTAACCATTACGATGCCGAGTTAACGGTGGGAGAGCGGCTGAGGCGCATTGCCGCCTTAAGTTGCGAGCGGGAGCCTAGCATAGATGTTCTTTCCTATGAAGATATGATCCTTACCAATCCGGTGGAGAGCGATCCGCGCGTATATTGCCTCGACTCAGCTGGCGTCGAGGAGCGAGATTTTTGCCTGGGTCATCAACTCATTGAGAGAGATTTGCAATTCGCAGTGGACACCCTGCTTGAGTTGCGTGACCAGGGCGGGGCGGATGCGCGCTGGTGTCTTACACTGTGCCTAGAGCGCCTGGAGTCGGCGAATTACATTCTGACGCGCTTTCATGATCATATGTCGCCCGATCTATTTGGCGAATTTCGCGAGTTCTACGGAAAAAACCCTTACAAGAATAGGCTGGCGCCAAGTGGCCGATTCTCGGCCCGCGTTGTCGCGGTTTCTGTACTACTCATCGGTGAAGAAATCTTCCGCAAAAAACCGCAATTCTATAGGGATGTTTATCGGCTGTCGGAATACTACCCGCGAGGATGTATTGGTGCGGTCTTTGGCTGGTTGTCTTCAGATAAGAGCAGCACGGGCGCCCAGCCAGGCTGGCTTAGAGGGAAAGCGGCCTTTCCTAAAATAGCAACCGTCTCGCCCGTGATAGAGCGGAAAAGCACTCAAATCCGAGAGCTGTACGCGTCCTGTGTCGATGCGCTGGACCGGTTCACCCGGATGCACCGAAAGTCGGCTTTGAAATATACGATTGAACCCGGTCGCCCCATCGCCGGAGTTGAGGCGTGGGAAAGCATGGACGCTGTGCTTTCACAGCGGCTGTTAACGGCGGCGGATCAAAGCTAACAGGCACAATCGTCTGGGTGAGCGCGATGCCAGCCTCGCAGGCGTCCAATAGGTGAGGTCGATGTTTCAAGACGACGTGATCTTTCGTAGGTTTGAACGTGAGGATGTCGATAATGTATGGCACCTGCATAGGAGTGCATCTGAGGCTGTTGGTGTGTATGGTCCGGAAGGGACGTGGGAGGATGATTTACGCAATATCGGAGAAGCATATATCGAATCTGGCGGAGACTTCGTAGTTGCGCATATTGGTCCCCAGTTCGCAGCTATGGGCGGATTGCAACCTGTCGGCGATGAAATCGCAGAACTCAAGCGTATACGGGTCGATCCCGCCTTTCAACGACGGGGGCTTGGAAGAAGGATTGTTAGCGAGTTGGAATCGCGAGCCGTTGCTCTCGGATTCAAATGCATAGTGCTCGAGACGACAACGATCCAAGTAGGCGCTCAAAGACTTTATGAGACGGCCGGCTATATTCGTCGCGGGGAGGGGAAGTTGCACGGATACGCCGTGATCTTCTACGAAAAGCGTCTCTCCGGCCAGGATGCTCTTGGTTTCTGCTGAGAAATGCCCCACCATCCGCTGCATGTATGTTTCGAGATTCAGGTTGTAAGTGGGCGCGTCTCTATGCGGACAGACAGACCTCCGAGTTCACCGACCGCGTAACTGCCTCGGTCCGATGAGCCGCAGTGTCCGTTCTGAGGATGGGGTGTGACCTGAGACCCTGAACTTCCTCCAGATTTGGGTAGAGTCCGTCGATCACGGAGACGGACGATGCGACCATCACGGTTCACGGAAGAGTAGATCATCGGGATGCTGAAGGAGCAGGAGGCGGGCGCGAAGACGGCTGATGTCTGCCGCAAGCATGGCATCTCGGCAGCGACCTTCTACAAGTTCAAGGCGGCGGGATGGAGGTGTCCGACGCCCGTCGCCTGAAGGCTCTGGAAGATGAGAACGCCCGGCTGAAGAAGCTCCTGGCCGAGGAGATGCTCGACAACGCGATCCTGAAGGATGTTGCCGCAAAAAAATGGTGACGCCCGATGCGAACCGGAAGGCGGTGGCTCATGCCTGCAAGGCGTATGGGGTGAGCCAGCGTCGGGCGTGCCAGGCCCTGAGGATCGATCGTTCGACCGTGCGCTACACCGCCATCCGTCCGGGCGACGCTACGTTGCGCGAGGCGATGAAGGCTGTGGCGGCAGAGCGCCGGCGGTTCGGTTACCGCAGGGGATCCACGTCATGCTGGACCGGCAGGGCATCGTGATGACCCAGAAGAAGCTGCGGCGGCTTTACCGGGAGGAGAAGCTCCAGGTCCGCAAGCGTGGCGGCCGCAAGGGAGCGCTGGGCACACGCAGACCGATGCTCGTTCCGGATTGCGCCAACTCCCGCTGGAGCCTGGACTTCGTCTCCGACACCTTCACCGACGGCCGTCGCTTCCGGGTGCTCGCCGTGGTCGACGACTATACGCGGGAGTGTCTGGCGCTGATCGCCGACACCTCGCTGTCGGGCCTGCGCGTTGTGCGCGAGCTCGACACCATCATGCGCTGGCGCGGGCGGCCCGCCATGATCGTTTCGGACAACGGCACAGAGCTGACCCCCATGGCGGTCCTGCGCTGGTGCCAGCAGACCGGCGTCGAATGGCACTATATCGCGCCGGGTAAGCCCATGCAGAATGCCTTCGTCGAGAGCTTCAACGGGCGCCTCAGGCTTCGTGGTAACCTGAAGTCACGTCGGCGCGGCCGGCCGGCGAGAGTGGCGGGAGGAGTTGACGGGGACTTGCCATTGCAGAGCGCAGTCGATCCGCCGGCGTCTCAGGAAAAGGCTCCGACCACGGCCGGGCGCCGGATCAGGGAATTAGAGCAGAAAGTCGGGCAACAGCAGCTCGATCTCGATTTTTTTTCGCGAAGCCTTGCGGCACTTCGAGGAAGATCAGCGCCGGAGCAGCGCTCCTGGCGAGACGGGATCTTCAAAGTCATCGAAAAGATGACGGCCGGCCTGTCGCAAGGCGAATTCAACATCGATCGAATGTGCTGGCTCGCTGGCGTCAGCCGCGCGAGTTATTACCGTCACTGGCTAGATTCGGCCCCTCAATCTCACGTGATGTTATGTCCGACGCTCTCTTCTCATCTTTCCTCATGTTTGACCGGCCGCCTGCGCCGATCGCCGGACGGCGCACGTCGGGCGGCGCTAGGGCGCAGGAGCGCCCCAGCCGCTCCGTCTCCGACGATCGCGAGCTTCTTGTCGGGGCGATCCGTCGCGCGCTTCAAGAGACAGCGCCGGCCGTGGCGGCGCCAGCAACTGCGACCTCGACAGGATTCGTGGATCTCGCTGCCGCGGCCGCTGACATCGGCATTCCGTCGTGCTTCAACTCAAGCCCGACTTAGACGAAGGACGCCGAAGCGCGGTGCGCTCCTTCCTTGAAATAGTTGTCCGCGTGAGTGCCACGCTTGACGAAACACGCCTCGAGTCGACGATCGGCAAGCTCGCGGAGGTCCTCCTGCCCGATGAACTCGCCGACGCGCGTGGAGCACTGGCCTTGGACAACCTCGAGCTGCGTGATCGATTCGTCTCGGAGGTCCCCCAGCTCACGAGCGCCGAGATCGGAGCACAGGCGGGCCTGAAGACCAAGAACCCCTATGCGACCGCAGCGCGCTGGAAAAAGGCCGGCAACATCTTCTCGGTCCAGCACCGCGGCAAGGAGTATTTCCCGGCTTTCCAGTTCCGCGAGGGGCGGCCGCACCCCACGATCAAGAAGGCGCTCGGGGCACTTCCTCCCCGGCTGTCTGCGTGGCAACGTGCCTTCTGGTTCATGTCGACGAACGGCTGGCTGGCCGACAAGGCACCCGCCGATATGCTCGACGATCCGCAGTCCATCATCGCAGCCGCTGAACGAGAGGGCGAAGAGGTGGTTGGGTGAGCGTGTCAAGCGTGCGCCCGCCGCCCTTTCCCTTTCCGAGCATCAACACCCAAAAGCTCACGAAAGGTAGCGTCCTACATCGGACGCACGGCTCCAGTTTCCGGCCGGCACAGTTCAACCCATGCATTGGCCAGCCGACGCGGTTTGCTCCTTTTCAAGATTCCGCAGGCACATGCGTCCCGACGCTCTACGCGGCGACATCGCGGGAGGCAGCGGCTTTCGAGTCGATTTTTCACGACATCAAGACCACGCCGTCTTCAAGAAAGCCCGCCTCGACGTCGCGCAGAGTAAGCCGCATAGCACCGAAGCGCGATCTGCTCGTTGCCGGCCTGTTCGCGCCGGATCTCAAGGCGTGGGGCATAAGCCGCGGCGATCTCATCGAAACGCCGAAATCAACCTACGGTCAGACTATTCTTTGGGCTCAAGCGATTCACGGCGCCAGAGCGGACGTTGACGGCCTGCTTTGGACATCTCGACAGTGCGACCCAGATCGATGCGTAACACTGTTCGAGGGCGAAGGAGATTTCGAGGTTCACGACAGCATCGAGGTCGGCTTCGACGCGGACCTGTTGCTCGAGATCCGAGCTTTCGGCCTGCGCGCCGGCAATACCATCATTTCGTGAGCATACGTTAATGTTGAAAACACATGCTCCGCGGCCGGTTGGCCCTCCTCACGAGACCTATGTTTTCTCACCCGAAGTCCATAGACGAGCTAGGGGGGCGCGGACATCCCGAAAAATGCCTACGCTCGATCAGGGCGAGATCAGACCTCAAACAGGGGTTGACCGGGTGACGGAGGACTGTAGCAATGATGCGGTCGGGCGAAGAGCGGCACTCCCAATAACCGAGCGGAACGCGTCTCAACCACGGCGGATCGGTCCCGGAATAGAAGCGACGTGGCGACGCATTCGCGACGATATTGCAAAGAAGGATATCCAGTGGTTAGAAAGCCAGGCCTAAAGCAAGTGAGAGCGTTCTGCAGAGCCTGGATGAGAGGACCGCGCCCTGCTGCCCGGCTGACAATTCTGGCTTGTCGCTAATCAAAGATGGATGGCCCTTTTGAAGAGCTGACACGTACCGAAGACTCAAAGACCGCCCATCTTGCCAACCTTTTTGGTGGCCAGCACCATTTGTTTCCCCTGAGATGACATGAGCAGATATAAGGATTACCGCAAGCCCCGTCGGCGTCGAGATGACGACGGCCCGTTTCCTTTTCCAGAAGAGGAAGCCGTCCCAAGCTTCTTTCATCAAATGTCACCTGCGACGACCAAGCCGGTAGACGCAGAGGTCAAGTGGTTCAATGCAAGCAAAGGTTTTGGCTTCGTCAGAATCTCGGACGGAAGGGACGCCTACCTCCATATTCGGGCATTGGAAGCGGTTGGAAGAAGCAGTGTCCCAGAGGGAGCGCGGCTTAAGGTCACCTTGGAAGAGACGCGAAAAGGCCATCAGGTCGCGCAAGTCCTGGAGATCGCACAGGAGACGGCCAACACTTCGACATCCGCGTCGGAAAGCGCCGGCACCGTCAAATGGTATAACGCCGAGAAAGGCTTTGGCTTCATTGCCCCTGAAGCTGGCGGAAAGGACGTATTCGTCCACGCCTCAACATTGGCCCGCTGTGGCGTCAGCGATCTCGTGGACGGACAAAAGGTTTTTGTCGAGTGCGCGCAGGGCAAGAAAGGTCTGGAGGTCCAAAGCATTCGTGTAGCTGCTTGAGACGGCCCAGCCCTTTTTGTTGAACGCACGGCGGTGAGCCATTCACTGCGCATAAGCATATCAGAAAGGCGCGTTTGTCGCGGTGCTCGATCCTCTCTTTTAACGAGGGCCGATATGGTTCACATCGTGCTCACCATCCTTGGCATGGTCGTTCAAATTGAGGCTGCGGTTCATCATGGAACGCGGGCGCAACGGAATCGAACAACGTAACAGCACCTATAAGGTGGCAAACAGCGGCTTGACAGAGATTATCATGGCACTGCTTGCAGACGGCCTCGGCCCAGCAGGAATTGCCAAACTGGTCGGCTGCTGCACAATGCAGGTTTATCGGATCATTTAAGCATCCTATGACTCTTCTGCTGCGATAGCGAGAATGGTCGACTAACGCCGATATAAGCAAATCATGCTGGCCTTCCTCGACAAAGCCGGTAAAAGAGTTCCCGTGTTGTCACGCAATAGGAGTAATTGAATGCCCGAGGGCACCGCAAATAGCCAAGGCCTGTTGATTGAACTTACGGCAGATATTGTATCTGCCTATGTCAGCAAAAACGCAGTTCCCCCCGCGTCACTGCCAGAGCTTATCGCAAGCGTGAATTCGTCATTGTCGAATCTTGGGCAAGCGGTCGAGCCAGAGAAGCCAGCCCAAGCGCCTGCGGTTAATCCGAAGCGGTCGGTGTTTCCCGACTACATCATCTGCCTGGAGGACGGCAAGAAATTCAAATCGCTTAAGCGGCATCTCAACGTCCACTACGGCCTGACGCCCAACGAATATCGCGAGAAATGGGGATTGAAGCCCGACTACCCCATGGTGGCGCCGAACTATGCGGCACAACGGTCGGCGCTGGCGAAGTCGAGCGGTCTCGGCCACAAGGCTGCCAGCAATTCCGAAAGGAAGTCGGCGAGGGCGGCACGCAAATCCAGGTAGTGGGTGCAAAGGTCGATGCGCCATAGGGTGGAATTGACCGGCCAAACCTGTAAGGCCTTCAAATCCGACATAGCTCTGCGCACAGCCGAAGCTAACTCGGAGGCGACAAGGACGCCGGCAATCCTTTCGTAGCAAGTCCTGCTACGGCTAAAGTGATCGCCGGCTGGTCCTGTGCAATCGCGGCCGATCGCGTCACAGCGGCTGCCTGGCTGCTTGAGCTGCGCGACCAGACGCTAGGCTCGACTGAGCGCGAACTCTATCGCAGGGGTTTCTTGGAAGGTCTGCGCAGTCTCGAAGACCGCTTCGATTTCGCAGCCGAAGTCCAGATAAAATTGCCCGGGAGGGCTTTGAAGACGAAGCCGAGGCGGTATTGCGGCAGCGCTCCCGTCCTCCGCTGCAATCGACAACTCCGCAGCCCCAGCCAGCAGACTTGGCGTTCGACGTGGCTGATGAATAGACACCCGCGCCCGCCGTGATCAGGAGCGCCGGTGGCCGCACAAACTCCCGACTTTTCCGCTGTCGATTCTGTCAGATTGGCGACAACTGTAGCTCGACCGAGACAGGCTCTTCGAGCGTAACCGCTGCAAATTTGAGAAAAATCTCGGTTGGCCTGAAATGGCATGATCCTTGTTGTCTTCCATTCGATGTGATCACCGCAGGCAAGAAACGCGACCGCTCGCAAAACCCAAATGGAGGAAAAGGATGATACGACCGGAAAGAGACTCAATCTTTGGTCAGCCCCGGCCGGGCCACCCCTCAGCACTTCGTTCGCCAAAACCATTGCGCACCGCGCCATGCACACAGACTGTCTCCGGCAAGACCTCGGCCTTTTCGATCGTCACGAGATCAGCCGCTTGCTCGCAACCCATCTTCCGGCGCACGCCTGTCAAGACTTTAGGGACTTCGATGCTTACTTCCGCCCGGAAGAGGGTGATATCCACTCCGCGCGTGTTGTGAACGGCTGGGATGATAGCAGTCTCGTTAGAGCCAGGCCGCGCTTGCTAAATCGCTCGACGTCTTGGGCATTCATGTAATTCAGGAATGACTTCCAATAGTTGCGAAGACGCGGTCCGGGCGCTGCGGTAGTTCGTTTGAATTCCTAGAAAGTTTCATCAAAGCAATAGTGGACACTTACGTCGATGGGCTTCGTGAAGACATTTATTGTCTCCTTCTTCCGCTTGGCGGCGGGATCGGCCTTTTCATTTGCTGCACTCACAGGCTGCCTGCTTGCCTCCACAGCCATGGGGCAGGACAACCTGCTGGACGTTGCGAGATCGCTGTTTAGCCCTATTCCCAAGCGTGCTGCAGACCTGGACGGCAATCCGGCGACCTTAGAGAAGCTCGAGTTGGGCAAGATGCTCTATTTCGAACCGCGGCTCTCGCAAGCTCACAACATCAGCTGCAACACCTGTCATCAAATCGGCCGTGCTGGCGGCGATGGCCGCTCCACCTCTATTGGCCATAACTGGCAGCGCGGCGGCCGCAATGCGCCAACTGTATTCAACGCGGTGTTCAACATCGCTCAGTTTTGGGACGGACGGGCAGCGGATCTGATGGAGCAGGCCGGCGGCCCGATCTCCAATCCGACGGAGATGGGGACCACTCCCGGGCACGCCGTCGAAGAGCTCAAGGGCATTCCTGGGTACGTTGAGGCGTTCGGCAAAGCCTTCCCTGATGAAATCGACCCCCTCAGATATGACAACATCGCGAGAGCCATCGCCGTGTTCGAGGCGACGCTGATCACGCCCAACGCACCCTTCGACAAGTATCTCGAGGGTAACGAAAACGCACTCACCACTGAACAGAAGGAGGGGCTCAGGCTTTTCGTCGACAAAGGATGCTCGTCTTGCCACAACGGCATCAACATCGGTGGGAGCATGTACGCTCCTTTTGGGGTGGTCGAAAAGCCCGGCTGGGAGTTCCTGCCGCCTGACGACAAGGGACGCGTTGAGGTGACACGGAAGGTCGATGATGACTATGTCTTCAAGGTCCCTACTTTAAGGAACGTCGCACTCACCGCCCCCTACTTTCACAGCGGCCATGCATGGGATCTAGAGCAAGCCGTGGCGGTGATGGGGACGACCCAGCTTGGTACGCAGCTGAGCCCTGAGGAAGTCGACAAGATCACCGTTTTCCTACAGGCGCTCACCGGGGACCAGCCGAACGTAACCTATCCAACCTTGCCGCCGAGCGTCGCGACGACACCCCGGCCGGCGCCGTGACCGCATAATCCGAGAGGGCGGCTAATAGACGCCAGGAAGAGGCCAGACGCCTGCTTCAATCTTGATCGCCAATGAGCCATAGCCGCTTTTCCCGGCGCCGTCCCACGGAGGAGGGGATGTTCATCGCCTCGCGATATTTTGTGACGGTGCGGCGCGCTACATTGATGCCGGTTTCCTTCAGCCGGACGGCGATGTCGTCGTCGGAAAGCACGTCACCGGGCGATTCTTGAGCAATTATCGCTTTGATCCGATGCCGGACAGCTTCGGCGGAGTGCGCGTCACCGCCTTGGCAGGAGGCAATCGCGACGGTGAAAAAATACTTCAGTTCGAACACCCCGCGTGGGGTAAGCATATACTTGTTCGAGGTCACCCGGCTCACCGTCGATTCATGCACGTTGATCGCCTCAGCGACAGTCCTGAGATTGAGAGGCCGCAGATGGGCCACGCCATGTTCGAAAAAGGCATCCTGTTGGCGCACGATTTCAGTCGCAACTTTAAGAATCGTCTTGGCACGCTGATCCAGGCTGCGGATTAACCAATTCGCGTTTTGCAGGCATTCGTTCAGAAACGCTTGATCTTTCGGATTCTGGACGGCGTGTCGCGAGATTTCGGCGAAATAGGTTTGGTTGATCAAAACCTTGGGCAATGCGTCCGGATCTAGTTCGATCTGCCATCCACCTCCGGGCGAGGGCGTGACCCAGACGTCGGGTATGATGGATTCCGGCGCTCCGGATTGGAATCGGTTGCCAGGCTTAGGATCGAGCGCACGGATTTCATGCAACATCTCGAGAAGGTCTTCTTCATCGACGCAGCAGTGCTGCTTCAACGCCTGGAAATCGCGTCTGGCAACCATCTCAAGGTTGGCAACCAAGGCGGCCATTGCCGGGTCGAACCGGTCTCGCTGACGCAACTGGATCTCGAGACATTCGCTGAGAGTGCGAGCAAAAATTCCCGGTGGATCAAACTGCTGCAAGGTTGCGAGAACCCGTTCCACATCCGTCTCGCGGGCGTTCAGTTTGCCGGCCAGTTCCACAAGGTCCACCCGAAGATAGCCCGTATCGTCCAGATGGGCTGCGAGCTCGCCGGCAATCAGCCGCTCCTGTAGTGTGAATGCAGTGAGCGCGATCTGACCAGCGACGTGGTCGTGCAATGTTTCGGTGCAGGCGGCGAACTCGTCCAGGGCAGGGCGACTATCCGCAGGGGTGTTCGTCGTATTGCGTAGCGATTTCCATTCCCCCGGTCGCTCTGCGGCCGCCGCGCTCGTCGGCCTATCCATGTCTTTTTCGCGTGCGCTGGTGGACTGGTCTGCCGAAATCGGCACGTCGCCAAGAGCCTCACTGTCGTTTGAAGCTGGCTCCAAAAGCGGATTTTTCTCGAGTTCCTGCTCCACGAATTGATGCAGTTCGGCGCGCGCAAGTTGCAACAGGCGAATCGACTCAATGAGCTGAGGCGATGCCACCATAGATTGCTTCTGGCGTTGAAGCAGCCTTGCCGAGGACAGCATGTTGAGCGCGAAACTCCGATCGAGGAGGCTCTTGGCCGTGCGTTAATGGGATTGCCAGACGCTCACTTGATCATGCAGCGGCCTGCAGGGTTTGAAGAACGTTCTGCGGGGATGAGACGGCATAGGGATCGCTCTCGCAGTTGTCGCAGAACCCCTCTTCCTCGAACCACTGCTCCACGGCACCGTCGTTGATCAGGGCGGCGTAGCGCCAGGAGCGCATTCCGAAGCCAAGGTTGTCCTTGGCAACCAGCATGCCCATCTTGCGCGTGAACTCGCCTGAGCCGTCCGGGATTAGCTCGACCTTCTGCAGCCCCAACGACTTGCCCCACGCATTCATGACGAAGGCATCGTTGACGGAGATGCAGTAGATTGCGTCAATTCCTTCCTTCTTGAACTCGTCATAGAGCTTTTCGAAATTCGGCAGTTGGTAGGTCGAGCAGGTCGGAGTGAAGGCGCCAGGAAGCGAGAACAGGATGACGCGCTTCCCACCAAAATAGTCGTCAGATGTCTTGTTTTCCCAGCGGTATGGATTTGGCCCCTCGATTGAATCATCGCGAACACGCGTGCGAAAGGTAACGAAGGGGACCTTCTTCGTGACGGTCATCAAATAGCTCCTTTTAGAAGAAACCTGGCATGGCTTCTCGGTTTGGCCGACGCAACGTCGACTCGGCAGGCATGCCGGACATGAGATGAAGGCCTTCGCGGCTTCCAAATCGCTCTTCCATCCGGTGGTACGGGAAGGCCTTGGCCCACCCTCTTCGTCATCCGAATGGCCGGGCCAATATGAGTGATTTGGGCGGGATCAAGCAACCCCTTTGCGGCAAGTGGCGCTGGAAGGGATGTCAATGACCGCCTGGCTGTCCCCGAAGAGAATGTGGTGGCAATCGACAGTGTCAGTGTCGAAATAGGCGTGTGGCGCCGCAACGTTGCGGTCGCGCAAGAGTCTCGCTTCACAAAAGTGCTTCTGCGTATTGTAGGTTGCCCATGGCGCGCCGACGTCGGTTGGGTGACTCTTCGATGCGGTGCTTCGGCATTCACATGCTGATGAGGACCGGCAAGCAGCATTTGGGCGCATGCCGCGCTGTTGGATGTCGGCCTCCAACAACACCTGCGCAGAAAAGCTAGCGAGCACTGGCGTCTGGAGAGGACGACCTCCCGATGTTTATCCGCAATTGTCACCGTCGCCTCAAGCGCTTGTCTGGAGTCACCAATGATTCACTCGTCGCTTTGTTGGTGGTTCGATGGTTCTAATGAGCCGTCGCAAATGCCGTGCCATCTGACTTGCAGCAGGGATGGAAGCGATTTTTACCTTGAGTAGAGAGACCTGCTTTCGGGGCCGCCATGGAGGAACGGCTTCCGTCTAAGACGGCGATCTCATCGGGCTGAACTTGTAACATCTCAAGCAGCTAATGCTCGGGAAACATACAAGGCGTTTCCGCGTGACGTCTCGACGAACCTTCTTGTGTCAGAAGGTGGACGAAAATGTCGGAAGCTCTACCAAGGACAGGCTGGGACGCGAGAACGAAGAAGTGGTGGAACGGAGACGATACTCATGCTGAACCCGAAGCGCAGCTTCGTCCGCGCGTAGCCGAATGGGAAAGGGCCGAAATAAGCTCGTTCATGTCAATGAACTCTGCGCTCTTTTCGGCACGTCTGTAGGAACTCGCGGCGGCAGCCGGAGCACTTGAAAGCGCCCCTGAGCGCGTAGCAGCCGAGAAGGCCGCGGCAGACGGGCTCGCCATTCGTCTTTGGCCAGCGGAAATGGCAGAGCGTCGTGTAGGCTTCCTCCTCGTCAATCCGTCGAGGTGGCGGCACCGTGCTTGGCCAACAGGCAGTCTTGGAGAGAAAAGGCCCGCTGCCGGGAGGAGGTGGCAACGGGCCCGATTCGAAAACGGCACTAGAGGGGGTGTGCCGCATTCAAGATCGGCATCTCATCTAAAGAGTTGCCGACACCCTCATGCTAGCCTCGGCGTCAGATATTGCAACGCACAAATTTCATCCCGCAATGCAGGAAAAGCATCGGCCTGCCACAAAAGAGCCCGCAATCGGGGCGACGATGACGTTATCCCACAAGACACCGACAGATGAAAATCGAGCCCCGGCAGCCGACCCGTGCCGACAGGTGACGCTCTTCCAGTCGCGTCGGCCTACCGGTTGTGACAAAGCGCGGTTGACTGTGCCTCCTTATCCGCAAAAGCTGCGAGACGCCAAGCGTCCAATCGAGCTGTTGTATTTCCAAGGCATCTGGGAACTCACGGAGACTCGCCGCATAGCCATTGTCGGCGCCCGCGAAGCGAGCGATAACGGAAAGCAGCGCTCAAGACAGCTGGTCGCGACCTCACTGTCCGCATACGCGCGCTTGAGAAGGACGACTTCACTATCGTTTCGGGCCCGGCCGCCGGAATCGATCGTGTCGCTCACGTAACGGCCATCCCTAACGGCGGACGCAGATTGCGGTAATGCCTCTCAGCACCTACCATCCGTGATCCGCCCATGGAGCAAAGCAAGTCAGAGCTTTACGTCCAAGGGCCGCCGGCTGGCCAATGACGCTCGAAACCGTCGCCTAAGGCTGCAGCCTGGAGCGGCGGAAAAACGAGCTCGCCAATGGCGACGATCGCGGCCGGGAGATTCGATGGCTGCAAGAGAAGCGGTTCCCTTCCGACGAACGCCGTCCATTGCCTTGCCTTCTTGCTGTCCTCGGCAAAAGCGGCACTGAGTCCAAGCGGAGTCTCTGTTGGCAGTAGCGTGTCACGCCGTTCAAATGTCGCTCGGATTGCCTGGACCAGCGATCCACCTTTCATCGCGAATAGCCGCGACAGCGCCAGGTCGTAAAAATCCTTCATGCGACTGTTCGCCTGGCCAAGTACGACGATTGCCTGGAGTTTTTCGGCAACCACGGTTTCCCTGGGATAGGCTCTCAGTCGCGGAGCCTCAGCCGACAGAAGCGACGGAAACTCCAGCTCCTGCGCCGTCGGCGTAACAGCGTCTCCAAAGCCTATGTCAACTTGTACCGGGATCCGGGTCGTCCCGAGAAACGCTGTCGTCTGCACCCTGACGCCGCCATATTGCTGGCCTTCACGGATCGCCTCGACGCTTAGGCCGTTCGCATCGTACGCCAGTCCGTCTTCTTCGGCCTCGATCCGGCAGATCGTTTCGAAAACGGATCGCTGTTACGTCTGGATTGACGAATCCGAGAAGATCAAGGTTCTGCGTAGGGCGAAACGGATCTTCGAGCCACGCTGTGAAGAGCATCGCGCCCTTCAGGCTAAACTGATCGCGATGCGGGAGATGCTCAGCCGATAAAGCAGCCTCTTGATGGCGTATCGCCTCAGGATGAGCTGATTGTCCGTCTGCTTGTTCCGCGATGTTGCGGAGCCGAGCAAGAATCGATGCTGGAAGATTCGCCGGCCTATCCTTCATCAGCAACTGTGCTTTCAAGATAAGGACGAACGATACTCCAGATGCGCAGCGTCTGCGCATATCGGGCATGTCGTCGGGCTTAGCCTTTCTTCGACGGCGTTGCGAAAGCGGAAGCAGTCCACGATCGATTTGGCCGGATCGAAGATCCGGACAGGTACCGAATCGATGGTGTAGGTCTTGACGCCAAGGGTGAGCGCTTTTTCGCCGAAGCGAGCAACCCGGGTGGGCGGATAGTCGATCGTCGGCTTGCGGTCCTTGGAGCCGATTGCGATCCAGACGCTGCGCGGAAGCTGCAGCGTAATCTCATGAAACTGGAGCGCCGATACGAGGCAGCACCTTTCGGAACACGGGTCGCGACTTCGGCCAGGGAATGAGAAATGTCGACGTCGGCATCCGCGCGTTCGTAGAGCCCTCGTGAGGAGCGATGGAGGATGCCCTCGTCAACCAGACGAGCCAGTGTAGCCGGATTGATCCCTCGGCGTTTCAGGTCCGACAGGCGCATGATCCCATGGCACTCAATCAGACCGACGGCAAGGTCGCGCTGAGAGGTTTCAACGGATTCAGTCATGTATCAAACTGTCTGCAATTACCGGTAAGTTCCGACATTTTATTACACCGCAGTGAAAGTCGGCAAGCAGCCCTTCCACGTTCTGTAAACGTGGCGCGAGACATCGGCGCGTCAGCATCGTAGCGCGATGGAAGAACATAGCGTGAGTTCCCGGCGCATGTCCTGCGTTAGCTTCCGAAAATGACCGTCATCGGCCGAATTGGGCTGACGGTATTGCGATATTGGCGCTCGGAAAGCAAACGGATACCATCAAAAAGAATGTCAGAACGGTCGTCTTGTACGCGATAGTCACGATAGATGATGAAGACATCTTATTTTGAAATCAGTGACTTAGAGCGGGTTAGCGATAGTTCGCGATAATCCGCGAATGACCCAAAATCACTCAAGCTGCTTTGTATCAAGAACGTAAACCGTTTATCCTCGACTCCTGCGTCCGGAAAGACCTGAGGTGGCCCCACACCTTTGAAGCCCAAGGCGCCATCAGGGTGCGTTCAATGGACGATACCTGGGCGCACCTTGACTGAGGTTCACTCCCGTCAGATCGACGACAGCAGCCGTGGCGTTCTCGATTGGTGCCGGAAGACAGATGCGTGATCCAGGATTAAAGTTCTGGCGGCGCAATTTGGCCGGGGAGGCGTGCCACTCACGAGGAGTGGACGACAGCGTTTGTGTCTTTCGGTCCCCGGCGTGAGGTAATGGCTGTCATATTTAACGCTCTCCGACATGTTTCGTTGGTCTTGTCAGATTCGCGACATAGGCTCGGCTAGCCATTCCTTTATTTTGCTCAGGTCAAATATCTGAAAAGGAAGAACAAAAAACTTTCTTCGATCGGTCAATAAAATTGGCATGCGTTTTGAGCCTTGCGTTACGAGGCGGCGAAAGCTGCCGACCGGCATTCATATCGCGGGCAGCCGTGATGAATGGAACGAAGGAAGGAAAGCTACATGTCAGGTCTGCGTCAGATCGCCTTTTACGGCAAGGGCGGCATCGGCAAGTCCACCACCTCCCAAAATACGCTCGCCGCCCTTGTCGATCTTGGGCAGAGGATACTCATCGTCGGCTGCGATCCCAAGGCCGACTCCACCCGCCTGATCCTGAACTCGAAGGCGCAGGATACCGTGCTGCACCTTGCTGCAAAGGAAGGTTCGGTGGAAGATCTCGAACTCGAGGACGTGCTCAAGATCGGCTACAAAGGCATCAAGTGCGTGGAGTCGGGCGGCCCCGAGCCGGGTGTAGGCTGCGCCGGCCGCGGCGTCATCACCTCAATCAACTTCCTCGAGGAGAACGGCGCCTACGATGATGTCGACTATGTTTCCTACGACGTCCTCGGGGACGTGGTGTGCGGCGGTTTTGCAATGCCGATCCGCGAGAACAAGGCCCAGGAAATCTACATCGTCATGTCCGGCGAAATGATGGCGCTCTATGCCGCCAACAACATCGCCAAGGGCATTTTGAAATACGCCCATTCAGGCGGCGTGCGGCTCGGCGGCCTGATCTGCAACGAGCGCCAAACCGACCGCGAGCTCGATCTCGCCGAAGCACTGGCTTCCAAGCTCAATTCCAAGCTCATCCATTTCGTGCCACGCGACAATATCGTCCAGCACGCCGAGCTCAGGAAGATGTCGGTGATCCAGTATGCGCCGGACTCGAAGCAGGCCGGAGAATACCGTGCGCTGGCAGAGAAGATCCATGCCAATTCGCGCCAGGGCACCATCCCGACCCCGATCACCATGGAGGAGCTCGAGGACATGCTGCTCGACTTCGGCATCATGAAGACAGACGAGCAGATGCTTGCCGAACTCCAAGCCAAGGAAACGCCGAAGGCGGCCGCACTGTAACGAGCGTTGTCGACTTGAGGTGCGGCCTTGACCAAGCGCGCCTTTGGAATAACGGCGCCTCGCCGATGAGGCGTCACACTAACCTTGAAAGGGGTCCCATGAGCCTGGAATACGAAAATGACGGTGCTCTCCATGCGAAGCTTATCGAGGAGGTGTTGTCGCAATATCCCGACAAGACGGCGAAGCGCCGCAAGAAGCACCTCAATGTCGCAAAGAGCGGGGACGAGGCCGGCGAGGAAGGGGAGGTCCTTTCCGAATGTGACGTCAAATCGAATATCAAGTCCATTCCCGGCGTGATGACCATTCGCGGCTGCGCCTATGCCGGCTCAAAAGGCGTGGTGTGGGGCCCGGTCAAGGACATGGTCCATATCTCGCACGGTCCCGTCGGCTGCGGGCAATACTCCTGGTCGCAGCGCCGCAACTACTACGTCGGCACAACCGGCATCGACACGTTCGGGACAATGCAGTTCACCTCCGATTTCCAGGAGAAAGACATTGTTTTCGGCGGCGACAAAAAGCTGGAACAGATCATCGACGAGATTGAAGAACTTTTTCCGTTGAACAAGGGCATCACGGTGCAGTCCGAGTGCCCGATCGGCCTCATAGGCGACGACACCGAAGCGGTTTCGCGCAAGAAGGCCAAGGAGATCGAAAAGACGATCGTGCCGGTGCGCTGCGAGGGCTTCCGCGGCGTCTCGCAATCGCTCGGCCACCACATCGCCAATGATGCGATCCGCGACTGGGTGTTCGAGAAGAGGGACGTCGAGTTCGAGGGTGGCCCGTACGACGTCAACGTGGTCGGCGACTACAACATCGGCGGCGACGCCTGGGCTTCGCGAATCCTGCTCGAGGAGATCGGCCTGCGCGTGGTCGGCAACTGGTCGGGCGACGCCACGCTCGCCGAGATAGAGCGCGCGCCGAAGGCCAAGCTCAATCTCATCCATTGCTACAGGTCTATGAACTACATCTGTCGGCACATGGAGGAAAAGTACGGCATCGCTTGGATGGAGTACAATTTCTTCGGTCCCTCCCAGATCGAAGCTTCGCTGCGCAAGATCGCCAAGCATTTTGGGCCGGAAATCGAGGAGAAGACCGAAAAGGTGATCGCCAAGTACCGCCCCTTGATCGAAGAGGTAATCGCCAAATACCGACCGCGCCTCGAAGGCAATACAGTGATGCTCTATGTCGGCGGCCTGCGCCCCCGCCACGTCATCACAGCCTACGAGGACCTCGGCATGGTGATCGTCGGCACAGGTTACGAGTTCGGCCACAACGACGATTATCAACGCACCGCCCACTACGTGAAGAACGGCACGCTGATCTATGACGACGTGACCGGTTATGAGTTGGAGAAGTTCATCGAGGGCGTCCGACCTAATCTCGTAGGCTCGGGGATCAAGGAAAAATACCCGGTGCAAAAGATGGGCATACCGTTCCGTCAGATGCACTCCTGGGATTATTCGGGGCCCTATCATGGCTATGACGGCTTTGCCGTTTTCGCCCGTGATGTGGATCTTGCCATCAACAACCCGGTCTGGGGCCTATTCGAGGCGCCTTGGAAAAGGCGTCCGAGCCATGGACGGGCGATGGCTGCCGAATAAATGCCAGGCCCTCAGCCCGGTCTCCCCCAAGGAGACGATAAACCCGCGACCCCGTGATCCGCGGAAGACCAGAAACGTTTGATGTTCCTGTCCCGCCGTATGGCGCGGTCAGATAGAAAAAAGAGGTAACCACCATGCCGCAGTCGGCCGAAAAAATTCTCGACCATGCGCCCCTCTTCCGCGAGCCGGAATACAGGCAGATGCTGGCCGAGAAGAAGCTGAATTTCGAATGTCCGCACCAGGATCAGGTCGTTACCGATCAACGCGAGTTCACCGAGACCTGGGAATACCGGGAAAAAAACTTCGCTCGCGAAGCGCTTGTCATCAACCCCGCCAAGGCCTGCCAGCCGCTCGGCGCGGTGTTCGCGGCCACGGGCTTCGAGCGAACCATGCCCTTCGTGCACGGTAGTCAGGGTTGCGTGGCCTACTACCGCTCGCACCTGTCGCGCCATTTCAAGGAACCTGCTTCGGCGGTTTCTTCCTCAATGACCGAGGACGCGGCAGTGTTCGGCGGCTTGAAGAACATGGTCGACGGGCTCGCCAACACGTATAAACTCTATGACCCGAAAATGATCGCCGTATCGACGACTTGTATGGCCGAGGTCATTGGCGACGACCTGCACAGCTTCATCGAGAACGCCAAGGAAGAAGGCTCGGTCCCGCGCGACTTCGACGTGCCCTTCGCGCACACGCCGGCCTTCGTCGGCAGCCACGTCGACGGCTATGATGTTACGGTCAAGGGCATTTTGGAGCACTTCTGGAAAGGCCAGGAGCGAACGGAAGCCCTAGGAACGATCAACATCATTCCGGGCTTCGACGGCTTTTGCGTTGGCAACAACCGGGAACTCAAACGCCTGCTCGATCTGATGGGCGTGTCCTACACGTTCATCCAAGATGCCTCCGACCAGTTCGACACACCATCGGACGGTGAATACCGCATGTATGACGGCGGCACGAAAATCCAAGACGTGAAGAATGCACTCAACGCCGAGGCGACACTTTCGCTACAGCATTACAACACCCGAAAGACGCTGGAATATTGCGAGGAGGTCGGCCAGGCCACAGCCTCGTTCCATTACCCGCTGGGTGTCCAGGCGACCGACGAATTCCTGGTGGAGGTCTCCGCGATCTCCGGCAAGGAAATCCCCGAGGCAATCCGACTGGAGCGTGGCCGACTTGTTGACGCCATGGCGGACAGCCAATCCTGGCTGCACGGCAGGAAATACGCACTCTACGGCGACCCGGACTTTGTTCACGCCATGGCCCGCTTCATCATGGAGACAGGCGGCGAGCCGACTCACTGCCTCGCCACCAACGGCACGAAGGCGTGGGAAGACGAGATGAAGGAGCTGCTTGCATCCTCGCCCTTCGGCAAGGAGGCTCAGGTCTGGGCGGGCAAGGACCTGTGGGCGATGCGATCGCTGCTCTTCACCGAGCCCGTGGACCTGTTGATCGGCAATTCCTATGGCAAGTATCTGGAGCGCGACACCGGCACGCCGCTGATCCGGCTGATGTTTCCGATCTTCGACCGGCACCATCACCATCGCTTTGCGCTCATGGGCTATCAAGGCGGGTTGCGCGTACTGACGACAATCCTCGACAAGATCTTCGACAAGCTCGATCGCGAGACAAGCGAGACGGGGGTGACGGACTATTCTTATGACCTCACCCGCTAGGAGCGGCGGCCGGCTTTTAGGGCCGGTCCGTCTTCTCGATGGACTTGGAGACCGACGCAATGTCTTCGCTCAGTGCCAAAATCCAAGATGTCTTCAACGAGCCTGCCTGCGAAAACAACCGCGGCAAGGATGCCAAGGCGCGCAAACAGGGCTGCTCCAAGCCGCTGACCCCCGGGGCGGCAGCCGGCGGCTGTGCCTTCGACGGCGCAAAAATCGTGCTGCAGCCGATCACCGATGTCGCGCATCTGGTCCATGCACCGCTCGCCTGCGAGGGCAATTCCTGGGACAACCGCGGCACGGCTTCGTCCGGGCCAACGCTATGGCGTATAAGCTTCACGACCGATCTCACCGAACTCGACGTGATGATGGGGCAGGGCGAGCGGAAGCTTTTCAAAGCGATCCGCGAGATCAAGGAAGCCTACGCGCCGCCAGCAATCTTCGTCTATTCGACCTGTGTGACGGCGCTGATCGGCGACGACATCGAGGCCGTGTGCAAACGCGCGGCCGAAAAGTTCGACCTGCCGGTGGTGCCGATCAATGCGCCGGGCTTCGTCGGGTCCAAGAATCTCGGCAATAAGCTTGCCGGCGAGGCGTTGCTCGACCATGTCATCGGCACGGCGGAGCCTGACGATGCCGGCCCTTACGACATCAATATCCTTGGCGAATTCAACCTGTCGGGCGAATTTTGGCTGGTGAAGCCGCTCCTTGATCGGCTTGGCATCCGGGTGCGCGCTGCAATTCCGGGCGACGCTCGCTACCTCGAGGTTGCGTCAGCGCACCGCGCCCGGGCCAACATGATGGTGTGCTCGACCGCACTCATCAATCTCGCCCGCAAGATGGAGCAGCGCTGGGACATCCCGTTTTTCGAAGGCTCCTTCTATGGCATCACCGACACCTCTGAAGCGCTGCGGCAGATCTCCAGACTGCTCGTGAAGAAGGGGGCGGATCCCGAGATCCTCGGCCGCACCGAGGCATTGATTGCTGAAGAGGAGGCAATTGCCTGGAAGAAGCTTGCCGCCTACCGGCCGAGACTCGAAGGCAAGCGCGTGCTTCTCAACACTGGTGGTGTGAAGTCCTGGTCGGTCGTCCACGCACTGATGGAGATCGGCATTGAGATCGTCGGCACCTCGGTCAAGAAATCAACGCCCGAAGACAAGGAGCGCATCAAGAAGATACTCAAGGACGAGAACCACATGTTCGAGTCTATGGCACCGCGGGACCTTTATGCCATGCTCTCGCAACGCAAGGCCGACATCATGTTGTCGGGCGGGCGCACGCAGTTTATCGCACTGAAGGCCAAGGTACCCTGGCTCGATATCAACCAAGAGCGTCACCAGCCCTATGCCGGCTATGACGGCATGGTGGAACTCGTACGTCAGATCGACCTCGCCATCCACAACCCGATCTGGCGCCAGGTGCGTGAGCCACCACCGTGGGAGTGCCAGCTTGCCGCAGGGGACGAACCGCCGGGCACCAAGAGTGAGACCGCGATCGTCCAAGGTTTTAAGAAATTCGCCGGCACGACGGCCGACGATTTCGGCGAGTGTTGAGGAAAGCCGATGGTCCGCATCCTTCCCCAGACAAAAGCCGCGGCGGTCAATCCACTGAAGTCGTCGCAGCCGCTGGGTGCAGCCTTGGCCTTTCTTGGGATCGATGGGGCCATGCCATTGTTCCACGGCAGCCAGGGGTGCACCAGCTTCGCGCTCGTGCTCTTCGTGCGGCATTTCAAGGAAGCCATCCCCCTGCAGACTACCGCGATGGACGAAGTGGCGACGATCCTTGGCGGGGCGGATCATCTGGAAGAGGCGATCCTCAATCTCAAGAGTCGTACAAAGCCAAAGCTAATCGGGGTCTGCACGACGGCGCTAACGGAAACCCGAGGCGAGGATTTCGCAGGGGATATCGCCAATATCAGGCAGAAGCACGCGGAAGAACTCGCGGGTACGGAGGTCGTGCTGGCCAACACGCCGGATTTCGAGGGGGCGATCGAAGAGGGTTGGGCCAAGGCGGTCACTGCGATGATCGGAAGGATCACGCGCCCCGGCGAGCAAGCGCGGCAATCGAAGAACATCGCCATCCTGCCCGGGTGGAATCTCACTGTGGCCGATATCGAGCATTTGCGTGACATGGTCGAAAGCTTTGGGCTCGAGCCGGTGATTGTGCCGGACGTCTCCGGCTCGCTCGACGGCACAGTGCCAGACCGCTGGGTCACGACCACCTATGGCGGTACCAGCGTCGAGGACATCCGCGAGCTCGGCACGGCCGAACGATGCATTGTCGTCGGTGAGCATATGCGCCGCCCGGCCGAGCTGCTGCACAGGTTGACCGGCGTGCCTTACACAATCTTCCAGTCACTGGCTGGATTGAAGGCCGCAGACCGGTTCGTCTCGCTGCTATCAGCGATTTCGGGCGCGCCGGTGCCGGCCGGGGTCCGCCGGCGCCGGGCGCAGTTGCAGGACGCGCTGCTCGACGGACATTTCCATTTCGGAGGTAAGAAAATTGCGATCGCTGCCGAACCAGACCAGCTCTACCAGCTCGCGACTTTCTTCGTCGACATGGGCTCCGAAATCGCGGCGGCGGTCACCACGACCAATATGTCGAAAATTCTGGAAAAAGTACCGGCGGACTCGGTCCAGATCGGCGATATCGGCGATTTGGAAGCTCTTGGCGCTGGCGCTGATCTCCTCGTCACCCATTCCCACGGCCGCCAGGCGGCGCAGCACCTTGGCATCCCGCTCATGCGCGTCGGCTTCCCGATCTTTGACCGGCTCGGCAGCCAACACAAGCTCACAGTCCTCTATCAGGGTACCCGCGATCTGATCTTTGAGGCTGCCAACATCTTCCAGGCCAATCGGCATGCGCCGACGCCTGAGGCGCTTGATCCATTCCGCCACCGAGAAATGCCAGATGAGCTCCGTTCGTCGTCTCTCGCTCGTCACTGACGAGGTTCATGCATCGATGCCGCTGCGGCAAGCCGGCGCCTTGCGCGTGGCGATCGCTACGCAAGACATGAAGAACCTCAATGCTCACTTCGGTTCTGCCAAGCGCTTTGCCGTCTACGACGTGACGCGCGAGGAATGGCAACTTGTGGAAGCCGTGGCCTTCGACGAGGTTTCCGACGAGAGCGGGACGCATCGCAGCGAGGGCGATGATCGCATCACTCCCAAGGTGGAGGCGCTGAAGGGCTGTCATCTCCTGTTTTGTCTGGCTATTGGTGGCCCTTCGGCAGCCAAGGTTATTTCGGCGAAAATCCATCCGATCAAAGTGCCCCAGCCCCAAACCATCCAAGAGGTGCTGTTGCGCACGCAAACGATGCTCAGGAAGGTTCCTCCCCCATGGCTGCGCAAGGTGCTGGGCCAGGCCGGCGTTGCCGAAAAGAAACCGTGCTTCGAAGACGAGGATCTCAAATGAGGAGTAGGCGAAATGCTTGACGCTGTGGTCAGCCCCGATGTCGCCGAGGACGAGGCGGCCCTTGCCACCCCGTTCGTCAAATGCCTCGTACGGCTCATCCGCGCTCAGGATTCCTACGGGTCGTGGGAAGGCAAATCGGACGCCGAGATCCTCGGCGACTTTATCATCTCAAAGGAACAGCGCCGTGCGATCCCGATCATCGGCGATCCCGATCCTGACGTCCTGTGGAGGCTCGACATGTTTTACACCGCAGTCGGGCTCGCGATCGAGGAGCGCTCCGGCCTGATGGCATCGCCGATGATGGAGATGAGCCATGAGGGCTTCGGGCGCGTGCTTTTCACGGCCGGGCGTTTGGTCGTTCTGTCGAAGACCCTGCGCGACGTCCACCGCTTCGGCTTCGAGACGTTCTGGAAACTCGCGGCGGCGGGTACGAAACTGGCCGGTGATGCGATCGCCGCCATTGAAGCTTATCCCGAGGTGGCGCGGGCGTGATGGACGCGATTGTCGAGCAAGGGGATCATGCCAGGCGTTGAAGATATGCCATGGCCCGCCCACCCAACCGAGGCGGTCGAGGCCGATTTGCTTCTTGGGGTAGCGCCGATGAAGCCATTGGTACTGATCTGTTCGCAAGATGCGGAGTTGTATCTGTTCCTGAGCCACATTCTGGGGGTGGACGGGTTCACGAGTGAGCCGGCCGGCGGCGTGAAGGAAGCAATTGCAGCGGCCGATGAACGAGAGCTCCAGGCCGTGGTGCTGGATTGCGGGCCAGCAAGCGCAACGGGCTCCAAAATCTGCGCAACATTCAAGAGCGAACCCCGCACGGGTGGCCTACCCGTTATTGCCCTGATTGCCCCCGGTGCCGAGAACCAGCACCTCGATCTCTTGAAGGCAGGCATCGACGAGAGCTTTGTGCGGCCGATCGCGCCGGCCACGCTGCTTGACTGTCTGCGCACGAAGCTGGCGCTGCCGAAGCCGGGTTCAAACGGGGCCGAAAACGGCAGTTGGCTCTGCTGCGGCGGCCTTGAGATGAAGCTCGACGCCTACCGAGTTCGCGGTAATGGCCATGACATCCATCTCGGACCGCTCGAGTTCAACCTTCTGCGCCATTTGCTTGAGGCTCCCGGCAAGGTCTTTAGCCGAGACGAGCTGATCGACGCGGCCTGGCCCAACAATATCCATATCGGTGCACGCACCGTCGACGTCCATATCAGCCGGATCAGAAAGGCGCTGAAGGCGGCCTCGCCCGACAGCGTCATTCGTACCGTCAGATCGGCAGGTTACTCGCTGGAGAAGCCGGATGGCTGAATGGCAAGCCGGTTTGCCATTTCCCATCTCCTTCGCGAGGGCAAGTCTTGCGGCTTCGAAACGCCTGCAGGGTACAACATACTCGAAAAGAAGCAGTCCATGGCCTTCAAAAGCGTACTTAGTGTGACGGGAGCTCACCACTCCGATAAGGACGTCACAATAGCTGCCGGCTTATGTGCTGAGGGCGGTGCGAACCTTTCGGTACTTATTATGGGGTCTCCGCCGCTATGCGGTTCCACGCCCGAGTGGCCAAAACGACATGCAGCAGCCATTGCCAGACTGGAAAAGCGGTATAGGCAGATCGAGAAATTTTCACAGGACATGGCCATTCTGGAAAAGACGTCCAGGGATATTCAAGACCTGCTGGGAGCCCTATGGAATTGCTATGACGTCGATACCGAATTCTGCGACCAGGCCAGCGTCGGCGACGCGGTGCGACGGCGGGCGCTCTGCAGTGACCTGACCATCGTCGGCCCCGCACTTCTCAACGACATCGATCTCGGACCTCTTGTTATCAACGGCAGCTTGTTCGATACCGGAAAGCCGGTGCTCGTCGTACCGAAGGGTGCCGAGGCGACGCTATCGCCGCGGCGCGTGCTGGTCGGCTGGGATTCTCGCGTGGAGGCTTCCCGTGCGGTTCGGGAAGCGCTGGATTTGCTATCCGGAGCCGACGAAGTTCGGCTCACATTGGTCGATTCGGAGGTGACCTGCACCGGAAACGGCACCGAGTCGGGAGCCGACATCGCCGCCTATCTCACCCGGCATGGTGCTCGTGTCTCGGTCGACCGGCTGCCGAGCGCCGGCAAGCCGGCGGCAACGGTGCTCGCGCAGCACGCAATCGACACGTCTGCCAACATGATTGTCATGGGCGCTTATGGAAGCCGGCGGCTGCGGGAGCGGCTCTTCGGTGGCGTGAGGAGATGGATAGAAGCAAAGCCGCCATTGCCGCTGTTTTTGGCGCGGTGACGGTTCCGAAGGGGGCACCTATGCTGTTCGAAACTCTGCTTCGCTGGTCGCCTATCCTGATGCTCCAAGTCGGCCAAGGTCGCGGTAAACGCGCAGGTTTTCGCGGAGCGCCTCGAGACAATTTACAAGCGCCTCGGCCCGGGGCATCCCGCACGTCTCCAGTGTGCCCTTAGGGATGGCTTCTGCTCGCTTGAGAAGATCCGTGAGCGGAACTTAACGGACGCGCCGACGTACTGGGCTTCTCAATGCAGTCAAAACTCAAGGGTTTGCAGGTCGGCGTCAGGTCGAAAACGAGAATCCTTTCGACGCGGCACGCGGTTCGGACCCGCATCGGCACCGCATGGGCGAAATCTTGGATCGCATCGCCCTCACTATTGGGTTGGGGCTGGACAACGCAATAATAGTACCGCACGGCCAAGACCCTCGACTTCGAGTGTGGACTGTCGGGACCTTGCCGGATTGGGCGGCAAGCGATGGCGTCAATCATAATGTCATTGGCTGAGATGGTAGAGCGGCGAGGACCGTCGCATCTTCGGTGTATTCAGTCGGTCCCGGGCCGACCTGCGTGGCGGCCGAATGGTCCTGGGTTGATCAAATCCGCAATGCTCGCATTCGCACCTGGGCGGGAGCTGTATCGCCCCGGGGCGCCGGAAACACACAAGGCAACACAAGGCAGGAACGCCGCAGAGTTCACCGGCCGGCACCAGCACTCCTGGCCAGTGACGATCATCATGGTCAATCTAACAATGGCGGCATTGGCGATGGCGGTAGTGGCGGGCCGCCAGCGTCGTCGGGGAGGACGCCCACGTCACCAGCCGGGAAATTCAATCGCAAGGGGGGACACAGCAGGCACGCGCATGGAGCGGCCCCTTGCAAATCGCAAACGCCGAGTTCCGCTACCGCCAGCGGGACCGCAACGGCACACAGCTCAACCAAGAGACGCGTAGCGGCGATGATGACGAGGTCTGACGATAGCCGACGCAGTCACGATGTCCATCCTGGTCGTCCCTTGGCCGGCACATGTTGAGTGGTCCGTGGCCGGGCTTTTCCGGGGTGCGTAACGCGTGATGCATTCCGAAACCTGACAACGGCGGCAAACATGTCGGGTTCATTACAACCGGCCATCTTCATCGCGTGGGTTTTCAAGCGAAATCACCCATTGCTGCACACTGAGCGCATTGGCACACCCTTTGCTAGTGGAGATGCGGCAACACTGGATGCGGCAAGACTGGGTAAACGCTCAATGCGCGCAGACGCGCGAGACGAGTGATGCTCGCTTTCCTTCAACCCGTGTGCCCCTCGCCAAGAGGGAAACAAGTTCGCGCGCAACGTCGCGCAACCTTGGCAATAGCCTTGGAGAGTAACATGGCGTTGCAGATGGAGTCACAGGCTCCCCCGATCAAGGTCGAGACCTGGCTGCGTGGCGAGCCGCTTGCGCGTTTCCAGCCCGGCAAAGTGTACGTCGTCGAGTTTTGGGCGACCTGGTGCGGACCATGTGCGGCGGCGGCACTCCAACTGGTGCAACTGCAGGAGAAATACAAGGGAGCCGAACTTGAGGTCGTCGGAGTCGCGGCCGATGAAGACGCTTCCGCGCCCGCTGAAACCCGAGCCAAGTTGGGCGCGTGGTTGGCCGAAAAGTGCCCGGATCTGAACTATCGGATCGCGTTCGACCCTATAGGTGAAATGAACAAGCTTTGGAGGGAGCCCAGCTTTTCGGTCGGAATTCCGACCTCGTTCGTGGTCGACCGGGACGGCCATATCGCCTTTATCGGTCATCCAAGGCAACTCGACGAGGTTTTGCCGAAGGTGCTGAACGGCAGTTGGCGAACCAGCAATGAAGCGAAGGCCGCCGACACGGCGCGGATCGCCAGAAATGGCGCAGTAGCGCGCGAACAGGCGTTGAAGAAGCCGATCAATGACAGATTCTGGGCGGCGATAAAGATAGAGGATTGGAAGACGGCGCTCTCGGCGATCGAAGAGGGCATCGCCTTGGTGCCGGACGATATCAGTTTCCGCCTGGCTCATGTTCATCTGTTACTTCACAGAATGCGCGACATGCAAAAAGGCATGCCCGTCATGCGCCAATTGGTTCGCGACGCAATCGATAGAAACTCCGAGAACTGGATGCTTGCAGCGCTAGGCCAGCTCTTCGGTCCGGCGTGCGACCATTCGCACTTTCCATCTGCTGAGCGCTTCGCGATGGGCAAGAAGCTGTCCGAACACATCCTGGCACTCAACCCCCCGCAAGGCGACGGCCCCAAGTTCCGGTCCTATCCGGCGGTCGCTAGATACTATTACGACAGCGGCAATAAGGATCGCGCGATCGCGTTGCTTAAGTCAGCACTGGAGTCGCTTGACAGTCCGGAGCTTACTCCGGACGCCCTGAAACAGCACCTTCTACCGGATTTGCTGCAGGCCCTAGCCAGCTACAAGGGTGGGAGGGCCGTCACAGCGCTCTCTACGCGGCTCCGCAAAAGATTTTCCGGACGCCACCAAAGCGCAATCGACCGGCGAAAATACATAAAAAGGGGCGTCAATCTGAATGTTTACTGGCCAATTCGCCCGTTTACCTGGCGTGACCGCAGCAAGTAGGCCCCATGCAGCACCGGGTGGATCGTTTGCGGCAGGTTCAAAACTCGAATTTTGCGATGATCCGCGGCCGCGCAAGCGCGCAAGTGATGTTGGACGCGAATTCTCGCCGTGGTGGAAGGCCTCGCGGTCGAAGACACGTCCAAAGCCGCTCATCGGGACATCAATTGCTTGGAATTGCCCGCTCCGAGCCGGGCATCGGCCGCGCACGTGTGCCCGAGCTAGGCGTTGCCGAAAAAAGAAATTCGAGGAAGAGGCCTGAAATGGGGAGATTATGAAATTGCCCGAAGCCGCGACCTGCGCTGCTATCAACGAGGACGAGGCGGCCCTTGCCACCCCGTTCGTCAAATGCCTCGTGCGGCTGATCCGTGCTGAGGAGTCCTACTGCTTATGGGAAGGCAAATCGGACGCAGCGCTGCTGGCCGGCTTCATCGTCACCAGGAATAAGCGCCGCGCGATCCCTGGCATGGGCTATCCCGATCCCCACGCGCTTTGGAGGCTCGACATGTTTTACAGCGCCGTCGGGCTTGCGATCGCGGAGCGTTTCGGCCCGGTGACATCACAAATTGTGGAGGCCAAACCCGTGAGGCCTCTGGGCGCGGGCTGTTCGGTGCCCGGCGTTGGGTCGTTCTGTCCGGACATCCACCGGTTCGGCTTCGAGACGTTCCGACAACTTGCGGAGGCCGGTACGAGACTGGTCGACGATGCGACCGCAGACACGGAAGTCAGTACCGACGTCTCGCTGGTATGATGGAAGCCGTTTTCGAGGAAGGATTAAATGTCAAACCTTGAAGAGCTGCAGAAGAAGGTCCGCAAATTGCAGTCGCGTGCGGGAACCGCGAAGATGGAATTGCACGACCTTGCCGAAGACCTCCCGGTCAACTGGACCGAGATCAAGGTGGTTGCCGAGAGAACATTCGCCGTTTTTGCCGAGTTGGACGCTGCCAAGAGAGATCTCGCTGCATCGGAGACTGCGCGATGACGAGCGCCTTCGTCACCCGCGACGGCTCCAAATGGATGCCGCAATATCTCACCGCTATCGATGGTACGATCTGCATAGGCTGCGGACGCTGCTTTAAGGTTTGCTCGCGCGAAGTCATGCACCTTTACGGCGTCGATGACGCAGGCGAAATCCTCGGCCCCTGCAACGACGAAGACGACGACTTCGATGGCGAGCTCAATCGCATGATCATGGTCGTCGACCATGCAGGCCGCTGCGTCGGCTGCGGAGCCTGCGGCCGAGTCTGCCCGAAGAACTGCCAGACACATGTTGCCGCCGACAAGGTCGCTGCTTGATTTGGCGAGAAAACCAGGAGAACGGCGTTGTCCTTCAGAATCTTTTATCGCGCTTTTTGGGTAATCCTGTGCAGCAACGCTTTGGCTGTCTACTTTGCGTCTCATTCCATCCGCACGGCAGTCGTCACAACGCTGGCTTGTTCGCTGCTCCTCCAAATAGTCTATTTCGCAAGCGTGCTCTTTCTGATCTGGCGATCTGGCGGCCCTAGCAAAACTGGCCAAAGGGCTGAACATTTCGGAGTTGCGACGCAGTCAGAATATCAGCCGCCAGACAATGATGAGGTGGTCAGGAATAAATCTTCCGATGCGGCTCCGGTCTTTCCGATGGGCGGCATATCGCTGCTCCACTGAGGCGCGACGACGACATCAAAGTCAGATTTATGCCACTTCGGATCAACCGTGAACATCGGGTGGATCTTTCAAGGAATGCTATGCTTTGTGCGGTCGACGGCGACGGCATTCCGTCGCTCGAATCCCGGCGACGCAGTTTTGGTGCGACAGGCCATTGGTAGGGACGCCGGCGTGGCCTTTGCTTGTCGGGACGGCGAATGAGGCGCTGGAATGTGACGAAGCTCTTCTAAGAGGTCGGACAGCGCACCCCTTAAGCTGATGTATATAGCAAGTCTCGGCTCATTCACGCATCGCCGGAGAGAACATGCTGGAAAAGTTCGAACGCTATCCGCTTACCTTTGGACCGACGCACATCGAGAAGCTCGATCGGCTCAGCAAGCATCTGGGTGGAAAGGTGGAAATCTACGCCAAACGCGAGGACTGCAACTCCGGACTCGCGTTTGGCGGAAACAAGCTGCGCAAGCTCGAATACATCATCCCCGACGCCATCGCCTCAGATGCCGATACGCTTGTCTCCATCGGCGGCGTGCAGTCCAACCACACGCGAATGGTCGCCGCGGTCGCCGCCAGGATTGGCATGAAATGCCTCCTGGTTCAGGAGAGCTGGGTTCCACATGAGGATGCCGTCTACGATCGGGTCGGCAACATTCTCTTAAGCCGCATCATGGGAGCAGAAGTGCATCTGGTCGACGAGGGCTTTGACATCGGCATCCGCCGCAGTTGGGAAAAGGCGCTCTATGAGGTTAAGGCAAGGGGCGGCATACCCTATGCGATACCAGCTGGCGCGTCCGTTCACCCGTATGGTGGTCTCGGCTACGTAGGGTTCGCAGAGGAGTTGCGCGTCCAGGAGAAACAGCTTGGGTTTGCATTTGATTTCATCGTCGTTTGCACGGTCACGGGCTCGACGCATGCCGGCATGGTCGTCGGTTTTGCCAATGACGGTCGACATCGCAACGTCATCGGCATCGATGCCTCTGCCACTCCCTCGCGAACCAAGGCGCAAGTGCTGGATATTGCCCAAAATACAGCGGAGCTCGTCGATCTCGGAATGGAACTGATCGAGGATGATGTGGTGTTGCTCGAGGAGTACGCTTACCCATGTTATGGCATACCGTCCCCGGAAACTAAGGATGCCATCCGTCTGTGCGCGCGGCTCGAAGGTATCATCATCGATCCCGTTTACGAAGGCAAATCGATGCAAGGAATGATCGACCTGGTCCAGAAAGGCTTTTTTGCCAAGGGATCGAGGGTTCTCTTCACGCATCTCGGCGGTGCGCCTGCGATCAACGGCTACGGTTATACCTTTCGAAACGGCTGACCCGTACGGTCAGCTGCGACCCGGCTGGGAGTCGCCGCGACGGCTGCCGAGCGCGGAGCTAGTGCATCTGGAGCGATCGCCGCAGCCGTTGATATCGCCACGAACCGCAAACACTTGGCGACGCTGGCGGGCAGCGCCCAAAATTCCAGGACCGCTTTGGGCCCGGCATCTGGGAGGTTACTCGGCGGCGGTCACTCGGCCGCGGCGGGTTTGCCGATGAGATCATGAAGGCAAGAAGAGCGCTGGCTAGGGCGTCCCTGAATGGGATGTGTCTCCGAGTTTCCATCGCCCGAGTGCGAGGTGGATCATCGCGCGGCTCAATGCCATGTGGGAAATCCAGCGCCAGCCGCTGCTAGAGAGTTCCCTGCGTGCCCCACATCATCAACGCCTTCGCTGTCCCAGACGATCTCCTTTCTGCATTCGCGTGAAGGCAGCTCGAGGAAGCTGCGACCGACTATGTCTCGCCAGTCGTGAGCACAAAATCGTTAGCTCGTGAGGCTGTAGAATGCGCCACATGCCTTCCGACGTAGAGATGCCCGGGCCCCAGTCGCGCTTTGCATCGAGGTTACCGGGTAGGTCGTGATCGCAGCTACAGCTCGCCTCGCCTTGCGCGTGACGAAGGTTTCGACGCCAGCCGCCCCTCGCATTGAACAGTGTCCTGGTGAGGCCGTATTCACAGCGCGGCAAGGAAGACGACGTGCAAATCGGCGGCAGATGCGAGCTTTCCCCCTGAATGTCGGACACCCGACATAATGACAAACCTCCTGCCGTTGCTTTGATGACACTTTCCTTTTGGCACGTTCGATGCACCGTACCGTCCGAACGAACCTGCCGAATATCGTCCCATGATTGCGCTCATCGAAGATTGCCATAACCAATGAGGGGGCGACCAGATGACGCCGCGCGCTCGCTCATTGTTGCTGATCTCGAGACCGATGTCCTCGGAGACGGCGGGCTGGTTTCGAACATGCCGCTAATCGCCTGCAAGCCACGGAGGGCCCTCAGCGACAGAAGCTGACCAGGGCCCGAGTCCCTTACTGGGGTGCTCGACCAAACCAGTGTTTCAAAAGGAGGCTTTCCGCATGTTGACTGAGACACAAAAAGACAAGTGGCACAAAGATGGATACGTCAGGCTCGAACGATTCTTCGATCCTGCGGCTGTTGAGCGTATCTCCAGTTTTGTCGACAATGTTTCATGCTGGGACGTCAGCGATGACAAATGGATGCTGTGGTTCGAGAAGACGACGGACAATCGAAAGATAACCTCAAAAGCCGAGAATTTTCTCGACTTCCACCACCCCTTGCGAGACTTGCTCCTGGAAGATCAGCGCATCAGGTCCTGCGTTGAGGAACTGCTTGACGAAGAGTCTCGCAGGCTCAAGGAACTGCTGATTTTTCATTATCCCGACAGCGGCGGCTACCGTCCGCACCAGGACATCTATCACATTCCACACAAGCTGTCCGACCGCATGGTTCATGCGGTCGTCGCCATAGGGATCGACGACTCTGACCCGTACAATGGCGGGCTTTTCTTCAGTCCCGGCAATCACAAGAAGGGGGTCTTTCCCATGGATGCCGGAGGGGTGATCGATCCGGCGGTCGCCGAAACATTCTACTGGGAACCCATATCATGGAAGGCTGGCGACGTCTTCATTTTCGACGATTACGCGCCGCATTACTCAAGGCCCAACAAAAGCAATCGTTCGCGGCGGACGCTCTATTTGGTGTTCCAGCGGGCTTCAACCGGTGGACCGAGCCGCGCTGAATATAACGTTCTTAAGCGCGCCCTTAACCCGCCAGAGGGCAAAGTTGCCGATCTCGACAACCTCAAGCCCCCAAACGGCATTTTCTATCGCGATTAAGCTCGCGGAACGAGGCGAGGCGTGCACACGAAACTGATCGACTGCTCAAATAATGCAAGAAGGGTATGGCGTTCTGATTTGCCGGCTACTGGAGCATAGCCAGCTTCCCGGTGCGACGCCTCGGCACCTCGATTGTGGAGGTGGTCGCCGCGCGGCCTCACGCCACCTACAGCATTACTGGCGCGCCCGTCGTCGCTCGTCTGAAGAGCCGGATGTTCGGGCGGGGGCTGCCCACCGCGTCTCTCCGCGACTTGCAGCAGAGGCTGTTGTGCAGACGGCCGAAGATACCACTGCTCCAACAGCTGAGGTTCGTCATGCGCAAATCCACGTTTTCTCGAACAGAGCTGTCGCGGGCGTTCGGCATCGACATGGCCACGCTTGGAACGGGGAGCGCTGGCACCGGGTTTTCATTCGGAAAGGTCGGACCGGGCGTGAAATCCCAGCCCCATCGGCACGACGAAATCGAGGCCTTCGTGGTCCTGTCTGGAGCGGGCAAGGTCAGGACCGACCTTGAGGAAATATCGGTCAAGGCCGGCGACGTCGTTCTGTTCCACCCTTTTGAAGCACATGTGCTGAGCAACGATGGGGACGAAGATCTAAACTTCGTCGATGTCTACTGGCGTGACGGCAAAGCAGCCCTCGAAGCCGCTTCACAGACCCCGACTCCGCGCGGACCGATCTTCATTTTCTCCACGCCGCCGACGCCCAATGGCGATCTGCATCTGGGGCATCTTTCAGGCCCTTATTTTGGCGCCGACGTGTACACACGATTCCTGCGCATGAAAGGGGCCGAAGCCTACCACCTGACTGGGAGCGATGATTACCAGAGCTACGTCGCGAGGCGTGCCGATGCCGATCAAGCGACGCCCGCAAAAGTGGCGCGCCACTACTCCGACGAGATCAGAGCCACGCTTGCACTTCTCGACTGTGAGGTCCACAGCTTCCTGCCCACATTCGGCGATGACGCTTATGCAGAGTTTCAAGCCGCGTGTTTCCGTGATCTTCTGAGCAGCACGGCGGTAGATCTGCGCGAGCGCCCTGCGCTCTTCGATGCTCTTTCGGGCGACTATCTTTACGAACCGGATGTAAGCGGCCTCTGCCCCGATTGCGGCGGCTCCGCGGGCGGAAACATCTGCGAGGAATGCGGCGCGCCGAACCTGTGTCATGACTTAGGTGCAGCCCGGTCGCGGCACTCGGCCGAGGCTCCGGTGGTTGGCTACGTGCGCCGTGCCGAACTTGCGCTGGATCGGTGCTATGCCAATATCGACCGGCATCTAAGGTCGTCAGGCGCCCCCTTTCGGATCATGGACCTCTTCGCGCGTCTACGCCAACGTGGCGACTTTTCGCTGCCCATTACCCACCCGTCAGCCTGGGGCCTGCCGGCCCAAGGGCTCCCGGGACAGGTGATCTGGGTTTGGCCGGAGATGGCTTTCAGTTTTCTTTACAACATCCAGGCGTTAGCCCGCTCACTAGGCCGCGACTGGAATGCGGCCAGGCCAAGCAATGACTGGCAGATTGTGCATTTCTTCGGTTTCGACAATTCCTTCTACCACGCGCTACTCTACCCCGCTCTTTATTGCGAGGTGTTCTCCCACTGGACGCCGCGCATTCGCTATCACGTGAATGAGTTTTACCTGCTCGACGGCCAGAAGTTCTCCACCAGCCGCGGCCATGCGGTCTGGGGCAAGGACGTTCTGGACCCAAAGACAGTCGACGTCGTGCGTCTCCATTTGGCCCTGACACGCCCGGAAGGTCAGCGGACGAACTTCACGCTGGACGCGCTGCGCCGCACCGGGAACGAGATATTTCAGGGTATCTGGCTGAATTGGCTTGATGCGCTGCACAGGGACATCCAGCGGGACTTTGGCGGCCGTGTGCCCGACGCAGGCGACTGGGCTTCGGCCGACCGCGCCTTTTTTGCTCAGATAGATACTCATCGCGCGGCGATGGAACGCGCCTATTCGGACGAGGGCTTCTCGCTCCGTCGCGCGGCCGCTCAGGCCTGCGATTTCGTGCGCGATTGCCTGATCTACCATCAGGCGCAAGACTATGCAGCGGCGCGACGTCTCTATCCCGCCCGCACCCGGACTTCACTCGCGCTTCAGGCTACAGCCGCTGCGATCCTGGCGCAGACACTCGCACCGCTGATGCCCCGATTTGCCAGCATGCTGGCGAGAGGCATCGGCGTCTCAACCGAAAAATGGCCTGCATCCGTCCGGCGCCTTCCACCAGGGACGATCTTTGATATCGGACCCCTACTAGGGTTCTACGCGAAATCCGACAGTCCTATTCTCAATGACCAGAGGGCCTATGAGCCACCCGAATCTTGACGAGACCTGCGCGGCATAAGCCGACAACTCTACGGGCCGCTATGAACAACAGGTTCGCTTTGATGTCGTGCCGCGCCAGGGAGCCCGCCTCGCATGACCTGCATCGCGACTAACTCGTGAGGGATTGTCTCGTTCATCCTCTGCCAATGGGTCGGGAATAGCCCTCGCGTGCTTTCGGTCGTTAGTCCGTTTGTGCAAAACACGACAATATCGGCTCCAAACACGACAATATCAGCTCCGAGGCACGAGTGTGTCGGAAGCGAATCTTGCGGTTTCCCAATGTCTCTTTTCATTGGCACGACAAATGCAGTGCTCTTCGCAGACGTCTGTATCGGCGCGTGATGAGAAACCATCCCGCGCGCGCAAACGACAGAGTCTACGGTTGTCAGATACCAGGAGAGAACATGATGACAAAAGTGCGGATGATTGCGGCGCAGGGTGCGATGGCGCTCATCGTCCTTATGGGGGTGGGTCAGCAGGCTTTGGCAGCAGACCCTGCGCAACGTTACATCGCACAGGACCAGGGAACAGTGGAGGCGTCGAGCCCGTGGCAGATCCGCGTGCGCGCCTTGGGAGTGAAAACCAACGATTCAGGTTACGTCGGCGGGATCGCCGGTTCCAATCTCTCCTATTCAGACACCGTGACGCCGGAATTCGACATCTCCTATTTTTTCACCGAAAACATTGCTGCCGAACTCATACTCGCCACTACCTACGCCAACGTTGATGGCAGCGGAGCAATCGGCGCGCTGGGGAATGTCGGCAAGGTATGGATACTGCCACCCACGCTCACGCTGCAGTATCATATCACCGACCTCGGGGCCTTCCGACCCTATGTCGGCGCCGGCCTGAACTACACCGTCTTTTACAATCAAAGTGTCGGCAGCGCCGATGCTCTCCATGTGAAGAACACGTTTGGTGCCGCGCTGCAGGTCGGCTTCGACTACATGCTGGATCAGCACTGGGGGGTCAACGTCGATGTCAAGAAGCTTTTCCTGGAACCAGATTTTACCGTCAAAGTGGCCGGCACCGATCTGAAAGGCAAGGCCAAGCTAGACCCCTGGTTGATTGGTGCGGGCGTCACATACCGCTTCTAACAGGTCGGCGATTGAACCCTTGGCATTTAGAAGCGCCGAAAGCGCCCAATGAAAGACTTGAGGGCAGACCGGATCCCGTCCAGGCTGTTGCTCAATCTTACGCCGTGCAATATGGGCGAGCACCTCATTCGTAGGTGCTCGGCCCGGCCTACATGCTCGGCCTTCGACATGCGTTTAATGCAGACCATATTGCGGCAATAGACAATGTCGTGCGCAAGCTCACACAAGGCAAACATCCGTCGGTCGGCTTCTTCTTTTTGCTGGACCATTCCAGCATCGTCGTTCTTGGTTATGTGGTCATCGCAGCCGCCGGGAACCAGCTTCACGTCTTCCACGACATTGGCGGCGTCATCGGCACATCGATTTCTGCACTGTTCCTGCTGATGATGGATTTGACAACCTGCTTGTCCTGAGCGGCATTTGGGCGGCGTTCTCGCGAGCGCGTCAGCCACACGCATATCTCATTCACAGCCAGCCAGCACAAAGAATGAGTAAACATGCCCGCGGATGATTTGATCCTGGCAAATGCCAGGATGCTTGACGGGAACGGCTTCGCCGAGGTGTCGGAATCGTGGCTGCGCATCGCGGATGGCGTGATCGCGGAGATCTCCGAGACGCCGATCTCCTCAAAGGCGGCGCGCACCATCGACCTGAAGGGCCACACCCTGATGCCAGGGCTTATCGACTGCCACGTCCATGTGACGGCGATCACCGTCGACCCTGGCCGCACGGCGATGCTTCCGGACGTGACGGTCGCCTTCGGCGCGGCGCGCATTATGAAGCAGATGCTGATGCGCGGCTTCACGACGGTGCGTGACGTCGGCGGGGCGACGCGGCCGCTGGCCCAGGCTGAGGAAGCCGGCCTGATCGAGGGACCGCGTCTTGTCTTCTGCGGCAAGGCGCTCTCCCAAACCGGCGGTCACAGCGACTATCGCGGCTTCGTCGACAACCGCAGCGCCGATTCCCAGACCTACCGTCTCGGCGCGATGGGCCGGGTCTGCGACGGCATCGACGCCGTTCGTCACTCTGCCCGCGACGAAATCCGCCAGGGGGCTCAGTTCATTAAGGCGATGGCTAATGGCGGCGTGTCGTCGCCGACGGATCCCATCAACTTCCAGCAGTTCTCGATATCAGAGCTGGAGGCCATCGTCGAAGAGGCGGCGAACGCTCAGACCTATGTCTCCGCGCATCTCTACACCGACGAGGCGATCTCGCGTGCCGTGCGGTGCGGTGTGCGCTCGGTTGAACACGCCAACTTGATCGAGCCGGCGACAGCGCGCCTCATGAAGGTACGCGGCGCTATCGCCTGCCCCACACTGGTGGCCTACGAAGCGCTGCACAAGGATGCCAAGGCGCTGGGCCTGCCGGACGTGTCCGTCGCGAAGATCGACGACGTCCGGCTGCGCAGCCGGGGCTCGCTCGAAATTCTCCACAAGGCCGGGGTGACGATGGCGTTGGGCACCGATCTCCTGGGCGAACTGCACAAGTACCAGTCCGACGAATTCACCATACGCGCCGAGGTGCTGCCGCCGATCGAGGTGATCAGGTCCACGACGTGCTATGCGGCCGAGTTGCTGCGCATGACCGGCAAGGTCGGATCGCTCCAGGTCGGCGTCTTCGCCGACCTTATCGCCGTCGACGGTGATCCGCTGGAGAACATGTCGCTGCTCGGCGGCCAGGGCGACCACCTATCCCTCATCGTGAGGGCTGGCCGCGTGGTAAAGAACACCATCGACGACAATGGCTGTCCTTAGTAGAACCGGCTGGCCGTTGACAACATTCCAAGCCCAGATTCAGGCCATGATAGTTGCGATGATCAGAAAACCATAAACGGTGGCGATCTTTGCCTTGGCGCGAAAAGTTGGTCGTCGAAAAAGACTGCAGGAGAGACCTCCCTGAGCTCCTGGACAAATTCACGGTCGGATCATGCAACGGCGCAACCTCGTCACACAGTCGGAGCGGCTGCGGCTCGGCGGATCATATTTAGAGCCCGGAATGCGGCACATGCCGCGCCGTACCCGTTGTCGATGTTTACGACCGCAAGTCCGGGTGCGCAGGAAGCGAGCGCTGCGTGAAGGGCGGTTTCTCCTCCGTTCGAAACCCCATACCCGGTCGAGGTGGGCAGGCAGATGATCACGCCGGGCACGAGCCCGCCCAGAACGCTTGGAAGGGCGCCATCCATTCCGGCGACCGCCACAATGACCGGAAAGGTCCGCAATTCGTCGACACTCTCCAACAACCGCCACAGGCCGGCCACGCCGACGTCGATGAATTGTTTCGTCGCGGCGCCGAGATAGGCGAGCGTTCGCGTGACTTCGGCCGCCTGCGGCATGTCCGAGCTGCCAGCCGACACCACCGCGATCCGAGGCGGTTCCAGTTCGGCAGGAGGGGTCCAGTTCAGGTAAGCCGTCCGCGAGACGGGATCGTAATCCAACCTTTCGCGATAAGTGGGCGCCATGCGGGCGAAGACATCGGGTTCGAGGCGGGTCATCAGGCACCGCGCGCCGTGCGCCAACACCCGGTCCATGATTACGGTAAGGTGGGGATCGGACTTGCGAGCGCAAAGGATGGCCTCATCGAAGTCCAGCCGCTCAGGACGCTGAAAGTCCAATCTAATCTGTTCGTTCATGCGCTTCGTTCCCGCAAGAAGGCGCTGCCCCGGACGTAGGTCTCGAAATGGACAGGTCGCGAACCGCCGAAAGCCTCAGCGATTCTGAGGGCCAATTGAACGCGCCCCTGATCGGACAGGCGCGACAGGGTAGTTGCGTCTAGTTCGACAACGACGCCTGTCTGACGGACGCGGCAACGAACGGTGTCCGGCGAGAGCTCGCGCCTGACCAGCATCTCGACCTGATCGACGGCGCGCAACACCTGAGGTTCGATCCGGAGCGCCGTTTCGATGCGGCTTGAAAGGCAGGGTGCCGAAGGCAATTCGGCGAGGTCGTTCAAGCCATGCGCTGCCGACATCGCCCTCACGTCGGCCTTGGACATGCCGGCCTCGACAAAGGGGTGACGTACGCTATTGGCTTCGGCTGCCTTGAGACCGGGCCGCCAGTCGCCCAGATCGTCTGTATTCGTGCCGGAAAAGAGCTGCGCTTCCGACAGCGACGACAGCACGCCGTACAGATTCGATTTACAAAAGAAGCAGCGATTTGAAGGGTTGGCCAGATAGCGTTCGTCCCTAAATTCCCCTGCGTCGATGACCCGCAAGTCCCAACCATAGCGCGCCGCATAGTCCCTGACCCGTTCGGTCGCGCTGACCGGGACCGCGGCCGAGGCAGCGTGGAACATGGTCAGGTCTGCGCCCAACCTAAGGTGCGCCACGAAAGCCAGAGTCATGCTGTCGACCCCGCCGGAGATGGCCACAGCCGCGGGACGGGCGCTGTCGAACACCGCGTCGAGACGGCGCAAGAAGGCTTCACTGGTCGTCATGGCTTTTCTCCAGCGCCTCTGCCTCGGCGCTGCGGCGCAACTCAGACCGGGCTTTGTGGCTCTGACGAAAGGCTTCCACGTCATCCATCTCTGCCTTGGCAGTCGGCCCGCCGGGGCGATCGGCTAGCTTCACCCTCATCCCATCGCTGGTCGTGACTGCCTGCCGCGGCAGGATGGTGCGCGCCTCCGTGCGGCTGCGTAGGCCAAGTGTCGTGGTCTGTCGGAAGCATAGCGCACCGATTGCCTCGATCGCATCTGGCCGTGTGAGAACCTGAACGGAAGCCATCATCCGTCCTTTCTTGCCGAAGACCGGCGACTGGGTCACATCGATGACGCCTTCGGCTGCACGAATGTGATCAAGGCCGGCCGCCAATTCCTCGCCTGTCTGGTCGTCGATTTCAAACTGGATGACACCGACGCGATCCTGCACTGCGGCTTCAGCCGTGAAGGCCAGAACGCGAAGCACGTTGCTCATGCCGGGGAAGCGCCGCGTGCCGAAGCCGATGCCGGTGCGATCGAGCACATGGGGGCAGGAGCCGATACTGGTCGAGGGAGAGAGATAGCGCAGGATAGCCGCTCCTGTCGGCGTGATGCGTTCGCCCACGCGACCGTCGTCATGAAAGGCAAATCCGCGCAGCAACAGGGTCGTGGCAGGAGCTGGAACAGGCAGCCGGCCGTGGTCAGTCTCCACCCAGCCGCGCCCGAGCGGGAGCGATCCGACCGACCAGCTTGCTTCGCCCACTGCGTCGATCAGTGTCGCCGCGGCTACGATGTCAGCGATCGAATCCCAGTTGCCGACTTCGTGAAAGGTCACGTCATCGACGTCCCTGCCATGAACCGCGGCTTCGGCCAGGGCGAGCTCACGGAAGATCGCGATGGCTGCGCGCTTAACAGTCTCGTCCAAGCGGCTTCCCTCAAGCATCGGACGAAGATCGCGCCAATGAGTGTGATGACGGTGGCCATGGTGCTCGTCATGGACGTGCTCATGATGATGTTGGCCATGCCGCTCGTCATGGTCATCATGCTCGTGGGCGTGCCCATGAGCATGGTGACCGCAATGAGGTCGGGCGGTTGCCTGTTCGGAGCCCATCTTCGTGACATCGAAGCGGCTGCCGGTCAGCACGCCGTCGTCATGCGGATGCACCACAGCCTCTACGTCGTCTTCCAAACCGGCAAGACGAAGATTGTTTTGCACGACTTCAGCCAGATCGGGCCAGGCGTCCAACATCGCGGCTACAAACATATCGCCGGCAATGCCGCCCAAGACATCAAGATGAATATGCATCGGGCCTTCCATCCTTTATCGGCCCGCAAGCTGCAGACCGGACAGATCGACGCGCAAGGTCTCGCCCGGCTCAGTCGATCCAATGGTGGTCTCAATCGCCCCTTTCAGCACTGCCACCGAGACCGGCAGAAGGTCTCTCATCTGCGCGGATATGGCGACAAGATCGTCGTGTTCGGCCTTTGCCCGCATGAACATTCCGTCGTTAAGGATGCGTTTGAGGCGCAGCGGGAAACTAACCTCTCCTCCCGCCCACTTCAGTTCGAGCTGCGTCTTGTAGCGCCGAATGTCGAAGTGCTTGTGTTGGGATTCGAGAACGCGGTAGCCCCAAATGCCCAAATCACCAACGAGAAGGGAGGCAAATTCCGGCTCGTCCTCGGCGTTGATGTCGACCAACAGCACATAGGCTGGCCGGCCTTTCTTGCCGAGACTGGAAAGGAGCTGGACATTTTTGGCGCCCATCACGGTCATCTTGTCGATGACATGCCCGAGCAACTCGCCGGGCGCATCATCGATCTGGGCCATGAGGAGAATGACGCCGCCTTCCATCAGAGCGCCATGGATTCGACTGCGACCAGAGCCGCAGCCTCCGCCTTGGCCTTCGTACCGGGAATACCTGCGGAAATCAGGCCTGCTGACTGCGCCTCATTGGCGGCGTCCGAAGCGTTCATCTTGCCCATCGCGGCTGCGACCACGGCGGGGATGGTGACGTTCATGATCACATTGCCGGCGAGCAGCAGCTCGCTTGCAATGGGCGCAAGCGCCGTCAGAAACGGCGCGCGTTCCTTGCCTATCCCCTGCGCGACTTCCGGAATGACAGCGTTGATGATGCCTTCCATGTGGATCGTCTTGTCACCGACGGTCACCTCGGCATCGAGCGCCGGATCGAAGGCAAGCCAACGCGCTGCCATCTTGCTCGATCGGCGGGCTCCCTTGCCGATCCTGGTGAAATGAACCTTGATATTGGTGCCCTTTACCTTGCTCAGGAATTCCGAGCCCCGCGCCTCCACCAGAAGCTGACGTTCTTCGTCCATCGCGCGGACGATTTCAGCCACGCTCCTACCGGCCATCAGATCGTCATAGCTGCGCGCCGCGCGGGCATGCAGAGCTTTGGTGACCATGGGAGTGGAGGACATGATCAGCGCTTCGGTCACCGGCCCGTTGCAAATCTGGGTCGCCTTTCGGGCAACGATGTTCATCGCCATCATTGCGGTCTCCGGGTCGAAGCTGAAGCCGAGCCGTCGATCGCGCAGAGCCCGCGCTACGCTCTGTTCCGTCGATCCGTCCTGCAACAGGCACATCAGCGCGATGACCGCATCGCCGCAGACGTGGCCGAGCGGCGGATTGACGGGGCCTGCACCCGCGCCGCAAATTCCCTCTTCGAACACTGAAATGATTTCATCCAGCGCCATGGTGCCGATCACAGTGGGTCCGCCGATATCCTTGAGGATCAGCCCGAGATCGCCGATCAGCCGCGCCGTCTCGACTTCCTTGCCGGTGATGCGGACATGCACTTTCTCCGGCAGGCCGGCGGTGCGGACTGCGGATCGTCCGGCAACAAAGGCGCTGGTAACCTTGCCATAGGGCCCGTACTCTTCCGCCACGTCGGCGTCAGGGTGGATGATCTCCAGGACCGCTGCCGCACCGAAAAGTGCGGAGAGGAATTTCTGGCTGGGCATGCCAGCACCTGACATGGCATCCATCATCGCCTTGGTTCCGATCGCTGCGCCTCTTTCGGCCATGCCGGGGAAGATGAAATCCTCGCCGAGCGCTCCGTGGCCGACCATCACCCCGCCGCCAACGCCTTCCGGGATGTCGCGGCCTTGAATCGGCGAAAGTTCTCCCTTCATCATGGCATCGTAAACCGCGGCAACAGCCGCGAATCCCGAGATCTTGTTGTTCATTTTGGCCGTGGGCACTGCCGCAAGGCCTGAGCGGCTCACCCCCGCAATCATCCGCGCAGAAGAACCGAGCTTGCGGTTGCCGGCGGGGATGCCAACCTGCGCATTTGCGCCGCACAGATAGAGGAGGGTTGCCGCAATCAGCGCCGCATTCGCGCCGTCAGCACCCGCTGCCTTTGCAACAGCGATGCTCTTTGCCAGGAGGTCGTCGATGGGTTGGCGCACCGCGTCGGCGAATTTGACCTCCGGGCTCACGCCACGACGAAGTTCCGCGGCGATGACGTTGCATGCAGCAACGACCGGAATATTGAGCATCCCGTGCCCGCCGGTCAGCGCCTCGACGCGGTCGCTGGTCAGCCAGCCGGGATTGGCGTTGGCAGCCATAACCGACGCCAGGATGACCCTTTCCCGTTGTGCAGACGCATTCGTCATTACTTGGTTTCTCCCTGTGGCGGCCAGACGAGCGGCGTTCTCGGATTTCGAAAGCTTGTAATTCGAACCGGTCGGGGCGCCGTTTCGTAGCTGAAGCGTCCGTCTGCCGGGCGTTGTCTTGCCGCAAGGTTTGTTCCCGCGTCATGGCGGCGGCGCTGGCGAAAGAATAGCACGGCCGAATTATGATCGTTAAACGGCAATATTTCATGAGTTCATGAGCAGTCTTCATAACGGCTTCGCCAAGGCAATACGCAAGGCGCCTGTGAGCGCAGATGCGAAGTGCCCGATCGGATGACGCCTGCTCATGATTGCGTGAGAAGATGCCATTTCTGCTGATGAAGGTTCTTGGATATGCCTGCGGCGGATCCAGGTGATACCTCGCTGTTTGCTCACGTATTTGCCTGATCATCAGTCCCGATTTCATGGAGAAGTTTCGAATGCTTGAGTGGGCGAAATACCGGAAGCAACTGTCGTCGCGGGTAAGTGAGCTGGGGCAACTGTCCCCCGCCACCCTTGAGGGGGTTCGGGCGCTCGGTGGTGCAGGCAACAAGACCGGCCGGTTGGACGCCAAGACCCGCGAGTTGATCGCGCTTGCCGTAGCGGTCACGACGCGCTGCGACGGCTGCATCGCCAGCCATACCGCCGAAGCCGCAAAAGTTGGCGCAACGCGCGAGGAAATCGCTGAAGCGCTTGGCGTGGCGATCGCTTTGAACGCGGGAGCGGCTCTGGTCTATTCCTCGCGCGTACTGGATGCCTTCGACACCGCTAACGGCTGATAGTCTCAGCACGCAAACAAGGCGGGGAAGGGCGCATACGATCCTTCTCCGCCAGCACCCAAGAGCGCATCACCCTCTATCTCGCAGTGCAGGAGGCCTTTTCCCTCTCTTGGCGAAGGCTGGTTATCTCTCTGCTGCGGATCCTAGGTCGCCCGCTCGCGCGGATGGCCGCATCCAGATCGTCAGCCGAAATGTCAATCGCGCGCGGGATCGCCCACAGGTCGTAATAGTCCTTCATGCGTCCGTTGAGGCGCCAAGCGCGACCATCGCCTGGAATTTCTCGGCGATCACCGTGGCAGGCGGATAGGAACGAACCTGCGGAGCGGGAAAATCCAGCAATGTCGGATAATCGAGCCGCTGCGTCGCATCAGCCATAGCCTCTCCGAAACCGATGTCGATTGTGATGGGAATGCGCGTCCTTTCGAGATAAGCTGCGGTTTTGAGGCGAACGCCGCCGTATTCCATCTCTTCTTGAATGACCGTCGCAGTGAGCGCATCGATATCGAAGGCGAGGCCATCGTCGCTCTCCATCTGCCATGATCTCCCTGAAGTCGGCGATCAGGCGGTCAGGATCGGCGTCCCCATGTCCGAGAAAGTCTGCATCCTGCGTCACCCGATTGTCGTCGGCCACCCAGACCGTGACCAGCATGCCGCCTTTCAGGACGAAGCGGTCCCGATGCGCTGAGATTGACAGGCGGTAGAGCAGCCGTTCAAGCGCGAACCGCACCAACAGGATATCGAATGGGCGGCCTTCCTTCCGGGCGGTATTGAGCAGCCGGTCCTTGACCGACTTTGCCATATTCGTCGGTGCTTTAGCCATTGGATGTGAGCGCCTCGATATAGGGTTGCATCACCTTCCAAGCGCCGCCGGCCTTTGCGGCCTGGGCGATTGCGCTCGGAGTTACCTTGCGTTGCTGGAGAGCAGCGCGCAGACCTTCTACAGCGACTGATCGGTCGACCAGTTTGGGGTTTCGGAACAGATCGGCAAGGGTCTTCGGGATCGAATAGATCGGGACGTCACGGCCAGCGATTGCATGATGTTCGATGCCCTGTCGCAGATATGGCTCCGTGAAGCGGACCATACGCAGCGGGGGATAGGACTGCACGGGCGCCCAATCGCTCGTCCCGATCGCTATCCAAACGCGCCGCGGCATTTGGTCGGTCAGTCCGTGGAAGGCGAGCGCCGACACCAGAGCGATCACGCCTTTGGGCGCGCGCATGATGGCTTCAGCAAGGATCTGGTTCTCTTCGACTTCCGCGTCCCGCTTCTGATAAACTCCCCGCGAGATACGCTCGACTTCACCGCTCTCGACGGCGCGCGCGATCGTTTGCGCGCTGATACCAGCCTCGCGCAGTTCATGCGCATGCATCATGCTTCGCGCATCGAGCAGGCTTCTGAGCTTCGCCTCTTGCGAATCTTGCGCCGAGGGCATGTTACAAATCCTCTAATCGATCGCAATATTATCAGAGGTTTTGTCACGCGTCATCCCTGTGGGCAGCCAGGAATAGCCCAGGGGAAGGGGGAAACTGTGAGGCGCCGCGGCAACCCTCGGTCGCCGCCTCGCTCCTCGTATTCCTACAACCACCAAGCCTCTGCAATGCCGGCGGAATAGATCTGCGAGCAATTTGACATCGCCGTTGATGCCTGATGTCTCAGCAAAAATGTGCCGCCGACGCGCCAGGGCGCTGACGCTGTTGCTCAGTGGCCCAGGATCTGCCCGAGGAAGGTGCGCGTGCGTTCCGACTGCGGCGCGCTGAAGAATGTCTTCGGTTCGTTCTGCTCCACGATCTGGCCCTGATCCATGAAGATCACCCGATCCGCCACCGCTTGGGCAAAACCGATTTCGTGCGTGACGCAGAGCATCGTCATGCCCTCTTCGGCGAGCGTAATCATCGTATCGAGCACTTCCTTGATCATCTCCGGATCGAGAGCCGAAGTCGGTTCATCGAACAGCATTATGCGTGGCTTCATGCACAGTGACCGCGCGATCGCCACGCGCTGCTGCTAACCACCCGAGAGCTGACCCGGATACTTATGCGCCTGATCCGGTATCCTGACCTTTTTGAGGAAATGCATGGCGATCTCTCGGGCTTGCCGTTCAGGCACCTTGCGGACCCAGATCGGGGCGAGGATGCAGTTCTCGAGGATCGTCAGGTGCGGAAAGAGATTGAAGTGCTGGAACACCATCCCAACCTCGCGGCGGACTTTCTCGATCTGCTTCAGGGCGCTTGTCAATTCGATCCCATCGACGACGATTTTGCCTGATTGATGCTCCTCGAGCCTGTTGATGCAGCGGATCATGGTCGATTTGCCGGAGCCGGATGGCCCGCAAATGACGATCCGTTCTCCACGGCGCACGGTCAGATCGATGTCTCGCAAGGCATGAAAATCACCATACCACTTGTTCATGGATGTGATCTCGACAGCCGTTTCTGAAAGGCCGCTTTCTCGCGAAAGGCCGCGCAGCATCTTGGTCATGCGCATTTCTCCTAACGATGATCCGTCTTCAGCCGACGCTCGAGATACATCGAGTATCGCGACATGCCGAAGCAGAAGATGAAGAACACAGCTGCGATGAAGATGAAGATTTCCCAGTAGATCCCTTGCCACTCCGTGTTGGCGCGAATGGCCGCTGCAAGGGCGATGGGGTCGAGAAGCCCGATGAACATGACAAGCGTCGTGTCCTTGAACAGACCGATGAAAGTATTCACGATTCCCGGAATGGAGATCTTGAGAGCCTGCGGCAGGATGATGAGACGCTGAGCTTTCCAGTAATCCAGCCCCAGAGCTTCCGCGGCCTCATACTGGCCGCGCGGCAGGCCTGCCAAGCCGCCGCGGATGACCTCGGCCATGTAAGCGCTGGCAAAGAGCGTCACCATGATCACGACGCGCAGGACAAGATCGAAGTTGGTGCCGGGCGGCAGGAAGTAGTTCAAGAGCAGCGATGCGGTGAACAGCAGCGTGATGAGCGGCACGCCGCGAATGAATTCGATGAACACGACGCTGAGCATCTGGATGAGCGGCAGGCTGGAGCGACGGCCAAGCGCGAGCAGGATGCCGAGCGGCAATGACATTGCAATGCCCGTCACGCCAATGATGATCGACAGCAGAAACCCGCCGATCTCGCGCGAGGGGACTGCCTCGACGGCGATCGGAATGATGCTGTTTACGCCTGTCGAAAAAGGCTGGGCGGCATAAATCCACCAAAGCGCCGCGCCGAGAATGGCGGCGCTCACGCCAAGCCCTTGACTGATGCGTGCTGTCGACGTGAACAGAGCGGCGGCGACAGCGAATCCGAGGTAGACCGCGACCGGGAACCAGAAGCTTCCGCCCCAGATCAGCCAACAAGCAAGGCCCGGGTAGGCTGCGCTGGTCCAGAGCGCGCGAGACGGCAGGACGCGGAACAGAACCGGCGCCAGCGCCGCGAACAGCAACGCGAAGGCGAGAACCGGCCGCCAATAAAGATCCGCAGGATAGAAGCCAAACAGAAGTTGCGGCCAACGGTCGCGAATGACACCCCAGCACGCGCCTGGCGCTCCGTCGAGGAGCTGCCGACATTCGGTGAGCGATTTGGCTTTCCAGATGGAATTGCCAAGCCAGGGAGCGATGGCCGTGGCAAGCCACGCGATGGCCGACAACGACGCTACGGTCAGCAGGGTGCTGAGCCACCCATCGAAGAGGTTCTTCCTCATCCACTCCAGCGGACCATGTTGGCTGACCGGCCTTGCCGAAGCGAGAACCATCTCCTGGCGCACCCAGGATACGTTGTGCAGGTTCATCTTAACGCTCCTGCAGCCTGACGCGGCTGTTGTAGACGTTCATGACGCACGAGATGGTCAGGCTGATGCTGACGTAGATCAGCATCATCAAAAGCATCGCCTCCAGTTCTCGACCGGTCTGGTTGATGGTGATGCCGCCGAGCGTCGAGCGCAGATCCATGTAGCCGACCGCCAGGCCAAGCGAGGTGTTCTTGGTGATGTCGAGGTATTGCGAAATCAGCGGCGGCACGATGATCCGCAAGGCCTGCGGCAGGATCACGAGCCGCATCGTACGACCTGGAGAAAGCCCAAGCGCGTGAGCGGCTTCCGTCTGCCCCCGGGAAATCGCAAGAATTCCGGAGCGAACGTTTTCGGCAATAAAAGCGCCGCTATAGACACTGAGCCCGATCCACAGCGCAATGAAGGAATTGCGCAATAACAGGCCACCGGTGAAGTTCAGCCCCTTCAGGGCCGGATACTCAAGATGGAAACCCAAGGCGTAGAGCAGAGCGATCATTGGCAGCGCAAACACGCATAGGCTTTTCCACCAGGTGGCCGGACGTTGCCCGCTTGCGCTTTGGATACGTTGCGTGTGTCTGACCAGGCTCCGATGGGCGAGAAGCGAAAGCGCGAGTGTGCCGAGGATTGCCGCGTAGTTGAGGTCAAGTGCGCCGAATGCGCTGCTGGGTTGACCCAGGCTGCTGGAGAAGTCGGGAACTGGCAGGTAGATGCCGCGGTTGGTGACAGCAACGCTGTGCCACAGGATCATGGAAGCCGTGGGATTGTCGCCGCGGAATGCGCTGGGCGTCGGCATCGCCTGCGACATGATCGCGGCGACAACAACGATCCAGAGCAGAGCCGGCACGTTGCGAAAGCTCTCGACATAGACGGTCATCAGACGAGCGACGATCCAGTTGTTGGAAAGCCTGAGCACGCCCGCCAAGACGCCGAGGATCGTCGCGGTCACGCAGGCCATTGCCGCAACGATCAGCGTGTTGAGCAAACCGACGATGGCGGCGCGGGCGTGGGTGCTCGTGCTCGAATACTCGATGGCGTGCGGCGAGATGTCGTAACCTGCCGTGCTCCAGAGAAATCCGAACGAGAAGTTCTTTCCAAGGGCAGCCAGATTGTGGATCGTGTTGTCGACGAGCCAGGCAGCCGCAAGGACGAGCAGGATGAACGCGATCACCTGGATCGATCGGGCTCTGTAACGGGTGTCATTGAAGAGCATGCTCAGGTGAAAGGGCTCGCTAGGAGCCGCGCTTTCCATGGCCATGAGTGATCTCCCTGAAGGTTCGCTGCGCTACCTTCGGCGTATGGTTGTGCGTTGTGGGCTTGCAGGGGCGGAAAACGAAAGGCGCGGGGCAAGCCCGCGCCTCGAGAAAGTTTTTCAGCGGAACGGCAGCGGATACATCAGGCCGCCTTGCGTCCAGAGCGCGTTCTGTCCGCGGGCCAATCCAATCGGCGTCTTGTCCCCAACGTTCCTGGCGAAGATTTCCCCGTAGTTGCCCACGGACGCAATCGCCCGTTTGGCCCATGCAGGATCCAGCCCCAGCATTTCACCCAGCTTGTCCTCTTTGCCCAGCAGGCGATTGACTTCCGGATTGTCCGTTCCCGCCGAAAGCTTCTCCACGTTCTCGGACGTTATGCCGAGCTCCTCAGCCGCCAGAAGCGCGTTCAAGGTCCAGCGCGCCACGTCCGCCCATTGATCGTCGCCCTGGCGGACAAGCGGACCCAACGGTTCCTTCGAAATGACTTCCGGGAGAATGATGTGATCCTGCGGGTCCTTGAAGCTCGACCGGGTTGAGGCAAGATCAGATCCGTCGCTCGTGATGACGTCGCAAGCGCCGGCCAGATATTTCTGCTGGACGTCACCGTTGTTCTCGACGGGAACCGGGTCATACTTCATGTTGTTCTTGCGGAAATATTCGGCAAGGTTCAGCTCGGTGGTGGTCCCGGTCTGAATGCAAACTGTGGCACCGTTCAGATCCTTTGCGCTCTTAGCACCGAGAGATTTGGGCACCATGAAAGCCTGACCATCGTAGTAGTTCACGCCCGCGAAAGTGAACTTGAGGTCCACATCGCGCGAAAATGTCCAGGTCGTCGTGCGGGACAAAATGTCGATCTCGGCGGAGGCAAGCGCGGTGAACCGCGTTTGCCCGGTCGTGGGAACGAAGGTCACCGCGTTGGGATCTTTCAGGACCGCAGCCGCGACAGCCCGGCAGTAGTCCACGTCCATGCCATGCCATGCCCCGGACGCGTCCGGAGCTGAGAAGCCGGCCTGACCGCCGGTCACGCCGCAATTCAGCTTACCACGCGCTTGAACGTCGGCCATCGTGCCGGCCGAAGCGATACCGGCCGTCAGCGTTGCCGCTGCAATCGTGGCAAAAGCGATCGTCATTTTCATTTTCATTCTCCCGGTTGTGATCCGGCAGCGGTGGCTTTTGCCGTATTCTCCGCCCCTCGGATCGGTTGAGTTCCCACTTGTTCGGCCTTGTCGGACCGAAGACGCTTATTGTTCTGGAGTAATCTCGATGATGGCTTCGATTTCGACGGGCGCATTCATCGGAAGCGCCGCTACACCGACGGCGGAGCGAGCGTGCTTGCCCTTCTCGCCAAAGACATCGACGAGAAGATCGGACGCGCCATTGGCGACGAGATGTTGTTCCGTGAAATCGGCAGCCGAGGCGACGAAGACCGTGATCTTGACGATCCTGGCAATCCTTTCGAGGCCGCCGAGACAAGCGCTTGCCTGGGCGAGGATGTTTAAAGCGCACTGCTTGGCGGCGACCGCTCCGGCCGCCACGTCGAGATCCTTTCCCAGCAGCCCCCTCGCAATCAACGCTCCGTCGGCGAGCGGCAATTGCCCCGACGTGAGAATCAGATCTCCGCTTCCCACTACCGGGTGGTAATTTGCCAGGGCCGTCGCTGCTGCCGGCAGTGCAATGCCAAGTTCAGCGAGTCGCTTCTCGATCATGCCGGACATTTGCTTTACCTTAAAGCTCGGCGACAGCCGTGGTGATACGCCGGATCGCCTCGTCGACGACCGCGCGCGGGCAGCCGAGATTGACGCGCATGAACCCGTGTCCCTCGACCCCGAACTTCTGGCCCTTGTCGAGCCAGACGCGGGCTTTGGTCAGCATGAACTTGTTCAGCGCCTCGGCATCCATTCCGAGGCCGCGGCAATCCATCCACGCCAGATAGAGAGAATTGGTCGGGAGCACCTTCAGGCGAGGATCAGCTTCGTTGATCGCCTTGGCGAAGTGCGCGTGATTGGCCCGCACATAGGCCAGCATGTCCTCCAGCCACGGCTCGCCATGGGCATAAGCGGCTTCGGCGGCGACCATCCCCAGCACATTGACCAGTTCGAAGACGTTGCGCTCGTATTGGCGGTGCAGCTCTTCCCGCAATCTCCTGTTCGGGACGAAAACATTGGCGCTCTGCAGGCCGGGCAGGTTGAACGTCTTGCTCGGCGCCGTGCAGGTGATGCTGTTTTGGGCGAACTCTTCGCCGAGCGAAGCGAACGGGATGTGCTTTTTGGCCGGATCGAGAATGAGATCCTCGTGGATCTCGTCGGAAATGACCAGGACGCCGTTGCGGGCGCAGATTTCGCCCATGGACCGCAGTTCACTTTCGGACCAGACGTTTCCGGTGGGATTGTGCGGATGGCTCAGGATAAAGATCTTCGTGTTGGCGCGGATGGCGGCCTCGAAAGCCCTCTCGTTAAAGCGGTAGCCATCGCCTGTGAATTCGAGCGGCGCATAGGCTAGGTGGCGGCCGTTCAACAGGACATCGTTGTGGAAATGCGCGTAGACCGGCGGCTGGATCAAAACGGTGTCGCCCGGCGCAGAAAAGGCCTGCACCGCCGTTTTCAGCGTGGTGATGATGCCGGAGGTCTGGAGGATCCATTCCTTGGCGACGTCCCAACCGAAACGCCGCTGCTGCCAACCGACGACAGCGTCAACATAGGATGCGGTCGCGCCGCCTGGATAGCCGAAGACGCCATGGTCGACCGCCGCATGCAGCGCCTCGATGACGGCTCGAGGCGCCTTGAAGTCAGTATCGGCCACCCACATCGGCAGGGGATCGGCCGCGGCTTCGTCCGGCGCCAGCAGCTTGCTGGCGCAGGCCCATTTCATGGAGTTGCTGTTCTTGCGGTCGACAACTTCGTCGAAAATCGACGCGGCCCGCGCCTGCTCCGGGCGGAGTTGATGGGCAAGTGCGAGCTTCGTCACAGCGGTTCCTTCCTTGGTCTTGGCCCGGTCTGCAGGGCTGATTGACGGAAGGTTAACGGCATTGCATTATGAGCGGAAATGGTATGATTTCATTTACTCATGAGTGAGAATCATAATGATTGATCGACAGCACCTTGCGATCCTTAGGGAAGTGAGCCGTCGGGGCAGCGTCACTGCCGCCGCGGAGAAGCTGAACGTCACCCAGTCGGCCTTGAGCCATACCATCGCCAAGTTCGAGGAACGGCACGGCATCAAGATCTGGATGAAGACCGGACGGGGACTGCGGTTGACGCAGGCGGGCGAGTACCTTCTGACGGTTGCCGAGCGGGTCTTGCCGCAGATGGAGCATGCGCAGCGTGTCCTGACGGACTTCGCGCTGGGGAGGAGGGGAGCGCTTCGCGTCGGCATGGAATGCCATCCCTGCCAGCGGTGGCTGACGAGAATTGCAACGCCCTATCTGACACAATGGCCCGACGTGGACTTCGACGTGCGAACCGCCTTCCGCTTCGACGGCATCGAAGCGCTTCTTGGTTACGAGATCGACCTGTTGATAACGCCGGATCCCGTGGAGACGCCGGAGTTACTGTTCACTCCCGTGTTCGATTACGAGCTGGTGCTGATGGTGCACGAGGCGCATCCACTCGCCGGCCAAGTACGCGTCCAGCCGCAAGATCTTCTGGACGAAGAGTTAATTACGGTCCCCGTCACGCTCGAGCGCCTGGACATCTACACCCGATTCCTTGTTCCGGCGAACTGCAGACCCCGTCAGCATCGCACTGCTGAAACTATTGACCTCATGCTGCAACTGGTATGCGCGGGCAGGGGCGTGACAGTTCTTCCCGATTGGCTCCTGCAGGAGGATGCATCCAGACTGCCGATCCGCGCACTGCGCCTGGGAGATAGCGGCATCCAGAAGAGCATCAACCTTGGTGTGCGGCGCGGCGAGGAGACGACCTCCTATATCGACGGTTTCCTGAAGCTTGCCCGGCAAAGGGAACGCTAATCCATACCGGCGATTGCTCAAATTCGGTTTGGAAATGCGACCGTAACGGTGACCTTCCGGCGCATGAACATCCCCGCCGCAGCCATCAACCTGGCATCGGCAACACATCAGTGTGCTGAAGAGGGGCGTCCTTGATCCACATCTGCGCGCCCTTCGGCCTCGCTATCGCTTCAAGCGGCTTGCCCGCAGGCAAGCGACCCCAACTTTGCGGTTCCAGGTTCTCGCCTCCGACGGCGAGGCTGCCGGACAGCACCAGGAATTCGAGACCTCGGTGATTTTCGACCTTTATGGCTGAGCCGGGCCGCCAGACTTCAGTTGAGACTCGCTCCTCACCGTCGTCGAACAGGACACGCGCTTCTTTGGCACCCTCGCGCAGCAAAGCTGCTTCACCCTCGCCGGGCCGGCGGACGATCTGCACGTCGTCGCTCTTCCGGAACTGCCAAAGACGCACAAAGATCGTGCATCCCTCTTTCGATGCAGGCACATGCGAGGTTCCGGGCGGGTTGCGGAAATAGCTTCCCGCCGGATAGTCACCATGCTCGTCCTGGAAGGTTCCGTCCAGCACGAGAATTTCTTCGCCGCCGGCATGGACATGGCGCGGAAAGGCACTCCCGGGAGCGTAGCGAACGATGGAAGTCGCCCGAGCGACTTCGCCGCCAACGCGATAGAGCATGCGGCGCTCGACGCCCGCGGCTGGACTTTGTACCCAGTCGAGCCTGGCAGCGTGCACGATTACCGGCTTCGTCAGATCATCATTGATGCGCATTGGATTGATCTCCCATCGTCAGGACTGTCCGAAACTTCGCGTCGCCGGACCTCATTTTTTGGACCGCTTCCGCGGCTCGCTCCAGCGGCATTGTTTCGATCATCGGTCGCACTCCCGTCAGGACGCTGAACGCGTCTTCTCATTTTCAAATGGCGATCCCGTAATCGAGCCGATAATGCCACTTTCGGCGCCCACCAGATATCCCGTCGAGACCGGTAGCGAATCCTTGCCGACGCTGAGCACGATCAGACGCCCCTCCGGCGCAAGCGCATGCATCAGCGCGGCGACCACCGCTGAATTGCCAGTCGTCGTGAGGATCGCCTTCACTCCGCCCATGCCGTTCAGCGCGTCGGCCGCGGTTTCCTCGTTGGCGTCGATGTAGCGATGGGCGCCGAGCTTTCTCGCATCCGCGGCGATATCCTCGCCGCGCCCGACCGCCACCACACGGAGCCCTATCTTTACGGGAATACTGAAGCACCTCGGAGCGATCCGATTTCGTGCTTTCATGCTCGTTACGCTGCCCAGTATCCAAAACGGTGACGCAGCCGGCGCGATCTTTGCTCTCGTCTCTTTCGGAGCGGAGAACGCGACACTCTTCCTGGTCGAGCCGGGATCGGCCACACTACCGATCCATGTGTTTAGCCAAATCCAGTTCGGCGCGGAGCAGGTGGTCGTTGCCGCCGCCTCGACGGTTCAGATGGCTTTGGTGATCACGTTGATTTGTGCGTTCGAAAAGATGGGGCTGTCGGTCACTACGCGATAGTCGTGAAGCCGCGTTTGGCCCCGCTCTCTTGTTGCCGGCGACGATCGCACGACGTTCGGAGACCCGCCCCCCATGATAGAAGAAAAAGTCGGTTTTTGTACGCTGTGTAAGTCACGGTGTGGCACCATCAATATCGTCGAAAACGGCTGGCTCAAAAAGGTGGTGCCAAATCCTGATCATCCGACCGGCAAGGCAATTTGCCTCAAGGGCCGATCGGCGCCGGAAGTCGTCCACAATTCAAGGCGTCTTACGGCGCCGCTCCGGCGCACGACGCCGAAGAGCGATCCGGATCCGCAGTGGATGGAGATCTCTTGGGACGAAGCACTCGATGAGATCGCTGATCGGTTGAAGGGCCATGTTGCAAAAGGCGGTCCGGAGTCCGTCGCCTTCGCGGTAACCTCAGGATCGTCATCCCCGTTGTCGGACAGCACCGACTGGATCCTGCGATTGATCCGCGGGTTCGGCAGTCCAAACCTCTGTTACGCGGCGGAGATTTGCACCTGGCACAAAGACTACGCTCACGCCTTCACTTTCGGATCGGGAATCCCCGCCGCCGACTATTCCAATTCCGAGCTCATTCTGCTGTGGGGACACAATCCTCCAAGTGTCTGGCTCGCACAGGCGGAAGCTATCGCGGCCGCGCAGGCGCGGGGCGCGAAGCTCGCCGTCATTGACCCTCGTCGCACAGCCTTTGCCGGCCGAGCCGATCATTGGTTGCGGGTTCGGCCTGGGACCGACGCTGCTTTGGCCATGGGCCTCGCCAGAGAGCTTATTGAACGCGTGGCGTTCGATGGGGATTTCGTGCGCGATTGGACGAATGCTCCATTTCTCGTCAGGTCGGACAACGGCAAATTTCTGCGCTCGCGCGATCTCTTGCACGATGACATGGCAAAATGTGAGCAAGACTACTTGGTCTGGGATGACGCGACCAAAGGATTGCTGCCAGCGGCGCTCAAATCGAAGTCGGCCGCACTATCCGCCTCCCATGTCGTGGCGACCAAGACCGGAAATGTTTTGTGCCGCACAGCATTCGACCTCTACCGCGATGCGGTGGCGCCATTCGATCCGGACACGGTGGAACGACTAACTGGCGTTGCACCGACCACGTTCGCGGCATTCGCGCAGGCGCTCGGCTCTGCGAAGAAAATCAGCTATCACACCTGGACCGGTACCGGACAGCATCGTAACGCCACTCAAACCGAGCGGGCGATTGCCACGCTTTACGCGCTGACGGGATCCTTCGATGTGCGGGGAGGAAACGTCCAGATAACGCCACTGCCGACGCCGGTTCTGCACAGCATGGCTTTGATGCCGCAAGAGCAACGCGTCAAGGCCCTGGGATTAGCCGATCGGCCGCTAGGACCGCCGCTTAATGGTTGGATCACTTCCACCGATCTCTATGATGCCATCATCGATCACCGACCTTATGGAGTGGAAGCGCTCGTAACCTTCGGAACCAACCTTCTTGTCTCGCATCCCGCGCCCGGACGCGGCAAGCAAGCGCTGCAAGAGCTGGACTTCTACGTTCATTGCGACTTGTTCCACAATCCAACCTCGGATTATGCCGATATCCTGCTTCCCGTCTCAACGCCCTGGGAATACGAGGCGCTTCGAATAGGCTTCGAGATATCCTTCGAGGCACAGGAACTCGTTCAACTGCGCCAACCAATGGTCCCCCGCCAAGGAGACACCAGATCAGACGTCTGGATCGTTTTCGAGTTGGCGAAAAGGCTCGGACTGGGCGAGCTCTTCTTTGATGGAAACATCGAAGCTGCCTGGAAATATCAGCTCGCCCCGCTCAATTTGGACCTCGAGACGCTGCGCGCCAACCCGCAAGGGGTGAGGGTCCCGATCGCGCGACGCTATCAAAAATACCGGGAGGAAGGGTTTCCGACCGAGACGGGCCGGGCCGAACTCTATTCGGAAAAATTGTTGCGTCACGGCTATGGTCCGGTTCCAGAATTCGTGCCGTCTCCCGACAGCGGTGATCAGTCTTTTCCCCTGGTGCTGCTGGCCGCCAGCAGCGGCTACTTCCGCCACAGCCAAGATCGCGGCATGTCGTCCCTGAGACGGAAACGGCCGCAGCCGCTGGTGGAAATGCATCCCGATCTGGCCGCAACCTACGGCATTGATCAAGGAGATCAGGTGCGTGTTTCGACGCGCATTGGATCGATCATCTTGAAAGCTTCGCTGGATGAGGGCCTTGCCCCAGACGTAGTGGTCGGCGACTATGGCTGGTGGCAGTCTGCGCCGGATCTCGGGTTGCCGGGATATGGTCTAGAAGCAGACGGTGAAGGTGCGAACTACAACGCTCTGGTGCCGGAGCGTGACCGGGACCCAATCAGCGGTTCGCTGCCCATGCGCTCGCTTGCCTGCAGCATTCAGCTTGTTCGGACTTCCTCGGAGCGGGCGGTGCGCGATTTTCGGGTTGTTGGCCGGCGAGCCGAAGCAAACGAGATCGTTTCGCTAAAATTCAAACCTGTCGACGGACTGCCGCTATCCGGGTTCAAAGCGGGCCAGCATGTGGCAATCAGGCTCGATGGGAACGAGCGCTGCTATTCCTTGATCGGCGCCAGCAGCGAGAGTCCGCATTCTTACTCTATCGCGGTCAGGCGAATCTTGGACGGCCCAGTTTCTGACTACGTCACATCCGTCGTCAAAGAGGGTGACGTGATCTCTCTGAAGGCTCCGGCTGGTCGCTTTATCTTGCCGCTCGTCAACGAATTTCCCGTGGTTTTGATCGCGGCAGGCATCGGCATAACGCCTTTTCTGTCGTTCCTGGAAAGCCTGACCGGTGCTCCCGGCGAGCCCGAAGTTACCCTCTACTATACCTGCCGCGATGCCCAATCTCGGCCCTTCCACGCAGGTCTTTGCCATCATGCGCGCCGCCTGAGCAATCTCCATGTCGTGAATTATCTAAGCCGGCCCGCGGAGCCTGTTGGAGATTCTCGAAGAGGTAGGTTCACCGTCGACGAGATACCTGAAAGCTTGCTCCTGCGCAGGCCGCGGTTTTATCTGTGCGCGGGCAATGAGATGATGGATGAGGTCACCAGAGATCTGTTAGCGCGCAAGGTGCCCAAGTTCGAGATATTTTCCGAGCGGTTCCGCGCGCCGATCAGGCCACTGACCAGGGAGTCCGTTGCGTGCGACATCCGCTTTTCCCGATCTGGCCGAACATTGCACTGGCAACCCGACTCTGGCGTGCTTTTGGACTTTGCTGAGAAGAATGGCGAGCAACTGCCTAGTGGCTGCCGCGTCGGGCAGTGCGAAAGCTGTGCGGTTAGGGTCCTGCAAGGTCGCGTCCGGCATCTGATCGAAGAACCGGAATTGGAGGAGGGCGTGTGTCTGGCTTGCCAGGCCGTGCCACTATCCGATCTCGTTCTGGAGGCCTGATCCCCCGCAGTGCCGGGCGCCGTTCCTCGCTGCCTTGGTTCGAACTGCGAGCATCTTGCGGTACTGTTTCCGCGCCATTCCTATTGTGCGTCCGGCAGGTTGCTCCTGGCGCCCCGAAATGCGTTTTAATTTCCAATCTGATGGAGTGCTACGCCCACCGCCCCGAGCGCTGAGGCATCGCCACCAAAGCTGGCCATCAACAACTCCTGTCGTAGGACCCATTTCCGATTCGTCGAGGCGAATTAGCGTGGCGTGAGAACGCTTCACGAAGCGGCTGCACGAAGAGTTCGCCCGCTGGAAGGTAGTCGCCGGCCACCACGACCTTCGGGGTAAAAATATTGCAAGCACCCGCAACCGCTCGACCGAGAATGCCGGCCACATCCGCGAGGACATGGCGGCATAACCTATGTCGCCCTTCTTTCGCACGCGCGATGAAATTGTCGATCGTAAAATCCCCGCCGTAAGCCAGTCGCAAAAGACGCAATACGCTTCGCCTGGACGACGGGCTAACGCCCGAATGCCGAAGCCGGATTCCCACCCGCGAACCTTCGCACCGTACCTGCGCCGGTATACCTGGATCAGGTTCGACGGGTCACTGCGCGTGATAGCAGTATCTCAGCCGCTGGAGCTGACGAGAGCAACTCCATGGCCACCACGCCGGCCGCGCCCGTCGGCCCCGATCGCAATCAAGCTGACGCCCGCAATCTGCCGGTGCTGTACCGAGGAGGAATGTTCATCGCTTCAGATATTTCGTGACAGTGCGACGCGCAATATCGACGCCGATTCCCTTGAGCTAAAGGCAATGTCGTCGCCGGAGAGTACCTCATGAAGCGATTCCGTCGATAGCCATTGCCTTGATCTGGTGGCGAACGCTTCAGCGGAGTGCGCCGTGCCGCCTTGACGTGAGACTTCGACAAAATAGGTTTGGTTGATCAGGGCCTAGGCAACGTTTCGGGATTGAGTTCGATTGCCAACGGCCGCCGGGCGAGGGCTTGATCAAAACATCGGGATGGATGGCTTCCGGCCCGGAGTGAAGTTGGGTTCCAGGCTTGGGATCGAGCGCACGAGTTTCGCGCAACATACCGCGAAGGTGGTCCTCGTCGACGCATGGTAGTCGCCCGCGGCCAGCAATTGCGCAAACGAGCGAGTTAAAGGCGTTGACGGCGGCGATCGACCTCTGTCACGGCGATCCATGATGCCACGCAGTCGTAGCCTTCGATCAGGGCGTCCTTTTGCGATCGTACAGGCGATGGGACGGCCGACATACTTGGCCGACATCTCTTTCGGGCGATCCGCGACCCGTATATGTGTCACGTCGAAGTCACGGAGCAGTTTTTGAAATTGAAGTTCGCTCCCCCGGGAGAACCGGTAATCTCGACACCGTATTGAATGCTTCCGACACTTATGTCGCCGAAACAACCCTTAGATTTGAGCCATTCCAGGACAGCCTTGATGTCCACCGTCCCGCTGTCGGTCTTTGACGTGCGCACCAGCGAGATTACCCTTTGGCCATTGGAGCCTTCAAACACATTCCAATTCGCCCCGCCTACATTGACATTGCTGAAGACCGGGATCGCGGCACCGGAAGGGTCATATTGACTTGAGATCGGCTTAACATTGCCGCTGCCGTCCGGATTCCCGGTGTGGTTTGTCCAGAGCATTATCTCATTTTGATGTGAGCTGTCCCAGATGTCGTAGGCGGTGTCCCAGGCGCCGCCAGAAGGAACATCCTGGTTGAAGCTCCCAGTCAGAGTTTTAATTGAACTGAGCGGTTTCCCGACATTGAAAGCCTGGTGGGGATAGCTCTTGATACCTCCAGTATTAGGCTGGTTCGACCAAACGCTCCACTGGTTGTCTGCATACACCGAAATTGTCTGGGGCCCAGCGCCCTTTCCCCCCCAGATATCATTGTTCCAGGAATAGCCGCCATGTGAAAAGTCCTCGTATGGCGCGCTCGACCTCCAGATCGGAGCGTTTGCCGAGACAAGTGCGACAGTCGATGATCTGGCTTGCTTCAAAGCTTGCCTAAATAGATCATCATCTTGTCTGTCGACGTACCTCGCCAGGGAGGGCAGCGATCCGATGCCGTTTATCCGAGTGGAATCCATGAAGCTCTCCTTCTGTTACGGGAACAACGATCTCGTACCGATCCGTCTAGCGAGTACCTGGGTCCTTCACCAGTTGAGGCATCCGCATCTGGAGACCAAGTTCGAATGCTAGGCAGCTTAACTTTCGAGAAGCTGACGAGTCTTCTGCGGAAGCCATCTGCCGGTCAGCATTCGGCTCAGTGGTATGCTATGCTCATCAGAGAACGGCACGACGCGGTCGTTCAACAGCTTTCCCGCCGCGATCGGCTATGCGTCGGCGCCGGCCAGGAGGCCCGCCGGACGTCCACTTTTTCATCCTCCGCCTCTGCTGAGGTGTGTGCACGCATGAAAAGGGATTGGCCAGGGGGCTGATTTCTGTCCCTCAATGTATATGGAAGCAGTTCCTCAGCAGGAGCGTATTGCCCATGTACGCCGCACCGGAACGCGAGACGCCGTTCAGCCAGGTGGAGAGCAGGGCCAGAATTCCCCAGCGACGCATACTGAAACGTGCTCCCGCAAGGCAGGCATGCAATTGCGATCCCGAACAGCTCCCGCTTGGAACAGACTCTCATCTGCTGTGCAGTTCGCCTGGCGGCCTTCCAAGATCGAATTTGCCACCGCGAAAACGCCGCAGCGGTGGCACTATGCCAGGACCTGCCCGCCATTTTTGCACGCGTTCAATCGCGGAGTGTTCTCCAGGCCGCACCATTTGCCCTCATCCTCGTTCAGTCCGTCGATCCCTCCCGATCGCTGTGCATTTCCTCTGGAGAACTGTTTTTGTTGGTCACTTGTCACGGCGGCGTCAGCGCTTGAACGTTACGCGCCCCTCTCTATCGCGCCGAGCTGCACGAAACTGGTCGTCCAGCCTCGCGACTGCCATTCTACCTGCCGGTGACCGCGAGGATTGTGACAAGCGGACCAAAAATACCCAACCGAGGCTAAAGACTTTTCGCCAGCCTGCCAGAAAATGGCATGAAGGCCCTTGCCCGAAAAGGAACTGGACCCAAGAAGCATCGACTCTATCGCGCCAGTCCCGATGTTGCGTCGGAGCGGGTCCTGGGGCCGGGATTGCAGCAAAGCCTGGAGGGGCACGAGGTGCGTTCCGTTTTCCAGCTTTGCGGGGATCGGATAGCGCGCTCTGAGCGGAGCGTGCGCGCTGCGCGCGCACCTGGTGCTCGTGAACCCAGCCCGATTTTCTCAGGCGGTCTCGTCCATTACGGCGTCGCCCCCTGGCGCAGGCAGCCCTTGCGGACTGAAACGGCCGCCGCCCTTGGGCAGCGTACCAAAGGACGGGAATCCGTGCAGCCGCGTTTCGGTGCTGGCCAAAGTGTCACCGTGTCGTCTGATTTGCGATCAAGCGCTCACCTCACAAAGTCGGCCAAGTCGACACCTGCATGCCGCCGCGACCCGATGCGGGTTGCTGCTGCGCACAGGCGACATTTTCTAATATGCCGGCCCGTGTCGCGAAGCCGAGAAAAGCATTACGCGCAACGCTTACAGACTTCTGTTTGTCATGTGCTTCGCAGCACACCCTCAGGGCCGTCTCATGGACAACGTCTCTGCGATCTTCAGGCCATTCGCTGAGAAAGTCGATCGCTTCGGCGAGGCCGGCAACTTCTTGCACGGCTTTTGTTCCTCGCTTCACGAAGAAGGCGCTGCTGAAATCCTGAGGGTTAATTTCGGGTGCTCCAATTCTGCTGAGCACCTTTCGATGCCAGGAGAGACATCCATGCCCAGTCAGGACTATTACAGAACGTGTTGTCAATGCGATGACGGTTCCGACGCGCTATCCTTCAAGCGGGGCAAGTCTCACAATGAAGAAAGCCGCTCGCCACGGAACTGAGTGCCCAGTACGATGCGTGCATTGACGAGCAGTCCGTATTGCTGCCGCTCGTGCGCGGACGCCCTTGCCAGTGAGTGCATGGATCATATCGTTCACCACGGACATAAGTGACACGGGGCAAACGCCTTCCGTCAACCTTTTATCGGGCGAGGGGAGCGCGGCGCTAAGCACCATAATCGGACTCCGCGCCGCGCCCGTCGCACAAGCGCCACTGCTTAATCCGACTGAACCAACCGGCTTGGGGCGCGTGGGCGATGATGCGCCATCATGGAATGCGTGAAGCAATTCGGGATCGGAGAGCACCTGTGGGCTCCCATCGTCATAATGATTGCGGCGGTCCCTCGCGAGTGGTTAACTGGCAGGGCGGTACTTCCGGCGCCTCATAAACAGGAAGGAGCAGGCGCGCTCGTGGGCTGCTTAAGAAGTATTTGTCGGCTGACGCAGTCGTTTTAACCTGTACCGCTGCACAGGCTGTTTGGGCCTGACGCTTGGCTTCCCATGGCAGGGGCATTCTTGCCAGGAAGCCAACAATCATGCTGCAGCTCATCGCGCCCGAATGGTTCAGCGACTTGGCCGACGCACTGCGCCCCATGCACCGCCTGCGCCATTGTGTCTCCAAGCAGCGGCTCGACCGGGAGGTCGAGACCACAGGCGGCTACGAGGTGGACACCTTGGATGCGCAAAAGCCGCACTATCTCGTGCCGCGAGGTGCAAGCGGTGAAGCCTGCGGCTGCGTGCGCCTTTTTGCTTCGACCGGGCCGACCCTGCTTGGCGACACATTCCCGATGCTGTTGCAGGGAAAGCCAGCGCCGCGGGATCCAAGAATCTGGGAAAGTAGCCGTTTCGCACTCGACATGCCGCCCTCGGCTGCCAAGGGGGCAGGGGGTGTCGGCTGGCCACCTACGATCTTGTCACCGCCATGATCGAATTCGGCTTGTGGCAAGATCTCGACCGCATCGTCACCGCGACCGATCTGCGCATGGAGCGCATCCTTCGCCGAGCCGCTTGGCCGCTCGAGCGGCGGGCGAGCCACGCACCATCAGCAACACTCGCGCCGTGGCCGGCTATCTGAACGTTTCTGCCGACAGCCCCGATGCCGTTCGCCGCAACGGCGGGCTCTGCGGGCCGGTGCTTTGGGCGCCGGTGGTGCACGGCTCGCATGATGCACCATCACACTCAGGGACTACACGCCTAGGTCAATCCGCTCAAAGATGACGTTGATGTCGGTCATTGCAGCAAGGCGGTATGATCTGCATTCCATCAGATTGATGATCCGAGCCCTGTTGCCCTTTAGTCGATGCTCACTTGGCTCGCATTGGATGACAGCAGGTCTGATGCGCTCGTAGTCAATGGCCCTAACAAGATCGTGATCCAGTCCTTCGCAATCAATCGATAAGAAATCGACCTTATTGGCATATGGGGTCAATAGTTCATTGATATCGATGGCACTCACCTCGATATGTTCTCGGATACCTCCTATGCCGTCGAAGTCGCCGAAACTTTCAATATGCGCCTTATCCACAGAGGAAAGCTCATGGGCGTTTCCGATGAAGAGCGTGGCAGACGCTTGCGGAGCGGACAAGACAACGGATTGCACGAGAACGTCTTCCGGGCGCGCAGTGCGGATCAGCGCTTCCAATTCAGGATTGGGTTCAACCAGAACACCTCGCGCGCCTCTTTGGTACATAAGATAGGTACTTGAGGTAGAGATGGGGTGATTAGCTCCGATCTCTACATAGAACACGCTAGACCAAATTCGTTTGCTCTTGCAAAGTCTTGCAGAAAGAATTCCTTCAACAATAATGTCTTCTCCGGTCTGTGCATAACTAGCCGGCGCGAAGTTCTTGATCCGAGAGTTTGGCAGATTTAGCCTAGTGATCTCTTGGTTTATAGCCTGGTTTTCAAACTGGGACAACATATTCGCCCTCCGTTCAAACTGCGCTCTTGGGACGGGCCGTTGCGACCGATCTATCGCGGCGGCTCTTGCTCTCATCCCAGCAATCGCCATGCCAGGTCCGGAATGCGCGCTCCTTACTTAGCAGGAGTGAAATACGCCCCACCCGATAGAATGGTCGCGACACTTTGTCGGGTTCCCGACATCGGCCCAACCAACCGTCCGGCGGGCTTGCCGATATGACGTGAGCGCAGGACGGATTCGTCCCGCGGTTCTCGGCCCTCTTCTTCAATCCGTGATCCAGATGCCCTTGTCTTTCGGCTTCGGTCGCATAGTAGCGTTCGGCTTCCGGACACGGTCGTACTTCCTCGGTTATTGGATGGTTCCGGGCGGTGCATTGCAAGTCGCTAGCCGCAAGAAGCTTCGGGCCCAAGGTCGGCAAGACAACACAGCGCGACTAGCCCCTGGTGAATTGCGGGCTGGCAATCCGAACCTAAAGACGGTGGCCGTGATGCGTTTTCTGTGTACGTCGTGCTTGCGAGTTCCGGGCTCTCGAGAAGAAGGTTCGCGCACTGGTTTCCGCTTGATGCCAGAGCCAGGCGAGTGATGTCGAGACCGGAAGTGGCGCCGATCGTCGCGCTCACTTACGCCTCTGCGATCGACGACCCTGGGAGCTTTCGTTCGCCGAACGGGCGGGCGCGCATTCGGCCTGAGGCCGGCGAGACCCACTATAGGGACCGCAGCAAGGTTGGGAGCCGCAGTGCGCACGGCACTGTTTAGGCCACATAATGCTGGTGAAGCCGCTCAAAGGGCAGAACGGAGCTGAAAAGCTAGGCGATAGGGATCCCACGGCGGGCGGGGGACGAGAAGGTGAGAAGGCTACCTGTATAGAAGGAGCTCGCCGATCGTGATCATGGCGGGGTGCCAAGATTGAGGCAGCTCCGATCCCACTCGGCTCCGGCGATGCCGTCAGCGGCCGATCCACAGGGGCTGCGGGCGCAGTCATATCGGCACCGCAATGAGCTTTGGCGGCCGCACCACGTTGTAGGCCGGAGCCGCGAAGATGAAGGCCCACCCGAGGAGGTCGCGGTCACGCAAGTTTGTCTTCTCCTGCCTGGTGATCGTCCTGATCCAGCCGAACGCCCGTCTCGATCCGCCGCAGATACACTGGCAGACGGCATAGCCGTCGCGCCGGGTCCGAGCGGCGACCGATCGCCGAAACTCCACCCGTTCGTGCTTACGCCACGTGCGACGTTTCTCTCATCGCACGGGATCGACGACAGGCCGGCACAGGCAAGCTGTCGCCCGTTATCGCAATGGCGGGGCAAACCTTCCGACCACAAGAGGCGGTAAACTCCGGACCGATGCCATTCACAGCAAGCAGCATCACCGGGGCGGGCGAAGCAGCCTACTCACCAGCAAAGCATGGACGACCATCGCTGGCCTCCAGATCCTCCAGCCGCTCGCGCAGGTCGTGGCAGCACGAATTTTCCTACTTTATTGCGAGGCACCTGGCCACCACTGCGGATCAGATGCCCTCAAAACCAATGGGCGAAAGATCATACGATAGTAATGAGCTGTTCCGAGATGTTGCAAATCAACGGGACGGATTATCGCGACACTTGATTCTGACAGGCACCGATAAATCTGTCCAGCCCGGTCGATTTCTTCTAAATCGAGAGCATGCGAGACGCTCTTACACACGCCTGCTGCCAGACTTGCTTGGTGGAAATCTCCCTCTATCAGTTGTATCTCATCGATTTGCAGCCATTTATAGTGTTTCCCAAGAAGTATTCTCACGCTGGTAAAGCTTACAAATGGAAGCACAATGGAGAAATATCCGTCGTGCAGATGGTGTGCTCTAAGCAAGAAGACCTTGGGTTCGTGCGCTCCCAATATCGACACTTCCAGAGGTGAAAAACGCACATTCATATCTTCCGGGCCCAGATCAAGTTGAAATCGTCTTTGCACAAGACCGCTGAATGTGAAATCAAGCCCCAAGCTGCGCGTTTCATAGGCACCCAGCCGACAAGGTGAGGGCTGGCGCCTCGCACTCCTCCAGGCGCTTTCTAGATGGTAGATTGTCTTCTTGCGATCTAGTCCCATAAACTTGTCGTGCTGGAAGTCCTTGAAATATTCAAGCTCCGCTTCAACGGGCATGTAGGCATGACGGAATAGAGCTGCATGGGCGGCCCCCTGCAGAATAGAATACTCGTGCGTCATACCAGCTTCTGTAAACAACGTCCGCGCATCATTGATGAACCGCAGGCATTCAGCTTGAACATTGGCAACCTTCTCGTACTGCTCCTCGCTCTGTTTTATCTCCCCAAAAACCGGATCGCCATCAACACCATAGTCCACAACCGCTCCTTCCTTGACTGCGCAGCACAGCTCAAACAAAGTGTAGCTCCACCATGGCGACGTAATGAGTGCTTTGCTATTCGCCGCACGGTATGGTTCGTCTGAGGTAACAAGATAGCGGCCAATTATGTCAACTTTCAATTTGTCTTTGAAGCTGCGGACTAAATATTCCTGCGTTTGGCCATTATAGCCTATGTCCGCCAAGATGACGGTATCGCCTTCCTCAAGCTCCAATTCCTTCGACATATACCGCAATAAACGAGCCCGCAAAGCAGAAGAGCGCCTAAATATCAGCTCAAGAACATCGTCGTCATGAAGCAACTGATGGAACGCTGCTTTTGGATCACCAGATTGATGGGTGAGCCGTATTAACAATTCGGTCACTTCCGGCGGGAGCAAGAGTTGCCTGGCAGTGGCATGAAGGTTGTCATACGCGGGATCGATCCCGCTGATGTAATAGTCGACATCGGCACGGGTTTTGAAAGAGGCTGCAACAGCAAAGAATTTGCGGAGTCGCACCAGCTTGCCGACGGGCTTGCTCGCATAGGCTTCACACGCAGCTGAAAGGAGATAAGCATCGCGCAACAGAAAGAAGACTTTTACCCGCTTGCCCTGCTGTTGTAGTGCCTCCACCTCATCCATAAGAAAACGAGCATAGGCGTATAGCACCGGGCCAAACGACATGTAGCCGATCACCGTTTCAGGCGCGTACGGCTGCAGGTTTGCTACAGCAAAAACCGGCAGAAATGGACTATAGCGCGGCAAAACACCTGCTTCAGGTGCCGCCTGTTCGAGTAAAATCAACGACGACGCAGCGTCCTGTAGACGCAAAAACTGTGCAACCTCACGATCAAACGGCACAAAATGCAGAGCCCGTACCCCCAATCTCCGCGGCGCTTCCGCATCGGCTACGTCATTATCTCCAATGTGAAGCATTTGTGACGGAGGCACTCCCCAGTCTCTGATTGCAACCTGAAAAAGGGCGTGGCTCTTCGATGTCCCATAATCGACAGAGCAGTAAATCCTGCTGATTGCTTGCATAACGTCTGGAGGCAAATGCCGAGCCAAGAGGCGTCTTAACTCTCCTTCGCGCAAATACGTATCACTTACGACGATGATTTTGATACCACGGGCGTGCGCCAGCCTGATCAGATCTACGTACGGTGAAAATGCAAAACAAACAGTTATTTCAGTCTGGATTTCCTCCTCGGCCAATAGCTCCCGTTCCTCACCAGAAAGCGATGTAAAAAGCCGATAAATGTCACCGATATCGATCTCGCCGGATCCGGTCTCTAAAAGCTTGGCGCGATGGGCACGCGCAGCTGCTCTAATACGTTGGTTGGGAGTTATCCCTAATCTTCGCGCGACGGGATTGCCGGCCAGAACGGCGAAAACGTCTTTAGGTGTCGCTGTCTTGCGCCATAGCAAGGTATCAAAACAGTCAAGTGAAAGTATCTTTGCTGACTCCCCGAAGTCGTCGAGAATAGTCGGGATATCCATGACCTTTATTTGCGCCTTATCACGTGTATCACTTAGTCCTCCCAAGAGCGGGCTATCCTCCGGGGTCCGCCGTTTGTAGAAGTGTTCTGTTAGACCGCCTCCATCGGGAAACATTGCATCAGAGTGACCGACGAACTGATAGATGTCGTTTCCGGGAATATGCGGTAGGAAGTCAGGATCGAGCAAGTCCTCAGTAGGTAGGCTTCCGGAAGACTTCTGAACAATATCGGCTTGCCTTATCTTTGCTGCCAAGCGGTCCAGTATGAGCTGCATATTGTTTCTCCTAAGCGCAAGCGCAATATTGCTATGAGAACTCGCACTTGTCGTTCACTCGCCGGTTCAGGCCCTCCGCATCGCCAATTGTCGAGGTCTGCGGCAACCGCTTCCGCTGCGGAGTTTTCAAGGAGCCAGCAATTAAAAAAGGGATGTCCTGAACTGAGTTCAGGGGCGTGGGTTCAAACCAGTTGCTGAGCAAAACTTCGCTGTTCTACCGCCAGACGATATCCCTATCGCAACATTTACCCAGTTCTTGCATGCGGCTCACGTCAAAAGGAAATGCGACAATTGATCGATCCGCTGGGCCTTATCAAACTGTTCGCCAACACTATCAGTTGTGGATTTGTCGTCAACGTAGGCACGGGAGCGCGAGGGGCTATGCTAAGTGTTTGATTATGTTGAGAACAGCTGCGTTATGTGCAACCGGGTCTTTGTGATGTTTTTATGAAGAAGGGTTAAAATTGATGGAGGTAGGGTTAGCGGAAGCTGCATCTGACGGGACAGAGGTACACCGCTGGCGCCATCGTTCGGCACGGCCTTCCACTCCCTATTGCGTTCAGACGGGCAAAAATGGATCGCGCAAGCGGACTGTCTTGAGCAAGGTGAAACGAAAAAGGTTGCGCAGGGCGGAGAAGATCGAGACGAAGCGCTGTCCGAAATGGTGAACCACTTCTCGTCCTTCATCAGGGTCCCGGCAACTTGGCCGAAGAGGACGCCACGTGGATAGTGGGCAGTTCCCCACGAACCGGTGGAACTGCTCATCACCCTCCCTGGTCGGGTTAAACCAAGTCCCACGCGTTTAGATAAATGCAAGGATACAAACCGCGTCCTGGGTCTTGCGTGGCGGTCGAACACCCAGCCCAGAGCTAGAGTTAGACTCTGCAACTGAAGGGCGGCGGGCCAGCCCGACCGACGTTGACGCGGAAGAGGTTGCCGGACTCGGGAAATTGAAGAAGTTCATCAGATGATTGCCTGGTTCGCCGTGAGGTTATGAACAACGTTCTCAGATCTTCGCCGCCCAGTGCCGCGCAGGTCGGCGCCATACTTGGCATATCCACGCGATCAGTGAGGTGACCGCTTCGATCGATACGGACGACACAGCCGCCTCGTAGCCTGGCGCTCCAGTAGCCCCCTTCAATGTCCACGGTGGCGCCATCAGGCGATCCCGGGGCGATGTTCGGGCCTGCCAGTGCGCCTATCTCGGCAAGACCCACAAATTGCGGAGCCAAGGCGAAGCGGCGGATGGTGCCCTCCGCTGTGTCGGTGAAGTACATGATCTGCCCATCGGGCGAAAAAGCCAGTCCGTTGGCCGCCGCTACGCCACCGAATAGCCAGGCGACCTTGCCATCGGGCGCGACGCGATAGACGCTTCCGACTGGCTCACGGCCGCATTCATTATATGTGCCCACGACGATTCCGCCGAAAGGATCGATCGCCGCGTCGTTGACGCGGGTGTGCGCGAGGTGCGGCTCGATCTCCGCCACTTTTGAGAAGTCGGTGAAGGTCGGGTCCGTGATAGCAATACATTTAGGAAAGCCAAGCACGAAGCCGCCACGCGCGCGTGGAAAGACGAACGCCGCACGATTGGGAAGTTGCCGTACTGCTGCAGCCCTCCAGTTGTCGTCCCATCGGAACACGCACTTTGCTTCAATATCAGTCCACCATAGGCTCTGGTCCGATGCGCTCCAGTTGCATCCTTCGCCCAGGAGGTTGTGACAATCAAACGCCGTGTAAGCGTGGTGAAGCCGCATTTACTTTGCACTCTGCATATTCCGCTTCCGCAGTTCGGCAGGATCAACAGCGAAGGGTTCGAGTTTTTTGTCATCGAACACCACCCCATGTCCAGGTACTTCAAATGGGAAGGCCTCTCCGTTCTCAAGGCGAAGCGTTGTTTGAAGCACGCCCATCTCGGAGAAGCTTCCGCCGTGCACGCATTCGAGGATATCCGCGTTGTCGATCGCACACATCACCGCGACGGACAGTTCGGACATGTAGTGGGGCGCCATGGTGCGATGGAAGGACGCTGACAGATTGGCGATCTTCAGCCACTCGCTGATACCTCCGACACGGCACACGTCCGCTTGTACGACGTCGACGGCGTTGGCCTGGAGATAATCGGCAAACTGATGCCGAGTATATAGGCTCTCGCCGACTGCAATGGGCAGCCCTACGAAGCCTCGGAGGTCGGCGTGCCCGCGAATATCCTCGGCATGAAGAGGCTCTTCGATCCAGCCAAGATCGAACGCCGCAAGCTTCTGCAGGCGGATCATGCAGTCGGCCACATTCCAGCGCTGATTGGCATCGACGAACAGTCGTCGCGTGGGACCGATCAGTTTCTTCACAGCTACGATACGATCGAAATCTTCTTCGGCGTTGTCCCGACCGATTTTGATCTTCACCGCCTTGTGTCCCGCTGCCAGGAATCCATCGACCTGGTTAAGCAGAGCATCGCTGTCGAGGAAGAGGTCTATGCCACTGCCATAGGTCGGGATGCTGTCACGGCGCGCGCCGAGAAGACGGAATAGTGGAACGTCGTGCCACTTGGCCGCAACATCCCATAGCGCGATGTCGATCGCGCCCAATGCGAGGGTGTTAATTCCCCCGGTGCCGCTGCGATGCAATTGGCCGTAGAGGAACGACCAAAGTCGTTCGATCTGTCGCGGATCTTGTCCGATAAGCATCGTTCGGCAATAATCATCGATCAGGGCGAGGATACCGCTTCCGCCAATCCCTGTCGTGTAGGCAAAGCCCTCGCCCACAATTCCAGCGTCTGTGGTCACGCGGGTGATGATGAATTCGAGGTTCGCGACGCGGTGTGTGGCGTCCTCCCAGGAGACCGTCGGCGGGATGTGATAGAGGCGCGAGGCGACATCGATGATTTTCAAGGCAGGGTCCTCGCGGCCATCGTGAGAATTTCGGGGTTCGACAGATTGCCGGGTTTACCGGCCAAGAGCCGCTGCAGGTTTTGCACAATGCTGCGGGTGTGACGTACGCGCATTTCTTCGGTCCACGCGGCGATGTGAGGCGTCGCAAGGACGCGCGGATGAGTAGCAAGCGGATCCGTCGCCGAAGGCGGCTCGGTATCAAAAACGTCCAGCGCGGCACCAGCGATCTGTTCGCGATCCAAGGCTCGTAGTAGCGCGCCAGCGTCGATAAGGCCTGCCCGGCCGGTGTTGATGAGATATGCGCCGCGCCCCATCTGCTCGAGCTCATCTGCGCCGATCATGCCGCGCGTTTGCGTGCTGAGCCGCGCATGCAACGTCACGATCGCCGAGCGTGCCAGAAGTTGGTCAAGTGAGACCGGTTCGACTCCGACGGTTTTCAACTCGGCGGTGTCGACATAAGGGTCATGGGCGATAATTCTCATGCCAAAGCCGGAAAACTTTTCGGCGACGGCACGACCGATTGCCCCAAAGCCGACGATACCGAGTGTGCGACCATGCAACTCGATGCCAGTGAATGCGAGTTGCGGAGCCCCTGCGCCGCGACCCCATACCGTGCCGCGATAAAAGTCCTCCCCGGCGTCGAAGTCAGGGGAGCGGGATCTTATCCATGCACTGGCAGGGATAAGGTGTCGAGTAAGCCCCAGTGCGAGAGCAACCGTGAACTCTGCAACCCCGTGATCCGTGCGCCCGACAGTGTGTAAGACGGCGATCCCGCGCGCCGTTGCGGCCGCCACATCGATGTTTGCTTGCGGGGCCGAGCGTACTGACAGGATGACGCGAAGCTGTGGTGCAGCAGCCAGTAGCGCTTCGTCAAAGCACTCATATCCCGCTATCACAACCTCGGCTTCTGCAATTGCGTCCATTAGCTGCTTGCGATCACAAAACCACTCGCCGGCTGCCCAGCCGAGCAATTTGAGCTCGCTAATTTCGCGGAGCAAGGCGACGCCTTCCGGGGTGAGGTCTGCTGTGGCCAAGACGCGAGGTCGGCCACTGATCAATCTGATGGCGTCTGCGCTATCACGCATCGAGGAGAAACACCGGATGATCGCAGTCTTCGCCTTGCGCGGCCACGACCGGAACAATTGTAGATTCATTGATGAGCGCACAGAACTCCACGTCGTTCTGCCGGCAGTTGCTGATGAAGCGGCGCCCGGTCATCGAGCCCAGTAACACCTTTACTGCACTATTTTGCGAGGTTGTGAAGCCGTGAGCAAGCAAGGCAGAGTCGTCTAGTTCAACAGCGTCATCCTTCGCCAGCTCACAAAATCGAGAAACGATCAGTCCGGCGCAATAGCTATCCTCAATTGCAACACGTGAGTTCCGCAATTGGCCTGAGCAGATTATCGTGATGTCTGCATTGCGAGATGACGCTTCCGCGAGCGCACGCCGGGTAACCGCATCAAGGTTTCGAAGCGAACCAAGCAGTATTAACGCTGCGCCTTCGCGAACTGCCGCGAGAATGGCTGGCGTGCCGTTGGCCGTTGCCAGCATCGCGGAGCAACCCGACAGATCGAGTCGGGACAGGAGGGAAGGCGAGGGCTCATAATCGAATCCGAGGGGCGTTGACCCATCATCCAGCTCCGCGCAAATAACGCCTTTCTCGCCCACGGCGGCGCGCGCTTTGGTGACGTCCGAGCGAAATCCTCCGACAAACACACGATCGCTGCCGGCGTCGAAAAGTCCGACGAGAGCTGTTGTGGCGCGGATCACATCAACGACAATGCACACGTCTCCGACAATAGGCAGGGGACTAGTGGGAAGGAAAGCAACCTTAATCTTCATTCGCAAGCAGTCCGGTGGTTCATCAAATCTGATATCTGACTGTCATCGGGCAACGCCGGAACCACGAGCTTCTTCGTCACCGCGAGGGCGCCCGCCGCAGTGCCCCGGCGAACGGCATCAGCGAGTTCCAATCCATTGGCCAGTCCTGCAGCGAGTGCCCCGTTGAATGCATCTCCGGCCCCGGTAGTGTCGACGACATCTACTGGGTAGCTCGCGACCCTGGTTAGTCCTTCGGGACCGGCAATCAAGGCACCGTCCGCTCCCAGCGTCATGACGACGTACTTCACGCCGAGGCCGCGCAGTCTTGCCGCCAAGTCAGCATCGGCCTGCCGATCGTCGGCGTCGAGCCCCAGCAGAATGCGTGCTTCGGACTGGTTCGGCGTTAAGATGTCAACGTCGGCAAAGATTTCTTTCGGTAGGGCGCGTCCAGGTGCGGGATTAAGGATGGTCGTCAGTCCCCGCGCCTTGCCGATGGCGAGCGCGCGGGCCGCTGTCTCGACGGGGATCTCAAGTTGCGTGATCAGGATGCCCGGGCTCTTCCAGGTGGCTGCGAAGGTTTCGACATCGGTCGCCGTGAGTCGCGCGTTGGCGCCGGGATCGGTGATTATGCGGTTCTCGCCGTCGACGTCGAGAATGATGATCCCGGCCATCGTCGGTGTCCTAGCAATCTGCCTCACCGCCGAGCAGTCGACGCCTTCGGCGCGCCAGAGTTGCAGTGCCTCGTCGCCGAATTTGTCGGCACCAACGCGCGCCAGCAGTTTGCATCTGGCGCCGAGTCGTGCAGCTCCGATAGCCTGGTTGGAGCCCTTGCCACCATTTCCAAAGGCAAACCCCGACCCGAGCAGGGTTTCGCCCGGCGCTGGCACACCGCCCACAATCCAAAACGCAACGCCGTACGAGCCGACGACGTAAACCTCGCAAGTGGGCATCATCTGCTCCCGCCGACGAGTTGGCGTGGTTGAGCGATCGAGGTGCTCTTGCGCTCAATCCAGCCGGTGTAAATGTAGCGATCGGCTCGGTAGGACGAGGACGAAAAGTAAATAACCCGATCGGCCGCGTCGAAGGCGGTACGATCAATTTGCAGTACCGCAGTGCCGCTCGATACGTCGAGTGCTTTTGCCAGTCTGGCACGCGCGATGCCGGCCCGTATCTCCTGCTTGGCTCGGACAAGCGGCACACCAAGGTGCTGCTCAAGAATCTCCGTGAAAGAGGTGTCTGCAAGGTCAAGCTTTTCCATGTGGCGCCCGATTGCCGCGACGAACGAAACTGTCTCGACAGCTACGACCTCATCGTCGATCGTGCGCAGACGCTCGATGGTCAAGACGCTCTCTTCGGTCGGCACGTTAAGTGCTGCTGCCACGGCGTCAGCGGGACGCCAGCCGACCGTCATATGCCTAGTACCCGGCCGGAAGCCGCGTGCTACTGCTTCTTCCGAAAATCCTGAAAAAGTAAGCAAGTCCCGACCGATGTGACGCTTGGCAACGAACGTCCCCTTGCCAGCGCGTCGATA
>CCNC01000178.1 GCA_000824845.1 Mesorhizobium sp. ORS 3359 | reverse complement strand
TAGTCGCTCATCCGTCTCGGCGCACAAGGGGAGAAGGGAAAGATCAGGATCTCGGCTTGGTCTTCTGAGGGTCGTAATGCGCGAAGGCGACGACGCGCGCCGGCAGTCGCTTGGCATGGCCGTCGAGCTTGCCGATCTCGACCTCCGTCCCGATCTCGGCATGGGTGACGTCGAGCCTTGCGAGCGCGATGGTCTTGCCGAGCACCGGCGAGCGCATGCCGGAAGTGACGACGCCGATCTGGGCACGGCCGACATGGACGCAGTCGCCATGGCCGACCGGGATACTGGCGTCGATGTCGAGGCCGACGAGCCTCGTCTGCGGATGCTCCCTTCGCCGGATCAGCGCGTCGCGGCCGATGAAATCGTCGGCCTTGGTCTTGAGCGGCACGGTGAAGCCGATGCCGGCCTCGAACGGATCGGTCTGGTCGGAGAATTCATAACCGGCGAAGATCAGCCCGGCCTCGATGCGCACCATGTCCAGCGCCTGCAGGCCCATCGGTTTCAGCCCGTGCGGCTGGCCGGCTTCCCAGACGGCGTCGAACACCTTTTCGGCGTCGCGCGGATGGCACCAGATCTCGTAGCCGAGCTCGCCCGTATAGCCGGTGCGCGAGACCACGACCGGAACGCCATTGCCGCCGCCGATGCGCGCGACGGCGAAGCGGAACCATTCGAGCTCGCCGATCGAGGGCTGCACCGGCGAGGTCCAGACGACCTCCTTCAAGATGTCGCGGCTCTTCGGGCCCTGCACGGCGATGTTGTGCATCTGGTCGGTGGAGGAGCGCACCAGCACGTTGAGGCCGAGCTTCTTGGCCGTCTCGCGCAACCACTCGCCTGAGAAATCGTCGCCGCCGACCCAGCGGAAATTGTCCTTGCCGAGCCTGAGCAGCGTGCCGTCGTCGATCATGCCGCCATGCTCGTAGCACATCGCCGTATAGACGACCTGGCCGACGCCGAGCTTCTTGACGTCGCGGGTAAGCGTGTATTGCAGCAGAGCCTCGGCGTCCGGTCCCGTGACCTCGAACTTGCGCAGCGGCGACAGGTCCATGATCACGGCGTCCTGCCGGCAGGCCCAGTATTCGGCGATGGGACCTTCCTTGGCGAAGGAATTGGCCAGCCAATAGCCCCTGTATTCGACGAAATCGCGCGTGTGCTTGGCAAAGCTCGAATGAAAGGCTGTCTCGCGGGTCATTTTCGGTTCCGAGTCGGGCTTCATGCGTCTGGCGATCGCTCGCGAGAATTTGTGCTGGCCGGAATAGGTCCGCACATGGATGTCGGTGAGGTCCCAGCCATTGGCGGGCGTGGTGTCGTCCGGGCAGGCCGAGGACACGCAGACGATGTCGGTCAGCGCGCGCAGCAAAACATAGTCGCCCGGCCGCGACCAGGGTTCGTCCGACACCATCACGCCATGCGCGTCGATCGCCGTGTTGAAGAAGAAGTTGATGGCCATCCAGCCGGCGCGGGCCGTGACACCCCTGTCGGCAAGCGCCTTGTTGAAATTCTCCGAGCAGTTGGTGTGGCCGGGATAGCCGATGTCGTCGTAATATTTGGCGGCGCAGGCGAGCGCGAAGGCATCGTGCCGGCCGCATGTGTCCTGCACCACCTCGACCAGCGGTTCCATGTCCTGATCGTAATATTTCGAATGCAGGCCGGGCATCGGATAGGCCGAGCCCATCAGCGTGCGCGTCGTCGTCACGTCGAGTGGCAGGTCGTGCCCCTTGTCCAGCTTGCGCGCCGAAAAGCACTGGAAATCGGTGCACTGCCGGCCGTCGACGTCGATGATCTGCAGATAGTCGCCGGCCCTGACGAAATAGGATTCGGCGGTCGCCGAATGAACCCTGAGATCGAGCACCGGATCGGCGAGCGGATCGGCAAGCTGCCCTCTTGTCTTCAGCCGGATCGTCGCGCGGCCCACCAGGACGGTCAGCGGCGTCGCCGTGTTGTGACCGTCGACCAGCATAGGCCCCCCGGGCGCGGCGATCAGCAGCGCGCCGTCGCGCCGCACGGAAAAACTCTGCTCGGTGCCGGCCGGCGTGGCGCCGCCGAACACGCGCACGGCTTTCGGTTGGTCGAGCTCCACCTTGCGGCGCTCGAGGCTGAGGCGAACCGCCGAGAGACTGTCGTCCCCTTCAGCAAGGAGCGCCTTGATGCCGGCCGCATTGCTGTTCGACCTCTCACCGAAAATGCCGGGATCGGTGATCCCCGTTTTATCCCAGGCCAGCAATTCGCAAGGCTGCCCGCCCTCGACATTGGTCACACTCACGCTGTCGCCCGCCTCGACGTCGATTTGCACCGCGCCATTGCCCTGCACTGTGTAGCGCTCCAGGCCCGGCGGCAGGCGGATCTCGCCGGGCCTCAGGATCAGGCTGGGCTTGGGCGGCCCGGACAGGACGGCGGGGTAGGGCGACTGGCTCATCTCAAACCCTCCTCCGAGCGAGAAAAAAGTTTGCCTGTGTGTAAAATTATTTTCGCTGAGAGAATAGCAGGGTGAGGGCTTTTGGCAAGAAGGTGTGGTGCTCTGGGTGCGATCGCCGCAAGGTGGTTGCCGACATGCTTGTCCTTCGAACGTCGGCGCCGCCCCTCATCCGCCCTTCGGGCACCTTCTCCCCGTGAACGGGGCGAAGGACGCTGCCGCCATCGATTTCGCCAATCGCCAACGCTGCGGATCGGAGTGCCGTCGTTGCGGCCAACCCCTTCTCCCCGTCAGTATACGGGGAGAAGATGCCGGCAGGCAGATGAGGGGCAGCGCCGAGGTTTCCGATTGTGGACTTAAAATTCCTCGGAATGGCCGATCGTCACGCCATACTCAGCGGTCGAATCCAGAATCGTGTGCCACAGGCTCTCGGCGAAGGTCGCGAACACCAGCAGGTTGAACACCGCCTGTCCGTTGCGATCCGCGCCGCGCCACAGCGTGACGCTCGTGTGATCCATCGAGGTCGCGGCCGCCGCGCCCACGCCGAACACATCGGAATGCAAATCGATCGACGACAGCTTGGCGAGCATCGCGCGCGCCTTGTCGCCGGAGACGCTGATCAGCGCCCGCGCATGCGACTGGTCGGACAGCGAAGCCGAGCCGGCAAAGACGGGTGCAAGCGCCTCAATCGAATGCTTGCCGCCTTTGGACAGCACGAGGAACTGGTCCGGTCCCGACCAGATCAGCGACGCGTCGGACGTGCCGATCGCCTTGGGCGTCTCCGGCGCGGCAACGCCGAAGCGCGCCTTCGCAGCCGCTATCATCTCGCCGGCCTTGCCGCGCCGCGCCATCACCTGCACGAGGTCGAAATTGCGGATCTCGGTCAGCGCCACGCCGGAGTCGCCCTGCGCGCCGTAAGGGCCGGCGATCAGTGCTCGCTCGAGCGGGCTGCGGACGTCCCAGGAAAACTCAGCCACGCTGGCGCCCTCCATCCGGATCGTAGAAGACGGAATTGCAGAGCTCGACATCGTAGTCCTCTGAGCGCAGCGGATCATGCGCGCGTACGATCTCGCCGATCCGCTCGCGGCCGCGCTCGACGAGGCCGAGCCCGATCCACTGGTCGAGCACCGGCGAGAAGCAGACCGAGGTGACATAGCCCTGGTCATTCTCGGGGCCGGGGGTCTCGCCTTTCGGAATGATGTGCGCGCCTGAGCGCAGGCGGCGCGCCTTGTCGGTCGGCTTGATGCCGACGACCACCTGCCGGTTGGGCGCGACCAAAGCCTCGCGGCGGGCCATGACGCGGCCGATAAAATCCTTCTTGGTCGACATCATCTTGCCGAGGCCGAGATCGCCCGCCGTGGTGGTGCCGTTGAGCTCGGGTCCGGCGACATGGCCTTTTTCGATGCGCATCACACCGAGCGCTTCGGTGCCGTAAGGCGTCACGCCGAATGGCTCGCCCGCAATCATCAAATTGCGCGCCATCGCTTCGCCATGACGTGCCGGCACCGAAATCTCGAACGCCATCTCGCCGGAGAAGGAAATGCGGAACAGCCGCGCTTTCAGGCCGCCGCGCAGCTTGACCTCGCGCGCGCCCATGAACGGGAAACCTTCGTTCGACAGGTCTTCGGCCGGATCGACGATCTCCTGCAAGAGGTCGCGGGTCTTCGGTCCCGCAATCGAGAACTGCGCCCATTGGTCGGAGACCGAGGTCAATTGCACGTCGAGTTCGGGGAACAGCACCTGCCGGCAAAACTCCAGATGCTGCATCACCAGCCCGGCCTTGGCTGTCGTGGTGGTGAGGAAATAGTGGTCCTCGGCCAGCCGCGAGGTCGTGCCATCGTCATAAACGATACCGTCCTCGCGCAGCATCAGCCCGTAGCGCCCCTTGCCGACGGCGAGGCTGGAGAAGGCGTTGATGTAGACGCGGTCGAGGAAGGCCCCGGCGTCCGGGCCGTGCACGTCGATCTTGCCGAGTGTCGAGACGTCACAGAAGCCGACGCCTGAGCGCACTGCCTTGACCTCGCGCGTCACCGATTCCAGCCAGTCCTTCTCGCCCGCGCGCGGATACCACTGCGCCCGTTTCCACAGGCCGGTGTCAACAAACACCGCGCCTAGTTCGGCCGCCCAGTGATGTGACGGCGTCAGCCGCGTCGCATGAAAATTCTCGTCGCGGTGATGGCCGGCGAACGCGCCGATGGCGACCGGCACATAGGGCGGCCGGTAGATCGTCGTGCCGGTCTCGGGAATGGATTTGCCGCTGACCGCCGCCATGATGGCGAGGCCGGCGACATTCGAGGTTTTGCCCTGGTCGGTCGCCATGCCGAGCGTGGTGTAGCGCTTCAGATGTTCGACCGATTGAAAACCCTCGCGCTGCGCCAGCTCGACATCGGAAGCGGTGACGTCGTGCTGCTGGTCTACAAAGGCTTTGCCCTTGCCGGCGACATGCCAGAGCGGAGTGATCGAAAAGATTTCGTCGTCGGCGGCCGGCATCGATCCGATATTGCCGCTGCGTCCGGCATCGCGTGCCGCGGCGGCGCCGGCCTCGAACCCTTCGCGCAGGCAGGCGCCAAGCCCAAACGCGCCGTTGGCCGCGCCAGCCGCGGCCATGCCGGGCGGCACGCCGTCCGGCACGAAGGCGGCGATGTCGTCGCGCCATTTCGGCCGGCCGCGATGGTAGGAGGTGGGGCCGACCGCCGGATTCCAGCCGCCCGAGACGGCAAGCCCGTCCGCCTCGACCTCGGCGCGCGCGCCGCCGGTCAGCGAGACGGAAATCTTGCGCACGCCGGTCTTGCCGCCATCAACAGCGGAGACCGAACCGTGCAGCACCGGAAAGCCGCCCTTGCTGGCCAGCGAGCGATGCGCCGGCGAAACATCCGGCCGCGCATCGATCACCGCCGCCACTTGCAGCCCGGCGGCGATCGCCGTCTCGGCGGTGCGCCAGCCGTCTTCGTTATTGGTGAAGAGCGCGATGCGCCTGGCCGGCGCGGCCGCGTAGCGGTTGATGTAGCTGCGCATGGCCGATGCCATCATCACGCCGGGCGTGTCGTTGCCGGCAAAGACGATGGGACGTTCGATCGCGCCGGCCGCGACGACGCAGCGCCTGGCCACGATCCGCCACAGCCGCTGCCGCACCTGATGTTCCGGCGGCACCGGCAGATGGTCGTTGACGTGCTCGATCGCGCCATAGGTGCCGCCGTCATAAACGCCGAACAAAGTCGTGCGCGTCATGATGCGCACATCGGGCAGCGCTTCGAGTTCGGCAACCGTGCGAGCAACCCATTCAGCGGCGGGCAATCCGTCGATCGTGCCGCCATTGGCAAGCAGCCGCCCGCCGAGGACAAAATCCTCCTCGCACAGAATGACGCGGGCGCCGCTACGGCCGGCTGCAAGGGCTGCCGCCAGACCAGCCGGCCCGGAACCCACGATCACCACGTCGCAATGCGCCCAGGCCTTGTCATAGTGGTCGGGATCGGAAACGCCCGCCGCGCGACCGAGGCCGGCGGCGCGGCGGATCGCCGGCTCGTAGATCGCTTCCCAGAATTTTGCCGGCCACATGAAAGTCTTGTAGTAGAAGCCGGCGACGAAGATCGGCGCGAACAACTGGTTGACCGACATGACGTCGAAATTGAGCGACGGCCAGCGATTCTGGCTGGCGGCTTCCAGGCCCTCATAGAGCTCGGCCGTCGTCGCCTTGGTGTTCGGCTCGCGCCTGGCGCCGCTGCGCAATTCGACCAGCGCGTTCGGCTCTTCCGAGCCGGCGGTCAGGATGCCGCGCGGGCGATGGTACTTGAACGAGCGGCCGACCAGCTTGACGCCATTGGCGACCAGCGCGGAAGCCAGCGTGTCGCCCTTGAAGCCCAAAAAATTCTCGCCGTCGAAGCGGAAGCTGAGCGCGGTCGAGCGGTCGATGAGGCCGCCGGATGTGAGACGATTTGCCTGATCGCCGGCCATCACGCACCAACCTTGGCGGCGCCGGCGCCTGCAGCCGCCTCGACCGCCGAAATCTCATGCGTCAGCGTGTTGCGGGTGACCTTCAGCCACGCCCGGCAACCGCCGCCATGGTACCAGTGCTCGCTCATCACGCCGGCGATGTTGTCGCGCAGATAGACGTAGTCGTAGACGGCGTCCTCGCCGGCATCGGCCGACGGGCGCTGTGGCTTGGCGTCGCCGAGATAGGTGAACTCGCCGAGCTCGCGTTCGCCGCAGAAAGGACAGGTAATACGCATGGTCTTCTGGCGGCCTCAGAGCATGATGCCAAAAAGTGTGAAGCGGTTTTTGGATAACATCATGCTCAATCTCTAATGCAGGTTCGGTTGGGCGCCCTGGCCCTTCTCGTCGATCATGGCGCCGCGCTGGAAGCGGTCGAGGCGGAAGAGCGCGGCTTCCTTGTGCGATTGATCGCGCGCCAGAAGATGAGCGAAGACGAAGCCCGAGCCCGGCGTCGCCTTGAAGCCGCCATAGCACCAGCCGGCATTGATGTAGAGGCCGTCGACGGGGCTCTTGTCGATGATCGGCGTGCCGTCCATCGACATGTCCATGATGCCGCCCCACTGGCGCAACAACCGCACGCGGCCGATCATCGGGATCAGCGCCATGCCGCCTTCGCAAACATCCTCGACAACCGGCAGATTGCCGCGCTGGGCGTAGGAATTGTAGCCGTCTATGTCGCCGCCGAAGACGAGCCCGCCCTTGTCCGACTGGCTGACATAGAAATGTCCGGCGCCGAAGGTCATAACATTGGGAAGCAGCGGTTTGATCGCCTCCGAGACGAAGGCCTGCAGCACATGGCTTTCGATCGGCAGGCGAAGCCCCGCCATAGCCGCGACGCGCGAGGAGGAACCCGCCACCGCCATGCCGACTTTCCCAGCGCCGATCTCGCCGCGCGACGTCTCGACGCCGGCGACCCTGCCGTTGGCGTCGCGCGTGAAGCCGGTGACTTCGCAATTCTGGATGATGTCGACGCCGAGCGCGCTCGCCGCATGCGCATAGCCCCAGACCACGGCGTCGTGACGGGCCGTGCCGCCGCGGCGCTGCAGCAGCCCGCCCTGGATTGGAAAGCGCGCATTCTCGAAATTCAGGAATGGCAGCATTTTGCGCAGCGCCGCCTGGTCGAGCAGCTCGGCATCGATGCCGTTGATGCGCATCGTGTTGCCGCGCCGGGCGAAGGCGTCGCGCTGCGCGTCGGAATGGTAGAGGTTGAGCACGCCGCGCTGGCTGACCATGGCGTTGTAGTTGAGGTCCTGCTCCATCCGCTCCCACAGCTTCATCGACAATTCGTAGAAGCCGGTATTGCCGGGCAGGCCGTAATTGGAGCGGATGATGGTGGTGTTGCGGCCGGCGTTGCCGGAGCCGATCCAGCCCTTTTCCAGCACAGCGACGTTGCGGATGCCGAACTCGCTGGCGAGGAACCAGGCGGTGGCGAGCCCGTGCCCGCCGCCGCCGATGATCACCACGTCGTAGCGATCCTTTGGCGCCGCATCGCGCCAGGTCGGCTGCCAGTTCTTGTGGCCGGAGAGGGCGGCACGGGCGAGCGAGAAGATCGAGTATTTCATAAAATCATTCCGAGGCCGCTCACCCGCAATGCTGGACTCTAGATATCCAGAGTGTGGTCGCGCTCCCACTGCGTGAAGTGCGAAGCATAGGAATTCCATTCCTGCTGCTTCAGCTTTAGATATGCCGACGAAAATTCCTCACCCAGCGCCGCCTTGAGCGATTTGTCGTTGTCGAACTCGCGCAGCGCATCGAGCAGGTTGAGCGGCAGCTTCGGCGCATCCGTGACGGTATGGCCGAACTGGTACATGTCGATATCGTAGCGCTTGCCTGGGTCGGCCTTGGAGCGGATGCCGTCGAGGCCGGCGGCGATGATCACGGCCTGCAAGAGATAAGGGTTGGCGGCGCCGTCGGGCAGGCGCAGCTCGAAGCGTCCGGGCCCAGGCACGCGCACCATATGGGTGCGGTTGTTGCCGGTCCAGGTCACCGTGTTCGGCGCCCAGGTCGCGCCCGAAATAGTGCGCGGCGCGTTGATGCGCTTGTAGGAGTTGACCGTCGGATTGGTGATCGCGGCAAGCGCCGAGGCATGCTTCATGATGCCGCCGAGGAAGTTCCTGCCCTTGGCGGAGAGGCCGAGCTCTTCCGAATTGTCGGCGAAGACGTTGGTCTTGCCGGCCTCGTCCCACACCGAGATATGCGCATGGCAGCCATTGCCGGTCAGGCCTTGGAAGGGCTTGGGCATGAACGTCGCGCGCAGGCCGTGCTTCTCCGCGATCGACTTGACCATGAACTTGAAGAAGGAGTGCTTATCGGCCGTCGCCAGCGCGTGGTCGAAGGTCCAGTTCATCTCGAACTGGCCGTTGGCGTCCTCATGGTCGTTCTGGTACGGGCCCCAGCCCAGCGCCAGCATATGGTCGCAGATCTCGGCGATGACGTCGTACCGGCGCATCACCGCCTGCTGGTCGTAGCAGGGCTTCGAGGCTGTGTCGTATTCGTCGGAGATCGCCTTGCCGTCCGGCGAGATCAGGAAGAACTCGGCCTCGACGCCGGTCTTGACGTGCATGCCGTCGCGGGCGGCTTCGTCGATCACCCGCTTCAGCGTGTTGCGCGGCGCCTGATCGACGAGCTTGTCCTCCATCACGCAGGTGGCCGCCACCCAGGCGACGTCTTTCTTCCACGGCAATTGAATGACCGAATCCGGGTCCGGCACCGCCAGCATGTCCGGATGCGCCGGCGTCAGATCGAGCCATGTCGCGAAACCGGCAAAGCCGGCGCCGTCCTTCTGCATGTCGGCGATCGCCTGCGCCGGCACCAGCTTGGCGCGCTGCCCGCTGAACAGGTCGGTGTAGGAGATCATGAAATATTTGACGCCGTTCTCCTTGGCGAATGCGGCGAGATCGTTCCCCATTATAGTTCCTCGCTTATGTGGTCTTGGAAGTTTTCCTAGAAGCCGTTCTTTCCCGGAATCCAGTTGGTGCCGGCCAGAGGCACGCCGGCCATGGCGGCGGCTTCGATGGTGAGCGCAACGAGATCCTCAGGCTCGAGATTGTGCAGGCTGTTCTTGCCGCAGGCGCGAGCAATCGTCTGCGCCTCCAGCGTCATCACCTTGAGGTAATTCGCCAGGCGTCGTCCGGCCGCGATCGGATCGACCCGCTTCATCAGCTCCGGATCCTGCGTGGTGATGCCGGCCGGGTCGCGGCCCTCGTGCCAGTCGTCATAGGCGCCGGCCGTGGTGCCCAGCGCATTGTACTCCGCCTCCCAGCGCGGATCGTTGTCGCCGAGCGCGACGAGCGCCGCCGTGCCGATCGACACCGCATCGACGCCGAGCGCCAACGCCTTGGCGACATCGGCGCCGTTGCGGATGCCGCCGGAGATGATGAGCTGCACCTTGCGGTGCATGCCGAGGTCCTGCAGCGCCTGCACGGCCGGCCTGATGCAGGCAAGCGTCGGCTGGCCGACATTCTCGATGAACACTTCCTGAGTGGCAGCGGTGCCGCCCTGCATGCCGTCGATCACGACGACGTCGGCGCCGGCCTTCACCGCGAGCGCCGTGTCGTAATAGGGGCGGGCGCCGCCGACCTTGACGTAGATCGGCTTTTCCCAGTCGGTGATCTCGCGTAGCTCGAGGATCTTGATCTCGAGATCGTCCGGCCCGGTCCAGTCGGGATGGCGTGAGGCCGAGCGCTGGTCGATGCCCTTGGGCAGCGTGCGCATCTCGGCGACGCGGTCGGAGATCTTCTGGCCAAGCAGCATGCCGCCGCCGCCAGGCTTGGCGCCCTGGCCGACGACCACTTCGATGGCGTCGGCGCGGCGCAGGTCGCGCGGGTTCATGCCGTAGCGCGACGGCAGGTATTGATAGACCAGCGTCTTCGAGTGGCCGCGTTCTTCCTCGGTCATGCCGCCGTCGCCTGTGGTGGTCGATGTCCCGGCGATCGTCGCGCCGCGGCCAAGGGCTTCCTTGGCGGGACCGGAAAGCGACCCAAAACTCATGCCGGCGATGGTGATCGGGATCTTGAGCTCGATCGGCTTCTTGGCATGGCGCGAGCCGAGCACCACCGAGGTGTCGCAGCGTTCGCGATAGCCTTCGAGCGGATAGCGCGAGATCGAGGCGCCGAGGAACAACAGATCGTCGAAATGCGGCAGCTTGCGCTTGGCGCCGGCGCCACGGATGTCATAGATGCCAGTCGCGGCCGCGCGGCGGATTTCGGAAAGCGTGTAGTCGTCGAAGGTTGCGGATTTGCGCGGCGTCGTGGGAGGATTGTGATAGGCCATTTCTGTCCTCAATACGCGTCGGCGTTGTCGATGTTGAAATTGTAGAGTTTGCGGGCCGAGCCGTAGCGCTTGAACTCCGACGCCTTGACGCCGGTGACGCCGGCCTTGTCGAGCAGGCCCTGCAGCAATTCGATGTGCTCGGGCCGCATCTCCTTGGCGATGCAGTCGGCGCCGAGGCTCTCCACCTTGCCGCGCACGAAGAGCCGCGCCTCGTAGATGGAATCGCCCAGCGCGTCGCCGGCATCGCCCAGCACCACCAGGTTGCCGGACTGCGCCATGAAAGCCGACATGTGGCCGATATTGCCATGCACGACGATGTCGATGCCTTTCATCGAGATGCCGCAGCGCGACGATGCGTTGCCCTCGATGACCAGCAGGCCGCCGCGGCCGGTGGCGCCGGCATACTGGCTGGCGTCGCCCTTGATGACGATCGAGCCCGACATCATGTTCTCGCCGACTCCGGGGCCGGCCGAGCCATGCACAGTGATCGCGGCGCCGTCATTCATGCCGGCGCAGTAATAGCCGACGCTGCCGCGCACATCGATGCTGACCGGCTGGTCGACGCCGACGGCGACCGAATGGCTGCCTTTCGGATTGAGCACTTCCCATGCGGTCTCGTTCGAACCCGGCGTGAGCTTGTGCAGCGCCTCGTTCAATTCGCGCAGCGAATGTTGCGAGAGATCGAACACCCTCGCATGGCCCTGGTCGCGCTCGGCCTTCGACATTGGGGTTGCCGGCATCGGCTCAATGCTCCCAGAAGTAAACGGTTGCGGGCTCCGGCTCCCAGACCCGCGCATTGTCGATGCCGGGCAGCTTGGTCAGCGCGCGATATTCCGAGCCGAACGCGACATACTGGTCGGTCTCGGCCATCACTGCCGGCTTGCAGGCGATCGGGTCGCGCACCACGCCGAAGCCGTTCTTGGTGCCGACGACGAAGGTGAAGAAGCCGTCGAGGTCGGAGAGCGTGCCTTCCAGCGCCTCGCCCAGATTCTTGCCATGCGCCATCCGGTTGGAAAGATAGGCCGCGGCAACTTCGGTGTCGTTCTCGGTCTCGAACTTCATGCCGTCGCGGATCAGCTCGCGGCGCACATTGTTGTGGTTGGAGAGCGAGCCGTTATGCACCAGGCACTGGTCGGCGCCGGTCGAGAACGGATGCGCGCCCATCGTGGTGACCGCCGATTCCGTCGCCATGCGGGTATGGCCGATGCCATGCGTGCCGGTCATCGAGCGCACATGGAAGCGATCGATCACGGTCTCCGGCAGGCCGACCTCCTTGTAGATCTCAACCGCCTCGCCGGCGCCCATGATGCGGATGTCCGGCCTGAGCGTCTGCAGCGCCTCGCGCGCGGCATCGACCTTGTCCGGCGTGGTCCTGATGACGGCGTGCGTCGAATTCACCGCCACGCTCACCGGCGCGCCGATCGCCTTGGCGAGTTCGACGTCGAGGCCGCGGAAATCGCGATCCGCCTTCGGTGACTGCACGGTGATCTTGGCTTCATTGCCGGTGGCCGCGCCATAGATGGCGATGCCGGCGCTGTCCGGGCCGCGGTCGCTGAGCGACACCAGCATCTCCGACAGCATGGCGCCGAGCTTGGGCTCCAGCGCCTTGTCCTTCAAGAAAAGTCCAACGATTCCGCACATGCCAGCCTCCGGCGTTTTTTGGCTCTCAGATGATGTACTCAATGAGCGAGCCGAATTCAATTGGTATGAAAGAAATTTTCCTGTGGTTACATGTTGGACGGCGCATCGCCTGCGGCACTATCGCCGTCTGGGCGCGCCTTGTGAACCCAGATCGCATGGCGGATGCGTGCGATCTTGTAGGCGTCAAGAATCGAGAAAGCATAGATCAGGAAAGCGCCGGCATGGCGGCCGATGAAGCTGGCGTCGGCCGGCGCCAGCTTGGTCGTTATCCAGCCAAGGATCACCATGAAGAACAGGAACTGCAGGCCGCGTACCGGCACGCCGAGCATGACGTGGCCGCTTGCCGGTAAAACGACCGCCGCGCCGAGCACGAGATAGGGATTGGCGGGGGCGGCGGTTCCGTCGCTCATGCGGCCTGCCTTTCGCGCCGGTTGATGGCTTGGCGAAGCGTGGAGGCGGCCTCGAGCAGCCTTTCGATCAAGCCGGGATCGATCCCGGCATCGCCGAATGCGGCCTGCCGGAACACGCCGTAGCGTGCGCGCTCGGCCTCGGCCAGCAGCCACACGATGCGCACGCCGTTCGGCGTGATCAGCAATTCCTTGGCGCGCCCCTCGGCAAAGATGTCGATGTGCGCGGCGATCAGGTCCTGCGGAAAGGCGACGCCTCTGCGGTCCGTCTTGAGCACCGCGTCGGCGGGAAAGCCGAGCACCTTCGGCAGCGTGTACGGCAGATGGTCGAAATTGGAAAATGTCGTCGCCGAATTCGGCCGCATCATCATGTCGAAGACACCCGGCACCGCGACCGGCTCGGTGATCGAGACGCTGAGCCAGCGCGTCGGTAGCTTTCGCGTCGCCAGCGTGTCGACGATGGTGCGCAGCTGAACGCGCTGGCCGTTCCACGTGCCGGCCCAGGTGACCACGCCGGCCGTGCCGTCGGAAATGTCGGCGGCGTCCGCAACGACGCCGCGGACGCTCGCCATGTCGGCGGCCAGGGCCGCCTTCGCCCTGTTGCGGCTGGCGCGCGCGAGCCAGGCAATATGAGCGGCGACCGCCAATGCGATCGCTCCGGCAAGCAATACTGACGTCAGTTCCGACATTTCGACACGCCACGGCCCGCCGTCGAGAGGCGGGCCTTCACTCCACTCAATAACCCTGCGGCTTCGGCCACGGCATGGAGAACTGGTCGCCGCGCCGCACGAACTTGTAGCGATAGAAGTGGAACCACAGCGAGATCAGGAAATAGAACACCGTCATCGCGATCAGCTGCGAGCCGAAGCCGAGGAAGATGGCGAAGAATGTCACCATGCACAGGCAGAACAGCACGATCGCCGGCAGCGGGTGGAAGGGATGCGTGTAGCCGCGGCGGATCGAGCCCAGCGGCCACTTCTTGCGGAACATCATGATGTTGATGCTCATGAAGGTGTATTGCAGCACGCCCGACAGGATCGAGAAGGTGATCGCTTGGTTGAGGTCGGCGATGAAGGCGAAGGCGAGCGCGATCGGCAGCAGGAACAGGATCGAGCGATAGGGCGTGCGGTATTTCGGATGCACCGCCGAGAACCAGCTTGGCAGGTAGCGGTCGCGGCCGAGCGAGAACCAGGCGCGCGCCGCGTCGTTGATGCAGCCATTGGCCGAGGCAAGCGCCGCCAGCAGCGTCGCGATGAACAAAAGGTTCTCCAGCAGCGGGCTGCCGGTGAGCTTGCCGGCATCCCACAGCGGATAATAGGTGATGCCAAGATATTCCCAAGGCATCAGCGAGGCGCAGACATACCAGGTCATGGCGGCCGCGATCAAAAGCGTGATCATGCCGGCCATGGTGCCGTAGGGCAGGGAGCGCGCCGGCGAGCGCACTTCCTCGGCCGCCTGCGTGGTGCCCTCGATGCCGAGATAATACCAGATGCCGAACTGGAAGGCGGCGATGACGCCGATCCAGCCATAGGGCAGCGCGTTGCCGGGCGTGACCAGCTCGTTGAGCTTCAGCACCGCGCCTTGCGTCCACGGGCTGACGGAAAAGAACAGGATGACGATCGAGACATAGGCGATCGCGGTGATGACGAAATTGACGTTGAGCGTCATCAGCACGCCGCGATAGTTGAGCCAGGCGAGCACGACGATGGTCGCGGCGATGAAGGAATTGTGCGTCAGCCCTTCGACGCCGGCCTTGGCGACGATCGTGTCGCCGAGCAGGATGGCGTCCGACACTTCGAGCATCGTGTAGGCGAAGACCAGGAACAGCGCGACGTTGAAGGCCATCAGCGGCCCGACAATGTGCTTGGCCTGCGCGTACTGGCCGCCGGCGGCGGCCACGGTCGAGGTCACCTCCGAGTCGATCATGGCGACCGAGGTGTAAAGCAGTCCGACGATCCAGCAGACGATCAGCGCGGCCAGCGCGCCGCCCTTGTCTGCCGCGAAGTTCCATCCGGTGAACTCACCGACCAGCACGATGCCGACGCCGAGCGCCCAGACATGGGCGGGGCCGAGCACCCGAAGCAGCGAGACCCTGTCGCCGTGGATCGTCGCCGTCAGTCCCGTTTCAACCGCAGCGGTCATCGTCAGTCCCCACTCAGATCCGGTGTTTCTCGGAAACGGCTTCAAGCTCGCCTTCGCGCGAGGAGGTCAGCACGTCCTCGGAATAGGTCGTGTCAATCTTGAACCAGTCGTAGAGCATCCAGAGCGCAAGCAAGACCGAGATGCCCCAGCAGGCGTAGTTGATTGCCATCCACATGGATCTTGTCCCCGAATTACTTGTCGTCGAATTTTTCGTTAATCACCTCGCGATACTCGCGATCGGAGGCGCGGAACAGGAAGACGAAATAGGCGACCAGCACGATCGCCATGATGATCAGCGTCGGCCAGTCGATGATGTAGTGGAAACGGTTCTGGATGATGTCGTGCGCGGTCTCGGGCGTGTAGCCGAGCTTCTCCCAGATCGACGCCATGGTCGCATTCTGGCCGAGCGCATCCCAGGTCTTGGCGTCCAGGGGATCGATGGATTTCGCCGCGCCGGCGAGGCCGAGCTTCAGCGGCAGCCACAGCGCCACGAAGATGGCGACCACGACGACGGCGATGTCGAAAATCTGGCCGGCCTTGCTCTGTTCCGGCGGGATATAGCGGGACATGGTCTTTCCCCCTCAGGACTTGCTGTTGCGGAACGCGTCGGCGTTCTTGATGTCGAGGCCGTAGATGAAGTCCTTGTCTTCCTTGTAATGGTTGAGCATCGCCAGGATGGCGGCGGTGTTGAAGATCAGCACCGCGGCAGCCGCGATGACCACCACGAGCTTGATCCCGCTGTCGGGGATGTAGGCCCAGGTCATCAGGAGGACGAAGAGGATCGTTACCCATAGGCAGACGATCAGGAGCACGGATCCACGCACGTCGGAGCGGTACAGCGCTTCGATGCGCTGCTGCAGGTCGGACATCGGTTTTCCCCTTCTGGCGACGTCCGGCCCCGAAATCGACCGGGCGTCCACTCTTTCTAGAGAGTGAAATTTTTTTCATAAATTCCGACCGAACTTCGAAATTGTCAAGCCGGATTTACGCTTCGTAAGGTGTTTGTCCACGGGCAAGAAATTTGCCTGACAATGAAATTATTTGCTTCAAGGGGATTGCAGGGTCTCGCCGTTTGCGGTCAATATTCGGGCAAGCTCCGCCACCAAGCAGGAGCAGGGAACAGCAACCGCTTAAAGCGATCTAAATTGCACGGAGGACGATCGGATGACGGCATCCTGGAGATTCTCGACCCTGGCGGATCGCCATCGCGCGCTCGGCTCGAAGCTCGAGGACTGGAGCGGCATGGGCACCGCCTGGACCTATGACAAGGATGCCGACGAGGAATATATCGCCATCCGCACAAAGGCCGGGCTGATGGATGTCTCCGGCCTGAAGAAGGTTCACATCACCGGCCCGCACGCCTCGCATCTGATCGACCTCGCCACGACGCGCGACGTGGAGAAGATCTATCCCGGCAAGTCGGCCTATGCCTGCATGCTGAACGAGGCCGGGAAGTTCACCGACGACTGCATCCTCTACCGCATCAGCCCGAACTCGTGGATGGTCGTGCACGGCTCCGGCACCGGCCATGAGGAGTTGCAGCGCGCTGCCATGGGGCGCGACGTCTCGCTGCGTTTCGACGACAATCTGCACGATTTGTCGCTGCAGGGGCCGACCGCCGTCGACTATCTCGCCAAGCATGTGCCGGGCATCCGCGACCTTCCTTATTTCCATCATATGCAGACGCAGCTCTTCGGCTTGCCCGTCATGATCTCGCGCACCGGCTACACCGGCGAGCGGGGCTACGAGATCTTCTGCCGCGGCCAGGACGCCGGCACGATCTGGGATCGGATTCTGGAGGAGGGCAAGAGCGCCGGCATCATTCCGTGCCGTTTCACCACGCTCGACATGCTGCGCGTCGAAAGCTACCTGCTCTTCTATCCCTACGACAATTCCCAGAAATATCCGTTCGAGAACGAAGGCCCCGGCGACACGCTGTGGGAGCTCGGCCTCGACTTCACCGTCAGCCCCGGCAAGACCGGTTTCCGCGGCGCCGAGGAGCATTACCGGCTGAAGGGCAAGGAGCGCTTCAAGATTTATGGCGTGCTGCTCGACGGCAAGGAGCCGGCGGACGAAGGCGCGCCGGTCTATCGCGACGGCAAGAAGGTCGGCGTGGTCACCTGCGCCATGTATTCGCCCCTGGTCGAGAAATCGATGGGCATCGCCCGCCTTGACGTTGACTGCGCGGTCAAGGACACCAGGCTCGAGATCCGCAACAGAAGCGGCTCGATCAAGGCGACGGCGCAACCCTTGCCGTTCGACGATCCGAAGAAGACCAAGCGCACCGCCAAGGGTTGAGGCATCATCAGCGGGGAGGGGATTTAGGGTACTAAGGACGAATGGCAGCCAAGACGATCATCAGCCGGCCCATCTACGGAACGCTCTCTCCGCAGCCGGGCAGGCATCATCTCTTCATCGCCGATGCCGAAGGCGCGCTCGCGATCACCGACATGGCCGGCAAGGCGCCGTCCGGCTTTTTCGACGGCGCGGAAATCGACTTCATTCCAGGCCCGGAGAACAGGCACCTCGCTGCCCTGGAAGCCTTGAAGCCGGCGCAACTCCACGTCGCGCCGTCCTTCGCCAGCCTCCTGCCACGTCTCAAGCAGACGCTGACCAACGCCCATATGGGATTGCGCCTCTATCTTGCCGGCACCGAGGGCCTGATCGGCCAGGCCATGCAGGTGGCGCTCGAAGCCGGCATGGACCACACCTCGATGCAGACCGAGCATCGCGGCTCGCTGGCGCGGCGCATGCAATGCGTGCACTGCAAGGGCATCACCGAGAACGTTACGACGCAGCCGGCGCTCTGCGCGCATTGCGGCCTGCTGCTCCTGGTGCGCGATCATTATTCGCGGCGCCTCGCCGCCTTCCAGGGCGTGTGCATCAACGCCGAGGATCGCTCGGAGAACCCTCCGATGGAGGAGGCCTTCCCATGAGCACCGGCACCACCAAGCTCGATGTCGTCGTCAGCGACGTCGTTCCTGTCAACGACCTTGTCACGCGCTTTCACTTCCGCCGCCGCGACGGCGAGCTGTTGCCGACATTTTCCGGCGGCGCCCATGTCGTGGTCGAAATGCGCGACAGTGATCGCACCAGGCTCAACCCCTATTCGCTGATGGGCTCGCCGCTCGACACGCGCGAATACACGATCTCGGTGCGCCGCGACGATGTCGGCCGCGGCGGCTCGCTGTTCATGCACCGGCAGGTCAAGCCCGGCCTAGAGATGGTGATCAGCTATCCGGTCAATCTGTTCTCGCTGGACCTCAGGGCGAAAAAGCATCTCATGCTGGCCGGCGGCATCGGCATCACGCCCTTTATGGCGCAGACCTCGCAGCTAGCGGCGGCCGGCGGCAATTTCGAATTGCACTACACCTGCCGTACCGCTTCGCTCGGCACCTACGCCGATGTTTTGCAGCAGCGCTACGGAAGCCGGGTCAAGCTTTATCACGACGACCGTGAGGAGCGCATCGATCTCGATCGGCTGTTGTCCTCGCAGCCGCTCGGCACGCATCTCTATGTCTGCGGCCCGGCCGGCATGATCAACTGGGTGCGCGACCGCGCGGCGGCGCTCGGCTGGCCGTCGGAGACGGTGCATTTCGAGCATTTCGCGGCACCCCAACCCGGCGCGCCTTTCGACGTGACCCTGGCGGTCAGCGGCAAGACGATCCGCGTCGGCGAGCAGCAGAGCCTGCTGGAAGCCATGGAAGCAGCCGGCGTCGACCCGCCCTATCTCTGCCGCGGCGGCGTCTGCGGCCAATGCGAGACCAATGTGATCTCCTCCGACGGCAAGTTCATCCACAACGATCACTGGCTGAGCGAGGAAGACCACCGTTCCGGCTGCAAGATCATGCCTTGCGTCTCGCGCTTCGACGGCAAGTCGCTGGTCCTGGAAAGATAGGAGGCGTCAATGGGCATCACCTTTCGCAAGGAAACCTTCCGCGACGACTACACCTTCAGGAACAGCCCGGAGCACATCAGGCGCTTTCCGTTCCCGTTCAACGAAGACGCCTACATGTATGCGGTCAACATCGAGCCGCATGTCGTCGGGCCGAAGGGCTCGGTGCTGGAAAACCTGATCGATGTCGACGAGCATTATGTCGCCGAGATGCAGGACCGCGCCTTGGTGTTGGCCGAGGATCCGCTGCGCTGCCAGTCGCTGCCGCATATGACACTCGCAGGCTGGGACCTGCTCGAGCTTTTGATGGAGCAGCAGGCGCTCGGCTATCCCGAGCATTTCACGCTGGAGCGCGATGGCGACCGCTGGCGCTGGATCAACCGGCCGCTCGGCATCGACGATACCTTCACCTTCGGCGACACCTCGACGCTGCCCTATGGCCCGATGGAATACATCACCCGCCAGAGCCAGGGGGATTTCTGCATCCTCGACCAGCGCGACGGCAATCTGTGGATGGATGCCGGCATGGTCACCACCCAGGCCGACTGGTCGCTCGACTTCGATATCGGCATGAACTTCTTCGAATGGCATGCGCCGGTGCCGCTGGCGCATGAGAAGGGCATCTTCACCCGCGCGCTGAAATTCCTCACCAACATCCAGCAGGGCAAGCCGGCGCGGCGTCTCAACTGGACGATGACCATCAATCCGCGCCTCGACACCAGCCCCGAGAATTATCACAAATGGGGCCCGGACCGCGCCACGGTCACGCCCGAGAATGTCGGCGAGAAAGTGCATCTGCGCGTTGAACTGCAGAGCTTCTGGCGGCTGCCGCGCTCCAACGCCATCGTCTTCCCCATCCGCTGCTACCTGATCAAGATGGATGAACTGGTCACCCAGCCGAAATGGGCGCGCCGCCTGCACCGCGTCATCCGCGACCTGCCGGAAGAGCTTGCCACCTACAAAGGCCTGACGCGGTATCGGCCGACGCTGGTGGAATGGCTGTCCAAGCTTGATGATGGCAGCCCGACGAGCCCGGGGTTTGGGCCGGACTAGGCGGACTCCCCCTCGTCCGGCCGCTTCGCGGCCACCTTCTCCCCGAGGGGAGAAGAGGTGGGCGCCGGCGCCGACGATCTCCTCTCCCTCGGGGAGAGGTCGGATTGCCCCGAATTGCTCTTTTGCAATTGGCCTTGGCAATCCGGGTGAGGGGGCTGCGGCGGTTCGACTAGCCCGCGCTGTTCTGCGGATAGCAGATGATCGACAGATACCGCATCGGCAGTTGCGTCAGCTCTTCCGGTCCGTGCGGCGCGTCGGCGTCGAAGAACAGGCTGTCGCCCGGCTTCATCGGGTAGAGGTTGTTGCCGTGCCGGTAAACCACCTCGCCCTCGAGCATGTAGAGGAATTCCATGCCGGCATGCTGGAAGGTCGGGAACACGTCCGAATTCTCGGTCAGCGTGATGAGATAAGGCTCGACCACGACGCCGCTGGTGTTGGCGCCGATATGTCCCAAAAGATTGTACTGGTGGCCGGCGCGCGTGCCGCGCCGCTCGACATCGACGCCTTCGCCGGCCTTGACGAAGACGGCGCTGTGCTCTTCCTCGAAGCGGCGGAAGAAGGCGGTCACCGGAACGCCCAACGCCCGCGACAGCGCCTGCAATGTCGTCAGCGACGGCGAGGTGATGCCGTTCTCGATCTTGGACAGCATGCCGAGCGAGATGTCGGTGGCGGCGGCGAGATCGGCGACGGTGATGCCGAGCTTTTTGCGGAAGGCGCGCACCTCATGGCCGATCGCCACTTCGAGTACCTTCTCGCGCGTGTCACGGATGGCGTGGGGGTTCTGCGTCAGTGGCGTGCGGATCGTGCGGCCGTTCGGGCCAATGCCCTTCGGCGATGGCTTGGTCTTGACCGCCACGGGGCTCCGACCAGGTTTGGGATCGGAAGTCTTTTTCGTCATATCGTCTCCCGTGAGAATCTGCTGATTATTTCACTCTAGGTGAACATATTCATTGCCGATACAGGAGCGCAACGGGTGCGCCAAGCCCTTGTGGCGGATTGGGTCCGTTTTCTGCGGCACCTGTCCCCCGCGCTTCGCAGAAAGTTACCTCGGCGCCACGCTGTTTCGGCGCAAGGCCAGTTGACAGCGCCGAAGGGCCAATTACTCTTACTGAGAGTGAAATTTGTTTCGCTGGGGAAATGAGAACGGGGGACCCGCCATGAAAAGTCGCGTTGCCGTCATCGGAGCTGGACCCTCGGGCCTGGCGCAGCTGAGGGCCTTCAAATCAGCCGCCGACAAGGGCGCCGACATCCCGGAAATCGTCTGCTTCGAGAAGCAGAGCGACTGGGGCGGGTTGTGGAACTACACCTGGCGCACCGGCCTCGACGAGCATGGCGACCCGGTGCACGGCTCGATGTACCGCTATCTATGGTCGAACGGCCCGAAGGAGTGCCTCGAATTCGCCGACTACACTTTCGAGGAGCATTTCGGCCGGCCGATCGCCTCCTATCCGCCGCGCGCCGTTTTGTGGGACTACATCAAGGGCCGCGTCGAGAAATCCGGGGTGCGCAAATGGGTGCGGTTCAACACGCCGGTGCGCATGGTCACCTACTCCGACGAGACGAAGAAATTCACCGTCACCGCGCATGACCGCACCAACGACGTCACCTATTCGGAAGAGTTCGACAATGTCGTCGTCGCCTCCGGCCATTTCTCCGTGCCCAACGTGCCGTATTTCGAGGGCTTTTCCACCTTCAACGGCCGCATCCTGCACAGCCACGATTTCCGCGATGCCATGGAGTTCAAGGGAAAGGACATCCTGATCATCGGCCGTTCCTATTCGGCCGAGGACATCGGTTCGCAATGCTACAAGTACGGCGCCAAATCGATCACCACCAGCTACCGCTCAAAGCCGATGGGCTTCAAATGGCCGGAGAACTGGAAGGAAGTGCCGTTGCTGCAGAAGGTCGTCGGCAAGACGGCGCATTTCAAGGACGGCAGCACCAAGGATGTCGACGCCATCATCCTGTGCACCGGCTATCTCCATTCCTTCCCCTTCCTGACCGACGATCTGAAGCTCAAGACAGCCAACCGCATGTGGCCGCTGGGTCTCTACGAAGGCGTCGTCTGGGAGAAGAATCCGAAACTGTTCTACATCGGCATGCAGGACCAGTTCTACACCTTCAACATGTTCGATGCGCAGGCCTGGTACGCGCGCGACGTCATCATGGGCCGCATCAAGCTGCCGTCGGCCGAGGCGATGGCCGAGCACAGCGCCAAGTGGCGCGCCCGCGAGGAGACGCTGGAAGACGCCGAGCAGATGATCTGGTTCCAGGGCGACTACACCAAGGAGCTGATGGACCAGACCGACTATCCGGGCTTCGACGTCGAGGCGGTCAACCACACCTTCATGGAGTGGGAGCACCACAAGATGGAAAACATCATGACCTTCCGCGACAATGCCTATCGATCGCTGATGACCGGCACCATGGCGCCCGTCCATCATACGCCCTGGCTGCAGGCGCTGGACGATTCGATGGAGAGCTATCTCGAGGTGAAGGGCGTGGCGGCGGAGTAGCGCCGCGCGCCTCCGCCCGCATCCGTGAAATCAGCAAAGTGGGCGTCTCTCGGGACACCCCATCGGTCTACCAGCACACGTAGCCGCCATCGACGATCAGGTCGAGGCCGGTCACGAAGCTGGACGCACGGCTGGCCAGGAACACGGTCGGACCGACCATCTCCTCCGGCGCCGCCATACGCCCCATCGGCGTATCGCGCTTGAAGATCTTTATCTCCTCCGCGACCTCCGGCCGCTTGTTCATCGGCGTCAGCGTGTAGCCCGGGCTGACGACATTGACGCGCAGGCCGCGATCGGCCCACTCCATGGCGAAGCTCTTCGACATGTGGATGACGGCGGCTTTGGAGGAATTGTAGTGCGCCTGCGTCAGCCCCCGGTTGACGATGGTGCCCGACATCGAGGCGATGTTGATGATCGAGCCCGCGCGCCGGGGAAGCATGACGCGCGCCTCGGCCTGGCAGGACAGAAACACGCCCGCGACATTGACCTCGTGCACCTTGCGCCATTTTTCCAGCGGCATGGTCTCGGCCGCTTCCGATCCGGCAATGCCGGCATTGTTGACGGCGACGGTCAGCGCGCCGAGTTCGGCCTCGACGCGGTCGATCGCCGTGGCGAGGTCGGTCTCGGAGGTCACGCTCCCCGTCAGCACCAGCGCCTTGCGTCCGAGCGCCGTGATCTTCCCGGCAGTGTGCTCAAGCCCGCCGTTCGAGGCATGACCGAAACAGGCGACGTCGGCGCCTGCTTCGGCAAGTCCGATCGCGATCGCCTGACCGATGCCGCTGCCGGCGCCCGTCACCAGCGCCACGCCGCAGTCCAGTTTGAAAAGATCCATCGTACCCTCCCTGATTGCGGGAAGGTATGCGCTGAATGACACCTCGATCAAGCGGCCTGATCTGGCAGGCGGAGGCATCGAGGTTCAGAAATACCCGTCCGACGCCGCAGTCGCTTCCTTCGGGATCTCCACGCCGTCGACCAGGATCTTGTCCACCAGCTCGTGGTGAAAGCACACCAGCCCCTTGATCCGTTCGGCCTCGTGCACCGGCTCGGGATAATACCAGACCAGGTTCTCGTGCCGCTTCTTTGGCGTCGTCACATGGTAGTAGTTGGAGATACCCTTGTAGGGGCAGCGCGAGATGTAGCGGCTGGGCGCAAACATATCGAGGCGCGTGTCCGAGATCGGGAGGTAGTGGCGCACCGGGTGGCCGGTCTCGAACAGGAACACGCCACGCCGTGAATCGGCCACCTGCTCTCCGTCGAGGATCACCTGCACGCGCCGCGACGAAGGCAGGCAGTCGACGCGGCGGAACGGGTCGCGGGCATGGACGAAGATCTCCTCGTCCTCTTCAAACCAGTGGGTCATCTTCGGCCAGTAGAAGGAGATGTAGTCCTGGATCGGCGGACAGCCCTTGACGGGATCGAGATAGCGCCAGGCGCCGTCCTCGACCAGCGTGATGCCGGTGTTGAGCGAATAATGCGTGGCGACCCCCTTGAACGGGTCCTCCGTCGTCGTGCGGCTGGGCAGCAGGAACTCCTCGCGCACGTCGCTCATCGGGAAGTAATAGACGGGCAGGTGGTCGCTCTCCTGGAACACCAGCGCCTTGGTGGTGTCGGCGACGATCATCGGCCCGACCTGCACCCTGATCCGCTTGGGCGAGGGCATGGTGAAGGCGACATAGCCCGGTTCGAACTCGTACTGCACGATGTTGTCGAGGATCGGGAAATGCGGCCCGCGGCCGCGCAGATGGGGCTTGCGAATGGTCGTCGTCCTCTTCTCGTCGTTTGCTGCCGGGCCCTTGCGCGCGGTCATGGTCATGACGCCACCGATACGCGATCGAGCAGCAGACCGGCGGCGATCGGCGGCACGCCGCTGACAGTCTTGCGCACCGGCACCAGCAGGTCCGGGAAATAGCTGAAGATCACCGGCGTTTCATCGAGCAGCAGCTTCTGGATGTCGGAAGCGGCCTTGCGCTGGGCGTCGAGGTCGAGCGCCTTGAGATAGCCGGTGACCAGCCCGTCATAGGTCGCGTTCTTGAAATGCGCCGCGTTCCACGGACCGTCGCTGACCAGCGGGCTTTTCAGGAACACGTTTGGCACGCTGCGATGCGCGTAGTCGGTGATGCCGAGCGGGCTGTCCAGCCAGTCCGACTGGCCGAACACCGCCTTGCCGTAATATTTGTCCTGGTCTTCGATGTTGAGTGAGATGCGCGCGCCGATCTCCTTGGCGAAGTTCTGGAACAGCTGCGCGTAGCCGGGGATGTCGGAATAACGCAGCGTCGTCAGCGTCATGTCGAAGCCGCTGGCAAGGCCGGCCGCATCCATCAGCTGCTTGGCCTTGGCGATGTCCTGCGTGCGCTGGGCAATCGATTTGTCGGTGACCGGGAAGGCCGGCGCGAACGGGCTGTCATTGCCGGTCGCCGCCATGCCGCGGCAGAGTCCGTCGACCAGCTTGGAGCGGTCGATGCACAGAGCCAGCGCCTGGCGCACGCGCTTGTCGGTGAAGGGCGCCATGTCGCAGCGCATGTGGAGTTGGCGATGCGCTGTCGACGGCACGCGCAGCACCGTGATATCGGGGTTACCGAGCACCACCTGGCTGACGTCGAGCGGGATGGCGTCGAGCACGTCGACCTCGCCGGCCTGCAGCGCGAGGATCCGCGGCTGCACATCGCCATAGAACTTGAACTCGAGCCGGTCGGGCAGCGCCTTCTCGCCCCAGTAATCGGCATTGCGCACGAAGGTCGCGCCGACCTTGGGCGTGTAGCTTTCGAGCCGGAACGGACCGGTGCCTTCGAACGTCTTCTCGTAGTCGCCCTTGTAGCTCGCCGGCAGGATGACGGCGTTGTAATTGTCGATCGACACCGAATAGGGGAAGGAGCCGTTCGGCGCGTCGAGATGGAATTCGACCGTGTGGTCGTCGACCTTGCGCGTGCCGCCCTTCGACAGCAGGCCCTTGAACACCGAGAGAGCGTTGGAGGGGCCGTTCGGATCGGCGAGGCGATCGAAGGTCGCCACGACGTCGTCGGCCTTGAAATCCTCGCCATTGTGGAATTTCACGCCCTTGCGCAGCTTGAAGGTCCACACGCTGCCATCCGCATTGGGCGACCAGCTCTCGGCCAGCACCGGCTTCAGCGTCAGGTCGGGCTGCGTGACGCACAGGAACTCGGACGTCTGGAAGGCGAGCTGGTAGCTGCCGCTGTCATAGAAGGTCACCGGATCGATGGCGCCACCGGGCACGGCGATGCCGGCGCGCACCGTGCCGCCGAGCTTGCCTTCGGCGCGCGCTTGCGGAGCGCCGAGGCCAATCGCCGAAGCGATGCCGCCGAGGAAGGGCAGCGACAGGCCGAGCACGCTGCCATGGCGCAGGAATTCGCGCCGGCCGATCCTGCCGGAGAGCAATTCGTCGATAGCGGAATTTTCGATTGCGCTGAGGGTTTTGCGGGCGGCCTCGATCGTCGTGGAATGCTTCGGCATGGCGGCATACCTTGTCTGTCGCGGGGGCTCCGGCATTTAGGCCATTGTTGACCGCGACCGGAAAGCGATATTTTTTGATTGAGGCCATCGAAGATTTCGATGGCGGTAGCTTAAGGGGCAGGGGTCATGGACACCGAGAATCTTCGCAGTTTCCTGGAGGTCGCGGCGCATGGCAGCTTCACCGTCGCCGCCCACCGGTTGAACCTCGCCCAGTCGACCGTCAGCGCGCGTATTCGCGGCCTGGAGGAACAGCTGGGGCGAAAGCTCTTTGTTCGCGACAGCGACGGCGTCTCACTCACCCCGGCCGGCCGGCAGTTCCTGCCGCATGCCTCGACAATCACCCGCACCTGGGAGCAGTCGCGCCAGGACATCGCCGTTCCCGATGGCTACGAGACGCTGCTCAGGCTGACCGCGCCCGCATATCTCTGGGACAGCATCACCTCGCCCTGGATCGACTGGATGCGCGCGAAGCGGCCGAATGTGGCGCTCAGGCTGGAAGGCAGCTTTCCCGATCTGGCGATCGACCAGATGGCCGAAGGCCTGCTCGACATCTGCATCCTCTATCTGCCCAGGCCGCATCCCGGCATAGTCTATGAGACCTTGGCCGTCGATCAGGTGGTGCTCGTCCAGCATGCCGAGCAGCCCGGATCATGGACCGACAACTACATCCTGATGGATTGGGGGCTGGAGTTCCGCGTCGAGCACGACCGCGCCTTTGCCGGCATCGTGAAGCCGGCGATATCGGCCGGGCTGGTGTTCATCGGTTTGCAGCACGTCCTGTCGCACAAGGCGGCCGCCTATCTGCCGCTGAGTGCGGTGAGCAGCCATATCGAGCGTGGTGAGTTGCAGCGCGTCGAGGGCACGCCGGTGTTCCAGCGGCCGATCTACCTTGCCTATCCGGAGAACCCTGCCTCTTCCGATGCTCTCGACGTTGCGCTCACCGGCCTGCGTACGCTCGCCAGGAACCTGTCCGGCGATCAGGCTTTCGCGGAGAGCGACCGCGCCTTCAGCATGGCGGGTGCTGCGGCATTCTGATCGCGATCACGCCGGCTCCATTGTCTTCGGCTTCTGCAGCTTCGCCAGTTCCGCGTAGGGAATGTGGCAACGGATTGTGTGCCCTGGCTGGGCTTCCGTCAGTTCCGGTTCCTGCGTCTCGCAGATGGCGCCGATCTTGCGCGGGCAGCGTGTGTGGAAGACGCAGCCTGTCGGCGGATTGGCGGCGCTCGGGATTTCGCCGTCGAGGCGGATGCGTGAGGTCTCGGTGCGGTCGAGTTTTGGAACCGCCGACAGCAGCGCTTCAGTGTAGGGATGATGCGGCCCGGAGAATACCGCTTCCGACGGTCCGAACTCCATGATGCGGCCGAGATAGAGCACCGCGATCTTGTCGGAGAGATAGCGCACCACGCCGAGGTCGTGCGAGATGAAGATGTAGGAGACATCTTGCTTCGACTGCAGGTCGGCCAGAAGGTTGAGGATTGCCGCCTGCACCGAGACATCGAGCGCCGAGGTCGGCTCGTCGCACACCACGATGCGCGGATCGCCGGCGAAGGCGCGCGCGATCGCCACGCGCTGCTTCAGCCCGCCTGACAGCTGGCGAGGCTTGACCGCGAGATGCCGGTCGGTGAGCCGCACCGAGCGGACCAGCTCTTCGAGACGATTGTCCAGGGCCTTACCGGTCAGCCCGCCTAGCCGCTTCAGGGCGCGGGAAAGGATATGCCGGATCGAATGCGAGCGGTTGAGCGCGGAGTCCGGATTCTGGAAGACGATCTGCACCGCTTTGACCTGATCCTCCGAGCGGCTGGCAAGCCGTGGCGCCAGCTTCTTGCCCTCGAGCTCGATCGAGCCGCCGTCGTCGGGCGGGACGAGGCCGAGCAGCAGCCTTGCGAAGGTCGTCTTGCCGCTGCCGGATTCGCCGACCAGCCCGAGCGTCTCGCCGGGGTTCAGGCTCACCGAGACGTCCTTCACCGCCCTCAGTGGACGGCCATGACTGGCATAGGTCTTGTTCAGCCCTTCGACCTGCAGCACCGGCGGCGCCAGCTTCGGCTGGACGGCAGCGATCTCGGCGGGCGTGGCGCGCGGCAGCGACTGCGCGTGATCGTGATAGTGGCAGCGCGACAAGCGGCCGTCGCCGAGGTCGTAGAGCGGCGGCGGCTCGGCACGGCAGCGTTCGGTGGCCAGCGCGCAGCGGTCGGCGAAGGCGCAGCCGGTGATGGTGGCGCCGATGCCAGGCAGGAAGCCGGGAATGGTGTCGAGCCGGCCCTGGTCCTTGCGCTGGCCGCCGCGCGGCAGGCAGCGCAGCAGCGCCACCGTGTAGGGATGGCGCGGGTCGTTGAAGACTTGCCTGGTCGAGCCTTCCTCGACCAGCATGCCGGCATAGAGCACGCCGACCCGGTCGCACATGTTGGAGACGACGGCGAGGTTGTGGCTGATGAACAGGATCGAGGCCGACAGCTCGCGCCGCAACTGGCCGATCAGGTCGAGCACCTCGGCCTCGACCGTGGCGTCGAGGCCGGTGGTCGGCTCGTCGAGGATCAGCATCGAAGGGTCGTTGGCCAATGCCATGGCGATCGCCACGCGCTGCTGCATGCCGCCGGAAAGCTGATGCGGATAGCGCTGCATCACGCTTGCCGGATCCGAGATGCGCACGCGGTTCAGCATGGCGAGCGCCTTGTTCTCGGACGCCTGTCCGCTGATGCCGGCGAGCTCGAAGATCTCGGTCAGTTGCCGGCCGATGCGCAGCGACGGGTTCAGCGCCTTGCCGGGGTCCTGATAGACCATCGACACGCTGTCGGCGCGGGCACGCCTGAGCGCTTCGGCGTCGAGCTTCATCAAGTCCTTGCCGTCGAGCGCGATCGAACCGCCGGTGATGGAGCCATTGCGCGGCAGATAACGTACCACCGAGAGCGCCACGGTGGATTTGCCGCAGCCGGATTCGCCGACCAGCCCGTAGGCTTCGCCGGCCTTGATGGTCAGGTTGACGTTGCGCAGCACCGCGCGGTCACGGCGGCCGACGCGATAGGCGACCGAGAGGTCTTTGAGTTCCAGCGCGTTGGCGGCTTGGCTAGTCATTGAACGCTCCATGCACGCCGTCGGTCACCAAATTGACGCCGATCACCAGCGAGGCGATGGCCAGCGCATCGAACAGCACCGTCCACCAGAAGCCGCCGCCGATCATGCCGTAATTGGAGGAGATCGAGAGGCCCCAGTCGGGCGAGGGCGGTTGGATGCCGAAGCCCATGAAGGAAAGCGTGGCCACGGCAAAGATGGCGTAGCCCAGCCGCACCGTCGTCTCGACCAGGATCGGCGGGATGACGTTGGGCAGGATCTCGACGAACATCGTGTGCAGCGCGCCTTCATGGCGCAGCTTGGCCGCGGCGACGTAGTCGAGCTCGCGTTCGGCGAGCACCGCCGAGCGCACCGTGCGGGCGATGATCGGCGCGAAGCTCAGGCCGATGACGACGATGACGGTGATCTTCGACGTGCCGAGCGCGACGATGGCAAGCAGCGCGATGATGACCACCGGGATCGCCATGAAGGCTTCCAGCACGCGGCTGACGATGTCGTCGACGATGCCGCGGAAATAGCCGATGACTAGGCCGAGCGCGGTGCCGGCAATGGTCGCAAGGATCGTCGCCAGCGGCGCCACGGTCAGGATATCGCGCGAGCCGACGATGACGCGCGAGAACACGTCGCGGCCGAGCTGGTCGGTACCGAACCAGTGCTCGGCCGATGGTGGCGCAAGCGTGTTGATGATGTCGGCGTCGAGAGGATCGTAGGGCACGAAATGTTCGCCGAGCAGGGCGCAGACGACCCAGAACAGCAGGATGCCCAGGCCGGTCAGGAACGTGGGGGACCTCACGAGCGAATGCAGCACCTCGCCCCAGGGGCTGCGCCGCGCAACAGTATCCGGGACCGCGGGAAGGGATGGGCTGTCCGTCGCGTTCATTGTTCTGCCCCCAGCCGGATGCGCGGATTGAGCACGGAATAGAGGAAGTCGGCGGCCAAGGTCGCCACCGCATAGACGATGCCGATGGTGAGGATGCCGGCTTCCAGCATCGGAAAGTCCTTGCCGCGGGCGGCGGTGAAGATCAGCGAGCCGATGCCCTGATAGCGGAACAGCGTCTCGATCACCACCAGGCCGCCGATCAGATAGCCGGTCTGGGTGGCGATCACCGTGATGGTCGGCAACAGCGCGTTGCGCAGCACATGGCGCCAGATCACCGTTCGCCACGGCAGGCCCTTGAGAACGGCGGTGCGCGTATAGTCGGAATCGAGCGCCTCGATCATGCCGGACCGCGCCATGCGCGCAATATAGCCGAACAGCACCAGGAACAGCGGCAGCGAGGGCAGGATAAGGTAGTAGATCTGGGTGAAGAAGCCGGCGCCTTTCGGCCATGCGGCGGCGATCGGCAGCCAGCGCAGCCACACCCCGAAGATCAGGATCAGGATGATGCCGGTGACGAATTCCGGCAGCACCGTCACCGACAGGCCGCCGAGGCTGATGATGCGGTCAAGCGGCCGGTTGAGGTTGAGCGCGGCGATGACGCCGCCCAGGATGCCGATCGGGACCACCAGCACGAAGGCGATCAATGCCAGCTTCAGCGAATTGCCCAGGGCATCGATCACGAAGGGGGCGACCGGCGCGCGGAAAATGTAGGAAGTGCCCATGTCGCCATGCAGGAAATTCCAGATCCATGTGCCGTACTGGACGAGCAGCGGGCGGTCGACGCCGAGCGAGTGGTTGAGCGCATCGACGGCGCGCTGGTCGGCGAACGGTCCAAGAATGGCGCGCCCGACATTGCCGGGCAGCACCTGGCCGCCGAGGAAGACCATGACGCTGAGCAGGAACAGCGTGACGAGCGACAGGGCCAGGCGCCGGACGAGGAAGACGAGGATGGCGAATACTCCTATTGGAGCCGGCTCTCCGTGGAGAGCCGGCCGTCGGGGATATGCTTGTTCGCTCTCGTCAGGCCTTCGACGCCTTGTCGAGGAACAGCTGCGACATGGCGGTGGGCTGCACACCCGTCACGCCTTTCGCCGTCGCCGTCAGGTAATCGTAGAAATAGCCGAACACCACCGGCGTTTCCTCGAGCAGCAGCTTCTGGATCTTGCCGGCGGTGGCCTTCTGCGCCTCGAGGTCGAGGGCCGCGATATAGCTCGCCGCCATCTGGTCGTAGTCCTTGTTCTTGAAGTGGGCGGCATTCCAGGTGCCGTCGCTCTTCAAGGGAGCCGCCAGATAGACATTGGGCACGCCGCGGTGGCCGTAGTCGGTGATGCCCATCGCCGAATCCAGCCAGTTCGACTTGCCGAACACGGCATCGCCGTAATAGGCGCCCTGGTCGAGGATGTTGAGCTCGAGCTCGATGCCGATTTCCTTGACCCAGTTCTGGATGAGCTGGGCGTATTCCGGGATTTCGAGATAGCGCTCGGTGGTGAGCGTCATCTTGAAGCCCTGGGCGAGTCCGGCCGCTTCCATCAGTTGCTTGGCCTGGGCGATGTCCTGCTTGCGCTGCGGCACGCTGGTGTCTGTCGAGGGGTAGACGGCGGCGAACGGGCTGTCGTTACCGAGTGCTGCGCGTCCCTTCATCAGGCCGGTGGCGAGCTTCTCGCGGTCGAGGCAGAGCGCGATGGCGCGGCGCACGCGCGCGTCCTTGGTCGGACCTTCATCGCAATGCATATGCAATTGTTGATGGGCCACCGACTTCAGGCTGATGATCTCGAAATTCGGATCGTTGAGGAGCGCAACGCCCGCCAGCACCGGCATCTGGTTGATGATGTCGATCTGGCCGCTCTGCAGCGCCAGGATTTGCGGCTGGATGTCGGTAAAGAAAGTGAACTCGGTGCGGTCCGGCAGGGCCTTGTCGCCCCAGTAATCGTCGTTGCGCACGAAGGAGGCGCCGACCTTGGGCGTGTATTTTTCCAGCTTGAACGGACCGGTGCCGTCGAAGCTCTTCTCGTAGTCGCCCTTGTAGCTCGCCGGGATGATGACGGCGTTATAGTTGTCGGACGACACCATATAGGGGAAGTTGCCGTTCGGCGCGTCGAGATGGAATTCGACCGTGTAGTCGTCGACCTTCTTGGTGTTGCCCTTCTGCAGGATGCCGCTGAACACCGACAGCGCGTTGGACGAATTAGCCGGATCGGCGAGCCGGTCGATGCTGGCCACCACGTCTTCGGCCTTCATCTCGCCGCCCGAGTGGAACTTGACGCCCTTGCGCAGCGTGAAAGTCCACACCGTGCCGTCGGCATTCGGCTTCCAGCTTTCCGCCAGCGCCGGCTTCAGCACCAGGTCCGGGCCGTCGACGCAAAGAAATTCTGCCACTTGCTGCATGACGAGCAGGCCGCCGGCGTCGGCGATGGTGACGGGATCGATCGCCGCGGCCGGCACGCTGCTGCCGACGCGAATGGTGCCGCCGGCAGCACCTGCGGCGCGAGCGAGCGATGGCGTCGCGCCGAAGCCGGCGGCCATGCCGATGCGGCCGAGCAGCGGCAGCGACAGGCCGAGCAGGCTGCCATGGCGGACGAATTCGCGGCGGCTGAGGCGGCCGTCGACAAGGCCGTCGATGAGATGGTTTTCGAGGGGTGTGCGGCCGCGCCGCAGCAGATCGAGAATGCGATAGTTCTTGCTCATGGGTCTATGCCCTTTCCCCAGTTGTTGTGGTTGGCGAGTGCAGCTGACGAGTGACGTGGAGTTCTCCTGTTCCCGGCTCTCATCAGTATCGGTCGATATACAGTAGCATGCGGTTCCGACCGATCCATCCGCTGGTTGGGACGGAAAAGTCAGATTTTCTTGATGAATTGTCTGTCGGCCAGGCGACTTGTGGCCGCCTCTTTCCGGATAGGTCCTGCTGGCTTTTCGACATCCTCCTAATTCAGCGGCAGTCTGCGGTAGGTCCCGGGCTTTTCCGGGTCGTGATATTTGTTGCAGGGACCGTTTTCGACGAAATCGCGATGGCAGGCGGCGAGCCTTTCTTGCGACAGCGTGACCCCGAGGCCATGGCCTTCCGGCACCGGCACAACATTGTTCTTCGGTGCGAACGGGCCTTCCTCGATGATGTCCATCGGCTGCATGCGAAACAGCGACTGGTTGGGTTCCCTGATCCAGCCGAGCGCCGCGCACAGATGCAGGTAGCAGGCGCTGCCGATGCCGGTGTCGCCGCTGTAGCACCAATAGTCGATGCCGGCGTGCTCGCAGGCGCCGACGAAGCGCAGCATGCGGTTTATGCCGCCATGTGCCGTCGGGTTGCCGACGAAGGCGTCGGGCACCTTCAACTCCATTGCCCGGGCGATATCGATGTTGTGGGTCGAGAACGGGATCGAAGTGTGACGACGCAGCTCGCGCATCTCCTCGATGGTCGCGACCGGGTCCTCCCAGTTGCGCACGCCGAGCTCCTCTAGCGGCCGCGCCAATTGCCTGGCGGTGGCCAGCGAATAGGCCTGGTTGGAGTCGATGCGGATCATCGCGTCGCCGCCGAGCTTCCTGCGGATCAGCTCGACCATCTTCACCGAAATTTTCGGATCATGCGTCGAGAACTTGCCCTCGAAGAAGGTGGTGCCGTGGCGCTCGTGGAGTTCGACGCAATAGTCGGCGACTTCTTCCGGGGTCTTCTCGCCCTTGACCCTGGCGCCATCACCGCGCAGCGAGAAATAATCGGTGAAGGGGATGTCCTTGCGCACCGCGCCGCCGAGCAGCTGGTAGAGCGGCTGCATCCAGGCCTTGCCACGCAGGTCCCACAGCGCCATCTCGATGGCGCCGAAGGCCATGATGCGGGTGCGGTCGTTGATCGATTGCACGCCGCTCCAGAACGGCAGGCAGACTTCCTCCGCGCCGGCGATGTCGAAGGCGTCACGGCCAACAAGCCTTGGCGCCAGCACGTCGTTGATGACCGCTGCGGCGCCCGGCGTCGGCGCCTCGCCGATGCCGACAAGCCCATCCTCGGTCTCGACCTCGACGATGGTCGGCGAGAAGCCGTCGAGTTCGCCGAAGACCCAGACATAAGGGGCCTCCAGCCGGTAGTTGATCGGGGTTGCCTTGACGCGCCTGATCTTCATGTCAGCCGATCTCGAAGAAGGGTTCGCCGAGCAGGCCCGGATCGACGTCGATGCCGAGCCCGGGGCCGTCGGGAACGCCCATATGGCTGCCGGTCACCGGCGGCGCGTTCTTCGCCGTGCGCACCGTGACCCATTCGTGGAAGGCGATGGCGTGCAACCGGCGCTCCGCCGGCGTGGACAGCGACAGATGCGCCATGGCGGCGGTATCGATCTCGGCGCCGCCCGTGTCCTCGACCGTGACCATGAAGCCGAGATCGGCAGCGACGTCGCGGATCAACCGTGTCTGCGTCACGCCGCCGAGCCGCGAGATCTTCAGCGTCAGCCCATCGGCGGCACCCCGGCGATGGATTTCCAGCATCTCGCCGAGCGAAGTGACGGATTCATCCAGCACCATCGGCTTGTCGAGCATGCGGCGTACCGACATGTTCTCATCGAGCGTCGTGCAGGGCTGCTCGAACGTGTAGTCGATGCCGCGCGTGGCGTCGGCGAAATGACGCGCCTGGTAGGGCGTCCAACCGGCATTGGCGTCGCAGAAGATCACCGTGCCTTTCGGCACCGCCGAGGCCACCGTCGTCACCCGCTCGATGTCGTCATGCACATTGCCGCCGACCTTGACCTGCAGACGGCGGCAACCCTCGGAAATGATCCGCTTGGCCAAAGCCGCCATCTGATCGAGCGTGCCATGGGTGACGACCCGGTAGGTCTCGGCCATATCGCTTTCGCGGCCGCCCAGCATGGTCACCAGCGGCACGTCGGCCGCGCGAGCGGCGAGGTCCCAGCACGCCATGTCGAGCGCCGACTTGATATAAGGGTGGCCTTTGAACACCGTGTCCATCAGCCGGCCGACGCCGGCAAATCCGCACGGATCCTGGCCGATGAGATGCGGCGCGATTTCCGGCACGCCCGCGCGCGCTCCCGCCGGGAAGGCGGCCGAATAGAAATTGCCGAGCGGCGCCATCTCGCCCCAGCCGGTCACACCGCTGTCGGAGGTGATGGCGACGATCACCGCATCGAAACAGTCGGCGACGCGTCCCTTGGACATGCGGTAAGGCCCGTCCACGAAGGGCTGAACGACATGGTAGGCCTTGATGCTCTTGATCTTCACTTTGCTGTCGTCCGCGTCTGTCAGTTCTTCGATACGCGCTTCTCGAGGCCGCGCGCGTAGGAAAGCAGCTCCTCGAAATCGAGATCGATATGCTCGCGCGCATGGCGCTGGGCGGCGCGCATGTCGGCACCTTTGAGCAGCGCCACATAGGTTTCGTGCACATCCTCGGCCGGCACCGGCTCGTTGCGCGCCCGCTGATGCAGGGCGAAGTACATCTGCAGCCGACTGGTCAGCCGCTGCCACGTCTCGAGCAGCACCGAATTGTCCGCCCACTCATAGATCAGCCCATGCAGTTGCAGCGCCGTCTCGATCTGGCGCGTGGTGTCCACCGCCCGCGTCGCCTGCTTCACCGCCTCGTGGCGGCGGTCCACCTCATCGAAGAAGCGTGGGTCGCGCTGCGGCCAGGCGAGTTCGATAGCGAATTCATCGAGCACCTTGTTAAGCGAATAGGCGTCGATGATGTCCTTGGCGGTGACGTCGATGACGAAGGTTCCGGCATAGGGGATGCTGGTCAGGATGCCTTCCTGCACCAGCTCGCGCATCGCCTCGCGCAGCGGCGCGCGGCTCACCCGCATCTGCTCCGAAATCCTGAGCTCGTTGAGCTTCTGCCCCGGTTCCAGCTGTCCGGTCAGGATGGCCCGCCTGAGCAGGGCGACGATCTCCGCCCTGCGCGTCGTATCCGCGATCGGACCGAAATCCAGCTTTGCCATAGGTCGACCTCCCGGGAGGAATTTCTGCCAGACAAGCAGATTGTCGACAATCTAACAAGAGCTTTTTAACTGGGATCGGCGGACTGTTTCGAAATTCGCTCTGGCGAGTCTCAAGCGGCGCGGCCGTAGAAGCCGATCCGCTCCTCATTGGTGAACATCACGCCGGGGCGCTCGTAGTAGGAGAACACCGCGATCATGCGCTCGCGATTGCCCTCGACAGTGGTGACGCGATGCGCGGTGTTCTTGCCGCGGAAGACGTTCAGCATGCCGGGATTGATGCGCAGGATCTTCGCTTCGGGATCCCGCCCCTCGAGCAGCTTGGCGACGCCGTCATAGTTCGGGTCGCTGTCCGAGCGCAGGTCGGTGCGGTATTCGAAGTCGCCGCCGCGCTCGGGCGCCTGCAGCAACAGCGTCGTGGTGAATTCGGAGCGGTCGAAATGCCAGTTGAGCGCCTCGCCGGCGCGGTAGCCCATGACATTGGCGCGGGCCAGCGGATCCTGCATGACATGCAATTGCGGCTTGTCCATCGTCGCCGCCAGGAACCGCACCAGGGGCGCGTATTCGTAGATCGACAAAACCGTGCTGCCGGGGATCTGGTCGGCGCAGACCGTATGGCTGATCGTCTCGACCTTGCGCAGCGCCGGATGGTCCGGTGCGAGTTCCGGAATCGACGGCTTGAAGTAGATGTTGTGCATGCGCTTGTGGACATGCGAGCGCGTGTCCATCACCGGCCGGATTTCGGCGACGGCCTTCTCGGCGATGCCGGGGCGCAGGAAACCTTCCAGGTTGAACATGCCGTCGGCCGCGAGCGCCGCCTTGGACTCGTCCACCAGCCGCTGCCATTCAGGGCTACCTTCGCGGTTCAGCGGATAGCGGTCCAGGTCGAGAATGGTTTCGATCATTGCGTCCTCCAAAATCCGAAGCCACTACACCGCAAGGAAAACTTTGCCGCAACGCGGAAAATTGTTAGGCTCCGACAAGAAAATCTTTCGAGGGCAGAACGTGGAAAAGCTTCCACCTTTGAATGCGATGCGGGCCTTCGAGGTCGCGGCCCGCGCCGGCTCCTTCACGCTTGCCGCCGGCGAGCTTGGCGTCTCCTCGGCCGCGGTCAGCCAGCAGATCCGCAACCTGGAAGACTGGTTCGGCAAGCAGCTCTTTATGCGCAACGGCAACCGCATCGCGCTGACCGATGCCGGCCACGCCATCTATCCGCAGACGGCGCATGCGCTGGGCGAGATCGCGGCGGTCGGCAGGCGCATGCTGGAAGGCGGCTTGCGCACGCGCCTTGTGGTGAGCGTGCCGTTCTCGCTTGCCGAGCTCTGGCTAGCGCCGAGGCTTGCGGTGCTGCTCGACAGTTTTCCGCAGATGGCGATCGATGTCCGGGTCGAGGACGATCCCGTCGACGTGGTGCGCCAGAACATTGACCTGCGCATCTCCTACGGCGACTACCACTATCCGGCGCTGAAGATGATGCGGCTTGTCCATGACGAGGTGCTGCCGGTCGCATCGCCCGACTTCTGGCAGCGCTACGGCCAAGGAGCTGCCGGCTTGGCCGACATGCATGAGAGCCATTTCATCCACACCAACTGGGGTCCCAACTACGCCTCGCATCCCAGCTGGGCGGATTGGTTCGCCACCGCCGGCGGCAACCGCGCGCCCGATCCGTCGCATGGCCGCCGCGTCGGCCTGTCCAGCCTGGCGATCGGCGCCGCGCGGCTGGGGCTGGGGATAGCGCTCGGCCAACGGATCATGGCGAGCGCTGATCTCGAAGCCGGTCGGTTGATCGCGCTGTCGTCCGTCTCCGTCCGCCTCGGCCAGCCCTATTGCGCCTTCATGCTGCCGGCGAAGGCGGAACGCTCCGACATTGCCGGCCTGGTCGAATTGCTGGCGAGCAATCCCGGCAGGCACCGTACGGGACCGGCATCGGGAGCAGTCTGAGACCCCCATAACAAAACGGCGCCCTCGACGTGGGAGTCGAGGGCGCCGTCGGACCGGAAACTGATGGGGGTTATCAGCTGGCCGGTTTCGGTTGCGGCAAGGGAGAAACCGGCATTCCGGGTCCGATCTTCTGCAGATTGCCCGTGATCACCTGGTCGGTCTCGGAGATGCCGGAGGTCACGGAAATCAGGTCGCCGTCGGTCGGCCCAAGCGACACCAGCTTCTGGTCGACGGTGTTGCCCTTGCCGATGACATAAAGGTACTTGCCGAGCTGGCTGGAACCCAGCGCCACCTGCGGCACCATCAACGTGTTGGGCTGCTCCTTCACATGCAGCCGCACCCGCACATATTGCCCAGGCAGCAGCGTGAACTTGGCGTTGCCGATCGTGGCGCGCGCCGTGATCGTGCCGGTCGAGTGGTCGATCGTGTTGTCGATGAAGGTCAGCTCACCCTTCTGGCTGGGCTTGGTCTCGCCGGGCAGGAGCACGTCGACGGCGATCGGACCGTTGGCCTTCGCCTGCTCGATCTGCACGAGATCGGTCTCGCTCGGATTGAAGGTCACATAGATCGGGTCAAGTTGCACCAGCGTGTTCAGCACCGTGCCGGCGACGCTGACCAGCGTGCCGACCGAAGCCTGGTTGCGGCCGATCCGGCCCGAGAAGGGCGCCTTGATCTCGGCATAGCCAAGGTTGAGCTCGGCGGTCCGCACCGCCGCCTGGTCGACGGCAAGGGCGGCCTGCGCCGCGCGAAGATTGCTGGTGCGCTGGTCGAAGCTGTCCTTGTCGAGATAGCCGGCCTTGGCGAGGTCGGTGCCGCGGCCGAGATTGGACTTTGCATAGTCGAGCGTCGCGGTATCGCGCTGCACCTGCGCCTTCGCCTGGTCGAGCGCGGCCTGATAATCCTCCGGCGCGATCCGGTAGAGCAGGTCGCCCTGCTTGACGTCGCTGCCGTCGGCCGCGGTCTGCTCCTGCAGATAGCCCGGCACGCGCGCCTGCAGCGTGATGCTGCGGATCGACTCAACCCGCGCTGCATAGTCGAGATAGATCGGCAGCGTCTTCTTCACGACATTCACCACCGGCACCGGCATGACGAAGGCCGCCGGGGCGGGCGCCGCGCCCGCCGTGCCGCCGCCGAGATAGCCCGGATTCAGCAGGTGGACGCTTGCAACCGACACTGCGCCCACCGCGACGGCGGCGCCTAAAGCGATTTTCCATCTACGCATTTTTGGTCTCCAATCCTATTCGGCCGCCTGGGCGAGTGGCTGAAGCGCAGGCTCGGCGGTCGATTCAATTTCCTTTGATTCAGGGGCACCGTGGTGTCCCTCGGCTGGTTGCTTTTCGCCGCGCTCGCGCAGCTGTTCGATCACCGCGTAGAAGACGGGCACGAAGACCAGCGACAGGATGGTCGCCGCCACCATGCCGCCGAAGACGGTGGTGCCGATCGACTGCCGGCTGGCGGCGCCCGCGCCCGTCGCGAACATCAGCGGCAGCACGCCGAGGATGAAGGCGAAGGCGGTCATCAGGATCGGCCTCAGCCTCAGCCGCGCGGCCTCCATCGAGGCCTCGACGATGGTCAGGCCCTCCTCGCGCCGGCGTCGGGCGAACTCGACGATCAGGATCGCGTTCTTGGCCGCCAGGCCGATCAGCATGACGAAGCCGATCTGCGAATAGACGTCGATCTGCATGCCGCGCAGCATGAGCACGATGAAGGCGCCGAACAGAGCCAGCGGCACGGCGAGCAGCACCATGAAGGGCATCGCCCAGCTTTCATATTGCGCCGCCAGGATCAGGAAGACGAAGACGATCGCCAGCCCGAAGACGACCGAGGCGATCGATCCGGCCTTGAGCTCCTGGAAGGTAATGCCGGTCCATTCATAGCCGAAGTCGCGCGGCAGCACGTTGGCCGCCGCCCGCTCCATGGCCGCCACCGCCTGACCGGACGAGAAGCCGGGGGCAGCGCCGCCATTGATCAGGGCCGAGGCATTGTTGTTGTAATGCGGCACGGTCTCGGGTCCGACGATCGGCACCAGCTTGCCCAGCGTGCTCAGCGGCACCATGCCGCCTGACGCGTTGCGCACATAGAGCCTGGAGATGTCGGTGGCGTCGGCGCGCGCGTCCTTGTCGGCCTGGATGGTTACGCGGAAGGTGCGGCCGAACAGGTTGAAGTCGTTGACGTAGAGCGAGCCGAGATAGATCTGCAGCGTGTTGAACACATCCGGCAGGTTGAGGCCGAGAAGCTTCGCCTTGCTGCGGTCGAGGTCGTAGTTGAACTGCGGCGTCGAGGTCGAGAAGGACGAGAACAGCTGCTGCGGATTGAGCTCCGGCTGCTTGCGCGCCTCGGCGATCAGCGCCTGCGTCACATCGTTAAGCGCGGCGCTGCCGCGCCCCGATAGGTCCTCCACCTGGAACTCGAAGCCGCCGGTGGTGCCGATGCCTGGGATCGAGGGCGGATCGAAGGAGAGCGCAAACGCATCCGGCATCTGCAAGAGCTTGCCGCGCACCTGTTCGACCAGTTTCGAGGCACTCTGGTCTGGCCCGCGCTCGTCCCACGGCTTCAGGATGGCGAACTCCACCGCCGAGTTCGACTGCGCGGCGCTGGTGAGGAAGTTCAGGCCGCTGATCGAGCCGACGATGTCGACGCCGGGCGTGTTCTGCAGGATGTCGCGCGCCTTCTGCGCCACCGCGTCGGTGCGTTCGAGCGAAGCGCCGTCCGGCAGCTGGATGACGACGAAGAAATAGCCCTGGTCCTCCACGGGGAGGAAGGTCGAGGGCAATTTCTGCCAGACGAAATAGGTGGCGACGAGGCCGGCCGCGAACAGGCCGAGCATGATCCAGCGCAGCTTGATCAGGATGCGCACGCCATGCGCATAGGCATGCGACAGCCATTCGAAGCCGGCGTTGAACCAGCGGAACAGCACGAACTGGGTCTCGCCGCGATGGCGCAGGAAGGCAGCGCTCAGCGCCGGCGACAGCGTCAGCGAGTTGAAGGCCGAGATGCCGACCGAGATCGCGACTGTCAGCGCGAACTGGTTGTAGAGTCGGCCGGAGACGCCCGGGATGAAGGCGACGGGAATGAACACCGCCATCAGCACCGCCGTGGTGGCGATGATCGGCCCGGTCACTTCGGCCATGGCCGCGCGCGTTGCGGCAAGCGGCTTCAAGCCCGCTTCCAGCTGTCGCTCGACATTCTCGACAACGACGATCGCGTCATCGACGACAAGGCCGATCGCCAGCACCATGCCGAGCAGCGAGAGCATGTTGAGCGAGAAGCCCAGCATATACATGATCGCCAGCGTCGCGATCAGCGACACGGGGATGGCGATGGTCGGGATGATGGTGGTACGCCAGCTCTGCAGGAAGATGAACACCACCGCCACGACCAGCACCAGCGCTTCGCCGAGAGTGATCAGCACGTCATGCATCGAGGCCGACACGAAGCGCGTCGTATCGTAATGCATGGCGTAGTGGACGCCCTTCGGGAAGCGCTGCGACAGCTCCTGCATCTTGTCCTTCACCCGCTGCTGCAGGTCGAGGGCGTTGGAGCCGGGCATCTGGTAGACGGCCAAAACCACCGTCGGGTCCTTGCCGAAGAAGGCGGATGACGAATATTGCAGCGCGCCGAGCTCGATGCGCGCGACGTCGCGCAGCCGCACAAGCGAGCCGTTCTGAGAGTTGGCGCGCACGACGATGTCGCCGAATTCCTTGGGGTCGCTGAGGCGGCCGACGGCATTGACCTGCATCTCGAAGGCCGTCCCGGCCGGCGCCGGCGACTGGCCGATCTTGCCGGCGGCGACCTGCACGTTCTGCTCGGCGATGGCGTTCTGGACGTCGACGGCGGTGATGCCGAGATTGGCGAGCTTGTCTGGGTCGAGCCAGACGCGCATCGAATAGCGGCGCTCGCCGAAGATCTGCACGTCGCCGACGCCGGGCAGGCGCTTCAGCGGATCGACGACCTGCAGATAGGCGAGGTTGCTCAGCGCCACCGGATCGACCGATCCGTCCGGCGAGGTGAGGTCAACGATCAGCACGAAATTGGGATTCTGCTTCTTGATCGTCACGCCGCCTTGGTTGACGATGGCCGGCAGGGAGGACGCCGCTTGGCTGACGCGATTCTGCACGTCGACGGCCGCCGTGCTCAGCGGATAGCCGACGTCGAAGGTGATGGTGATGGTGGACGAGCCGTCATTTGAGCTCGTCGACGACATGTAGGTCATGCCCTGCACGCCGTTGATCTGCTGCTCGAGCGGCGTGGTGACCGTATCGGCCACGACCTGCGCACTGGCGCCCGGATAATGGGCGCTGACCACGACCTGCGGCGGTGTGATGTCGGGGAATTGCGAGACCGGCAAAAGGAAATAGGCGATGGCGCCGGCGAGCACCATGATGATGGCGATCGCCGACGCAAAGATCGGGCGGTTGACGAAAAAGTTTACCATGATGCGGTTGCCTCGCCGAACGGCTTTGCGAAATGGCGCAGGCGCCGGGTCCGGCCGGAACCGGAATCCTGCAGGAAGGAAGGCAGGATTTCATCGTCCGGCGCCTGTTTCGCCGCGCGCTGGCGCAGCATCCGTTCAAAGGCTTTGGGGTCGATTCCGTCCGCCTTCATCACCAGCCGGATCATCGGATCCCGGACGGCTTCGTCGATCGTCAGGTCTTTGCGCTTTTGCATAGGAGCGGCTCCTTGCTCGGTCCGCATCGATTGATCACGGACCGCTTTTCTCTTTTTCACCGGCCGAAGCCGCATGACAGGCTGTTTTTTCGTCCTATCTCACTCTGGCAGGCTATCGGAGGGCCTTGTCGTTTGACGGGGAGTGATATAGGTGTTACCAGTAAGTAACATCTAAAAGTTACAGACCGGTAACACCCTAGTCAAGAGGTGGCGACGGTTTTTTTGGAAACGACGAAAGGAGATCATCATGAGTGACGGCGTCGCGGAGCGTTCCCGTCCCCGGGATCGAATCCTGGAGACGGCGCAGGACATGTTCCACAAGCACGGCATCAAGGGCGTTGGCGTCGACGCCATCACCGAGGCTGCCGGCACCAACAAGATGACGCTTTACCGCCATTTCGAGTCCAAGGACGAGCTGGTCGTGGAATGCCTGCGCGCCACGGCGGCGAAGGCTTCAAGGATCTGGGACGAGTTCGAGGCCAGGCATCCGGGCGACAAGCTCGCCCAGTTGCATGCCTGGGTCCAAAAGGCTTCGGAACTGCTCAGCGCCGACAGCCGCGGCTGCGACATGGCCAATGCCGCCGTCGAGCTCACCGAGACCGATCATCCGGCCAGGCGCGTCATCAAGGAGCTGAAGGAAGCCCAGCGCGAAAAGCTGGTTGCGCTTTGCCGCGATGCCGGCATCGGCCAGGCGGAGCTTCTCGCCGACACGCTGTCGCTGCTGCTCGAAGGCGCCCGCGTCTCGATGCAGAGCGTCGGCGCCGAAGGCCCGAGCGCGCAATTCGTGCGCATGGCCGAAAGCCTGATCGCTTCCTTCCGGGCGCGCTGAGCGCGGCTTACCGCGCTAAACGCAGCTTACGGAGACACTGCGGGGCAAAGAAAAAGCCCGCTGCCGGGAGGAGGTGGCAGCGGGCTTGATTTCGAATACGGCACGGGAGGAGGTGTACCGCACTCAGCGCCGGTGTCTGGGAGGAGGAAGACATCCGACAGGTTCATAAATACGAGTTGCCCAACGATTCGGCAATTGCGAAACGTGCATAGCTGCTGTGCAGAATTGCGGGATCAATTATCAGACAAATCCGAATAGCCACCCGCCGGCACCCATTGCCGGCCTACTGCACCGGCACGTTTTCCTTGAAGATCAGACGCGGCTCGATGAATTTCTTGGTCAGGTAGGGGGCCGAGGAGGCGATCGAGCCGAGTAGGCGGATCACCGACTGTTCGGCGATCAGCCGCGCATTCTGGTCGATGACGACGTCGGCGAGGTCATCGACGAGATAGCGCCGTGTCTCCTTGGTCAGGTCGTGGCAGATGAAGACCGGCTTTCTGCGCGGCTTGGCTTCCAGCAACGCCCTGGCGACGCCGGAGCGTCCGCCGCCGACGCAGTAGATGCCGAGCAGATCCGGTTCGTCGTGCAGCGCCTTGATGGTGGCGCGGTAGCTGGCGTCCGGCTCGTCGTTGATCTCGACGGCGCTGGACACGGTGAGATTGGGGAACTCCTCGCTCAGCACCGAGCGGAAGCCCATCTCGCGCTCCTCATGGCCGCGATAGGAGCGCGAGCCGACCATCATCGCCAGATGCCCGGTGCGGCCGCCGAGGAATCGCCCCATCAGCAGCGCCGCCGTCCGCCCCGCCATGCGGTTGTCGATGCCGACATAGGCCGAGCGGGGCGCCGCCGGCACGTCTGAGACCAGCGTGACCAGCCTGATCCCGGCCTCGACCAGCTCGCGCAGGATGTTGCGCGTGCGCGGGTGATCGACGGCGATGACGCCGACGCCATTGGCCTTGAGCGACAAATTCTCCACCGCGCCCTGCAGCGCGCCGGGCGAAATGCCGGCAAGATTGTGAATGCGGCACGACGCGACCAGGGGCAGGCGCGCCGCATAATCCTCGATGTGGTGGGCAAGGTCGGCCATGAAGGCGTTGGACCCGATCGGCAGGAAGAATTCGAGATGCGCCGGCTTCGACGGCAGCACGACCTGGTCGAGTGTCGGCAGATAGCCGAGCTGCTTGGCCGCTTCCATCACGCGCTGCCGGTTGGCGGCGCTCGCGCCCGGACGGTTGTTCAGCACCCTGTCGACGGTCGCGGTCGACAGGCCGCAGCTTCGGGCGATGTCGGCTACGGTGGCTTTCATGGGTCCAGTCATAGGATGGGATGCGAGCCCCTGTCACGCCAAGTCAAAGTCAGCCGAAATCAGCCATGCGAGTCCCGGCCGTCGGCGATCGCATCCCGGATTTCCTTGTCCGACATGCCGGTGATGACGCGCTCGACCTCGGCCACCGTCGTCTTCTTCGGATCGATGTCGTCGGCCACCACCTTGCCCCGGCGCATCACCACGATGCGGTCGACCACTTGGAAGACGTGGTGGATGTTATGCGCGATGAAGATGCAGGAATGGCCGGAATCGCGGGCGCTGCGCACGAAGCTCAAGACCCCTTGCGTCTCGGCGACGCCGAGATTGTTGGTCGGCTCGTCGAGGATGATGAGATCGCTGTCGAAATGCATGGCGCGCGCGATCGCCACCGCCTGCCGCTCGCCGCCCGACAGCGAGCCGATCGGCGTCGTCGGCGGGATGTTCTTGGTGATGCCGACTTGCCGCAGAAGGTCGCGCGCCACCGCGTTCATCGCCTCCTGGTCCATGCGGTTCAGGAAGCGCGGCGGCTTGATCGGCTCGCGTCCGAGGAACAGGTTGCGCGCGATCGACAGCTGGGTCACCAGGGCCGAGTCCTGGTAGATCGTCTCGATGCCATGCGCGATGGCATCGCTGGTTGAGCGCAGCGTGACCTTCTCGCCGCGGATGAAGATATCGCCGCTGGTCAGCGGCACGGCGCCCGACAGCACCTTGATCAATGTCGACTTGCCGGCGCCGTTGTCGCCGAGCAGGCCGACGATCTCCTTTTCGTTGACGTGGAAATTGGCGTCCACCAGCGCCTGCACGCGCCCGTAGGACTTGCGGATGTTTGCCATGCGGATCAGAGGCTCGGCCATCGTCTTAAGTCCCTGCCTGATGCCGGCGTTCGAGCCACGAATGCAGCGCCATCATGCCGAGGATGATCGCGCCGATGAAGATGTTGTAGGCAAGCCCCGGCACCCCGATCAGCACGATGCCGTTGCGCATGACGCGCAGGATCAGGATGCCGAGCACCGTGCCGATGATGGTGCCGCGCCCGCCGGTCAGCGCCGTGCCGCCGATCACCACCATGGCGATGACCTCGAGCTCGTAGCCGGTGCCGCTGTTGGGATTGGCCGCGGAGGTGCGCAGCGACGAGATCACGCCGGCGAGCGAGGCCATCACCGCCGACAGGACGAACAGGCCGACCTTGACGCGGTTGACGTTGACGCCGCGGGCGCGTGCCGCATTGGGATTGCCGCCGGCGGCCTGGATCCAGTTGCCGGTGCGGCTCTGCGTCAGCACATAGCCAAGCACGATCGCTGCGCCGATGAACCAGAACAGCGAGGCATAGATACGAAACGGACCGACATAGAAGTCGCCGACCAGGATGTTCGCCAGCCAGCTGCCTTCCGCGCTCCAGGTCCGCTGTGGGAAACCGTCGGTGATGAACAATGCCGTGCCGCGCACGACCAGCAGCATGCCGAGCGTCACCAGGAAGGACGGGATCTTGAGCTGGGTGACGAACCAGCCATTCACCAGCCCGATCAGTGCGGCAACGACCAGCGCGATCAGCAGGCCCACTTCGAGCGAGGTGACGCCGCTGTTGTAGAGCGTCCACATCAGCACCGGTGAGAAGCCGAACAGCGAGCCGACGGAAAGATCGAATTCGCCCGATGTCATCAGCAGCGTCATCGCCAGCGCGATCAGGCCGAGCTCGACGGTGAAGGCCAGGATGTTGGAGATGTTCTGCGGCGACAGGAAGTCGGGATTTATGCCCCAGAAGACGGCGAGCTCGACGACGAGCAGCACCAGCGGGCCGAATTCGGGCCGCGCGATCAGGCGTTGGACGAAGGAACGGTTTTCCATTGAACCCGCGACGTGAGGGCCGGCCTGCCTGCGAAGGCGGGCGCGGCGGGACAGGAAAAAGGCGGTCGCGGCGTTGCCGTCGCGACCGCTCGGATCAGGGGTTATTTGCCGGACAGGATCTTGTCGTAGACGCCGGCGGTGTCCTTCTCATAGAGCGCACCGGTGATGACGTTGAAGCCCGGAGGAATGCCGCTGGCGGCCATGTTGGCCAGCGACAGCGCCACATAGCTGGTCGCCTGCGGGTCCTGCCACTGCGCGGCGTTGACATAGCCGTTCAGCACTTCCTGCGTGGTGTCGAGCGAGTTGCCCCAGCCGACGACCGGGATCTCGCCCGGCTTGACGCCGACCTGGTCGAACACGCGCTTGATCGATCCGGTGACGAGGTCGCCGAGGCCGATGATCGCCTTCACCTTGCCCTTGTGGGCGGTGAGATAGTCGACCATGCGGTTGATCACCTCGGCCTGGTCGAGCGTCGCTTCGGTCACCTCATAGGTGATGCCGGCCGGCCCGAACACGCTCTTGATGCCTTCCTCTTCCTGCACGCCATAGGTGGCGCCAGGGATCTCGACCGGCATCCAGACGAAGTCGCCTTTCTTCACCAGGCCCTTGTCGACCAGGTACTGCGCCCAGTGCTTGCCGAAGGTGACATTGTCGCCGCCGACATAGGCGTTGAAGTTCGCTTTCGGATCGGGCGTGTTGAAGTTGATGATCGGGATGTTGGCCGCGCGCGCTTCCTTGGCGAGCTCGATCAGGCTGCCTGGATCGGGGCTGGTGGTGACGATGCCGTCGGCCTTGGCCGAGATGGCGGCGCGGATCGCCTCCTGCTGCGAGGCAACGTCGCCATTGTGGAAGGACGTGTTGACCTTGTTGCCGGTGTCGCTTGCCCATTGCTTGGCGCCGGCAAGGAAGTAGGTCCAGACCGGGTCGGCAGGGCCGCCATGCGAAATCCAGTAGAACGTCTTGGCCTGCGCCATCGCCGGAATGGCGACGAGCGCGATCAAGCCAAGCACGAGCAGTCTTAGCCGCGAAAGCATTCGATTTCCTCCCATGTTGAAACTCTCCCTCCACATCAAGCGCGATGCGGCCCTCGAACCGCACCTCCTGCCAGCGCCGAGCGGGACGCCCAGAGCATTCCCCTTTTTCCTGCGGTGGCAAGCCTCCGTCGCCAATGGATGTTGGGTGAGGCGCGCACGCCATCAGCAATCCCATCAGATTGCATCAGTTCAGGCGCTATTTTCTCGGGCTGGCGGTACCGTTAGCGCTCGCTCTCTGCGGCGGGCTTGGACAACGTCGCCTCGGTTGGGCGCTAGAGAAGATTGGCCTTCGCCAGGTCGCGCATCAGATGGCTGGCGCCGTAGGTCCAATGCGGACAGTCCGGCGACAGCCGTACGCGGTTGGTGAGCGCGCCGAGCTTTTCCGATGAGATGGTGACGATGTCGCCCACCTTGTGGGTAAAGCCCTTGCCCTTCTCGCCGCGGTCCTTGGACGGCACGAACATGGTGCCGAGATAGAGCGCCAGCCCGTCGGGATACTGGTGATGCGGCCCCATCGCCGCCTTGACCAGTTCTTCCGGTGAACGGCTGATTTCGGCCATCGAGCTCGCGCCTTCCAGCGAGAAGCCGTCCTCGCCCTCGACGCTGAGCCGCACCGTGGCCCGCTTGACGTCGGCGATGGAAAAGGTCTCGTCGAACAGCCGGATGAACGGTCCGAGCGAGGCGGAAGCATTGTTGTCCTTGGCCTTGCCGAGCAACAGCGCCGAGCGCCCCTCGACATCGCGCAGGTTGACGTCGTTGCCGAGCGTGGCGCCGACGATGCGGCCCGAGCTGTCGGCGATCATGGCGATCTCCGGTTCGGGATTGTTCCAGGTGGAGACGGGGTGCAGGCCGACATCGGCGCCGAAGCCGACGGACGCCATCGGCTGGCATTTGGTGAAGATCTCGGCGTCCGGGCCGATACCCACCTCCAGATATTGCGACCAGGCCCCGCGCGAGATCAGCTTTGCCTTGATCTCCATCGCTTCCGGCGAGCCGGGCTTGAGCTTCGACAAATCATGGCCGATCAGCCCGGCGATGTCGGCGCGGATGGCGTCGGCCTTCTCCGCCGAGCCGCGCGCCTGCTCCTCGATGACCCGCTCAAGCAGGCTGACCACGAAGGTGACGCCGGAAGCTTTCACCGCCTGCAGGTCGACCGGCGAAAGCAGGATGGGCTTCGCGGCGTCGCGTTTGGCCTCGAAGCTGTTCGCGGCAATATCAGCGAGCGCGCCGATCGCCTTGCCCTTGGCTGAGCGCAGATAGTCGGCCGGATCCTTCAACTCGCAAAGATCGCGCACCGTCGGTGCCGCGCTCGAGGTGATGTCGATCACTTCGCCGTTCCGCACCGTCACCACCAGCGGATGAGAAGCGGCGCTGGTCCTGGCACGGCCGACGAAAAGTCCTTCGGCAGGCAGGCGGGTCGGATCGGTCATGGCATCATTCCTCTCGATTGTCGCGCGGCACTTTCCCCGGATTTAGCGCAAACGTCCATCCCGTCGATGCCAGGGTTTATGGGCCATGGCTGTGCTGTCACATAGCCAGGATCTGTCTGGCCTATCGAGCGCTCTTTCAAATTCATGAAATTGACAATAGGATTTTCACGAAGTTTCAGCGCCGAGGTGATCTTTGCCCGCAGCCTTCTCCGATCCGGTCTGGCAAAAACCCCAAACGGCGCCGGCCTTCCGGTCCGAACTGTCATCCGGCAGCACGTTCGACGCGATCATCGTCGGCGGCGGCATCATGGGCCTGTCGACGGCCTTGCATGCGGCACGCGCCGGTCTGTCGGTTCAGGTGCTGGATGCCGGCGCGATCGGGCAGGACGCTTCCGGTCTCAATGGCGGCCAAGTCATCCCAGGCCTCAAATACGATCCGGAATGGCTGATTGAACATTTCGGCAAGGAGCGCGGCGAAGCCCTGGTCGCGTTCGCCGCCTCGACGGCCGATGCCGTGTTCGATGTGATCCGCAACGAGAAGCTGGCTGTGCCGTTCACGCGCAATGGCTGGATCCAGGCCGCGCACACCGAGACAGCGCTGGAGGCCGCCGCCAACCGCGATCGCCAATGGCGCGCGCGCGGCGCCGATGTCGAACTGCTCGACGAGGCCGAGATCGCGGCGATGACCGGCGCCAGGGGCTATCTTGGCGGTTGGTTCGACCGCCGCGCCGGAATCATCGATCCGCTGTCCTATACGCTCGAACTGGCCCGCGTCGCTTCGGCTGCCGGCGCCGGCATCGCCGCGCAGCAGCGAGTTGTGAAGCTCGCCAAGGAGGCCGGCGTCTGGCGGGTTTCGACGCAAGGCGGCGCCGAGTTGCGTGCCAGATCGGTCGTGCTTGCCACCAACGCCTATACGGATGGCCTGCTGCCCGGGCTTGCCCAGACCATCGTGCCGCTCCATTCCTTCCAGATCGCGACCGCGCCGCTGCCGTCGGACCTTGCCGCCAGCATCCTGCCTGGCGGGCAGGCCGTTTCCGATTCCCGTCGCATCCTGGTTTACTACCGCCGGAGTCCCGATGGGCGCATGGTGCTGGGCGGACGCGGCCGCATGGCGCTGCCATCAAGCGCCGCGGACTGGGCGCATCTCGAACGCGCGCTCGTTCGGCTCTATCCGACGCTTGCCGGCATCGCCATCGAGAAGCGCTGGTTCGGCCGCGTGGCGCTGACGCCGGATCACCTGCCGCATCTGCATGAGCCGGAAAAGGGCCTGCTCGCGGTCGTCGGCTGCCAGGGCAGGGGCGTCGGCCTGATGAGCGCCCTTGGCAAGCGCATGGCGAGCTACCTCGCGAGCGGCGATGCCAGGCAATTGCCATTCCCGCTGTCGCCGATTCGGCCGATCCCGTTCCACGCCTTTCGCCAGGTCGGTGTCGCCGCGGCAATCACCTGGTACCGCATGCTCGATGCCTTCGAACGTTGAGCCGAACGCGTGCGACGCACAAGCGATTCAGCTTGACAGTTTCATGAATATGAAAAATCATCAGGCGATTTCAAAATTCCGATGGGCAGTTTCGCCAAACGGGCCATGAACATGTCGACCGTCGTTGCAGCACGGCCCTTGCCGGAAAACCGCATCTCGCCGGTCTTCCGCTTCGCCATGCTGCTGCCGGGCGGGCTGGTCACATTCTTCCTGATCCTCTTTGCGCTCGGCCTCGTGGTCTTCCTCGCCTTCAGGGGCAATGACGGCTCGCTGCTCGGGGTCGGGCTGACGGTCGAAAATTTCGTCACGGTCGCCACCGATCCGCTCTACTGGACGGTGACGCTGCGCTCACTGGTCATTGCCGGCCTGGTCACGCTTGCGACGGTCGTTACTGCCTATCCGGTCGCCTATTATCTCGCCTTCCATGCCGGCCGCCGCCGCAACCTTTTGCTCTTCCTGGTCACGCTGCCCTTCTGGACCAGCTATCTCTTGCGCGTCTTCGCCTGGAAGATCGTGCTCGCCTATAACGGCGTGCTGAATTCCGCCTTCATCGAGACCGGCCTCTGGAAGGAGCCGACGCTGGCTTTCCTCAACACGCCGGCCGCGGTGGTGGTGACGCTCGCCCATGCCTACGCCCCCTTCGCCATCCTGCCGATCTATGTGGCGCTCGACACGATCCCGAAATCGCTGCTCGAAGCCGCCTCCGATCTCGGCGCGCGGCCCTTCACCAGCTTCCGCCGCGTCGTGCTGCCCAATTCCATGCCGGGCGTGCTGGCCGCCGCGCTCGTCGTCTTCGTGCCGACGGTCGGCGACTATGTCACGCCGGCCATGGTAGGCGGTCCAGCCAGCACCATGATCGGCACGCTGATCCAGTCGCAGTTCGGCAAGGCCAATGACTGGCCGTTCGGCGCCGCGCTCTCTGTCTGCGTCATGCTGGTGATCCTGTGCGTGGTGCTCGTCGCGCGCGGCGCCGACCGCAGGTTCGGCAGCCGCACATGAGCGGGCGGGCCGACATCAACGCAGGCGGCGGCTGGCTCGGCCTCTATGTGCTCGGCTATCTCGTCTTCCTCTATCTGCCGGTGCTTTTGATCCCGCTGTTTTCCTTCAACAACTCCATCCAGGCGGCGTTTCCGCTGCAAGGCTTCACGCTTGACTGGTACCGCACGCTCTACGGCAATCCGGCGCTCTCCGGCGCCTTGGCCAACAGCCTGGTCATCGGCGTCATCTCGGCCTCCGGCGCGACGCTCTGCGGCATCACCGTCTCCTATATGGACCTCTACGGACGCTCGCCGCTGGCGGCGACCATCAGCGCCATCGCCCGGCTGCCGATCCTGATCCCCGGCGTCATCGTCGGCATTTCGCTTCTGATCCTGGTCAATCTCATCGGCCTCGGCCCGTCGCGCGTCTCGATCGTGCTCGGCCACATCCTGGTCGCGCTGCCGACAACGGTGGTGGTGATGCGCAGCCGCTTCGCCGCCATCCCGAAAACCATCCGCGAAGCCGCGCTCGATCTCGGCGCTTCCGACTGGACGACGTTCCGGCGCGTCATGCTGCCGCTGAGCGCGCCCGCGGTGCTGTCGGCCTTCATGCTTTCTTTCCTGATTTCCTTTGACGAGTTCATCGTCGTCTTCTTCCTCGCCGGCACCGAGCCGACGCTGCCGCTCTACATCTGGAGCCAGCTGCGTTTCCCGCGCTCGCTGCCGACGGTGATGGCGCTGGGCACGGTGATCCTCACCGTGTCGTTCATCATCGCCGGAACCGCCGAAATCCTGCGCCATCGCGGCCTCGGCGCCGCGCGCCGCAATCCAGCCTGAAGCACAACAAAGAAGAGGAGAACGAAAATGACTGTACACCTGAAATCGATAACCGGCCGCAAGGCCCTGGCGGGTCTCGCGGCTCTGGCGATGGTGCTGTCGTCGACGGTCGCTTTTGCCGCCGACAAGCTGCAATATTTCACCTGGTCGGGCTACGAACTGCCGGACTTCAACAAGAGCTTCCTCGCCGCGCATCCGGACGGCGTCGAGGCGACGATCTTCGGCGACGACGACGACGCCTTCACCAAGGTCAAGGCCGGCTTCCGGCCCGACATCGCGCATCCCTGCTACGATAAGGTGGCGCGCTGGAACAAGGAAGGCCTGCTGCAGCCGATCGACACCAAGCGCATCAAGAACTGGGATTCGGTCTTCCCGGTGTTCAAGAACCTGCCCGATCTGCAGGCGGGCGACGGCAAGGTGTGGATGGTGCCGTGGGACTGGGGCAACACCTCGATCCTCTACCGCACCGATCTGGTGAAGAACCCGGAGGCGAGCTGGAACCTCCTGTGGGACAAGCAATATGCCGGCCGCATGGCGACTATCGACGCCGTGCACGACACGCCGATCGTCGCCGCTCTTCTGGCAGGCGTGAACCCCTTCGACATGACGCCGGACCAGATGGACAAGGTGGCTGCGAAGCTGCGCGAGCAGCGGCCGCTGCTGTCGAGCTACACCACCGACATGACCTCGGTCGAGCAGGCGCTGGCGAGCGGTCAGCTGGTCGCGGCGATGACCTGGAACGCGTCCGCCACCTCGCTCAAGAAGCAGGGCGTGCCGGTCGAGTTCATGAAGCCGAAGGAAGGCATGCTGACCTGGGCCTGCGGCTTCGTCATGCTGAAGGACGCCAAGAACGTCGATCTCGCCTATGACTTCATCAACAGCCGGCTTGACGCCGACTCGGGCAAGTTCCTCATCCAGTCCTACGGCTATGGCAGCTCGCTCTCGACCGCTTTCGCCGGCGTGTCGAAGGACGAGCTGGACAAGCTACAGCTGCCGGCCGATCCGGACGCGATGCTGAAGTCGACCATCTTCACCGGCCCGATGAAGCAGAATGACGATGTGGCC
>CCNC01000177.1 GCA_000824845.1 Mesorhizobium sp. ORS 3359 | reverse complement strand
CCCTCATCCGTCTCGGCGCTGTCGCGCCGATCCACCTTCTCCCACAAGGGGAGAAGGGGGAGCCCGGCGGCGCTGCGCCGCGTCAGTGGAGATACAACGAGGACCATTGCATGGACATTCTTGACGAAGCGGCGGCAAAGCCGAAAGACGATGCCGACATCCGCGTCGGCCGGCGCGTGCGGGCGCTCAGGCTCGAGCGCAACCTCTCGCTCGCCGAGCTCGCGGCCAAGGCCGGCATCTCCATCGGCGCGCTCAGCCAGATCGAGCGCGGCATGTCCTCGCTGCGCGTCAAGGTGATCTGGCCGCTGGCGGCAGCCTTGGACATCGAACCGTCGGCACTGATTACCGACGGCAACGAGGCGGTCAACGATCTCTATTGCGTGCGTGCCGACAAGCGTCGCGCGATCCCGGTGAAATCCGAAGGCATCGCCAAGGCGCTGCTGTCGCCGCCCGCCGCCACGCTCACCGGCATGCTGGTCACGGTCGAAGCCGGCGGCGGCACGGCGGAAGCCTACGCCCATGCCGGCCACGAATTCGGCTTCGTCATGGCGGGCGAGGTCGAGCTGGTGGTGGACGCCACCACCTATGTGCTGAAGGCCGGCGACAGCTTCGCTTTCAAGAGCACGCTGCTGCACGCCTTCCGCAACCCCGGCGCCGAGCGCTGCCAGATCCTCTGGGTCAACACGACCAAGCCGTCCGAGGTGCGCGATGGCGCCTGATGCGCTCGTTCGTCTCGAAAAAGTATCGAAAGTTTTTCCCGGTGGCGTGGTCGGTCTCGATGCCGTCGACCTCGACATCGCTCCGGGCGAGTTCCTGACCTTGCTCGGTCCGTCCGGCTGCGGCAAGACGACCAGCCTGCGCGTCATCGCGGGATTCGAGAGCCCCTCGAGCGGCAACGTCCTGCTCGAAGGCCGCGACATTACGGGGCTCAGACCCTTCGACCGGCCGGTGAACACCGTCTTCCAGGACTACGCCCTGTTCCCGCATATGGATGTCGCGGCCAATGTCGGCTTCGGTCTGTCGCTGCGCAAAATGTCCGGCGCCGAGCAGGCAAAACGGGTCCGCGACGCGCTCGAAATGGTTGGCCTCGCCGACAAGCTGCGCGCCCGCGTCTCGGAACTTTCGGGCGGCCAGCGCCAGCGCGTCGCTTTGGCCCGCGCCATCGTCTGCGAGCCGCGCGTGCTCCTTCTCGACGAACCGCTGTCGGCGCTCGACGCGCATCTGCGCGAGCAGATGCAGGTCGAATTGAAGCGGCTGCAGTCGCGGCTCGGCACCACCTTCGTCATGGTCACGCACGACCAGACCGAGGCGCTGTCGATCTCCGACCGCATCGTCGTCATGAACAAGGGCCGCATCGAGCAGATCGCGCCGCCGGCCACGCTCTACGACCGCCCGGCGACGCGCTTTGTCGCCTCCTTCATCGGCACGATGAATCTCTTGCAGTCGCGCTTTGTCGGTCGCGATGGCGAGCGCCTGCGCTTCGCAGCCGGCGAGCTGCCGCTGGAGGCGAGCTCAGACAGCGGCGAGATGCCGGCCGCCGGCGACACACGTACGATCGGCGTGCGCCCGGAAGATCTTTTGGTCGCCACCGAGGCCGCGGAAGGAAGCGCACCGGCGCGGGTCAGCGGTGTCGTCTTCCACGGTCGCACGCTGCGCCTCCATGCCGAGCTTGGGCAGGGGACTGCGATCGTCATCGACGCGCCGCGCCGCGCCGACGGTTTGCAATTCAGCGTCGGCGACGTCGCGCATGTCAGCCTGCGGCGCGGCGCCAACTGCCCTGTGCTCTCGAACTGAGGGCCCCAAGGCTCACGAGGCCTTGGCGAAGAATCCCTGATAGTCGGACTTGGCCTGCAACAGCCGCAGGATGTTCTCGCGTGAGGCGCGCACATGCGCGCGAGCGAGCTCGCCAGCCAGAGCGACGTCGCCGGCGCAGATCGCATCGACGATGCCGGCATGCTCCTCGCGGGTGAGCTTCCATTCGCCCAGCCAGAGAAGCTCCGCCCAGACATATTGCTGGCATTTGTCGAGGATGCCGCAGAGCATGCCGTAAAGCATCTCGTTGCCGCCGATTTCGGCGATCACCCGGTGCAGGTCGATGCCGACCTGCAGCTCTTCGAATTTTTCGCGCGTGCTGCGATCCGGGATCGCCGCCAGCCTTTCGCATTCGGCGAGCATCTCACGCAGCCGCGCCTTGTCGGCGGCGCTCGCATTGGCCGCGGCCAGCTCGGTCGCGCGGCCGTCGAGCAGTTCGCGGATGTCGAAGGCCTCGCGGAACATGGTCAGGTTGAATTCGGCCACGACATAGCCCTGGCGCGGCCGGCCGATCACCAGGCCGTCGCGTTCCAGCCGGTTGAAAGCCTCGCGCACCGGCGTGCGGCTGACCTTGAGGCGCTCGGCGATCTCGTTCTCCGTCACGCGGCCGCCCGGCGGGATCTGGCCGGTGATGATCAACGCCTTCAGCTTCTCGAACACCGAGTCGCGCAGCGTGTTCTTTTTCTCCTTGCTCAAGCGTCCCGCCTCCAACGGTCAGTCATGGAATCGCAGTCTAGTGCCTTTTAGCGCCTGCTTGAACAGGCCCTGTCGCGGCACGCGGCCGCTCCGAGTCGCGCTGCTTCTCCGCCGCCAAAAATCTCGAAGCCCCATGTTGACATCAGCCCCCGGGGAATTACACTCAAAATTGTATACAAATTCGCATACCAAATCAACGATAACGGGAACACCGGTTGGAGAAGCGAAAATGACGAAGAGACTTTGCATTCATGGCTTGGCCATCGCCGGGCTGCTGGCATCGGCCGCCGTTCCGGCGTCGGCCGCCGACACCATCACCGTCGCCTCATGGGGCGGTACTTATCAGGAAGCGCAGACCAAGGCCTTCTTCGATCCGACGGCCAAGGATCTCGGCATCACCATCAAGCAGGACACCACCAACGGCCTCGATGACGTGCGCCTGCAGGTCACCGGCAATGCCGTCAAATGGGACATCACCGAGCTTGGCGCCGACGAATGCGCCCGCGGTTCCAAGGAAGGCCTGTTCGAGAAGCTCGACTACAACGTCATCGACAAGACCGGCATCAACCCCAAGCTCGTGCATGACGACTGGGTCGGCATCTCCTACACGTCCGTCGTGCTGATTTACCGGACCGATGTTTTCGGCGACAAAGGTCCGAAGACCTGGGCCGATTTCTGGGACGTCGAGAAATTCCCCGGCCGCCGCGCGCTCTCCGGCAGCCAGGCGACGGAGACGCTGAGCGTCGCCGCTCTCGCGAAGGGCATTCCGATCGACAAGGTCTATCCGGTCGACATCGACGGCGCGCTGCAATCCGTCGACAAGATCAAGGGTCATATCGATGCCTGGTGGACCTCCGGCGCACAGGCCATGCAGCTCGTCAAGGACGGCGAGGTCGATATGGCCAGCATCTGGAACGGCCGCGCCGGCACGCTGAAGAAGAGCGGTGCGCCGGTCAGCTTCTCCTTCGACCAGGGCGTGCTGACCGCCGACTGCATGGTCATTCCGAAGGGTTCGAAGAACAAGGACATCGCCATGAAGGCGCTGGCCAAGTTCGTCAGCCCGGATCTCCAGGCCAACCTGCCGCTCTATGTCGACAATGGCCCCGCCAACGAGAAGGCATTCGAGACCGGCAAGATCCCGCCCGAGCGCATCAAGGACATCAATTCCGCGCCCGAGAACGTCAAGAAGCAGGTGCTGCAGGACCCGGCCTTCTGGCGTGACACCCTCGTCGAGGCGACGGAGAAATTCAACAACCTGATCCAGCAATGACGATCGTTCCGGAGCGGCGTCCTCGCGGCGCCGCTCCGCATCGTTTCGCAAAAATGATCCGGAGTTGAAGGAGATGCTCTTGTCTCTCGCGCAGTCCGCGCTTCCCATCGGCATAAGCGGTATCGAGAAGCGCTTCGGTGGTGTCTCCATTCTCAGCGATCTCAGCCTCGATGTCGCGGCGGGCGAATTCCTGACGCTGCTCGGGCCGTCCGGCTCGGGGAAGACGACTCTCTTGATGATCCTGGCCGGCTTCGTGCGGGCCAATGCCGGCTCGATCAAGGTCGGAGGCGAGGAGATCATCACCATGCCGCCGCACAAGCGCAACATCGGCATGGTATTCCAAAACTATGCTCTGTTTCCGCATATGAACGTCTTCCACAACATCGCCTTTCCACTGAAGCAGCGCCACGTATCGGCCGCTGAAACGTCTGACCGCGTCGAGCGGGCATTGGACCTGGTACAGCTGAAAGGCCTTGGCGAGCGCCGCGTCGACCAGCTCTCCGGCGGCCAGCGCCAGCGCGTGGCCTTGGCCCGCGCCATCGTCTTCGAACCGCGTATCGTCTTGATGGACGAGCCGCTCTCGGCGCTCGACAAAAGCCTGCGCGAGCACATGCAGATCGAATTGCGCAACCTGCATCGAAGGCTCGGCATGACGACGGTCTACGTCACGCATGATCAGCGCGAGGCGATCACCATGTCTGACCGCATCGCCGTCATGAATTCCGGACGCATCGAACAGATCGACCAGCCGGAAGTTCTTTACGCCAAGCCGCGGACGAAGTTCGTCGCCGGCTTCATCGGCGAGTCCAGCTTTGTTCCCGTCGAGAGCCGCAATGGCAGTATCTGGTATGAAGACAGGAAATTGCGGATGAACGATGCGGCGCCATCCACTGGCCGGCATCTGATGGTGGTGCGGCCGGAAAAGCTGCGCCTGATCGCCGGCGAACCCACAGGCGATATCAACGCGCTGCCGGCAACGGTCGGCGACGTCATCTACCAGGGCGACAGCTTCGTCTGCTATGCGACGCTCAAGGACGGCCGGCAGGTGACGTTGCGCGATTACTGCCGTTCCGAAGTGCTGGCCAGACTGCCGGCGCCGGGCGAGCCGATCATGCTCGGCATCGATGCCCAGGACGTCGTGCTGGTGACCGACCAATGAGCCTCGCATCCGCCAGCCTTGATCGTGCCGTCGAGCCGGATCGCGCGCTCAATGCCGATTCGCTCAACGCCGACGCGCGACGGGAAGCGCGTGGCATGCTCGCGCTGCTTTCGCCTGGGCTCTTCCTGGTCTTCGCCGTCATCATCGTGCCGATCGGCTGGCTGTTCTGGCTTTCGCTGTTCGATGAGAGCGGTCAGCTCAGCGCCGCCAATTACGCGCGCTTCTTCGAGCAGGCGTCCTACATCAAGACCTTCGTCACCACCTTCAAGGTGGCCTTCACCGTCACCGGCGCCTGCGTGCTGCTCGGCTATCCCTTGGCCTACATGCTCTCGCAGCTGCCGCGTCGCGCCGCCTCCATCTGCCTGATCTTCGTCATCCTGCCGTTCTGGACTTCCGTGCTGGTGCGCACCTATGCCTGGCTGGTCATCCTGCAGCGCAAGGGGCTGGTGAACACGTGGCTGATGGATCTCGGCGTGATCGGCCAGCCGCTGCCGCTCGCCAACAATTTCGCCGGCGTCGTCATCGGCATGACCCACATCATGCTGCCCTTCCTGGTGCTGCCGCTCTATGCCTCGATGAAGACGATCGACGTCGACTGTCTGCGCGCCGGCATGAATCTCGGTGCCAGCCCCGCCGCCACCTTCTGGCAGATCTTCTTCCCGTTGTCGCTGCCGGGCCTGGCCTCGGGCTTGGTCATCGTTTTCGTGCTTTGCCTCGGCTTCTTCGTCACGCCGGCGCTGATGGGCGGCGGCAAGGTCATCATGTGGGCGATGCGCATGGAGCAGACCACCAGCCTCTATTCCAACTGGGGCGCGGGCGCAGCACTTGGCGTCGTGCTGCTCGCCGTCACGCTGGCGCTGCTCGGCCTTTTCCAATGGCTGCTCGGCACTCGCGCCACCGGGGTCTGGAGCCGGCGATGAGCATGGAAAACGCCCTGCCGATTTCGCACCGGCAACGCCTCTGGCTCTACGCGCTCGGCGGCCTCGTCATGCTGTTCCTGATCGCCCCGTCGGTGATCATCGTCATCATGTCCTTCTCCGGCTCCTCGCTCTTGGAGTTCCCGCCGCAGGGATGGTCGCTGCGCTGGTACGAAAGCTATTTCGGTTCCCTCGAATGGCGCGACGCCACCGTCGTCTCGGTCAAGGTGGCGGTGATGACGGCGATCGTCGCGACGCTGCTCGGCACCGCGGCCGCCTACGCCATCAACGCCCGCACGCTCAGGATGACCGGCTTGATCAACGCGCTGCTCACCGCATCGCTGATCATCCCGGTCATCCTGGTCGGCATCGGCACGTTCTTCCTCTATGCCCGCATCGGTCTCAACAACACGCTGACCGGCCTCGTCATCGCGCATACGGTGCAGGGGCTGCCGCTGGTCGTGCTGACCGTGCTTTCGGGGCTGCGCTCCTACGACATGAACCAGGAGATGGTGGCGCGCAGCCTCGGCGCCGGCCGCTTCTCCGCCTTCTTCCAGGTGACGATGCCGCAAATAAGATTCTCGATCGTCTCGGGCGCGCTGTTTGCCTTCATCACCTCCTTCGACGAGGTGGTGGTATCGTTGTTCATCTCGGGCGGCGAGACCACGACGCTGACGCGCCGCATGTTCAATGCGCTGCGCGACCAGATCGATCCGACGATCGCCGCCATTTCCACTTGCCTGATCGTGCTATCGATCGTCTTGTTGTCCGCCGCCCAGCTTTTCGGCCGCGGACGTTGATATAGGATACCAGAACCAGCATGCGTGACTTCCAGTTTCCCGGCCGCTCGCCGGTCCGCGCCACCGAGGCGATGGCCGCGACCTCGCATCCGCTTTCCACCCTTGCCGCGATCGACATGCTGCGCGCCGGCGGCAACGCCATGGACGCCGCCGTCTGCTCGGCCGCGGTCCAGGCGGTGGTCGAGCCGCAATCGACGGGCATCGGCGGCGACTGCTTCGTCCTCTATTGCCCCAAGGGGCAGGGCGAGGTGATCGCCTTCAACGGCTCGGGCCGCGCACCCGCAGCCGCGACCGTCGACTGGTACCGGGACAAGGGTTTCAGCGAACTGCCGCTGCATGGCCCGCACGCAGTCACCGTTCCAGGCGCCGTCGACGCCTGGTGCCGGCTGCTGGAAGACCACGGCCGCAAGGGTTTGGCCGATGCGCTCGCTCCGGCCATTCACTATGCGGAAGAAGGCTATGTCGTGCACGACCGCGTCGCCTTCGACTGGCACGACCCCGAGACCGACCTGTCGGCCGACGAGGTAGCGACGCGCATCTTCTTGCCCGGCGGCAAGCCGCCGCAAGCCGGCGACATCCATCGCCAGCCGGAGCTGGCGGAGACCTTGCGCATCATCGCGAAAAAGGGCCGCGCCGGATTCTACGAAGGCGCTGTCGCGGACGATCTGGTCGGGCGCCTTCGCGCGCTTGGCGGCCTGCATACGCTGGAAGACTTCGCCGCGACCAAGGGCGATTACCGCACCCCGGTCAGCGCCTCCTATCGCGGTCACGACATCCACCAGATGCCGCCCAACAACCAGGGCCTGACCGCGCTTCTGATGCTGAACGTGCTTTCGGGCTTCGATCTCGGCAGGCTCGATCCCGAGGGTGCCGAGCGTCTGCATCTGGAGATCGAAGCAGGGCGCCTGGCTTACCAGGATCGCGATGCGTTTTTCGCCGACCAGGATCATGTCGATGTGCCGGTCCAGGCGCTGCTTTCCAGCGCCTATGCCGACAGCTTGCGCGCCGCGATCGATCCGGAGCGCGCCATGACCCATCTGCCGCGTCTCGATCTTCCGGGCAGCGACACGGTCTATATCAGCGTCGTCGACCGCGACCGCAACGCGGTGAGCTTCATCAACTCGACCTATTATTCCTTCGGCAGCGGCGTCGTCGGTCCGAAGACCGGCGTCGTGTTGCAGAACCGTGGTTCCAGCTTCCGCCTCGATCCGAAGCACCCGAACGCGATAGCGCCAGGCAAGCGGCCGATGCACACGATCATGCCGGGTATGATGACGAGGAACGGCCGCGCTATGATGCCGTTCGGCGTCATGGGTGGCGGCTACCAGCCCTTCGGCCATGTGCATCTTTTGACCAACATGATCGACTTCGGCATGGACCCGCAGCAGGCGATCGACGCCGCCCGCGTCTTCTACAACCACGACGTCGTCGAGGCCGAGCGCAGCGTGAATCCCGATGCCGTTGAAGGTTTGCGCCGGCGTGGTCATCGTGTCGTGGAGCCCGGTCACCCGCTGGGCGGCGGACAGGCGGTGCTCATCGATTGGGAAAAGGGCACGCTGACCGGCGCGTCCGATCCGCGCAAGGACGGCTTGGCGCTCGGATATTGAGCAGCGCTGGACATCGGCCGATCGTTCGAAACATAGTCTGGAACCATGACAAACAGCGAAAACGCCACCGATCTCGCCCATCGTCTTGCCCCCGGCGCCGACGACGCGTCGGCCATCGCCGCGCCCGAACGGACAGCGCTCTCGCATGGCGGGCTGCGCAAGCTGATCCGCGATACGGTGGCGCGGCTCAACGCGCTCGGCATCGGCCGTGGCGATCGCGTCGCGATCGTGCTGCCGAACGGCCCGGAAATGGCGACGGCCTTCATCGCCGTGGCGGCGGCCGCGTCCACCGCGCCGCTCAATCCGGCCTACCGCGCCGACGAGCTCGATTTCTACCTGACCGACATTGGCGTCAAGGCGATCCTTGTCGGCAAGGATGAGGCAGGTCCCTCGGTCGAGGTCGCCGGGCGCCTCGGCATCCCGGTGCTGCGTTTGGTCGTGCCTGAAGGCTCGCCAGCGGGTGTTTTCATGATCGAAGGCGAGCCGGTTGGATCCCCAGTTTCCTCCGGATTGGCCGAGGACGGCGACGTTGCGCTTCTGCTCCACACCTCCGGCACCACCTCGCGCCCGAAACTCGTGCCGCTCAGCCACGCCAACCTTGCGGCGTCGGCCGCGCATATCGGCGCCACGCTCGGCCTGACCCCGGCCGACCGCTGCCTCAACATCATGCCGCTGTTCCACATCCATGGCTTGATCGCGGCGGTGCTGTCCTCACTCGCCGCCGGCGGCAGCGTCTTCTGCACGCCGGGCTTCAACGCGCTGCGTTTCTTCCAATGGCTCTCCGAGGCCAAGCCCAGCTGGTACACCGCCGTGCCGACCATGCATCAGGCGATCCTGCCGCGCGCCGCCCGCAATCCGGAGCAGCTTGCCGAAGCGAAGCTGCGCTTCATCCGCTCGTCGTCGGCTTCGCTTCCGGCGCAAGTGATGGCCGAACTCGAAGCGACCTTCGGCTGCCCGGTGATCGAATCCTACGGCATGACCGAAGCCGCGCATCAGATGGCGTCCAACCGCTTGCCGCCCGGCCTGCGCAAGCCCGGCAGCGTCGGTGCGTCGGCCGGGCCTGAAGTCGCTGTCATGGCGCCGGATGGGCGATTGCTCGAAGCCGGCGAGATCGGCGAGATCGTCATTCGCGGCCCGAATGTCACCGCCGGCTATGAGAAGAACCCGGAGGCCAACGCCAGCGCATTCGCCCATGGCTGGTTCCACACCGGCGACCAGGGTGTGCTCGACGAGGACAACTACCTGCGCGTCACCGGCCGGCTGAAGGAGATAATCAACCGCGGCGGCGAAAAGATCTCGCCGCTCGAGGTCGACGACGTGCTGATGGACCATCCGGCGGTGGCGCAGGTGGTCACCTTCGCCATGCCGCATGACAAGCTGGGCGAAGAGGTGGCATCCGCTGTCGTGCTGCGCGAGGGCCAGAGCGCCAGCGAGGCCGACATCCGTGGTTTCGCCGCCACCCGGCTCGCCGATTTCAAGGTGCCGCGCAAGGTGGTGATCCTCGACGAGATTCCGAAGGGCGCCACCGGCAAATTGCAGCGCATCGGCCTCGCGGCAAAACTCGGTCTCGGCTGATGCGCATCACGGTCTTTGGCGCCGGCGCCATCGGCGGCTACCTTGCCGCGAAGCTCGCGATCGCCGGTCAAGTCGATCTGTCGATCGTGGCGCGCGGCGCGCATCTGGAGGCGATCAAGGCCGACGGACTCCGCCTGATCGAGGACGGCAACGAGACAGTCGCGCGGGTGAGGGCTGCCTCCCGTGCGGAAGACCTTGGCGTGCAGGATTATGTCGTGCTGGCGCTGAAGGCGCATTCGCTGGCGCCGGCGCTCGAGCAGATCGCGCCGCTGCTGGGCGAGGAGACAGCTGTCGTCACCATGCAGAACGGCGTGCCCTGGTGGTACTTCCACAAGGCGGGCGGCGCGCTCGAAGGCACGCGGCTCGACGCGGTCGATCCGGGTGGTGCGATCTGGCAGCGCATCGGACCGGAACGGGTCATCGGTTCCGTCGTCTATCCCGCCGTCGAGGTTGATGCGCCAGGCCTGATCCGCCATGTCGAAGGCACGCGCTTTTCGCTGGGCGAACCTTCCGGTGAGAAGAGCGAGCGCGCCACCGCCTTGGCCCGCGAGATGGTCAAGGCCGGGCTGCAGGCGCCGGTGCGCGAGGACATCCGCTCGGAGATCTGGGTGAAGCTCTGGGGCAATCTCTCCTTCAACCCGATCTCGGCGCTGACCGGCAGCACGCTGGCGGCGATCGTCGCCGACGAAGGGACGCGCGCCGTCGCCCGCGCCATGATGCTGGAGGCTCAGGCGATCGGCGAGCGCCTCGGCGTGCGCTTTCCCATCTCCGTCGACCGTCGCATCAAGGGCGCCGGCGATGTCGGCGAGCACAAGACCTCGATGCTGCAGGACCTCGAGCGCGGCCGCCAGATGGAGATCGACGCGCTGGTCACGGCGGTGCAGGAACTCGGCCGCCTGACCGGCCAGCCGACGCCGACCATCGACAGCGTGCTGGCGCTGGTGCGGCGGCTGGCGATCGAGCGCGGGTGTTATTAGAGGAGCGCCGGTCCTGAAGCTCCGTCGCTTCACTCCGATAGCTCTAACGGCTACAATGAACAAAAATAGAACAAAAGGGTTTCGCTTGAATTGACTCCGCAAGGAACATTTTCCTATTTCGTAGGCCATGCCGGAGCCCAGCAGCAGATCCCGACGCGTCGTCCAGACGCTAAGCCGTGCCCATGAAATCGGGCAGTTAATCCGCGTCCGCTGCATCAACTGCAACATCACCCATCACTACCTCCCCGGAGATCTCCTCAAGCTCATGGGGGACATTCCGTTCTGGGACGTCGAGCGGCACATGCGGTGCGAGCGCTGCAAGCGGCGGGAGTTCGACGTGGACATTCTGCTGCCCAGCGCAGTCCAGGGCGTGAAGATACGCGTGAGGCGCCTTGTGGGGGTGCGTATGGTGCGGCGGGTGATCTGGCGGGACGAAAGAGATTGATAGATCATCTCCTCGCCGGGTCAGAGCCCGGTCAAAGTAACGACATTTGGCCACCCGCCGCATCCCCGGCATTTGGGAACTTGATCTGCGTGGCCGGCTTCTCGACAATCGCCAAGGCGTCGTCGGGGGCTGTCCGCTGCATGTCCCGCGCTTCGGACCACGGGGCCGTGAGCCAGGTTTCAACTTCCTCGCGGGTGGTGAGGATCACCGGCATGGCCTTGTCGTGGATGGGCGCTATGAGGGCGTTCGGCTTGGTCGTCAGGAAGCCGTAAAGCTCGAAGTCGCCCGGCCCGTCCTTGACCCGGCGGACACCCTGCCAGCGCGTCCAGATGCCGGCGAAGAAAAACAGGGGACGGTCCTCACTTCGGGCAAACCAGTAGTTCCGCTGTATGCCCGTCTCTGGGTCCTTGTCGTTGGGCGTGGGGCTCGGCTCCGCGAAGCTTGTGACGGGCACCACACAGCGGTTCTCCACGCCAACATATTGCTGCCAATGCCCATACTGCGGATTGCGAATGTTGGTGGTCCCGTAGTCCGCCTTGCCCTTCACCCGCTCTGCCGGCGTAGGCATGCCCCACAGCAGCTTGGCAAGTTCACGCTGGCCATCGGGAGCATTGCGGACCACCGCGCCGGGCATGTTGGGGTAGACATCCAGCGAGGGCTCAAGGTTGCCCATGATGTCCCGCATGGCGCGGGTCCACTCGCGGATGGCGTCCTGGCTTGTGGTGATGTTGTAGAGGTTGCACATGCCATAGGATGCCCCAGCGGTCGCTCGTAATCCAGAAACAAAAATGGCCGACGGACCTCTACTGGTCGGTCGAACATGCCTGCATCTCGAACTCTCCAACGCTGAATCGTTGACCTCTCATGGCGTGGCATCGCCATCCTGACACGAATTGTCACCTGCCGAGCGACGCACCGCTGGCAGGCGAACGATCGGTTCCTACTTGATGTCTGGTCCAAACCCGGGAGGAAATCATGACCACTGCGGAAATTGCCAAGGATTTCACCGACCTCCTCAAACAGGGCGACAGCCGCAGCGCCGCCGCGAAATACAATGCCGATGACATCGTCAGCTACGAAGCCATGGAAGGGCCTATGGCCGTCTGCAAAGGCAAGGAAGCCGTAAAGCAGAAGAGTGAATGGTGGGAAGCCAATCACGAGGTTCACGGCGGTTCGGTCGAGGGTCCCTATGTCAATGGCGACCAGTTCGCCTTGCGCTTCAGCTTTGACGTGACGCCCAAATCCACAGGCGAACGCGTCAAGATGGATGAGGTCGGCCTCTATACGGTCAAGAACGGCAAGATCAGCGAAGAGCGCTTCTACTACTGAGGCCGGATATCTGCACGCCGCGGCCGGGCTCCGGCCGCTGCCCAGGCAAGCTTCAAATCGTCTGCGCAAGTTGGTCGGCCGCTTTGCCCCGGTGGCCGAAACCATCAAAATGCGGGCCCACCGCAAAGCGCTGGCAAAGCTTGCAGTGCGGGCCTAGGCTTCCGCCGGATTCGAAACCCCACCCGACAGAGGCCCGCCTTGACCATCAACATGTATGGCATCACCACCTGCGACACGATCAGGAAGGCGCGCGTCTGGCTGGAAAGCCATGGCGTGCCCTATCGTTTCCATGACTACCGGGCCGAGGGGATCGACGCTCGGAAACTGGACGGCTGGGTCGGCAAGGTCGGTTGGGAAAAGCTGCTCAACAAGGGCAGCACGACCTTTCGCGAGCTGCCGGAGAAGGACAAGCAAGGGCTCGACGAGAAGAAGGCCAAGAAGCTGATGCTCGCCAGGCCGACGATGATCAAGCGGCCGGTGCTCGAGGCGGGGGAGCGGATTTTGGTGGGCTTCAAACCGGAGGCTTACGAAGAGGCGGTTGGTAGCAAGTAAGGTTCGAACTTCGTCAGCCGCGTTCCTTCGCGCCCCCCTCTGTCCTGCCGGACATCTCCCCCAGAGGGAGATCAGACTTCACGCCGGCTTTCGCCAATCTCCGCCGTTGCAGGATGAGCGCCAGCGCCAAAACTGCCAATCTCCCCCCCAAGAGGGGGAGATGTCCGGCAGGACAGAGGGGGCGCTGTCCTGCCAGCATCTCAACGTTACGTCTGCAGGTATTCCGCCAGCGCCACCGCGTTGTTATGCGCCTCGTCATGCGCGCCATAGAGCAGCGTCACCTTGCCTTCGTGCAACAGGCCACGCAGCTCGGCCACCGCCTCGCCGTTTGCGTCCAGCTCCACCCGATACCGCTTCTGGAACTCTGCCCAGCGCTCCGGCTCATGCCCGAACCATTTGCGCAACGCGTCGCTCGGCGCGATCTCCTTGAGCCAGAGCGTCAGCGCGGCGTCCTTCTTGGCGACGCCCCGCGGCCAGATGCGGTCGACCAGCACGCGCTGGCCGTCGGCTTTCGCCGGGGGCTCATAGACGCGCTTCACCGCTATGTCGAAGGCCATCACATCTCCGCTGGCGAGGAGGTTATGCCCACTCGCCCTTGCGCATCACCGGCACACGGCTGCCGTCTTTGGCGACGCCGTCGATGTCGATCTTGTCGGAGCCGATCATCCAATCGATGTGGATGAAGCTTTTGTTGCCGCCACGCTCGGCGATCTCGTCCTGGCTGAGCGAGGCGCCGTTGACGAAGCATTTCGAATAGCACTGTCCGAGCGCGATGTGGCAGGCGGCGTTCTCGTCGAACAGCGTGTTGAAGAACAGAAGTCCGCTCTTCGAGATCGGCGAGGAATGCGGCACCAGCGCTACCTCGCCCAAGCGGCGCGCGCCCTCGTCGGTGTCGAGCACCTTCTTCAGCACGTCCTCGCCCTTCGAGGCCTTGGCCTCGACGATCCGCCCGCCCTCGAAGCGCACCGAGATCTCGTCGATCAGCGTGCCTTGGTAGGAGAGCGGCTTGGTGGAGGAGACATGGCCCTCGACGCGCCTGGCATGCGGCGTGGTGAAGACCTCCTCGGTCGGGATATTGGGATTGCAGGTGACGCCGTTCTTCGCCGTCGAGGCGCCGCCCATCCATTCATGGCCATCCGCCAGTCCGACGGTGAGATCCGTGCCCGGCCCGGTGAAATGCAGGGAATGGAAATTGTGCTCGTTCAGCCATTTCGTGCGCTCGGCCAGCGCGGCGTTATGCGCCTTCCAGTTGCCGATCGGGTCCTCGACGTCGACGCGCGAGGCGGAGAAGATGGCGTCGGCGAGCTTCACCACCGCGACGTCGTCCGGCTCACCCGGAAAAACCTGCTTTGCCCAGGCGAGATCGGGATAGGCGACGATGTTCCAGTTGATGTCGAAGCCGGTGATCTTCTCCAGCGCCGGCTGGTAGGCCATCGAGTTCGCCTTGTTGGCGCGCGCCACCTTGGCCGGATCCTGCGAAGAAAGCAGCGACGGGTCCTCGCCGCGCACCGCGAGCCGTGCGGCATTGTTGGAGAAGGCTTTCGCCATGCCTTCATAGAGCCAGCCGGCGGCGCGGTCGAAGCCGGCATCGGCGCCGTAGCGGAATCGTGCCAGCGTGATCTCGTCATCGTTGAAGATCGGCGTCACCAGCCCGGCGCCGGCCTTGTAGGCGTGCTCGACAATGCGCCGGGTCAGCGGCAGTGCCGCGATCGAGGAGGTCAGCACCAGATCCTGACCGGGCTGCAACTGCAACCCGACCTTGATGGCGACTTCCGCCAGCCTGTCGAGCTTCACCGGGTCGATGCTTGCCGAAACGCCGCGCGAATGTGTGGTCATGATCCTGCCTGCCGTTATGTTGGGGTTCTCATCCTTACATAGACCGCTGCGATTGACCTTTCCACCGCGATCGACTGGGCCTGCTCTCAAGCATGGCGGACCGCGTTGTCTCAAAGTGCGCAGCGATTACGCGGCGCTGTCCAGCGCGCGGAACTGCGCCACCGTCGCCTCGATCTCCTCGCGGATCCAGGCCTTGAAGTCGCGCACCTTGCGGCTTTCGCTCTTGGTGGCCGAGGTCACCAGCCAGTAGCCGAGCCCGCTTTCGGCCCTGATGCCGAAGGGCGCGACCAGTCGGCCGTCGGCCAGCGCGTCGGCGGACAGCAACTGCCAGGCAAGCATCACGCCGTGGCCGGCGATCGCCGATTCCAGGCAAAGCATCGGATCGGTGAAGCGCGCGCCCGTCTGGAAGGTGACCGGCTCGACGCCGGCGGCCTCGAACCAGCTGTCCCAGCTGAACATCGCCCGCTCGTCGGTGATGGCGCAGGTCTGCGCCAGATCGCCGATCGAGTGCAGCCTGGCCGCGATCGAGGGCGCGCAGACCGGAAACACCTCCTGCGCAAGCAGAAGCTCGGCGCGGTCGCCCGGCCATTTGCCGTCACCGAGCCGGATGGCGATATCGATGTCGGAGCGGTCGAGATCGGCGACCTTGGCCGAGGCGTCGATTCGCAAAAGCACGTTCGGATGCCGCGCGAAATGCCGCGATAGCCGGGGCAGCAGCCATTTCGAGGCGAAGGCCGGCGCCACCGAGACGACCAGCGTGCAGTCATTGGCCTCGTCGGCCAGCGCCACCGCTTGCGCGAGCTCGCGGAAGCCGGCGCTGAGCCGCGCCGTGAAGGCGGCGCCGAATTCGGTCGGCACCAGCCCGCCAGGCGTGCGTTCGAACAGCGCCTGTCCCAGCTGCTTTTCCGTGCGCTTGACCTGCTGGCTGACGGCGCTGACCGAGACGTTCAGCTCCGCCGCCGCTGCCGCCAACGATCCCAGCCGGGCAACGGTTTCCACGGCGCGCAGGCCGTTGAGATGGACGCGATTGAGCATAGCCATTCAGTTTTTCTAAAGTGGATGGGCCGGAATCTCAATTGAATCCCGACGGGAAAGCGCAGAATTTAACAAGAATAGCCTTGAGCCAGGAGTAGTCCGATGAAGATTTTATCCTTGCTGAAAGGGTTTGCCGCGACCGAGGCGAGGTCGCGCGACGATGGCGAGATCGCCCGCTGGATCACCGATCCGCTGTCGCATCCGGTGCTCGACACCATGTCGGAGCGCGAACTCGGCGACCTGCCGTTCCGGCTGACGGCTCGCCGGACGGCCTACGAGACGGCAGGCGCGGGCTGTCGCTAGTTATTGGCCTTTCGGCGGCGCTCCCCCTCATCCGGCCGCTTCGCGGCCACCTTCTCCCCGGTGGGAGAAGAAGTTGGCGCCGGCGTTGACAATCTCCTCTCCCCACCGGGGGTCCGAAGGACGGGCGAGACCCGTGGCTCGCCCCGGAATGGTCAGCCGAGCGAAGCGGAGGCTGGGTGAGGGCACGTCTACGCCTGGGGCGCGTCCCCGCGCTGGCCCAACGCAAGCGCATTGTTTCGCGAGCGCACATTCTTATTGTGCGCCGCAATGAACGCCTCGTCATCTCCCCTGCGTCTTGCCTTTGCCGGCATGGTCGCGCTTGCGGTCGCCCAGGGCATCGGTCGCTTCGTCTATACGCCGATCCTGCCGGGCATGATGGAGGGACTGCACCTCACCCCGGCCGATGCCGGCTGGATCGCTTCGGCCAATTATCTCGGCTACCTCATCGGCGCTTTGGCCGCGGCCGGCGGCTGGGCGCATGGCCGCGAGCGCCTGCTGATGTTCGCCGGCCTGGCCGCCAGCGCCGTGCTCGCAGGGCTGATGGGTCTCAACGAGACAATGGCCGCCTTCATCGTCATCCGCTTCCTCGCTGGCCTCGCCAGCGCCTTCGTCATGGTGTTCATGGCCTCGATCGTCTTCAGCCATCTGGCGGAAGCCGGACGTGGCGATCTGCAGGCGCTGCATTTCGGCGGCGTCGGCCTCGGCATTGCCGTCTCCTCGGCACTGCTCGCGATCCTCGTCTCAGAACATGCGGATTGGGCCGCCGGCTGGATCTGGTCCGGAGTGCTGTCGGCGGTTGGCTTGCTGATCGTCATGCTGCTCGCGGGCTCGGCCACGCCGGCCAATGGCGTTGACGGGCGTGAGCCGGCGCTGCCGAAGGACCGATCGCTGGCGAAGATGATTGTCGCCTACGGGCTGTTCGGCTTCGGCTATGTGGTGACGGCCACATTTCTGGTCGCCATCGTTCGCCAGGGCGGCGGCGGGCGCGTGTTCGAGGCTACCGTCTGGATGGTCGCCGGGCTTGCCGGCTTTCCCTCGACCTGGTTCTGGCAGAAGCTCGCCGCCCGCATCGGGATCTACGCCGCCTATGCCGCGACCTGCCTGATCGAGGTGGTCGGCGTCACCGCCAGCGTCGTCGTCAACGGCGCAGCCGGGCCGCTGATCGCCGGCGTCCTGCTCGGCGGCACCTTCATCGCCATCACGGCGCTGGGCATACAGATGGGCAGACAGCTCGCGCCGCGGGCGCCGCGCCGCGTCTTCGCGGTGATGACGGCGGCCTTCGGCCTTGGCCAGATCGCCGGCCCGGTCGCCGCCGGTCTGCTCGCCCAGGCGTCGGGCAATTATACCCTTGCCTCGATCATGGCAGCGGTTGCCCTGTTGCTCTCCGGCGTCATTGCCTGGTCGGCCGCGCCAAAATCGCCATGATTTGCGGCCTTGTTCGATGCCGGGCATCGGGCAGGGCATTTTCTTTCCCCCTAATGTGTGACCTTATGCCCGCCGAACAGCAACGCCGCTGATTTGCGGTCAGACCGAGGAAACCCGCCACAGTGTTCGTATCTTTCTTCCCGCAGCCGAAGCTCTTCTTCACCTCGGCCGCCCTCTGGAGCCTTGCCGGTATTTTATTTTGGTTCTTCGGCGGCGAGCAGCTCGGTGCCTTGATCGGCTTACCTCCCGCGGCAGCAGGAATTCCCCCAGTTCTTGGTATACCTGTCTTATGGACCAAGCCATTCCTCTGGTTCTATATCTATTTCGGCTTTCTGGTTGCCGTTTTCTATATATTTTGGCGGTATTATTCACCACACCCTTGGCAGAATTGGTCAATCCTCGGATCAGTGCTGATTCTTTTCTCGACATATCTCAATGTGCAGATCTATGTCGCCCTAAATAACTGGCGTGGACCGTTTTTTGATCTTTTTCAGAAGGCGATTACGACACCAGGTTCGGTGACAGCTGGTGAACTCTATTCGATGTTCTCGATCTACGCTTGGATCGGGGCAACAGGAATGGCTTTGTTCGTCATCACCAGGTTCTTCGTCAGTCACTATATCTTCCGCTGGCGCACAGCCATGAATGACTACTATATGGCCTACTGGCATAGATTGCGGCACATCGAAGGCGCATCGCAGCGCGTGCAAGATGACACCATGCGGTTTTCCACCACCATGGAGAGTCTTGGCGTATCGCTCGTCGACTCTGTGATGACGTTGATTGCATTTCTACCGTTGCTTGCGCAGCTCTCCAGTCATGTGAAGGTCTTGCCGCTCGTTGGTGAAATTCCCTATTCTCTAGTTTTCGCCGCAGTCACCTGGTCAATCTTCGGCACGGTTATCCTCATGATAGCCGGCGTGAAGCTGCCGGGGCTGGAATTCAAAAACCAGCGCGTTGAGGCCGCATACCGCAAGGAACTGGTCTACGGCGAGGATGATGCGGCGCGGGCGGCTCCACCTACGGTTGCCCAACTTTTTTCCCATGTCCGGCGCAACTATTTCACGCTCTACTTCCACTACGCCTACTTCAATGTCGTGCGCTCTGGTTATCTTCAGGCAGACGCCATCTTCTCTAGCGTGATCCTCATTCCCACCATCGCCGCCGGGACGATCACGCTTGGCATATGGCAGCAAGTGTCTACCGCCTTCGGTCAAGTCAGTTCGTCGTTTCAATATTTGGTCAATGCATGGCCCACGATCGTCGAGCTGATCTCCATCCAGAAACGCCTGCGCGCTTTCGAGGCGACACTTGAAGGCGCGCCGCTGCCGGCAATAGACAGAGATTATCTGGCGCGCGAGCAGGCTGGCGTGTCGCCGGAAGATCAGCCGGCAACGTGAATGGACACGGAATGGGTGGCTAGCCCCCTACGTTTGGCAAAGGCCCATGAGCGCGCGAGACGTAGTCGCGGTAGCTGATGCACTCGACCTGTCGCATGACGCAGACCTCGTCGGCGAAGCGCTCCAGCGCGTCCCAATAGCCACCGTTGTTCATCAGCGTGAAGTGGAAGCCGAGCTCCAGCGGCAGGCGCTTGCCGTTGTACTCAGCCTCGAAGGCGGCGCGGAAGGCCTGATAGGCGCGCTCGGTAAATTCGCCCGCCATCGCCGGTTGCTCGGCGCCGTCTGAATGGCGGACATAGAGATTGTAGTCCATGGCGACCACCGGCTTCGCCTTCGGCCCCTCCGGAATGAGCGGCAGGGCGAAACGGATTGTGCCGTTACGGGTCGGCGGCAACTCGGGGCCGTTCGAGACACCGCTCGCGTCATATTGGAAGCCAGCCTCGGGCAGCGCTTCGTAAAGCGCCTTGTCGGTCGAAAGATATGGCGCGCGGAAACCGGTCAGGGCATGACGGGCGAAATCACGCCAGTCGGCCGGTTCGGGGATGCCGTTGATTGCATAGGCGTTTTCGAAGATGCGCCGCACGGATGCGAATTCGGCCAGCCAGTCTGCCTTGCTCCAGTCCTTGCCGTCGAAATGGCCGCAGGCATGGCTGCCGATGTCATGGCCTTCGGCCGCCGCCAGCCTGACCTGCTCGAGCCGATCCGCGACATCCTGTTTCGAGGCGCCGAAGCCGACATTGGATTTGCCGGCGGCCTTGCCGGGGCCGGCATATTGTTGTCGCGTGTCCGGCGAGAGCAGGAAGACGCAGGACAGGAAATAGGTAAAATGCGCGCCGGTGCGCTTTGCCAGCGCTCGGCTTCGCTGCCATTGCGAGATCTCGCGGGCGGCATCGAAAGAAATCAGCACGACCTGCTTGGGCCTGGCCGGCGAAACGGCTGGCGGTTTCGGCGGATCGGCGAAGGCGGCATTGGCTGAGGCGAGCGAAGCAAGACTGTATGCAAGGACGCGGTACGAACGAAGCATTGGCAACCTTCTGGCAGGACTCTTCCGGCCGATCGGAAGCCGGCTATCGCGCAAATGTGGCGTCGATGCGATCCGGCAAGCCCCGTTCGGCATCTGGGGTTCTCAGCCGATTTTCCGGCCCGCCCCCTTCCATGCCGACAAATTTTCGCTAAAACGCGGGCTCAAGAAGCGCCCCTTCCGGGGCAACAATGGTTTTTGATTGATGTCGGACGACAGTTTTATCCGCGAAGTCAACGAAGAGATTCGTCGCGAGCAGGCGCAGGCGCTGTGGGATCGTTTTGGCCCGGCCATTCTGGGCATCGCCATCCTGATCGTGCTGGGAACGGCGGCTGTCGTCGGCTACCGCTACTGGGACGAGAGCCGCGCCAATCGTTCTGGCGACGCCTTCTCGGCTGCGTTGAAGCTCGCCAATGACGGCAAGAACGACGAGGCGATCGCCGCTCTCGACCAGCTGGAGAAGGACGGCTACGGCGCCTATCCGCTGCTCGCCCGCATGCGCGCCGCGACCGTCAAGGCCGACAAGGGCGATGTCGACGGCGCGGTCAAGGATTTCGACGAAGTCGCCGCCGACAACGCCATCCCCGCCGGCATCCGCGACATCGCGCGGCTGAGAGCAGCGCTGCTGCTCGTCGACCACGGCTTCTTCGCCGATGTCTCCAGCCGCGTCGAGGCACTCACCGCCGACACCAATCCGCTGCGCCATTCGGCGCGCGAGGCGCTTGGCCTTGCCGCCTGGAAAGACGGCAAGTCGGCCGATGCGCTCAAACTGTTCGACCAGATCTCTTCGGATGAGGCTGCCCCGCGCAATGTGCGCCAGCGGGCGCAGCTGATGGCCGAGCTGATCCGCGGGTCGGGCAACGCGTCGTGATTGCATGTCGCCCAAAAGTGCGCAGCGGTTTTGGGACAAACGACATGCAAAATAAACGGTAGACTGGATGGGCTTCAAAGTCGCCATCATCGGCCGGCCTAACGTCGGCAAATCGACTCTTTTCAATCGGCTGGTCGGAAAGAAGCTGGCGCTTGTCGACGACACGCCGGGCGTCACGCGCGACCGTCGCGTCCATGCGGCAAAACTCTACGATCTTCATTTCGATGTCATCGACACCGCCGGCTTCGAGGATGCCGCCGCCTCGACGCTGCCCGGCCGCATGCGCCAGCAGACCGAGATCGCCATTCGCGAGGCCGACCTCATCTTCTTCACCGTCGATGCCAAATCCGGCCTGATGCCGGACGACCGCACCTTCGCCGACGTCGTGCGCAAATCGGGCAAGCCGGTCGTGCTCGTCGCCAACAAGGCCGAGGCGCGCGGCGCGCAAGGCGGACTGCTTGAGGCCTGGGAGCTCGGCCTCGGCGAGCCGATCCCGGTCTCGGCCGAGCATGGCCAGGGCATGCCGGATCTGCGCGACGCGGTAGTCGAAGCCTTGGGCGAAGAGCGCGCGCTCGGCGAGGATGACGAGGAAGACAGCGGCGAAATCGCCGCCAGCGAGGTCTTGATCGGCGAGGACATTGCCGACCCGGATGCCGAGCCCGCCTATGACGACACCAAGCCGCTGCGCATCGCAGTCGTCGGCCGGCCGAATGCCGGCAAGTCGACGCTGATCAACGCGCTGATCGGCGAGGAGCGGCTGCTCACCGGTCCGGAGGCCGGCATCACCCGCGATTCGATCTCGGTCGACTGGGACTGGCGCGGCCGCCGCATAAAGCTCTTCGACACCGCCGGCATGCGGCGCAAGTCGAAGGTGCAGGAGAAGCTCGAGAAGCTTTCAGTGCAGGATGGCCTGCGCGCCATCCGCTTCGCCGAGATCGTCATCATCGTGCTCGACGCCACCATCCCCTTCGAGAAGCAGGACCTGCAGATCGCCGACCTGATCATCCGCGAGGGCCGGGCGCCGGTGATCGCCTTCAACAAATGGGATCTGATCGACAACCCGCAGGAACTGCTGGCCGAGCTGCGCGAGAAGACCGAGCGGCTGCTGCCGCAGGTGCGCGGCATCCAGGCGGTGCCGGTATCGGCCGAGACCGGCCGCGGCCTCGACAAGCTGATGGAAAGCGTCATCAAGACGCATAAGGTGTGGAACAGCCGCGTCTCCACCGGCAAGCTCAACCGCTGGCTGGAAGGCATCCTGGCGCATCATCCGCCGCCCGCCGTCGCCGGCCGCCGGCTGAAGATCAAATATGTCACCCAGGCCAAGACCCGGCCGCCGGGCTTCGTCGTCTCCTGCTCGCGGCCGGACGCGATGCCGCAATCCTATGTCCGCTACCTGACCAACAGCCTGCGCGAGGCCTTCGACATGCCCGGCGTGCCGATCCGCATGGCGCTGCGGACGTCGGACAATCCGTTCGCGGGCCGCGCGAAGAAGCGGTGAGCTGCCGAGAGTGGCGCCAACGCAGGTCCCTCGTCATCCACGGGCGGGGCAAGGAGCGAAGCGACGCGCGCAGACCCGAGGATCCATTCCGTGACTTGGAAGCGTCGCCACGGTTCAGAATTCTGCACCGCTGCACTCTTCGGTCGATGTAACGGAATGGATCCTCGGGTCTACGCTCCGCTACGCGTCGCTCCGCCCGTGGATGACGAACCGCGCAGTGCTTAAGCCACTCTAGAGCGGGATGAAAATGTTT
>CCNC01000176.1 GCA_000824845.1 Mesorhizobium sp. ORS 3359 | reverse complement strand
GCGCCGGCCGCGCCGGGCGCACGCAAGCCGGCGTGGCGGTGCGCCTGTGGCGGGCCGAGCAGACCGCGTCGCTTCCCGCCTTCACGCCGCCCGAGATCCTCGAGGCCGATCTGTCCGGCCTGCTGCTCGACTGCGCCGCCTTCGGTGTCGCCGATCCGTCGAGCCTCTCCTTCCTCGATCCGCCGCCGGTGCCGGCGCTCAACGAGGCAAGGGTTCTGCTCAAGACGCTGCACGCCATCGATGAGGCCGGACGGCTGACGGAAGCTGGCGCCGCCATGCGCAAGCTGGCGCTGCCGGTGCGGCTGGCGCATATGGTGGCCGAAGCCGCGAAGACCGGCCACGCGCTCGAAGCGGCGACGCTTGCCGTGCTTTTGACCGAGCGCGGGCTGGGCGGCGACAGCGCCGATCTGGAGCGGCGGCTGATCCGGTTTCGCGGCGAGAAATCGCCGCGCGCCAATGCCGCCAGGCAGCTCGCCGAGCGTTTGGCCAAGCAGGCCGGTGGGGGGCAGGGCGGCGAGGCGGCCTCTGCCGGCGCCCTCCTCATCCATGCCTGGCCGGATCGCGTGGCGAGGGCGCGCGGCGAGCGCGGCCGCTTCGTGCTCGCTAATGGTTCGGGCGCCATGGTCGATGCCGCCGATCCGCTCGCCAACGAAACCTGGCTGGTGGTCGCCGACCTGCAGGGCAAGGCGCAGAACGCCCGCATCACCGCCGCGGCGCCGGTCGGCGAAGCCGATATCCGCGCCGCCCTTGCCGATGGCATCGAGACGAAGCGCGAGACGAGCTTCGACCGCGAGCGCCGCGCCGTGCGCATGCGCGAGACCGCGCGGCTCGGCGCCATCAGGCTGTCCGAGCGCATGTTGCCGGCGCCGTCCGGCGCCGATGCCGACCGCGCCATCCTCGACGCCCTGCGCGAGCACGGCCTGTCGCTGCTCGACTGGGACAAGGAAGCCGAAACCCTGCGGCAGCGGCTTGGCTGGCTGCATCGCGGCCTGGGATCACCCTGGCCAGACGTTTCGGATGAACCGCTTGTCGAGCGCCTCGACGACTGGCTCCTGCCGTTTCTCGGCGGTCACGCCTCTTTCGCGGCCATCAAGCCTGCGACCTTGTCTTCGGCGCTCATGGCGCTGGTCCCGCACGAGCTGCAGCGCAAGGTCGACGCGCTGGCCCCAACCCATTTCGATGCGCCGTCCGGCAGCCATGTGCCGATCCGCTATGACGGCGAATGGCCGGTGCTGGCGATCCGGGTCCAGGAGCTGTTCGGTCTCGACCGGCATCCTTCCATCGCCAACGGCACCGTCCCGTTGACGCTGGAGCTTCTGTCGCCCGCGCACCGGCCGATCCAGACGACGCGCGACCTCCCCGGCTTCTGGCGCGGCTCCTGGGGCGATGTTCGCACCGACATGCGCGGCCGCTACCCAAAACATGTCTGGCCGGAAAACCCGCTGCTGGCCGCCGCCACCAGCCGCGCCAAGCCGCACGGAACGTGACGATGCTCTATCGTTTCGCCTCCTGCGGCTGTAATCCTTGGCCATGATCAACATCCTGCGCGCGCCTGATTCCCAGCCAAGCCAGCGGTTGCGGCTCAACACGCTGGTCCGCCTGCGCTGGCTGGCCATCGTCGGCCAGAGTCTGACCGTGCTTGTCGTCGCCTATGGGCTGAAATTCCCGCTGCCGGTCTCGATGTGCTTCGCGCTCATCGCCTTGTCGGCGTGGATGAATCTGTGGCTCACCTTCCGCTATCCGGCCGCGCATCGGCTCACCCCGCTCTCGGCCTTCGCCATCCTGACCTTCGACGGCCTTCAGCTCAGCGGATTGCTTTACATGACCGGAGGCCTGACCAACCCGTTCTCGGTGCTGCTTTCCGTGCCTGTTGTCATTTCGGCCGCGTCGCTGCCGCTGCGGTTCACCGCGATCCTCGGCGCGCTGGTCATGGTGGCCGCGACGTTGCTGGTGTTCTTCCACCTGCCGCTGCCCTGGTACCAAGACGCGCCATTGCCGATGCCCTTCATCTATGTCGCCGGCATGTGGATGGCGGTCTTCGCCTCGATCGCCTTCACCGCCATCTATGCCTTCCGCGTCGCGGCGGAAGCGCGCCTGCTCGCCAACGCTTTGGCCGCCACCGAGCTGGTGCTGCAGCGCGAGCAGCATCTTTCGGCGCTGGACGGGCTGGCTGCCGCCGCCGCGCATGAGCTCGGCACACCGCTGGCCACCATCACGGTCGTCGCCAAGGAGATGGAAAAAGCGCTCGGCAAGGACCCGAAATACGGCGAGGACGTCAAGCTCCTGCGCTCGCAGAGCGAACGCTGCCGCGAGATCCTGAAGCGCCTGACCAGCCTGTCCTCGGAAGGCGAAGCGCATCTGTCGCGCATGCCGCTCACCTCGCTGATCGAGGAGGTGACGGCGCCGCACCGCGATTTCGGCATCTCGATCCGGCTGCGGCCCGGCGAGCGGATCGGCCCCGAGCCCGTCGGGCAGCGCAACCCCGGTGTCATCTACGGGCTCGGCAATCTGGTCGAAAACGCCGTCGATTTCGCCCGCAAGTCGGTCACCGTCAGCTGGAGCTGGGACAATGAGACGGTCACCTTCTCCATCACCGATGACGGGCCGGGTTTCCCGGCCGAGATCATCGACCGCATCGGCGAGCCCTATATGTCGACGCGCCAGGGCACGGAGGCGGGCGGCGGCCTGGGGCTCGGGCTGTTCATCGCCAAGACCTTGCTGGAGCGTTCCGGCGCCACCATCGATTTCCGCAATTCGAGCGGGCTCGGCGAAGGCGCGGTGGTGCAGGTCGTCTGGCCGCGTGGCGTCTTCCTCAACCAGGACCAGGCTTCGGCCACCATGTTCGACAATGCGTAACCTTGGCTGGATGGTGCGTAGACCTTGCAATTACCGCATGGCAGCTCTGTTGCCGGCTCTAAAAATTGGACATTGCTCTTGCGGGACTGTATCTGCGTAAAAGTGAAGCATGTCGCCCAAAATTGTGTCTGGAAAAGCGGCATGCCCGAAAAACATGGACTTCGAGCGCCTTCGCCGGAATTCGTTTCGACGGGTAGCGCTTTTGGTCAATAGGGTGCCGATAAGATGAGCGGAGACGAAACGGCTGGCGCAATGGTCGAGGGCGAGGACACCTCGCTGCTCATCGTCGAGGACGACAAGCCCTTTCTCACCCGGCTCGCCCGGGCTATGGAAACCAGGGGCTTCGTGGTCGAGACGGCGGAAAGCGTCGAAGAAGCGGTCGCCAAGGCGCGCGCCCATCCGCCGGCCTATGCGGTGGTCGACATGCGTCTCGGCGACGGCAACGGCCTCGATGTCGTCGCAGCCATCCGCGAAAAGCGCGACGATGCCCGCGCCATCATCCTGACCGGCTATGGCAACATCGCCACCGCGGTGACGGCGGTGAAGCTCGGCGCCATCGACTATCTCTCCAAGCCCGCCGATGCCGACGACGTCTTCGCGGCGCTCACCCGCACCTCCGGCGAACGTGCCGCGCCGCCGGAAAACCCGATGTCGGCCGACCGCGTGCGCTGGGAGCACATCCAGCGCGTCTACGAAATGTGCGACCGCAACGTTTCCGAAACGGCGCGCCGCCTCAACATGCATCGCCGCACGCTGCAGCGGATTCTCGCCAAGCGGGCGCCTCGATAGGCGGACATTCGTCATCCACGAGCGGAGCGGGAGCGAAGCGGACGCGGAGACCCGAGGATCCATTCCGTGACATCGACGCGTCGCAACGATGCAGAAATTTGCACCGCCGCACTCTACGGCTTAGGTAACGGGATGGATCCTCGGGTCTGCGCCGCATCGCTTCGCTCCTTGCTTCGCCCGTGGATGACGAAGGGGGAGGGGCGTTTCACCCAACTTTCGAAGCATACGCTGCCGGGCAACTTGTAGCACAGACGCCCGACCGACAGGCTAGGTTAGCGAGGGACCATGCAAGATCAACGGCCGAAATCGATCCTGCGCGAATTCCTCGACAGCGAGGCCGCGGGCGGCATCATCCTGATGGTGGCCGCGGCTTTGGCGCTCCTCGTAGCCAACTCCCCCTTGGCCGAAACCTATTTCGCCGTGCTCCACGCTTATCTCGGGCCGCTCAGCATCTCGCACTGGATCAATGACGGGCTGATGGCGGTGTTCTTCCTGCTGGTCGGGCTGGAGATCAAGCGCGAGATGCTCGACGGTCAGCTCTCGACCTGGCCGCGCCGCGTGCTGCCCGGCATCGCCGCCGCCGGCGGCATGGTTGTGCCGGCGCTGGTCTATGTCCTGATCAACCGCGACAATCAGGCGGCGCTCTCCGGCTGGGCGATCCCCACCGCCACCGACATCGCCTTCGCGCTCGGCGTTCTGTCGCTGCTCGGCAGCCGCGTGCCGGCCTCGCTGAAGGTGTTCCTCACCGCGCTCGCCATCATCGACGATCTCGGCGCCGTCATCATCATCGCGCTGTTCTACACCAGCGGCCTGTCGCTCGCCTATCTAGCCGCCGCCTTCGCCGTCATCGCTCTGCTGGTCGTGCTCAACCGCATGCGGGCGATGAAGCTCTGGCCGTATCTGCTGCTCGGCGTCGTCCTGTGGGTGCTGGTGCTGAAGTCGGGCGTGCATGCCACGCTGGCCGGCGTCGCGCTGGCGCTCACCATCCCGCTGGAGCGGTCTCCCGGCATCAGCCACGATACCGAACATTCGCCGCTGCACCGGCTGGAGCACGGCCTGCACAAGCTCGTGCCCTTCCTCGTCATCCCGATCTTCGGCTTCGCCAATGCCGGCGTCTCGCTCGGGGGCCTGAGCTTTGCGGCCCTTGTCGAGCCGCTGACGCTGGGCGTCGCCGCCGGCCTGGTTCTGGGCAAGCTGGTCGGCGTTTTCGGCTCCTCGGCGCTCGCCATCCGCTTCGGCCTCGCCGACCTGCCGGTCAATGCCGGCTGGCTGCATATGCTGGGCATCTCGCTGCTCTGCGGCATCGGCTTCACCATGAGCCTTTTCATTGGCCTGCTCGCCTTCGCCGCCGACCCGGCGCTCCAGGACGCCGTGAAGGTCGGCATCCTCGCCGGCTCGCTGGTTGCCGCGCTGCTGGGCGCCGCCGTGCTGCTTACGGCGCCTGCGGCCGGCGGGGCGGAAGAGGACGTGGATTAACCCCTCAAGGCAAGCGGCTCCGGCGGCAGGCCGAAGGCCGCGAACAGGGCGGGGCCGAGCGGCGGGACATAGATCGTCAGCGCGGCGATCTTGCCGTCGGTGTCTTCGATGACATGCAGCGAATGCGGCCGCCAGATGGAATCCCGGCGGCCGAGCGCGTAGATGCCCACCGCCGGCTGGGCATTGGCGCCGACGGCCACCGCCCGATAGCCGGCAAAATTGCCCCAGACGCTTGCCAGGAAAGCGCCGATCGCCTGATGTCCGCGATACCATTCCCGCCATGGCGGCATGTGGTAGATGGCGTCCTCGCGCAGCAGCTCGACGAGCCCGTCCAGATTGTCGGTCTGCCAGGCGCCCATATAGCGTTCGAGTAGCAGTCCCTCGTCCGGACCGGGCCGCAACGCTTGCGGCGGGCGCCCTTGGCGTTCGCCCAGCGTCGCGCGGGCGCGCTGCAAGACGCTGTTGATCGAGGCCGTGGTTCCGCCGAGCAATTGCGCGGTCTCGATGGCGGACCATCCAAGCACATCGCAAAGCAGGAGGGCCGCGCGCTGCCTGGGCGGCAGCAACTGGATCGCCGCGACGAAGGCGAGCCGTACCGCCTCGCGGGCCTCGTAGCGCGCTTCCGGGCCGGGCCTGTGGTCGGCAATATCCGGCAGCTCCGCGTCCGGATATGGATCCAGCCAGGCGAGTTCCGCGGTCGGGCCGCCGGTCGCGCCTCCCTCGGAGGGCGGCCGCCCGGGCTGCTCGAGAATGCGCCGTGCCGACGATCGTGCCTTGATCGCGTTGAGGCAGCTTTTGGTGGCGATGGCGTAGAGCCAGCCGCGCGCCGAGCCGCGCCCGTCGAATTGCGACCGCGCGCGCCAGGCCTTGAGGAACGTCTCCTGGACAAGATCGTCCGCCTCGTTGAGCGAGCCCATCATCCGGTAGCAATGCAGCTTGAGCGCCCTGCGGTGGGCGACGCTCAGGCGTTCGAAGGCCGGCCGGTCGAGGACCGGCTGGCCTTGCCTGCCTAATGGCTCGATAGGGCCGGAGGCGTCAGTCATGGGAAGCCCGGTGCGCTGAATTCGGCCGCCATCCTGCTCGCCTCATGCCGCTGCCGCAAGGCCGCTGCCGCTCACGGTAAAGGAACTGCCCTGCGGCTTGCCCGTCGCGAGGTCGACCACCGCCCGTCCGACATCGTCCGGCGTCTGCATGTCGCTCAAGCTGGCGAGGAAGTCGGCCGGGCGGATGCCCATATAGGCGGCGATGCTGTCGATGCCGCGATCGCCGACGCCGGTGCCCGGCATGATGCGGGCCGGCGAAAGCGCCATGAAACGCAGGCCGAGGCCGAGCTTGTCCGATTCCTTCTGGCAGTGGCCGGCCAGAAATATCTGCATGCGCTTGGCGCCGGCATAGCCGCCTGAATTCGGCGGGCCGCCGGTGATGGCGGCGCCGCTGGCAATCAGCAGCACGCGGGCTCCGGGCTTCAGCCGACCCTTGAGGGCTTCGCGGCAGAACAGGAACGAGGCCTTGACGTCCATTTCCCAATTCGCCGAGAAGACTTCCCAGCTCTGCTCCTGGATCGGCGCGGCAGCGGCGAGCGCGCCCGCGCAGACCACCAGCACGTCGGGCGCCAGCGCATTGAAAACCGCCTGCGGCGCGGCTTCCGCCGTCGCGTCCATGCTGAGGGTCCTCAAGCCCGGCCGTTCCCAGGCAAGCTGCTTCAGGTCGGGGGCGCCCCGGACAACGGCAAGCACGGTCGCTCCCGCACCAAGCGCGGCTTCCACGATCGCACGGCCGACACCCCGGCTGCCTCCAACCACGATGACATTCTGATTTTGCAACGGTTTCATGTGATCACCTCTTTTCCGGGCCGCCGGCCATCCGGACGCGCCTGTAGGTGAAGACAATCGAGATCGGCGGAAATCATCGGTGCGAGACGAAAATTCTCGTCGGCCGCAGGCGTGGGGCGATTTGAGCCCCGGCTCGATGCCGGGCGTCAGCGGCAAGACGCCGGCGCTCAATCCTTGCGCGGAGGATCTACTCGCTCTCGCCATCCAGCGCCGGCACCGCGACGCCGGCAAGCTCGGCCGCCAGGAGCCGCGCGGCGCCCGCGCGGGCAATCCGCAGCATCAGGGCCTTGCGCGTCGCCGCCGCCATGCGGTGCTCCGGCGCATCGCGCAGGATCTCCGCGCCATAGCCGTCGGAGAGGATAAAGCCGCATTCCTCGGGGAAGATATCAGCCGGAACGCCGGGATGGGTGGCGAAGAAGAATCGGTCGGAATGCAGCCGGTAGTCCGGCCATTTGCGGTCGACACGAAAATCCTCGATCGAGGATTTGATCTCGATGATCCAGATGTCGCCCTGCCTGGTCAGCGCGACGAGATCGGCGCGGCGGCCGGTGGCAAGCGAAAGCTCGGGCAGCACATGCGCGCCCATTTCGCGGAGCAGCCGCTGCACGCCGCGCCGCACCAGCATGGCGCGCTCCGACTGGCGGCCGTCGATCAAGGGGTTGAGGGGAATCGGGGAAACAATGGGCATGCGAGGCACCATGCCAGATTTTGTTCACGGTTTGAACCCGCTTTAGGCGGGCGATTGTATATTTGACAGACCCGCTTGCGGCTCTTTCATAGCCGCTACTCGATCTTCGGCCTCGCTGTAAGCCATCTGGATAAGATAAGTGAGAAGCGCTTCGCCTGCCGCGTCGGTTCGACGCGCGACCTCGCGGAGCATAGAGCGCGCGAAGATCAGGTTTTCGAGTTTGCTTGGTGTGTCCATTGCGATGCCGCCCAGCCTAACGCTTGCCCAACAGAATCTTGGCCTCGCGGACGAGAGAACTCCAATCGGAGCCTAGCAGAGCGACAAGTTCCCAAGCTTGGGCCTCGGTGACGCCAATCTCTCGAACAAGTCGTCTGACCACGCCCATGTCTGCGGGGTTCCTGGGTGTCAGCGCCATAGGGAGCCTCCTGCTGGCACCCTCGACATTAACATTTGATATAAGATTCGCGTTAACCCTTGTTAATGAAGCGGTTTCTATGTATGCGCCGGCGCTAAAATTATGAACGACTGGTGTCTGCGTCGGCGCGACATCCCAGCCCAACCAGCAGGTGGCGGCCATAAGCTGCGTTGGGAAAAGGGGAGAGCCGCAGCCTACGGCGGCGGCCCGAGCGAGGGTCGGCTCTTGCCAACAGCGCCCCTTGGCACCAATCTCGCCGTGAGAGGACTTGGCCATGACCCGCGATCAGATGCTCGCACACCTGCGTTCCGCCGATGCCGTCGCGCGCGAGGCGGCGGCGCATGGGCATCATCCGTTCGGTTGTGTGCTGGTGGGACCGGACGATCGCGTTTTGATGCGCCAGGGCAATCTCGACACGGTGCGCCATGCCGAGACCGAGCTCGCCCGCCGTGCCGCGGCAGCCTATGAGCCGGAGTTCCTGTGGCAATGCACGCTGGTCACGACCGGCGAGCCCTGCGCGATGTGCGCGGGAACGATGTATTGGGCCAATATCGGGCGGCTGGTCTACGGCTACGAGGAGACCGATCTCCTCGCGCTCACCGGCGATCACGAGGAGAATCCGACGATGAACCTCGCCTCGCGCACCGTATTCGCTTCCGGCCAGAAGAAGATCGAGGTCTTCGGTCCGTTCCCCGAAATCGCGGACGAGCTGCTCGCCCCGCACCGCGATTTCTGGAAGCGCTGATGGAGCTCCGACCTTAGGCCGCGCCCGCCATGTCGTCCAGGATCGGGCAGTCCGGCCGGTCGTCGCCGTGGCAGGCGTGGATCAGCTTCTGCAGCGTCGAGCGCATCGACTGCAATTCGCGCACCTTTTCCTCGATCGCCCTGACATGGGCGGCGGCGATCTCGCGCACGTCGTGGCTGGCGCGGTCGCGATCCTGATAGAGCGCCATAAGCTGCCTGCAATCGTCGATTGAGAAGCCGAGATTGCGCGCGCGGCGCAGGAAGGCGAGCCGGTGGATATCCTCGCCGGAATAATCGCGATAGCCATTGTCGGCCCGCGCCGGACGGATCAGGCCGATCTCCTCATAGTAGCGGATCGTCTTGGCCGGCAGGCCGGAACGTTCGGCGGCGTCTCCGACATTCATGGCGCTCTCCTCGAGTCCCTGGCGGCCCTTGAAGCCGCCTCATTGATTTTGTTTCACAATCCTGTGAGGCCTGTTGCGGAAATGCCGCAGTTCGGCATCTACCGTCAGGTAAGGCCTTGCATATAGGCAGTGCGCGCTTGGCAAGCAAAAGAAATGCCAGCATGAATGATGGCACGAAAGCGGCCGACTCGTGCCGCTGATACAGAGACAGGGCGTCGGACCTTTTCATGCGCTTGAAGTCGTTTGCAATTCTCGCCGCCCTTGCGCTGTCGACCGCGGTCAGCGGCTGCAGCACCATCGGCGGGCAGTTGTTCACCAACAACTATGGCGCGATGACCGATGCCGGCTATCAGCTGCCGCGCATCCCGATCGAGAAGGTCCCCGCCAGGTACCACCGGCAGGAAGTGCGCTACGACACTTCTGAGAAGCCGGGCACCATCATTGTCGATACCCAGAACAAGTTCCTCTACTTCATCGAGGGCGACGGCATGGCGATGCGTTACGGCATCGGCGTCGGCCGCGAGGGGTTCGAGTGGCACGGCACCGCCCATATCGCGCTGAAGCGCGAATGGCCGACCTGGACGCCGCCTTCGCAGATGATCAAGCGCCAGCCCGAGCTCGCCAAGTTCGCCGGCGGCATGGAACCGGGGCTGAAGAACCCGCTCGGCGCGCGCGCCATGTACCTCTTCAACAAGGGCGGCGACATGGGTTACCGCTTGCATGGCAGCCCGGAATGGTTCTCGATCGGCAAGGCGATGTCGTCGGGCTGCATCCGGCTGATGAACCAGGACATTATCGACCTCTACGACCGCACGTCGGTCGGCGCCAAGGTCATCGTGATGTAGGCATAAAGTTTCGCAGGCGGACCGTCTAGGCAACAACAAGACGTCCTGAAAACAGAAAACCGGGCTGTTGGGGTCCGGTTTTTTGTTTCTTGGGTGGTGCGGCTCGACGCCCTTTTTGAGAGTTCGTCCTGCTGAATCCATATGGTTTGGTTTTCGAGAACCGGAGCGGAGCGTACGTTTAAGTACGTGAGCACCGGAAGCGCAGAAAACCGAAGCAGATGGTCAGCAGGGTAGAACTATCAATGGGCGTCAGGCGACTTGCTCGACCTGCTGGACCTCGGGCACGAAGTGGCGAAGCAGGTTCTGAATGCCGTGCTTCAGCGTCGCGGTCGACGACGGGCAGCCGGCGCAGGCGCCCTTCATGTGCAGGAACACGGTGCCGTTCTCGAAGCCGCGGAAGGTGATGTCGCCGCCGTCCTGGGCAACCGCGGGGCGCACGCGCGTGTCGAGCAGTTCCTTGATGGTCAGCACCAGTTCCTCGTCGGCCTTGTCGTAGAACTCGCCGGTCCCGCCGGCTTCGCTCGTCGGGGCGGCCGAGGCCATGACTGGCGCGCCGGACATGAAGTGTTCCATGATGGCGCCGAGGATGGCCGGCTTCAGATGCTGCCAGTCCGGGCCGTCCTTGGACACGGTGATGAAATCATAGCCGAAGAAGACGCCGGTGACGCCCGGGATCTCGAACAGACGGCCGGCCAGTGGCGAGGCTTCCGCCGCGGCTTCGGCGTTGCGGAAGTCGGCTGTGCCTTCGCGCAGCACTTCCTTGCCCGGCAGGAATTTCAGCGTCGCCGGGTTCGGCGTCGATTCGGTCTGGATGAACATGGGTATCTCCAGGCCCTTCCTGGGCCGATAGTTTGGAATAATTCTAAATAGGCTCTATCGGCTGGACATTCAAGCGAAACGCGTCGCTGGAACGGCTGGCTGGCGGAATGTTTTCGACCCTCATCCACTTGAGATGTGTTGAGATTCAGGTCAGGCCGAGTCGAGAACGGTGGTTTTCGAGAACCGGCGCGGAGCGTACTTCAAGTACATGAGCACCGGAAGCGCAGAAAACCACCGTTACCAGACCGGCCTCACCTGAATCTCAACACATCTCAGGCGAGGCTGTCGATCTCCTCATCCGACAGATTCTGCGGCACCACCGTGACGGGAATTGGGAAAGCCGCCCCCCGGCCGGCAACCGCGCTGACCAGCGGCCCCGGGCCTTCCTTGCCGGCGCCGGCGGCCAGCACCAGAATGGCAATGTCCTGGTCGTCCTCGATCAGCTTGTGGATCTCGTCGGTTGGCTTGCCCTCGCGCACCACCAGTTCCGGCTCGATGCCGACGCTCTGGCGCACCTTGTTGGCGTGGCCGTCGAGGGCTCCGCGCGCCGTCGCGTTTGCTTCCTCGCGCATGATCTTTTCCACGCCCAGCCAGTGCTGGAAGTCGTCAGGCTCGATGACATAGAGCAGCACCAGCACGCCGTTGGTGTGCTGCGCCCGCTTCGAGGCGTAGGCGACCGCACGCTCGCATTCGGGCGTGTCGTCGATGATCGCCAGGAATTTGCGGCGATGGCCGGCTTCGCGGCTGAGGCGTTTGGAGACCATGTCTATCTGCTCGGTATCAATTCGGCCGCAATCTGCCACCGCCGCGAACCGGCGGCAAGCCGCCGGCCGGTGTGGCGATGGTCTTGGAGCAATTCCAGGAAAAG
>CCNC01000175.1 GCA_000824845.1 Mesorhizobium sp. ORS 3359 | reverse complement strand
TGCGTCAAATAAGAGCAATTCCAGGAAAAGTGTGAAGCGGCTTTCCGTCCGGAATTGCGTCGAAACAATTACTTAGACCGGTCGATCAGTCCTGCAGCAGGCCGATGATGTCGCGCACCGTCTTCATCGTGCCTTCGGCGATCGCGCGGGCCCGGTCGCCGCCGTCCTTGAGCACGGCGTCGACATAAGCGCGGTCGCCCTGGATGCGGCGCATCTCCGAAGCGATTGGCGCCAGCTTCTCGACCGCAAGGTCGGCAAGCGCCGGCTTGAACACGGAAAACTGCTGGCCGCCATATTCCTTCAGCACGTCTTCCTTCGATATCTCGGCCAGGCCGGCATAGATGCCGACGAGGTTTTCGGCCTCGGGCCGGCTTTCCAGCCCGTCGATCTCGCTCGGCAAGGCTTCGGGGTCGGTCTTGGCCTTGCGGATCTTCTTCGAGATGGTGTCGGCATCGTCGGTCAGGTTGATGCGCGACAGGTCGGACGGGTCCGACTTCGACATCTTCTTGGAACCGTCGCGCAGGCTCATGATGCGCGCCGCCGGACCGCCGATGACCGGTTCGGTGATCGGGAAATAGCCGTTCACCGTCTCCTCGCCGACCTGCATCTCGATGCCGACGCCGAGCGCCGCGATCTTTTCGGAGAAGTCGTTGTTGAATTTCTGCGCGATGTCACGGGTGAGCTCCAGATGCTGCTTCTGGTCCTCGCCCACCGGCACATGGGTGGCGCGGTAGAGCAGGATATCGGCCGCCATCAGGCTCGGATAGGCGAGCAGGCCGAGCGAGGCGTTCTCACGGTCCTTGCCGGCTTTGTCCTTGAACTGCGTCATCCGGTACATCCAGCCGATGCGCGCCACGCAGTTGAAGATCCAGGCAAGCTCGGCGTGCTGGATGACCCGCGACTGGTTGAAGACGATGTGCTTCTTCGGGTCGATGCCGGAGCCCAGGAACGCAGCGGTGATCGAGCGGGTCTGGTCGCCCAGATCCTGATGGACGAGCTGCGCCGTCAGCGAATGCAGGTCGACGACGCAATAGATGCAGTCGGACTGTTCCTGGAGGGCGACGAATTTCTTGATGGCGCCGAGATAATTGCCGAGATGCAGATTGCCGGTCGGCTGGACGCCCGAGAAGACGAGTGGCTTGAAGGCGGTCATGATGTCCTCATGGCTTGTGGAGGGCCGTCTAAGCATGATTCCAAAAAGTTGCAGACTTTTTGGAGCCAATCATGCGGCTGGAAACCGCGCGCGGCGAAAGTCTTTCGACGGCGCGCTTATGGCCGAAGGGGACAGCGGGATCAAGAGGCTGGCTCCCCGTATCTCCCGTTCCGGGGTGTCTGCCATTGATGTATCTCGTATAGTTTGCTACATTAGGTGAGCTACATAGAGAAATGTAGGAGCGCTATGACCATCAATATCAACAATAAGGAAGCGGACAGCCTGACTCGCACCTTGGCGAGGATCGAGGGCGTCGGCATCACCGAGGCCATCGTGATCGCCATGCGCGAAGCCTTGGAGCGTCGCCGCAATCGTGAGACGCCGTTGGAGACGGCTGCTCGGCTCAGGGCCGAATTTGGAATTGAGTTGAGCGAGCAGGCGCGCAAGCCGCTGCCTCGCTCGGTCTACGATGAATTGTCTGGCGACGACTGATGTTTGTCGACGCAGCAGCCATCGTTGCGATGCTAAGCAACGAGGCCGAAGCCGAGCGTTGCGCGCGAGCGGTCACGGATGCGTCGGCACCGTTCACTTCCGCCATCGCCGTGTGGGAGGCGGCAATGGCGCTAGCGCGACCGGAAAAGCTGGCCATACCGGTCGTCAGAAGTGCGGAGATTGTGGGCCGCTTTCTCGAAGAGCGGGCAATTGCGTTGCGCGAGCTTCCGCCCGCACCCGAGGCAGCGTCGCTATCTATCGAGGCCGCGTCGCGGTTTCGCAGCAACGCCATGCGCCTGAACATGGCGGATTGTTTCCACTACGCTTGCGCCCGCTACTACGCCGCTCCGATGCTCTCCACGGCCGACGAATTCAGGCTCACGGATCTGGAGACTGTTCCGTGACCGGCGGCGCAGATTTTGCCTCGCCCCGCTTCACGTTCCTGCGGATCATGCCGAAATCGGCGCCGCCGGTGCCGAAGGCGGCGATGAAATAGAGCGCCGCACCCCCGCCGACCAGCGCGAACAGCGTCGTCGCCTTCACCACCAGGGGCGAGCCGAGCCCGAGCCTTGCGGCGAAGTAGTGCTCGGCGAAGTAAAGCGCGGTCGCCATGATCACCGCCGACAGCACCAGCCTTGGAATGCGCTTCAAGAGCGGGATGTCGCGGCCCCAATGTCCGCGTCGGATCAGCATGGCGAGCAGCATCAGCGCATTGACCCAGCCGGCCACGGCCGAGGCCACCGCGATGCCTGGCGCGCCCATGGACGGGAATAGGGTGAGCGCCGTGGCGACGTTCACGCCGACCGAAATGGCTGCGAAGATCATCGGCGTGCGCGTGTCCTCGCGCGCGAAATAGCCGGGCGTGAAAGCCTTGATCAGCACGAAGGCGGGCAGGCCTAGGCCGAAGATCGCGAGGATCGAGGCGACGATGGGCGTCGAGTGGTTGGCGGCAAACGCCCCGCGCTCATAGACCAGCCGCACGATCGGTTCCGACATCACCCAGAGCGCTGCCGCCGCTGGCAGCGTCATGAACAGGGTGAACTCGACCGAGCGGTTCTGCAGGTTTGCGGCCTCGACCAGATTGCCCGATTTCAGCGCCCGCGACAGTTCTGGCAACAGCACGATGGCGACGGCCACGCCGACAACCCCGAGCGGCAGTTGGTAGATGCGGTCGGCATAGGCAAGTGATGACACCGCGCTGTTCTGCGCCGAGGCGATCGCCGTGCCGATCAGCTGGTTGATCTGGGTGATGCCGCCGGTGATCGCCGCCGGCAGCGCCAGGATCAAGAGCCGCTTGACGTTGGGCGTCATCTTCGGCCGGCGAAAGCCGATCGAGATGCCGGCATGGCGCACCGCGATCCAGACGATGGCGAGCTGCACGATGCCCGCCGCCAGCACGCCCCAGGAGAGCCCGAAACCGACATCATGCGCGTCGAGCCCATGGTACCAGGCATAGGCGAGCACGCTGATCAGGATGATGTTGAGGAAGGCGGGCGCGATCGCCGCCGCGAAATAGCGGCGCAGCGAATTCAGCATGCCGGCCATCATGGCGCCGAGCGACATGCAGATGAGATACGGGAACATGATCGTGGCAAGCCGGACGGTCGTCTCGAACTTGCCCGGAATGTCGGCAAAGCCCGGCGCCACCAGGTAGCGCACGATCAGCGGCATCGCCAGTTCCATGGCGATCGTCAGCGCCAGCAGCGCGGAAAACAGCACGCCGAACACTTCTTCCGAGAAGCGCTTGGCGCCCTCATTGCCATGCTGCTCGATCTCCTTGGCGAAGAGCGGCACGAAAGCGGCGTTGAACGCGCCTTCGGCGAACAGCCGGCGGAAGGTGTTGGGGAACTGGAAGGCGGCGTTGAAGGCGTCGGCGACCGGCCCGGTGCCGAGCGCTGCCGCCATCAGCATCTCGCGGCCGAAACCCAGCGCGCGGCTCATCAGCGTGCCGGAAGCGACGGTGGCGAATTTCTTGACGAGGCTCATACTGGGGATGACTGCCAGGGAAATTGCGTCAAATGGATGGTCACTCGGCCGCCGCCTTGGCCTTGCCGTTGCGTTCGGATGAATTGCCTTCCAGCGTATCGATCAGCCGCTTGTGGATGGTGGCGGTGCGCGTCGGGCTGTCGATCTTCTGTCCGGTCAGGTCGGTGACGTAGAATGTGTCGATGACCTTCTCGCCGAAGGTGGTGATATGTGCCGAGGCGATGTCGAGCGAAAGGTCGGAGAGCGTGCCGGTGATCTCGGACAGCAGGCCAGGCCGGTCCAGCCCCTCGACCTCGATCACCGAGAAACGGTTCGACAGCGTGTTGCGGATTTCGGCGCGCGGCGGGATCCTGAAAACCTTGGCCCCACGCCTCGGCTTGGTGCGCTTCTCGATCATCTCGGGCAGCCAACTCTTGCCGGACAGCACGTCCTCGATCAGCCGGCCGACCCGCTCGGCGCGGCGGCGCTCGTCCTCGTCGAGGTCGAACTCCCGGGAAATCAGGATGGTGTCCAGCGCGCGCCCGTCGGAAGTGGTGAAGATCTGCGCGTCGACGATGTTGCCGCCGGCCGCGGCACACGCCCCGGCGATGATCGAAAGCAGCCGGGGATGGTCCGGCGCCAGCACGGTGATCTCGGTCACCGCCTCGAATTCATGCGTCTTGACCATGGTCGCGAGCTTCTTGCCCGCCGCATCCGCCTCACGGATGAATTCGGCGTGGCGCAGCTGGTCGTTAAGGTCGACCGTCAGCAGATAGTTCTCATAGTGCTGCGCGACATAGCGCTTGCGCTCCTTGGCCGGCCAGGCCGAGAGCGCCTCGGCCAACCGCTCGCGCGCGGCGGCGGTGCGTTGCGCCCGCGACACTTCCGAGAAGCCGCCGGTCAGCAGCAGCTCGGTCTCGTAATAGAGCGTGCGGAGCAACTGGCCCTTCCAGCCGTTCCACACGCCCGGCCCGACCCCGCGTATGTCGCAGACAGTGAGGACCAGAAGCAGCTTCAGCCGCTCGACCGACTGCACGATCGAGGCGAAATCCTCGATCGTCTTGCGGTCGTTGAGGTCGCGCGTCTGCGCCGTCATCGACATGACGAGGTGGTTTTCGACCAGCCAGGCGACGGTTTCGGTGTCGGCCGCCGACAGCCCCATATGCGGGCAGATGCGCCGCGCGATCCTGGCGCCGGCCTCCGAATGGTCCTCCGGCCGGCCCTTGGCGATGTCATGCAGCAGCACCGCGACATAAAGCGCTTCGCGGCTCTTCTTCAGCCCCGGCATCAGCGAATGCGCCAGCGGGTGAATCTTCTCGCCATCGCCACGCTCGATCTCGGCCAGCACGCCGATGCAGCGGATCAGATGCTCGTCCACCGTGTAGTGGTGGTACATCGAGAACTGCATCATGGCGACGATCTTGCCGAAGTCGGGGATCAGCCTGCCGAGCAGCCCGGCCTCGTTCATGCGCCTGAGATTGAGCTCGGCGTTGCGGTCCGAGGTCAATATGTCGAGGAACAGCCGGTTGGCCTCCTCGTCGCGCCGAAGCGACTTGTTGACCAGGCCGAGCGAGCGGGTGAGCAGCTTCAGCGCGTCGGGATGGAACTCCAGCCCATGCTTGTCGGCGAACCAGAAGAGCCTCAGCAGGTTGACCGGGTCGCGTTCGAACACGCCATCGTCGGCGATATTGATGCGGTGGTTGTCGACGATGAAATCGGACGTGCCGGCAAGCTTGCGCTTGCGCCGCTGGAAGGTGAGGAAGATGCGGTTGAAGCCAGGCACGTGCTTCGCCTGCTCTTCCTCGAGCGCGGCGCAGAAGATGCGGGTGAGGTCGCCGACATCCTTGGCGACGAGGAAATAGTGTTTCATGAAACGCTCGACCGCGGACAGGCCGGGATGCGTCGTGTAGCCCAGACGTTCGGCGATCTCGCGCTGGATGTCGAAATGCAGCCGCTCCTCCGCCTTGCCGGTGAGGAAATGCATGTGGCAGCGCACCGCCCACAGAAAATCCTCGGCCTTCTGGAACTCGCGATACTCGGCTTGGGTGAAGACGCCCTTCTCGACCAGCTCCTCGCCGGTGCGCACGCGGTAGAAATATTTGCCGATCCAGAACAGCGTCTGCAGGTCGCGCAACCCGCCCTTGCCGTCCTTGACGTTGGGCTCGACCAGATAGCGGCTTTCGCCGGCCTTGGCGTGGCGCTCGTCGCGCTCGGCAAGCTTGGCCTGCACATATTCCGGCCCGGTCGTGCGCACCACCTCGTGGTCGAAGCGGGTGAGCAGCTCTAGATAGAGCTTCTGTTCGCCCCACAGGAAACGCGCCTCGAGGATCGAGGTGCGGATGGTGATGTCGCTGCGCGAGAGCCTGAGGCAGTCCTCGATGTTGCGGGTGGCGTGGCCGACCTTCAGCCCCATGTCCCACAGCATGTAGAGCATATACTCCACGATCTGCTCGCCCCATGGCGTCTGCTTGTAGGGCAGCAGGAACAGGAGGTCGATGTCGGAGCCCGGCGCCAGCGTGCCGCGGCCGTAGCCGCCGACCGCCACGACCGCCATGCGCTCGGCCACCGAACGGTTCTTTACCCGGTAGACGTGGGTGGCGGCGAAATCATAGAGCGCCCGGATCAGCTCATCCATCAGGTGCGAGAGCCGCTCGGCGCAGGCATTGCCGCCGCCATCCTCCTTGAGCATGGCCTCGGCGATCTTGCGGCCCTCCGCCAGCCTGGCTTTGAGCAATTGGAGGACAGCGGTGCGAACCGCCGGTCCCGAACCGTCGCCGGCGCTTGCCGACGTCAGCGCGGTCAAGTCGCGGCGCAAGGCGTCGCCATTGATGATTTCGTTGAGTTTCAGGGAGATCTTTGCCATTCGGCGGCGTCTATAGCCTGTTTTCTTCGCGCTGTGTATGGGGCTGGCGCCCGCGTTTCGGATGGCGCGCGATTGATGCAGCGGAAGGCCAAACGACCAGAATTTCCGAAAGTCGAAACTGGCCCTTGACCTTCCAGTAGCTGGAAGGACTACCTCCGCCTCAATTCGAGAATTCCGAGGCATTGCTGATGACCCATTCCGACCACAACCATCATCACTCGCATGGCGCATCCTGCTGCTCCGCGAAAACTGCAGCGTCCGCGGCCGAAACTGTGATTCGCGATCCTGTCTGCGGCATGACGGTCGATCCGGCGGCCGGCAAGCCGACGGCCGAGCACGGCGGACGAACCTTTCATTTCTGCAGCGAGCGCTGCCGCACGAAATTCGTAGCCGAGCCGGAGAGCTACCTGACGGCCACCGATCCTGTCTGCGGCATGAGCGTCGACCGCGCCAGCGCCAGGCACTTTGTGCGTCATGATGGCAAGGGCTTCTATTTCTGCTCCGCCGCTTGCCAAGGCAAGTTCGAGGCGGAGCCGGCGAAATACCTTGCTGGTCGGCCCGAGCCGCAGCCGATGCCGAAGGGAACGCAGTACACCTGCCCAATGCATCCCGAGATCATCCGCGACAAGCCCGGCTCCTGCCCGATCTGCGGCATGGCGCTGGAGCCGATGGGCGTCCCGACCGGCGACGAAGGCCCGAATCCCGAGCTGGTCGATTTCACGCGTCGCTTCTGGGTCAGCGCGGCGCTTTCCGTGCCCCTGCTGATCTTCGCCATGGCGCCGATGCTGGGCCTCAGCTTCGAAAGTCTCATCGACGGCCGGACGAAAACGTGGGTAGAGCTGGCGCTGGCGAGCCCGGTGGTGCTTTGGGCGGCGTTTCCGTTCTTCCATCGCGGCTGGGAGTCGATCGTCAACCGCAGCCCCAATATGTGGACGCTGATTTCGCTGGGCGTCGGCGCCGCCTATCTCTACAGCGTGGTCGCCGCCCTTTTTCCCGACATCTTCCCGCATCAGTTCCGCGGCCATGACGGCGCCGTGCCGGTCTATTTCGAGGCTGCCGCCGTTATCGTCGCGCTTGTCTTCCTCGGCCAGGTGCTGGAACTCAGAGCCCGCGAGCGCACCGGCTCGGCCATTCGCGCGCTCCTTGACCTTGCCCCGAAGACGGCGCGTCTGATCGGCGCCGACGGTTCCGAGAAGGATGTGCCGCTCGACAGCGTCCAGACCGGCGACCGGCTGCGCATTCGTCCGGGCGACGCCGTTCCGGTCGACGGCATCGTGCTGGAAGGTCGCTCGGCGATCGATGAATCGATGATCACGGGCGAACCGCTGCCGGTCGAGAAGACGGAAGGCTCCGCGCTTACCGGCGGTACGCTGAACAAGAACGGCTCGCTGGTCATGCGCGCCGAGAAGGTCGGCGGCGAGACGACGTTGTCGCGCATCGTCGAGATGGTCGCCAAGGCGCAGCGGTCGCGCGCCCCGATCCAGGGGCTGGCCGACCGCGTGTCCTTCTATTTCGTACCGGCCGTGGTGCTGGTCGCCATCATCGCCTTCATCGCCTGGGCACTCCTCGGTCCAGAGCCCAGCCTGATCTTCGCCATCGTCTCGGCTGTGTCGGTGCTGATCATCGCCTGTCCCTGCGCGCTCGGTCTGGCGACGCCGATGTCGATCATGACGGCGACCGGACGCGGCGCGCATGCCGGCGTGCTGATCAAGGAAGCGGCGGCGCTGGAGCGTTTCGCCTCGGTCGACACGCTGATCGTCGACAAGACCGGCACGCTGACCGAAGGCAAGCCGCGGCTTACCGATGTCGTTGCGTCCAAGGGCGTCGATGAGAACGAATTGTTGGGCCTCGCCGCCGCGCTCGAAAAGGGTTCGGAGCATCCGCTGGCCGAGGCGATCGTCGAGGGCGCCGCCGCGCGCGGTCTGAAGCTGGCCGAAGCCGTCGAGTTCGAAGCCGTCACCGGCAAGGGCGTCTCGGGCACGGTTTCCGGCAGGAAGGTCGCGCTCGGAAATGCGGCGATGATGGCGGACCTCGGCGTCGAAACGCCGGCGGCCAATGCCGAGGCGATGCAGGCCGAAGGCAAGACGGCCATGTTCATGGCCGTCGACGGCGCATTCGCCGGCATCGTCGCCGTTGCCGATCCCGTGAAGGCAACGACGGCCGAGGCGATCAAGGCCCTGCACGACAGGGGTCTGAGGATCATCATGGCAACCGGCGACAACGAGCGCACGGCAAAAGCGATCGCCGGGAAGCTCGGCATCGATGAAGTTCGCGCCGGCCTGCTGCCGGATGAGAAGGGGGCGCTGGTCGAGCAGCTGCGCGCGAGCGGCGCTGGCGTGGCCATGGCCGGCGACGGCGTCAACGATGCGCCGGCGCTGGCCGGCGCCGATGTCGGCATAGCCATGGGCACCGGCGCCGATGTCGCGGTCGAAAGCGCCGGCATCACGCTGGTCAAGGGCGACCTTAACGGCATTGTCAGGGCGCGCACGCTGGCCCAGGCGACGATCCGCAACATCCGCCAGAACCTGTTCTTCGCCTTCCTCTACAACGTGCTCGGCGTGCCGGTCGCGGCCGGCGTGCTCTATCCGCTTACCGGCACGCTTCTGTCGCCGATGATAGCGGCGGCGGCGATGAGCCTGTCGTCGGTGTCCGTCATTGCCAATGCTTTGCGGCTGAGGACGTTGAAACTCTGAACGAAGCTCCCAGATACGAACCTCAACCAAAAGGAGACGTTGAATGACTCTGGCCAAGAAAATCGTGCTGCTTTTGATGGCGGCGGGAATGCTGCTTGCCGTCTTCCTCGAAAGCGTTCCGGCCTCGTCGGAGGAGATGAAGCACGACATGTCCAAGATGGCGATGGGCGCCCAGAGCCCGGCCACGGCGGGCTATGAGGCGGCGATGAAGAAGATGCACAAGGACATGGCGATCAAATACACCGGCAATGCCGATGTCGATTTCGTCCGTGGCATGATCCCGCATCATCAGGGCGCCATCGACATGGCCAAGGTGGTGATCGCCAACGGCAAGGATCCGGAAATCCGCAAGCTCGCCGAAGGCGTGATCAAGGCTCAGGAAGCCGAGATCAAGCAGATGCAGGACTGGCTCGCCAAACACCCGGCGAAGTAGCCGCTCCCGGGAAATCCATGCGGCCAGGCGGCTTTGGTCTGGATTTCCGCTTTTGGCTGTGCTGCGATCCTAGCCCCGCGGAGGAAGCCCATGCCGTCAACAGTCAGGATCCTCAAGCTGCCGTCCGGCGAGGCCGTTCCGGTGCTAGGCCAGGGCACCTGGAAGATGGGCGAGGACCGCCGCCGCCGCGCCGATGAGGTGGCGGCGCTGAAGCTTGGGCTGGACCTCGGCATCATGCTCATCGACACGGCGGAGATGTATGCCAGCGGCGGCGCCGAGGAGGTGGTGGCGGAGGCGATCGCCGGGCGCCGCGACGAGACCTTTCTGGTTTCCAAGGTGCTGCCGACCAATGCGTCGCGCGCCGGCGTGAAGCGAGCCTGCGAGAACAGCTTGAGGCGGCTTTCCACCGACCGGATCGATCTCTATTTGCTGCATTGGCCGGGCAGCGTGCCGCTCTCCGAAACTGTTGAAGCGTTCGAGGCCCTGAAGGCTGATGGCAAGATCCGCCACTGGGGCGTCAGCAATTTCGATACAGACGAGATGGAGGAGCTGGTCGGTCTGCCCTCGGGCAGCAACGTCCAGACCAATCAGATCCTCTACAATCTCTCGCGGCGCGGGCCGGAATTCGACTTGGCACCCTGGAGCCTGAAGCGCGGCATCCCGATGATGGCCTATTCGCCGGTGGAGCAGGGTGCGCTCGCCCGGAATGCTCGGCTCGAAGCCGTAGCTTCGCGCCACAACGCCACCGCGGCGCAGATCGCGCTCGCCTGGGTGATGGCGCAGCCCGGCGTCATCGCCATCCCCAAGGCCGGCCGCCAGGAGCATGTCCGCCAGAACGCCGCCGCGCTCGACATCAAGCTGACGCCCGGGGATTTCGCTGAACTCGACCGCGCCTTCCCGCCGCCGACGCGCAAGCGCGGCCTGGAGATGATCTAGCCACAACTTCATCTGGATTTGCGACTGAACCGGGAGCAGGCATTGGAACGAATTTCCGCCGGACCGCATCACACGGCCTATAAAATCGGCGACTTGACCGTCACCTCGTTGCGCGACGGTTATGTCGACATGCCGGTCCGGCGGCTGCATAAGCCGGGAGGCGAGCCCTTCGGCAACGATCTCCCCCCGCAGGTACCGCTCTTCGACGGCGCGCTCAGATTGTCGGTCAATGCCTTTGCCGTCGACGACGGCCGCGAAATTACGCTGATCGACACGGGCTCCTCGAACGCCTGGCACCCGACGATGGGCTTTCTTCCGCAGGCGCTGAGCGAGGCGAGGATCGCCGTCGACCGGATACGAACGGTTGCGTTCACCCACACGCATCTCGACCATATCCACGGGCTTGTCCTTGCCGATGGTCGCGACGGTTTCCCGCGGCTCTCCCGCCTACTTGTCCCTCGAGCAGAGCTCGACATGTTCCGGTCGGTAGCGAGGTTGAGCCGCTTCCATGACCGAGCGGAGCCTGTGGACCCTGGACAGCAGGTGAGCGCGAATATCGAGGCCGTCGCCGCTCCCGGCCACGAAGTCGGTCATACCTGCTTTCGTGTCACGAGCGGCGGCGAGACGTTGCTGGTCTGGGGCGACGTCGTGCATGTGCCGTCGCTTCAGTTCGAGCGGCCGGAGGTTGCGTGGGAATTCGACGCCGACCAGGACCAGGCGCGCGAGACCCGGCTGCGCATTTTGGCGCTTGCTGCCGACAACGCCTGGTGCGTCGCCGGAGCGCATCTCGATTCACCGGGCGTCGGCCGGATTTCGCGAGGCGAAACAGGCTTTCGCTTCGAACCTCTGTAGGAACGCCACATCCTGGCCGCTTGCTCAAGCCGCATCCGCAATCGCCGATCGGTACAATGAGTCAACACCGCTTGTGTTCTTTTGCGGTCCCTTGAGCGGCTGGACTTATCGAATCTCGGTTTTCAGCCTTTCAAAGGCATCCCGGACATATCCTTGCAGCGGACGCCTGGCCTGTTGCTGCTGCCATGTCTCCACCGCCAGGCGCAACGCGACGACCGTCACCAAGGCGACCAGTCGCAGACTGTCGCGGGCCTGGTCCGGCCGCAACTCGCACAACCCTTCGAAAATGGCTTGCTCAAGCTGCAGGTAGCCCGTGTGCCTGCGCGAGCGCAGCGTCTTGCTCTCCCGCATGATCTTGGCCGTCGCCATCATTTGCGACCCCTGGAAGCTGCCGATGATGTTGAGCAACGCGTCGCGGGCAATGTCGATCGCCGTTCCCGCGGGTGGCTCCGCAAGGATCGATGCTTTGACCACGCTCGCGTGGTTGCCCAGGGATGCAAACAGCACCTCGTCCTTGCTTTTGAAATAGTGGAAGAACGTCCGGCGCGAGATGCCGGCGGCGGCAGCTATCTCGTCAAGCGTGGTCGCGTCATAGCCATTGGCCAGGAAAGCCTTCAGGCCGGCGTCGGCGATGCGGCGGGAGGTTTCCCGCCGCTTCCGCTCGCGCAGGCCTTCTGGTTTTGGCGCATCGTTCATGGAGCGCTCCTGCCATGACCGCTCGCCGGATGCGACAGGAAATTTAGCGCATGTTCAAGTCCCGTCATTGCACCTCGCCATAATGGTGCCATCAATTTATTGCACTGAGTGCAATTATTGACGCTCCCCCCAACACGCGTCGCCGGGCGCACCCAGTCAGAGGCATCCATGGCAGCTTGCTTGCGTTCCCGTCGCGAGGCTCACATCGGTCGCGGCCTGGCCGATCGGCAGGCATGCCGCGCCGACCACCGCATAATCTGGCCGTTTGTGCTGGTCTTGAGCATGCTCGCGGTCGGCTGCGCGTCCGCGCCGCTGGATCAGGTAGGCTCGCTGCAATCCTATGACGAGCTGAAACCGTCGGACGGTTGGTTGGCCCGCTCGCTGATGCGGGTGAGCAAGGACGACGTGCTCGCGGCAAGAACCGTTCGGATCATTCCGACGGGCTTTTCACCGCCCGCCGCCGGAAAATCGACATTGACGCCGGCGCAGCGCGGCCTGATCACGAATGCCGTCGACAGGACCCTCTGCTCAGGCCTCAGCCAGCGCTTTCAAGTGGTCGCGCTGACCGAGCCGGCCGACCTGACGGTCCACGCCATGGTAACGCATGCGACGCCGACGAATGCGCTGGCGGTCGGCGTTTCGAAGGTTGCGTCCACGGCGGTTTCCGTCGCGCTTCCCGAAATGCACATTCCGGTTCCGCGCCTGCCGATCGGATTGGGCAGCCTGTCGCTTGAAGCCGAAGCGGTTGGCGTCAATGGCAAGCAGGCGGCGGCCATGATCTGGGGACGCGGCGCGAACGCGCTGCTGGATTCGGGCCGGGTCGCCCGCGAGGGCGACGCCTACGAGCTGGCGGCGAAGTTCGGCCACGATTTCAGCAAGCTCCTGGTCACCGGCAAGACGCCCTTCGGCACGCTTCCGTCGCTGCCGACCAGGGCGGAGATGCGCGCCATGGTCGGCAGGGAGCCGAAATACCCGGCCTGCAAGGCGTTCGGCAAATCACCCGGACTGGTCGGCTTTGTCGGCGATCGCATGGGGCTGCCGCCGGCCTGGACCGACAAGGGAGCCGTGGTGCGCAACGATTGAGGCGATGACGCAAATGCAGAAGAAGCCCCCGATGCCGCTTGCTGCGGCGGTTTTTCAACAAGGCAGAAGGATTCGTTTCCTTTGGCTGGCTGCTCCCGTCGTCCTGGCGCCGGCCCTGCTTGTGGAAAGCGGGTGGCCGCAAGGCAGCACCTTTCGCGAAATGCTGGAATTTGCGGGTACCGTGCTGATCCTCCTCTGCATAGGCGGCCGCTGCTGGGCAGCGCTCTACGTTGGCGGACGCAAGAACCGTGAGCTCGTTACGACCGGCCCTTATGCCTATACGCGCAACCCGCTCTATTTCTTCTCGGCCCTTGGGCTGGCCGGCGTCGGGCTGACATTCGGGTCGCTGATTCTTTCGGCGTTTCTCTTTGTCTTCACCTGCCTGGTCTTTTCCTATGTCGCGGAACGCGAAGTGGTCGCGCTGGATGCCATGTTTGGCGAGGCCTATCGGCGCTATCGTCGAAGCGTGCCGGCCTTCTTTCCCCGTCTGCGGCGCGATGCCGACGACGTCTTGGGCTCGTCTCTCGTCACGTTCGACACGGTGGCGCTGAAGCGGACCGCCACCGACGGCTCCTACTTCCTTGCGGCGGTACTCGCGGTCGAATTGCTCGGCTGGCTCCAGTCGGCAGGGCTGGTGACGCCGATGTTCCGATTGTTTTGACTACCGGCTCGCCAGCCCCTTCAGCCGGTAAAGCGCCTCCAGCGCCTCGCGCGGCGTCATCTCGTCGGGATTGATTGCGCCCAGCGCTTCGCCCAGCGCATCGCTCTTGACCGGCTTCGGCGCTTCGCGTTTCACCGCCACCGAAAACAGCGGCAAATCGTCGACCAGCCGGTTGGTCTTGCCCGAAACCTCGCCCTCTTCCAGCTGATGCAGGACTTCCCTGGCCCGGGCAACGACCGCTTCCGGAAGGCCGGCCAGCCGCGCCACCTGCACGCCGTAGGAGCGGTCGGCCGCGCCTTTGCCGACCTCGTGCAGGAAGACGACGTCGCCTTCCCATTCCTTGACCCGCATGGTGACGTTGTGGAGCCGGGGGAGCTTGCCCGCCAACGCCGTCATCTCGTGGAAATGCGTGGCGAAAATCGCCCGGCAGCGGTTCTTCTCGTGCAGGTATTCAACCGCCGCCCAGGCGATCGACAACCCATCGAAGGTGGCCGTGCCGCGGCCGATCTCGTCCAGGATCACCAGCGCCCGCTCGCCCGCTTGGTTGAGGATCGCCGCCGTCTCGACCATCTCGACCATGAAGGTCGAGCGGCCGCGCGCCAGGTCGTCCGAGGCGCCGACGCGTGAGAACAGGCGGTCGACGACGCCGATATGGGCGCTTTGCGCCGGCACGAAGGAGCCGGTCTGGGCCAGGATGGCGATCAGTGCGTTTTGCCTGAGGAATGTCGATTTACCGCCCATATTGGGGCCGGTGAGCAGCCAGATCGCGCCGGCCTTGGCGCCGCTTTCGGGCGAGAGGTCGCAATCATTGGCGACGAACGGCCCTTCGCCGGAACGCCTGAGCGCCTGCTCGACCACCGGGTGGCGTCCGCCGACAATTTCGAAAGCGAGGCCGGCATCGACTACCGGCCGGCACCAGCCCTCGCTTTCGGAAAGAAGCGCCAATGCCGCCGACACGTCCAGAGCGGCAAGCGCCTCGGCGCCGGCGCGGATGCTGTCCGCTTCACCCACCACTTCCGCCGTCAGCCGGTCGAAGGCGGCGAGCTCGATGCTCAGCGCCCGGTCGGCGGCGTTGGCGATCTTCGATTCCAGCTCCGCCAGCTCCGTCGTGGTGAAGCGCATGGCATTGGCCATGGTCTGGCGATGGATGAAGCGCGCCTTGGCGGCGTCGCTGCCGGTCATGATCGCGTGATGGTTGGCCGTCACCTCGATGTAATAGCCGAGCACATTGTTGTGCCGGATCTTCAGCGAGCGGATGCCGGTTTCCTCGATGAGCGAGCGCTCCAGCCCGGCGATCACTTTTCGCGATTCGTCGCGCAGCGCCCGCATCTCGTCGAGTTCGGCGTTGTAGCTCGACCGCACGAAGCCGCCGTCGCGCTTGATCAGCGGCAGCTCCGCGTCGAGCGCTTCGCTGAGATGGCGGGCAAGCGCCTCGGGCAAGGCCTTGATCGCGGCCAGCGCCGCGGCGAGCTCGGCGGGCAGCGCGGTTGCCGCGAACAACTCGGCGATCGCGCCGGCCGCCTCGAAGCCGGCGCGCAGCGCGCCCAGGTCGCGCGGCCCGCCGCGGTTGAGCGCCAGCCTGGACAGCGCCCTCGGCATGTCGGCGACGCTTTTCAGGCTCGCCCGCAGACCCTGGCAGAGCCGCGCTTCGGAGCGGAAGAAGGAGACCGAATCCAACCTTGCCGCGATTGCGGCCGGGTCGGTCAGCGGCGCCATCAGCCGATCGGCGAGCAGTCGCGCCCCGCCGCCGGTCACGGTGCGGTCGATCGCCTTGAACAGCGAGCCGTCGCGGCTGCCGGAGAGCGTGCGCAGCAGTTCCAGGTTGGCGCGGGTCGCCGGATCGATGAACAGCGTCGAGCCCTGCTCCTCGCGCTCGGGCCGCGACAGCGGCGGGCGTTCGGCCTTTTGCGTCTTTTCGACATAGGCGATGGCGCCCGAAATCGCCGACAATTCGGCGCGCGAGAACGTGCCGAAACTGTCCGGCGTCGCCACCTCGAAGAAGCGCGCGATGCGGCCCGTGGCCGAGGCCGAATCGAACAATGACGGCGGCTGCGGGTTGGCGACCCGGCCAAGCACATCGAAGACCGGCCTGAGCTCCGGATCGTGGAAAACCGGCTCGGCGACGATCAACTCGCGCGGGTCGACGCGAAAGATGTCGGCAAGCAGCCGCTCGGCGCTCGTCTCGGCAACGCGGAACGCGCCGGTCGAAATGTCGATCCAGGCCAGCGCGAAGCTCGCCTGGCTGGCAGCGCCGCCGCCAGCCTTGACGCGGCCGAGCGCCATCAGGAAGCTCGATTCCGAGGGCGCGAGCAGCTTGTCCTCGGTGATGGTGCCGGGCGTGACCAGCCGCACCACGTCCCGGCGCACCACCGATTTTGAGCCGCGTTTCTTGGCTTCGGCCGGATCCTCGATCTGCTCGCAGACGGCAACGCGAAAACCCTGCGCGATCAGCTTCTGCAGATAGTCGTCCGCCGCATGCACCGGCACGCCGCACATCGGAATGTCGTGGCCCTGGTGCTTGCCGCGCTTAGTCAAGACGATGCCGAGGGCCTGGCTCGCCTTCTCCGCGTCGTCGAAGAACAGCTCGTAGAAATCGCCCATGCGGTAGAACAAAAGCGAGTCAGGGTTCGCCGCCTTGATCTCGATATACTGCTCCATCATCGGCGTGACGCCGCCGGCGGCGGGCGCAGGCGTCGTCGTCTCCTGGGCGTCGTTGTCTGTCGGCATGTGCATGTTCATGCCGGGACGCTAGCAGAAGTGGCAGCCCGGTTTAATGCCGGCGGCGCGAAAAGCAGGGGAAGACTGGACGGTTGCGCCATCAGCAGGACAGGTGCGGAAGGCATGTTGCCTCACGAGGTCGGCCGACATATGGATCGTCCGGGCCCATGAGAAACACGGTGGGGCGATGAAGCAGGACGGACACGAGACGTTCGAGGAGATGGTCGGCCCCGCCGGCTCGCTCGGCCGCATTCGGCTTCTTGCCGCTAACCGAGCCAACCGAACCAGAACCAAAATCAAGGCGTGGACGCGGATACGGCTGCCCTTCATCCTTCCGGCGCGCGGGCCGATTTCGGGCCTCGATGGCGGCATCGACATGCCTCTCCACATCTTCAGTCGCGATCCGTTGATCCTCTATGTCCCTGTCGGCGGCAGGCGCCCTCTCTACGCGCTCGCCGCCTTCTGCCGACGCCTTGCACCACGGCGCGCTACCTTCCTTCTGATGCCGAACTGGACGCTGGAACGGCCTGCCGTCGTCGAGCAGATACGCAAGGATCTCGCCTGGTTCGCCAACGTTTGCCCCAGGCACGAGCTGATCTTTCTCTGCAACACAGAGGAAGAGCGACGCCTGATTGCAGGCGTTGGCGGCAATGCAATCTTCTCCAATCACAATCTGATGATCTCGGAAGACGTCTTCCGGCCGCTGCCGGACGTGCCGGTCGAGTACGATGCCGTCTACAATGGCCGCATCTCGCACACCAAGCGGCACTATCTGGCCTTCGAGATCGAAAGATTGGTCCATGTGACGTCCTCGATCGGCGAATTGCCGCCGGCCGGCGACCGCGCCTTCATCCGTCGCCTGCAGGCGCAATCGCCGCTTCACAGCATCGCCAATCCGCTCGTCGATGGCCTGCCCGGCCGGCTGACCTCCGCCGAGGTCAACCGCGTCTACAACCAGGCCGCGGTCGGGCTCTGCCTGTCGGCGGTAGAAGGGGCAATGTATTCCAGCATGGAGTATCTGCTGGCTGGGTTGCCGATCGTCTCGACACCGAGCATCGGCGGCCGCGACGTCTATTTCGATCCGGACTACTGCATCATCGCCGAGCCGCAGCCGGCCGCGATCCGCCGCGCGGTCGAGCGGCTTCGCGACCGGGCCATATCGCGGGATGAGATTCGCGGCCGCACGCTTGAAAGGGTAAAGGCGGAACGGTTGGAACTGATGGCCTATCTCTCGGCGCTTAAGCGACGCCTGGGAAGTGATGATCCGCCCTTCTCCGAATGGCCGTTCGCCGGCACCTCTGGGCTGACGCGCTGGGCTTCGGTCAGCGAGCACCTGCGCGAGATTGCCGCGATCTCATCAGGCAAGATTTGATCGTCGCCGGCAGCGCCGAGGAACGCCGTCACTTGATCGCTTGGCGGTTTACAGCGGCCGAGTATGGCCTTAAGCGGTAGTTCAAAAGAATGCGCTCGCCTCAAGAGCGCGAATTGGTGAGGAAAACGTCAGGCATCATGGCCAGGAAAACTGAAAGCAGCGGCCCTTCCGTCAGTCCCGAGGAGGCGCTGGAATTCCACGCCATGGGGCGGCCCGGCAAGCTCGAGATCGTCGCCACCAAGCCGATGGCGACGCAGCGCGATCTGAGCCTCGCCTATTCGCCGGGCGTCGCCGTTCCCGTGCGCGCCATCGCCGAGGATCCGAGCCGCGCCTTCGATTATACGACGCGCGGCAACATGGTCGCCGTCATCTCCAACGGCACCGCCATCCTCGGCCTCGGCAATCTCGGGGCGCTGGCCTCCAAGCCGGTGATGGAAGGCAAGTCCGTGCTGTTCAAGCGCTTCGCCGATGTCGATTCGATCGACCTTGAAGTCGATACCGAGGATGCCGACGAGTTCGTCAACTGCGTGCGCTTCCTCGGGCCTTCCTTCGGCGGCATCAATCTCGAGGACATCAAGGCGCCGGAGTGCTTCATCATCGAGCAGCGCCTGCGCGAGCTGATGGATATCCCGGTCTTCCACGACGACCAGCACGGCACCGCCATCATCTCGGCCGCCGGGCTGATCAACGCGCTGGAGATCACCGGCCGCGACATGAAGACCACCAGGATGGTCTGCAACGGCGCGGGCGCGGCCGGCATCGCCTGTATCGAACTGATGAAGGCGATGGGCTTTGCGCCGGAAAATGTCATCCTGTGCGACACCAAGGGCGTCGTCTATCAGGGCCGCACCGAAGGCATGAACCAGTGGAAGTCGGCGCATGCGGTCAAGACCGAGGCGCGCAGCCTTGCCGAGGCGCTGGACGGCGCGGACGTCTTCCTCGGCCTTTCCGCAAAAGGCACGTTAACCCCCGCCATGGTGCAGTCGATGGCGAAGAACCCGATCATCTTCGCCATGGCCAATCCCGATCCGGAGATCACGCCCGAGGAAGTGGCCGAGATCCGCACCGACGCCATCATGGCGACCGGCCGCTCGGACTACCCCAACCAGGTCAACAATGTGCTTGGCTTCCCCTATATCTTCCGGGGTGCGCTGGATGTGCGCGCCACCACCATCAATGACGCGATGAAGATCGCGGCGGCACGCGCGCTCGCCGAGCTGGCGCGCCAGGACGTGCCGGACGATGTCGCCGCCGCCTATCAGGGCAACCGGCCGAAATTCGGCCCCAACTACATTATCCCCGTGCCGTTCGACCCACGCCTGATCTCGGCGATCCCGCTGGCGGTGGCCAAGGCCGCGATGGAATCGGGCGTCGCGCGCAAGCCGATCCTCGATCTCGACCGCTATGCGCAGGAACTGTCCGCCCGCCGCGACCCGATCGCCTCGACCCTGCAGCGCATCTACGATCGCGTGCGCCGCCAGCCCAAGCGCATCGTCTTCGCCGAGGGCGAGGAGGAGCAGGTGATGCGCGCCGCCGTCTCCTATGTGAACCAGAAGCTCGGCACGGCGATTCTGCTCGGCCGCGACGACGTCATCAAGGACAATGCCCGCAATGCCGGCATCGACCTGAACAAGCAGGGCATCGAGATCATCAATGCCAGGCTGTCGCGCCGCAACGGCATCTACACCGACTATCTCTACGAGCGCATGCAGCGGAAAGGCTTCCTGTTCCGCGACTGCCAGCGGCTGATCAACAACGACCGCAACCATTTCGCCGCCTGCATGGTGGCGCTGGGCGACGCCGACGGCATCGTCACCGGCGTCACCCGGAACTATTCCACCGCGCTCGACGACGTGCGCCGCATCATCGACGCCAAGCCCGGCCACCGCGTGATCGGCGTATCGATCGTGCTCGCGCGCGGGAGGACGGTATTGGTCGCCGACACCGCCGTGCACGACATGCCGAACGCCGAGCAGATCGCCGACATCGCCGAGGAGGCCTCGGGTTTTGCCCGCCGCATGGGCTACGAGCCGAGGATTGCCATGCTCGCCTACTCCACCTTCGGCCATCCGCAGGGCGAGCGCTCCGAGCGCGTGCAGGAGGCGGTGCGCATCCTCGACAAGCGCCGCGTCGACTTCGAGTATGACGGCGAGATGGCGGCCGACGTGGCGCTGAACCCGCGCGCGATGGCGCAATATCCGTTCATCCGCCTGACCGGCCCGGCCAATGTGCTGATCATGCCGGCGTTCCACTCGGCCTCGATCTCGACCAAGATGCTGCAGGAGCTCGGCGGCTCGACGGTCATCGGCCCGCTGCTGGTCGGCTTGAACAAGCCGGTCCAGATCGTCTCGCTGAACGCCAAGGATTCCGACATCGTCAACATGGCGGCGATCGCGGCCTATACGGCGGGGAATTGACGAGCCCGCGCAACGGCTTCTCGGCCCCATCCAAATGGCAAAAGGCCCGCGGCGATGCCGCGGGCCCTTTTTATTAAGCTACGAGGCTCGATCAGAAATTGCGCTGGAAGCGGACGATGCCGCCGACGCTGTCTTTCTTGTCGGCCTTGGTCCAATTGCCGAACGGGGTGCCGTCGTCGAAGTGGCCGAAATGATCCCAATCAACTTCGGTCGTGATCGTGAAGCCCGGAACGATGGTGTAGGCGACGTTGGCTGCCAGAGCGTAATTCTTGTCGTCGTCAGCAGAGGCCTGGAGGTTGAACGAGGTCTTCTCGTTGAACTTATAGGTGCCGCCACCCCAGACAGCCCAGTTGCCGCCCCATGGCTTGTAGAAGCCGCGCCCATGGGCATCGATTGCGTTGCCGGCATCGTCGCTCAGGTTGTCGTCGGTGCCGTAACCGGCCATGATGAACAGGGACAGTTCCTTGTTGACGTTGACATCGAGGCGAACCTTGCCAGCCACTTCCTCGTAGTTGCTGTCATAGGCAACGACGCCAGTGAGCGCGCCCCAGTCGCCCTTGTACTTCAGGCCGCCGACGACGTGTGGGACATAGCTGTCGATGGTGCCGGTGGTACCGGAGCCTTCTTCGAGCGAGACGACGCCCGAGAAGCCGCTGCCGGCGTCGAAATAGTAGCTGACGACATTGGTGTCCTTGATGCCATACGGGATGATCGTGTCCTGGATGACATTGCCGGCATAACCGATGAACTGGTCATAAGGCGTCTCATCCTTACCGACGCGCAGGCCGCCGAGCTGGATCCAGGCGAAATGCAGGTCGGTCGCCTTGTTGGCGGCGGGATTGCTGTCGACGTCACCGTCGGCGGTGACCAGGTTCTTGTCGCCGAAATTGAAGCGCGTCTCGGTGTAGGTCTTCAACGTGCCGAGTTCGGTTTCCTGGCCGGTCCAGGTCTTCAGCGTGAAGCGGGTGTTCTTGAACCAGGTGTTCTGGACGTCGCCGTCCCGAACGTCGACACTCTTGGCGCCGTCGAACGAGCCGACATCGCCCACGCCGGCGTCGTAGCGGACATAGCCGCCGACGCGCAGGCAGGTCTCGGTGCCGGGGATGTAGAAGTAACCGGCGCCATAGACGTCGCAGATCTTCACGTATTCGGCCGGTTCCGGCTCGGCGACGGTGACCGCGTCGGCGGCGCGGGCGCCCGAAACTGCGATCAGGGCCGCAGCGGAGCCGAGTAGAAGGCTCTTGATGTTCATTTTCTTGAATCTCCAGTCAAAGGTTCAAGACAGGTCTGACACGCCGTTCGGCTTCTGCCACCCCCGTCCCCATCGTTGAAAAAACACGCGCACCGGGCGCCGCTTCTTCGCTCCGGACATGGCCCAATCGGCGGTCGCGTACAACAGAGATTGTGTCGGAATGACGGCCTTATAAACTATTGCAAAGGTCTTGTTGCCCAAATATCACGTCATATACTTGTAAAATTGGCACAAGTTGCACAATTTATACAATCGAAACACCAATGAACCATGAGAATGTGCCAAATGTGCCAATTATTACAGCTATATAACGGTCAGTTAGCCAGCTGAACTCTGTCGCGCGGTTGTGCGGAAACCGTGTCGCCGAGCCAGCTCAGGACACGGTGCGCGCGGCGCGGACCACGTCCGCGACCATGTCTTCCCTCAACATCTCTATAGGGACGCGGCCATTAAGCTCGGGCGCGGGGCGGGTCAGCCAGAACCAGGCAAGCCTCGGATTGCCGGTCGCCGACAGCACCTCGCTTATGCCCAGGACCGGCCTCCCATCGACGAACTGGGCCAGTGGGAAGACATGTTTGCGGCCGCCCTTGCGCAACGCGACGACCTCGCCGCGCCTTTGCCAGCGATGCAGCGTCGAGCGCGGGATGCGCAGCTTCTCTTCCAGATAGGTCGAGCCGGCGACTTCGCCCGCCCAATCCTCAAGCAGCATCGATTGAAGACCGGCCGTGCGTTCCGCAATATTCTGAAGCCGTCCCGCCTCCGGCGGCGCGCGCCCGGAAGCCTGATCGGACGCCATCGGATTTCCGCTTGCGATTCTGTCCGGCACCGTCCGGAAGAACTCGGAGATGAGCACGGTCCAATCGCTCTTGAAGGAATCGATTGCATGGCGCTGCGCCGGCGGCAGGAAGGGGAGGGCGGCCGCCACGCTGCCGGCGAGCACACTGGCTGAAACCAGGGCCTGTGCGTCCAGCAGGACACCGTGCTGCATCAATGTCTGCTGCACGGCTTCGGTCACTAGGCCTGCCAGGGCCTCTTGCGAAATCCCCTCGGGCGGGGTCTGAAGTTTGGTCATGCGTTCGTCTTGTGGCCCGCGCTCCTCCCAGACGCCGGCGGCTGCTGAAATTCTATCGCGGAAAGCACAGATTGCGGCAGCAATGGACGCCGCGGCCCGGCAGGTTGCTGGCTTGCATCTCTTCACACCCCTGGTCTGGCGTGCCGAAATGTCAGTCGCGGAACGCCCTATCTTTGCGTGTAGGAGCGCTCTGTGACAGGGGCGCGACAAACAGGCCGGTTCCGAGCCTGCCCGCGATGACCCAAGGGTACGGCGCTCTTGTGCGATTTGCCCTACTGGTGGGCCTAAAGCAGTCCTGCCTGCTCCGCCTCGCGACGCAGGTTCTGGCGCGGGCGCGGTCCGATCTGCTGGATCACCAAGCCGGCGGCCAGCGAGCCGAGGTCGCCGCAATCCTTGAGGCTGCGTCCGGTCGTGTAGCCATAAAGGAAGCCGGCGGCATAGAGGTCGCCGGCGCCGGTCGTATCGACCAATTCCTTGATCTTCGTCGCCTCGATGGTGACGGTCTCGTCGCCGCGCACGATCACCGAACCTTTTTCGGAACGGGTGACGGCAGCTATTTTGCAGTCCTTGCGGATGGCGTCGAGCGCCTCCTCGAAGGAAGCGGTCTGGTAGAGCGACTTGATCTCGTGGCTGTTGGCAAAGACGATGTCCACGGTGCCTGAGCGCATCAGCTCGAGGAACTCGTCGCGATAGCGGTCGACGCAAAAGGAATCCGACAGCGTCATCGACACTTCGCGGCCCGCGGCGTGTGCCAGCTTCGCCGTCTGGCGGATGGCCTCCTTGGCGCGCGGCGGATCCCACAGATACCCCTCGAAATAGGTCACCCTGGCGCCGGACGCCTTGTCGGCCTCGACATCCTCGGGCCCCAGCTCGACGCAGGCGCCGAGATAGGTGTTCATCGAACGCTCGCCGTCGGGCGTGACGAAGATCATCGAGCGTGCGGTCGGCGGCTGGCCAGCGAGCGGCCTGGTGTCGAAGGCCACCCCCTGGGCGTGGATGTCGTGCGTGTAGATTTCGCCTAGCGCGTCGTTCGACACCTTGCCGAAGAAGGCGGCTCGTCCGCCGAGGCTGGCGACGCCGGCCGCCGTGTTGCCGGCGCTGCCGCCGGAAGCTTCGATCGCCGGTCCCATGCGGCTGTAGAGCAATTCGGCGCGCCTGGCGTCGATGAGGTTCATCGCCCCCTTGATGATGCCGTTGGTCTCGAGAAAAGCCTCGTCGCACTGCGCGATGATGTCGACAATGGCATTGCCGATGCAAAGCACGTCATATTCCGGCATCAAAATCTCCGCCAAGAACCACCCCGGCTATCTGGCATGCCGGCCGGGCGCGGGTCTAGCGAGTTGCCGCTGCTTTGCCTACCCCGAAAATCACCGTCGCCTTCGGTGGCGCCGATCTCGGCGCCGATTGTTCGCCGGCTGCTGCAGCGTTCGCATCGAAACTGGCTCATATCAGCGGCAGCGCCGGCGACTACGGTTCCGCCGCAATCGAAACGTCTTTGCGACGCGGTGAGCTACAAGCGGATCGTTCCGCAACGGGAGGCCGAAATGTCCGAAAAGACCGAAATGTCCACCGACCTCGCGCTGCTCGGCGCTCTTGCGGTGCTGTGGGGCGCCTCCTACACCTTCATCAAGATCGGCGTCGAGACGATCCCGCCTGTTACCTTCATCGCCGCCCGGACGCTGATCGCCGGGGCCATTCTGCTCAGCGTCATCCGCTGGCGCGGCCTTGCCATGCCTGCCGATGCGGCAACATGGCGTCGGTTCGCTTTCCAGGCCTGCCTCAACAGCGTCGTGCCCTTCACCCTGATCGCCGCCGCCGAACGATCGGTGGATGCCGGCCTCGCCACCATCCTCAACGCGACATCGCCTATCTTCACTTTCCTGCTGACGGCCTTGATCACGCGCCATGAGCCCGTCACGGTGCGCAAGCTCGTCGGCGTCGGGGCTGGCATCGTCGGCATCTGCCTCATCATCGGCACGGAGGCGCTTGGCGGGCTTGGCCGTCAAATGTGGGCGCAGCTTGCGATCGTCGTCGCGACGGTCTCCTATGCCGGAGCGGCAATCTTCGGCCGCGGCTTCAAGGGCCTCGATCCGATGATCCCCGCCGCGGGTTCGATGCTTTGCGGCGCGGTGATGCTCGTGCCGCTCAGCCTGATCGTCGACCGGCCATGGACGCTTGCGCCGTCGGTCGCATCGATCCTGGCCCTGCTCGGCCTGTCGGTCTTCTCAACCGCGCTGGCCTTCGTCATCTATTTCCGCTTGATCCACACGCTGGGCTCGGTCGGCACCACTTCGCAGGCCTATCTGCGGGTGCCGATCGGCGTCGGCATCGGCGCCGTCTTCCTGGGCGAAAGCCTGGGGCCGGCCGCCTGGGTCGGCATGGGTTTCGTCGTCGCAGGCGTTGCGGCAATGACCATTCCGACCAGGCAGGCAGGAGCGATCCCGGGAAAAGCGTGAAGGCCGGGCGACGGTCTCCCCTTGCAGTTGCGCCGCTCTTCCTCGCCGCCTATCTCGGGGGCGTCGTTTCTCGATGAGGGGTCTGCACCCGCCGTGATCCTAGATGCTGCCCGCGCCGCCGCCAACCAACTGTTCTCGCCTGAATTCCGCTCCGTCTTCCTCAAGACGCTGGGGCTGACGCTGCTCGCTCTGCTGGCGCTGTGGGCCGGCCTGGAGAGCCTGCTCGAATGGCTGGCCTGGCCATGGCTGCAGACGCTGCTCCCGGGCCTGCCGTCCTGGGCCGGGTGGCTGGGCGGCATCGTTGCCGGCATCGTCCTGGCCGTGGGATTGGCCTTGCTCATCGCGCCTGTGACGGCGATCGTTGCCGGCCTGTTCCTCGACGATATCGCCGAAGTGGTCGAGCGCACCGACTATCCCGACGATCCGCCCGGCCGCGCCGTGCCGGTGCTGCATTCGCTTGTGCTCGCCATCAAATTCTTCGGCGTGGTCGTCCTCGGCAACATCGTCGCGTTGCTTTTGCTTCTGGTGCCAGGCGTCAACATTGCAGCCTTCTTCATCGTCAACGGCTATCTGCTCGGCCGCGAGTTCTTCGAATTCGCCGCCATGCGTTTTCGCCCCGAGGCAGAGGCCAAGGCGCTGCGCCGCAAACATGCCGGCACGGTGTTCCTGGCTGGACTGGTCATCGCCGTGTTCCTCGCCGTGCCGCTGCTCAACCTTGTGACCCCGCTATTCGCGGCCGCCATGATGGTGCATCTGCACAAGGCGGTTTCGGCGCGGGGCCCGGTCTAGTCCTGCTCGGCCGCGCCGCCGCGGAACAGCGCCTGCAGCTTGCCGAACGGCATCGCCGCCCGGGTGAAGCCGAAAGTGCCGTCCTGCTGGATTTCGCGCGCCGCAGTCTCCAGCATGCCATAGGCGAAATTGGTCAGCCACGGCCCGAGCGAGATGCGCTTGACGCCGGCCATGGCAAGGTCGGCGACGGTGAAACCGGGGCGGGCCATCACATTGACGGGCCGGCTCACCGACGAGCAGATGGTGCGCACCATGTCCACGTCGCCTATCCCCGGCGCATAAAGCACGTCGGCGCCGGCTTTCTCGAAGGCCTGCAGCCGCTTGATCGTGTCGTCGAGGTCGGTCTTGCCCCAAAGGAAATTCTCGGCTCGCGCGGTGAAGACGAAATCGTGCTTGAGCGCCCGGGCCGCCTCGACGGCGGCCGCGACGCGTTCGGTTGCCAGCGAGAAATCGTAGATCGGGTTGGCGGGGTCGCCCGTGTGGTCCTCGATCGAGCAGCCGGCGAGCCCGGCGGCTTCCGCCGCGAAGATGGTTTCGGCGGCCTGCTCGGGGCTGTCTCCCTTGCCGCGCTCCAGATCGGCTGAAACCGGCAGGTCGGTTGCCGCGGTCACGTCGCGACAATGGTGGATCATGGCCTCGAAGGTCACGGCGCCGTCCGGCAGGCCGCGCGAGAAGGCGAAGCCGGCGCTGGTCGTGGCCAGCGCCTTGAAGCCGAAGGAGGCGAGAAGCTTGGTCGTGCCTATGTCCCAAGGGTTGGGCATGACGAAGGTGGAGGCATGCAGATCGCGAAAAATCTTGCCCTTGTCCATGGCGAGTCCTCAATCATGAGCGGGGTCCTGCGAGGAATTTATCGCGGCCGTTCGACCCGGGCAAACGAATGCGCTTGGATCAGAAGCGTTTCTCGTTCTCTGCTGACAAACGTTTGAAGGCATCTGAATCCGCCACGTAGCGCGACGTTTTCTTGTTCCAGTGATAGGTGACGGAAATGTCGTGCGAGACTGCCTTGGGCGCCGGCTCCTCGCAGCTTTCACCGCTGGCCTTGGTGGCGTCGGTCACGGTCACCCTGATCGCGGCATACGGCTTTCCACTTCCGTGCGTCTGGAAGGAAAGGTCCTGAGTGCGTTTGTAGGCGCAGACATTTTCGTCGAATGTGTTGATCTGGTCGATCGGTTCGAAGCGATCGTTGCGGACCAGGATCAGGATCGTGCCGACATAGCCCTGGTTCGAATTGAAATGCGTGCTCATGGTAATGAGCGCGTCGTCGCCGGGACCGATCGCGAGCTTTCCCGGATCGCGAAAATAAGTGCTCTGGTCGGTTCCGACATTGACGGCGTCGAGCAGCTTCGGCTTGCCGGTGAGGTCGTAGAGCGCCAGCACGGCAAATCCCTCGGCGCTGTCTTGGGCCTGGCCGAGGTCGAGAAGCATCGTCAGACGCTCCTTGCCGCCGGCCTTGATGGCCAGCACCGCAGCATTCGGCAGGTTGATGGTTTCGGGCGGTGATCCGCCATCGTTGCCGCCGAGGATGTCACGCATCTCGATCGGCGCGCTGCCCTTGTAGAAACCGTCGTCGCCGGCCTGGAGGTCAGGCACGATCATTTTGGCAAGGTCGAAATAGGTGACGTCCTGATGCCCGGGAATGGTGCTGCTTAGTTCCGGAAAGCCGACGGCCTGGGCCCGCGCGACCGTCCATATGGAAAGCAGCAACAGGCAGGCGAGCATGAGACGGGATAGAATGGAAATCATCGAAAACACCCCCGGAGCCGCACGCTAGCACGGAGTCCTGAAGCGTGCAGCCGATCAGCGGATCGGCACCAGGCCGGCAAGTTCCCGCATGTCGTCGAACAGGATGCCGCCGGCCGCCGCCAGGCCCTCTCGGTCTGAGAGCGGATCGGCGTAATAGGAGAACACCCGCATGCCGGCCGCAATGCCGGCTTGCGTTCCCGCGACACTGTCCTCGATGACGATGCAGTCGGCCGGCGCGAAGCCCACCGTCTTGGCCGCATGCAGGAAGAGGTCCGGGAACGGCTTGCCGCGCCCGACCATGGTCGAGGAGAACATGGCGTGCTCGAACAGCGGCAAAAGCCCGGTTTGGCCGAGCGTGATGTGCATTTTCGAGACCCGAGCCGAGGAGGCGACGCAATAGGCGATGCCGGCCGCGCGGACTGCTTCGACGAACTCACGCACATAAGGGATCGCCTCTACGCCGTGCGAAAAAAGATCCGGCAGGCCGGCATTCCAGCGCTCGACGAAGTCGGCGCCGAGCCTGACCTCGGTCGCCTCTTCGATCTCTTTTTGCACCGAGACCATGCTGCGGCCGGAGAAGTGCTTTCGGCAGTATTCGAAGTTCGTCGTAAAGCCGGCGGCGCTCAGCCATTCGGCGAGGCGCCGATTGGCAAGGTTTTCCGTGTCGACCAGGATCCCGTCGCAGTCGAAAATGACCAGTTTTGGAATGGATAGTATTTCAGTCATATTGAAGCAATTCTGTCGGAGGGAATTCGGGTCAAGGTCGAGCTCTTCGGCGCAGGTCGTGCTGGTAGCACGGCCAAGTCCGAAGGGCGAAGGAATTGGCTCGAATTCACCCGGCAGAATGGTTCAAGGTGATTAAAATACGACCCAGCATTAGGCGGTGCCGGTGGACCCGAAACCGCCGGCGCCGCGCGTCGTGCCGCCGGCGAGTGCCCGCTCCTCGACCGTGATCTGGGTCACGGCGGCGAAGACGATCTGGGCGATGCGCATGCCGCGCGTCACCGCGAAATCCTCATCGCCGAGATTGACCAGCAGCACCTTCACCTCGCCGCGATAATCGCTGTCGACGGTGCCGGGCGAGTTGAGGACCGTGAGGCCATGCTTGAAGGCGAGGCCCGAGCGTGGCCGCACCTGGCCTTCCATGCCTTCCGGGATTTCCAGGACAAGCCCAGTCGGTACCAGCGCGCGTTTCCCCGGCAGGATGAGCAGCGGCCGGTCTTCCGGCACCGCGGCCCGCAGATCCATGCCGGCGGCGCCCGCGCTTTCATAGGCCGGCAGAGGCAGGCCTTCGCCATGCGGAAGCCTGACGAAACCGACGGTGGGGCCGATGACGGAGGAAGGATGGACAGCCGTGCGCATGAGCCCATTCCTATGGGAGCGAATGCCGATTCGGTCAACTCGACCGTGACGCTATCCAAGGCTTTCTTTGAGGCGTCACGATGACTTCGCTTTCCAGCGAAGACGACAAGATCGTTGCGCTGGTGGAAATGCTCATTCGGCGATTGGCGAGAACGCTCATCACCTCGTCATCCTCGGGTCCACGCTCCGCCCGTGGGACGAAGAGGCCTTGGCTACCTCAGCGCAGTTCCACCGGCACGATGGTCGTCTCCTTGATCTCCTCCATGACGAAGGAAGCCGAGACGTCCGACAATGCCACCTTGGCGATCAGCCGCTGGTAGAGGCGGTCATAGGCCTTCACGTCGGCGACGCGGGCTCTCAGCACATAATCGAGGTCGCCCGACATGCGGTAGACGCCTGTGATCTCGGGAAAGCCGGTCACGGCCGCTCGGAATTTCTGCAGCCAGTCCGGGTCATGATTGGAGGTGCGGATCAGGATGAAGACGGGGAGGCCGAGCCCCAGCTTCTCGGCATCGACCAGCGCGACGCGGCCGGTAATGATGCCGTGATCCTCGAGCCGTTTGACCCGCCGCCAGCAGGCGTTGCGCGACAGCGCCACCCGCTCCGACAGCTGGTCGACGGAAAGCGTGCCGTCGCGCTGCAGTTCTGCCAGCAGTCTTCGATCAATTGCATCGAGTTCCGTCGACATATGGGATAAATGTCCCACAAAATAGCAAAAAGCAAGGACGAAATGGGACCGATGAACCAAAGCCCTATGGCACGTTACTCACCATCGGGGCTCATCCCGGCAGGAGGGTTAACCATGACGACCAGGCTTACGGCACTCTTCACCGCTCACCCGGCCAAGGTCGGCGAGACCTATTTCGGCCACATGGTCTTTGCCGCCTGGTTCTGCTCGCGCTTGTCGATGGCGGCCGGCGCCGCGCTCGTTCACGCTTTCTTGCCATTTCTGTTCGAAACTACGGCGAGCCGAGTCGTTCGCGAGCTCTATGAGCGCACGCACAATCGAGGCTCACACGCGGTCAAGGAGCCCCAGGCTCTGATGGATCGCGCCTAGGAATGGTGGAAAGCGATGTGCCGGTGGGCGGCCTATCTTGGTGAAGCGGTCTTCCTCGAAGACATCATCACCGCGCCCTGCCATTCGCTGATCGCCCAGAGCCATTGCGCCCAGGAAGCCAAGTCGCCAACCAATGGCGATGGTTTTGGTCTGGCCTGGTATGGCGACCGGCCGGAGCCCGGCCTCTATCGCGACATCCTACCGGCCTGGTCAGATCCAAATCTGAAAAGCCTCTGCCGGCAGATCAAATCCGGCTTGTTCCTTGCCCATGTCCGCGCGTCGACCGGTGGCGCCACCAGCCGCATGAACTGTCACCCGTTCATCTCCGGCCGCTGGTCGTTCATGCATAACGGTCAGATCGGCGGCTTCGAAAAGATCCGTCGCGCGCTGGAGAACTCGCTCTCCGACGAAGTCTTCGACCAGCGCGAAGGCACGACCGATTCCGAGCTCTTTTTCCTGCTGATGATCGACCAGGGGCTCGCGACGGACCCGCAAGGCGCCGTGTCGCGGGCAACCGGCCGCGTCGTCGAAGCCTCGCGCCGCGCCGGCATCGAGCCGGCCCTGAAACTGACGGCCGCCTTCTCCGATGGTGAAACGCTCTACGCTGTTCGCTATGCCACCGACAACCATGCGCCAACGCTCTACACCGGCGCCTTCGCCAGGCGCGCCGGCCATTGCATCGTCTCCGAACCGTTCGACCGCGACGGCGGCGACTGGCAGGCGATCCCGCCATCGAGCTTCGTCACCATGACGAGGGGCGGCACCAGCATCCGGCCGTTCGCGCCGGCACAGGCCAGGCTGGCATTGGTCGGCTGAAGCAGACCTGCCGAGACGCCCTCCGGGCAGAGATCAGCAAAACGTAAGCGCGGCGTAAGGACACTAAAGCGCCATCTTGCCATCTGTGGCGCCAGACGAGCGCCGAATTCATCCGCGCGCTCGAAAACGCATCGACAAGGGATGACAGACAATGTGCAGGTGGGCAGCCTATCTCGGCAACGCGATCTTCCTGGAGGACGTCATTGCGGCGCCCTCCCATTCGCTGGTCATTCAGAGCCGGCAGGCGCGGGAGGCGAAATCCCCGACCAATGCTGACGGCTTCGGAGTGGCTTGGTACGGCGATCGGCCAGAACCCGGCCTCTACCGCGACATTCTGCCGGCCTGGTCCGACGCCAATCTGAAAAGCCTTGGCCGCCAGATCAAGTCCGGCCTGTTCCTCGCCCATGTGCGCGCCTCGACCGGCGGCGCCACCAGCCGCATGAACTGCCATCCTTTCGTCTCGGGCCGCTGGTCGTTCATCCATAACGGCCAGATCGGCGGCTTCGAGAAGATCCGCCGCGCGCTCGAGAACTCGCTCGCCGACCAGTTGTTCGATGAACTCGAGGGGAGCACCGATTCCGAATTGTTCTTTCGGCTGATGGTCGGCGACGGGCTCGCCGACGATCCGTATGGCGCGGTATCGCGGGCCGCCGGCCGCGTGCTCGAGGTTTCGCGCCGCGCCGGGATCGAACCATCACTGAAACTGACCGCCGCCTTCAGCGACGGCCAGACACTTCACGCGGTGCGTTATGCCACGGACGACCATGCGCCGACGCTCTACACCGGCGCTTTCGCTAAGGGGGTAGGTCGCTGCATCGTCTCCGAGCCGTTCGATCGCGAGGGCCGCATCTGGCATGAGATTCCGCAGGCGAGTTTCGTTACCATGACCCGCGGCGGCACCAGCATCAGGCCTTTCGCGCCGGCAACGTCTCGCTGGGCGCTGGCGAGCTGAAACGACTGGCGAGCGCAGCAGCGAGGCGGTGAACGCCGTCGTCATCTTCGAACGCGACTGAGCACGTGAGGGCGCCCGGCGGCACTGGCGCGCAGCGATACGCACGGCCCACTGCACGATGTGCCCTTCGTTTTGAAGGACGCGCACGGGGCGGCAAGCAAGGCGCGGCTGCTCGGCTTAGCGGCCGCTATCGCACCGCTCACCGGCGGTTTCCGAAGGCTGCCGGGTTTTTGAACATGCCAGGAATACAGCGATGTGGCTTTTCGTCCGGAATAGCGTGAGCGCCTCTGCGGATATTGGCCACATCGCGTCTAATTCGTGATTGCGAAAGTCATGCACGCTTTGCCGTCCGCTCCCGCGTGGGAGCATATCGGCCGCCTCCTTCCTCATGCAATAAGGGCTCAGTGTGGCATGTCCGAGAACTCTGGGAGACCGAGCGACCGCACCCAGGGAAGCCGTCGTTTGACGAACATCTCCAGCTTCGGCGTAACGGCCCCGGGACGGTCTAGGCTGCCCAACTGAACGAACACCAGGCCCGGAAAGCTGGTCAGGTTGCTTGTATACACGCGCGCGCCGCATGTCGGGCAGAAGTTCCGGTCCAGTTTGCCGCCGGAGTCAGCGACGTATGAATAGGCGGTGGGCTTTCCTTGTGTCAGGCTAAAGTCGTTCTCGGGCACGCCGAACCATGTTGCCGCTTCGCCGCCTGACGCCTTTTTACAATCCAGACAGTGGCAGACGGCAACGAAGTCGGGATCTGTGTTGAACTCGAACCTCACCGCGCCGCAAGCGCACCCAGCAGTGTACTTCTTAGCCATGGCACCGACCCTCTTGTGTGCAACCGCCAAGAGCCTTGCATGGCTTATCAGGCGCGACAAGGGTGCAAGCACAGCCTCTTACCGACAGCAGGAGACATGGCTTGTTGGACGTCGCTAGCGCTCAGCACGAAGTTGACCGCGGTCTGGACTTCAACGGCTTGCCATCGGCTTGCGGTTGGCGTCTGTCGCGGGACTACTGCGCGAAGCGTTCCAGCCCGTACGGTGCCAGCAGCACGTCGCGCTCGCCTTCAAGGACTTCGCGAGCGGCGAACAAGCCGACCGCCGCCGCAAGCGTGATGCCCGAATGCATGACGGCGATGTAGAGGCCGCCGACGCCATCGGCGCGACCGACAATCGGAAAGCCGTCGACCGGGGTCGGCCGGTAGCCGACGGTGTGAAAATCAAGCTCCAGTCCATCCGCGCCGCGCAAGGCTGCCTTGGTGACCGCAAACAACTGCCGTGCGGTGGCTTCCGGATCCTCACCCGGATCGCCGCCGGCGAAATCCGAGCCGGCGACGATGCGGCCCTCGGCCGTCTGGCGCATGTGCAATCTCTCGGCATGCACCAGCCCGTTGAGTAATTTCCTGTATGGCCGGGAGTGCACGATAAGGCCCGGCGGCGTGTCGAGCGGCAGCTCGATGCCGGCTGTCGCGGCAATGGCCGGGGAGCCCGCGCCCGCCGCCACGACAATTTCTTCGGCGCTGATGGTTTCGCCCGAAACAACCGCGCCTGTCACCTTGCCATTCGATATGGTCAGCCTTTCCACGGCGCCAACAATTACCCGCGCGCCGAGCCGTCCGGCGTCCGCCAGAAGCGCCTTGGCGGTTGCCACCGGCTCGGCGACGCCTTCCTCCGCGACGTAGACGGCGAAATCGGGAGGCGCGACGAGGTTGGGTTCGATCTCTCCCGCCCGCTTCGCGTCGACGCGCTCGACGCCATAACCCCATGACGAGTGCTCGGCCGCATAGGCTTCGAGCCTGTCCGGCGGCAGGTCGAAGCACAGGCCGCCGCACCAGGCGAGCGGTAGCCCGGGCACGTCCTTCGCCAGCCTTTTCCATTCGGCCATGGCGCGGATGCGCAGCCGGAAATAGGTTTCGGGATTGCCCCAGCTTGCGTTGATCCATGCAAAGGAATTGGGCGTCGCAACACCGCCGACGCCACTCCCGGAAATCACCGTCACCCGCGCGCCGGCTTTCGTCAGGTGCCAGGCGAGAGAAGCGCCGATGATTCCGGCGCCGATCACGATGACTTGCTTTGGACTGCTCATGCTGGGCCTCAGGGAGATTTTCCCCGTCATGCCACCCTACCGTCCGGACCTCAAGCAAGAAGCAGTTACGCGCTGCCCGCTATTGCCTTCTGGCCCCCGGCTAGCAGGCTCGCCAGCTCTTCACAGCGCCGCATGAGACGGGACGAATCGACCTTCTTCGCGACCGCCAGCGCCGTGCCTAGCTCCAACTCCGCGCCAGTACGATCGCCTTGCTGGATGAGAAGCGCCGCGAGCGAAAGCCTGGCGTCCGCGCAGTTGGTCGGCGAACCGATCTCGGCCCAGCGCGAGCATGCGGTCTGCAGCTCTCGCACCGCTTCGGTGAAGCGATTTTCCCGCATCGACAGTTCCGCCTTGGCCTCGGCGGTCAATGCCCGGATCGAGGCCATCGGCCAGCGTTGCGGTTCGCTTTCCAGCTCGGCGATCACCGCTTTCGCGCGCTCCAGCCGATCGGTCCGCGCCGCTGCCTTGGCGAGCGTGGCGAGAACCATGCCCCGACGCTGCAGCGTCGGCCAGCCGTTCCCGACAAGCGACCGCTCAAGGGCGCTGAATGCGGCTTCCGCCTGGCCCAGCTCCATCTGCAGCAGCGCAAAGCCTGGCTGCGGATCCCAGCCAGCGGCATGGGACGCGCGGTAGGCTGCATCCGCCTCGGCGAAATCGCCTGCGGCGAGATGGATGTCGCCCAGCACACGTAAGGCATCGCCTTTCGCCCAGGGCGCATCGAGCGTAAGCTGATCGAGCGCCCCGCGCACCAGCGCCTCAGCCTCCCTCAGCGTGCCATGGACGCCGAGCACCTCGGCCCGATGCAGCCGACACGAGCCCGTAAGTTCCTCCAGCCCATGCCCTCTGCACCAGCCCTCGTAGCTGAGGCTCCATTGGTTGGCTCGCGCCCAGTCGCCGAAATTGCGGCAAGCCCAAAGTATGTTGCAGTAGAGGATGCCGCCGACGATCGGGTCGACATCGCTGGAGAGGCCGAGCGCGGCGGCAAAATCCTGGTCCTCCTGACCGGCTTTTGTTTCCCCAAGGCAGAGCTTGAAGAAGCCGCGATAGATAAGGCCGAGCGATTCCACGACTGGATCTTCGAGATTTTTGCCGACCTCGAAAGCTTGCTCGGCAAGAGCAAGCGCATGCTCCGGCTCTGCCTCCGCGCCCTTGATGCGCGCGCCCATCCAGCACCAGAGGCCATGCTCCCTGCTCTCGGTTGCTTTGTCGATCAGCTGCGCGGCACGCTTGTGCCAGCCCTTGGCCGCAGCAAGCTCTCCTCTCTCGAGATGGATCATGGCGAGGGTGATTGCCGGGGAAGCCGCCCGCAGGCGTTCGCCGGCCATGCCGTATTCCGTTGCCGCGCGCGTAAGGAGCGGGATCGCTTCTGACGGTCGTCCCATGCATTCCAGCGCCAGCGCCCATTCTTCGAGGTCGGCCGTCAGCAACTCGTCGGCGGCGTCTGCTTCGCTGAAAGCGGCCGCGGCCTCGTGCCATTTTCGCGCCGCGACGGCCGCGCGCGCGGCCAGGATTTGCATGCCTGGGCTGGAACGCCTGCTGCCCGTATCGGCCGGCGCCGGCCCCTTTTCCGAAGCGGCTGCCTGGTCGAGGCAAATACGGTAGCCGAAGCGGGGCAGGTTGCGCAGCGCCGCCTCCATGCCGCCCTGGCGCAGAACGCTTCGGGCTAGGCTCGCGACACGCTGCAGCGAAGCCTCGGTGACCGTCACGCCCGGCCAGAGCGTTTCGAGCAACTCGTCCTTGCTCAAGGCGCGGTCTTGGTGGCGCAGCAGGATGGCGAGGAAATCGAAGACGAGGGGCTGCACCTCGATCTCGTTTCCGGCGAGACGAATGGCGCGGGAGCTCTCGTTAAGCTCGAAGTCGCCGAAGCAATGAATTCCCATCGGCAGCAATCCCGGTAACGGCAATAGGCAAAGGATCAGAACAAGATAAGGACGGCGTAAGGACTGTCGGCCGCCTGTTTCGTAATTCTCCGTCTGCCTGGCGGGCCAAGCGAGAGTTTACCTCAGCTGCCCCAGGGATGTCACCGGCACCGATTTGGTCGAGTGCCCGGCGGCATTGAACCTCAGATCAAGGAGATTGTAACATGCAGAAATACATCATCGAGCGCGAGATCCCGAAAGTCGGCACTTTCGAGCGCGAGCAACTTCGCGACGCGTCCAGGGCCTCGAACGCAGTCCTTGCCGAGCTCGGCCCGGACATCCAGTGGGTGGAATCCTTCGTGGCGGACGACAAGACTTTCTGCGTCTACCTCGCCAAGGACGAAGCGATCATCCAGCGCCACGCCAAGATGAGCGGCTTCCCGGCGACCAAGATCACCCAGGTCAAGCGCCTGTTCGATCCGACGACGGCCTACGCCGCCGCCTGACGGGAGGGGATCGATCGTGAAGCGCTTTACGGAAATCGTCCTTGCCGTCGGCGTCTCGGCGCTGCTTTGCGGCACCGCGGTCGCCCATGACATGCCCGATCCGGTGCTCAACCGGTCTCGGGACATGGCGGCCAAGTACCTCGACATCAAGGTCGCCAAGGCGGACGGCTACCAGCAGCTGTTCGAATGCACGACGCATGACGAGCACGGCACGATGGGGGTCCATTTCATCCATCCCGGCCGCGCCGGCGACGGCAGGCTGGTGCTCGGCGAACCCGACGTGCTGACCTACGAGCCGGAAGCCGATGGCTCGATGCAGCTTGTCGGCATGGAATACATCGTCTTCGAGAAGGACTGGAAGGGCAAGGGCGTTCCTGAATTCCTCGGCCGCACGCTGCAGCGCAAGACGACGGTGGGCATTCACCCGGTGGATCCCTACTACGAGCTCCATGTCTGGCACTGGCGGCACAACCCGGCCGGCATGTTCGCCGACTGGAACCCGTATGTGAGCTGCGAGCACGATCGGTCTTGACGACCCGTCGGCACAGCCTCCGGGAGGGCCGTGGACGGCCCTCCCGCTTTCACCACTCAACCGCAAGGGAGATACGACCATGTCCATCCTTGGGCAGGAATTGATCACCGACCGGACGGTTCTCAGGCGCCTCTTTGCCGCAGCCGTCGAAACCTGCCGCTCCGGCATAGTGCTCGTGGCGCGCATCGCGCGCATTCGCAGGGACCGGGCCAGGCTGGACGAGCTGCCGGATTATCTGCTGCACGACATCGGCGTCGGCCGCTCGGAAATACGGTGGATCACCAGGTACGGCCGCAGGGAACATGGCGAGGCCTGACTATGAGCAGGCCCCGCCATGGCGGCGAACACGCCTCCGGCGAACCGATCCGCCCGAAACTGTCGACAGGCCGGCCATGCGCTGCTAGAAGCCGGCGCCACAGACAGGATTCCAAAAATTGGCAGAAGACATCGAACAGGCGGTCGCGCGCCGCCGCACTTTCGCGATCATCGCCCACCCTGACGCCGGCAAGACCACGCTCACCGAAAAGCTGCTGCTGTTCGGCGGCGCCATCCAGCTTGCCGGCGAGGTCAAGGCCAAGAAGGACCGCATCCAGACGCGGTCCGACTGGATGAAGATCGAGCGCGAGCGCGGCATCTCGGTCGTCACCTCGGTGATGACCTTCGAATATGACGACAACGTCTTCAACCTGCTCGACACGCCCGGCCACGAGGATTTCGCCGACGACACCTACCGCACGCTGTCGGCGGTGGATTCGGCAGTCATGGTCATCGACGCTGCCAAGGGCATCGAGCCGCGCACGCTGAAACTGTTCGAGGTCTGCCGGCTCCGCGACATCCCGATCATCACCTTCGTCAACAAGATGGACCGTGAGAGCCGCGATCCGTTCGAGATTTTGGATGAGATCGAGCAGAAGCTGGCGCTCGACACCGCGCCCGTCACCTGGCCGATCGGCCGCGGCAAGACCTTCTCGGGCACTTACCATCTGGCGCAGAACGCGGTGCGCCGCAGCGACGACGAGAAGGAGCGCACGCCGGTCAATGGTCCGGATTCCAACCGCGTCGCCGGACTTTTGCCGGAGAACGAGCGCAACGACTTCATCGAGGAGCTGGAGTTGGCGCGCGAGGCCTGCCGCCCTCTCGATATCGACGCTTTCCGCGAGGGCCATCTGACGCCGGTCTATTTCGGCTCGGCGCTGCGCAATTACGGCGTGCGCGACCTGATCGAGGCGCTCGGCGCCTACGGCCCGCCGCCGCGCGCCCAGGAAGCCGATGAGCGCACGGTCGAGGCGACGGAGGACAAGATGACGTCCTTCGTTTTCAAAATCCAGGCCAACATGGACCCCAACCACCGCGATCGCATCGCTTTCGTGCGTGTCTGCTCGGGCAAGCTGGAGCGCGGCATGAAGGCCAAGCTGGTGCGCACCGGCAAGCCGATGAGCCTGTCCGCGCCGCAATTCTTCTTCGCCCGCACCCGCGTCACCGCCGACGAGGCCTTTGCCGGCGACGTCGTCGGCATCCCCAACCACGGTACGCTGCGCATCGGCGATACGCTGACCGAGGGCGAGGAGATCCTGTTCCGCGGCGTGCCGAACTTCGCCCCGGAAATCCTGCGCCGCGTGCGCCTCGGCGACGCCATGAAGGCCAAGAAGCTGAAGGAAGCGCTGCACCAGATGGCCGAGGAGGGCGTGGTGCAGTTGTTCTCGCCGGAAGACGGTTCGCCGGCGATCGTCGGCGTCGTCGGCGCCCTGCAGCTCGACGTGCTGAAGGAACGGTTGAACATCGAATACACACTGCCGGTGGATTTCGAGATGTCGCGTTTTTCGGTCTGCCGCTGGATCTCGGCCGACGACAAGGCGGAGGTGCAGCGCTTCATCGAATCGCATCGCGGCGACATCGCCCGCGACCTCGACAACGATCCGGTCTTCCTCGCTCAGCACGCCTTCTCGCTGAACTACGAAGCCGAGCGCTGGAAGGCGATCCGCTTCACGGCGGTGAAGGATTATCAGGTGCGCGACAAGGCGGCGTGAGCTGTTTTTCCCTTCCCCCCTTGTGGGGGAAGGTGGCCTCGCGAAGCGAGGTCGGATGAGGGGTGTTCCAGGGAACGCCAACGTCTCACTCCGCT
>CCNC01000174.1 GCA_000824845.1 Mesorhizobium sp. ORS 3359 | reverse complement strand
ATCGCCGACATGACCCGGCCGGCCTTGGCCCTGTCCGGATCCAGAAGAAGTTTCGGCAACTGCTCCGGCACGACCTGCCAGGAGACGCCGAACTTGTCTTTCAGCCAGCTGCACTGGCCGGGCTCGCCGCCCTCGGTGAGCTTCTCCCAGAAATAGTCGACCTCTTCCTGCGTCTTGCAGTCGATCGACTGCGACATCGCTTCGTTGAACTTGAAGTACGGACCGCCGTTGAGCGCCTGGAACGGCACGCCGTCGAGCTCGAACGTGGTCATCAGCACCTTGCCCTCATCGGGGTGACCCGCGGGCCAGCGCAAAACGCTCAGCACCTTCGAGTTCTTGAAGATGGAGATGTAGTGGTTCATCGCCTCCTCGGCCTGGCCGTCGAACCACAGGCAGGTGGTGATCTTTTGCATGTTTTGCTCCTCGGATTTATTCGGATTGGTTCCATCTTCAACGGCGGGTCGGCGATTTGTGCCGTTCAAACCGTCTGCCTCAAGGACGGATCGATAGGGCGCTATCCGACAGCGATTTCAAATTTTCCTGAAGAATCCTGGCGCAGCGCAAAATTGTGGCAAGGCCGGATCATGGTCGCTATAACCGCTGCCGACCAAATTTGAGCGCCGCCCGCCGCGCATCGGCGTGGCCAGCCAGCAAGGACAATGCAATGCCTGCCTATCGTTCCCGCACCACCACCCATGGCCGCAACATGGCCGGCGCACGCGGCCTGTGGCGCGCCACCGGCATGAAGGACAGTGATTTCGGCAAACCGATCATCGCGGTGGTCAATTCCTTCACTCAGTTCGTGCCCGGCCACGTGCACCTGAAGGATCTCGGCCAGCTCGTCGCCCGCGAGATAGAGAAGGCAGGCGGCGTCGCCAAGGAGTTCAACACCATCGCCGTCGACGATGGCATCGCCATGGGCCATGACGGCATGCTCTATTCGCTGCCGTCGCGCGAGCTGATTGCCGACTCCGTCGAATACATGGTCAACGCGCATTGCGCCGACGCCATGGTCTGCATCTCCAATTGCGACAAGATCACCCCCGGCATGCTGATGGCCTCGCTGCGCCTCAACATCCCGACCGTCTTCGTTTCCGGCGGCCCGATGGAGGCCGGCAAGGTGGTGCTGGCCGGCAAGGCGCAGGCGCTCGACCTTGTCGACGCCATGGTCGCTGCCGCCGACGACAAGATATCCGACGAGGACGTCAAGGTCATCGAGCGCTCGGCCTGCCCGACCTGCGGCTCGTGCTCGGGCATGTTCACCGCCAATTCGATGAACTGCCTGACCGAGGCTCTAGGCCTTTCGCTGCCCGGCAACGGCTCGACCTTGGCCACCCATGCCGACCGCAAGCGCCTGTTCGTCGAGGCTGGTCATCTCGCCGTCGATCTCGCCCAGCGCTATTACGAGCAGGACGATGGAAGCGCGCTGCCGCGCAGCATCGCCTCCAAGGGCGCTTTCGAGAACGCCATGGCGCTCGACATCGCCATGGGCGGCTCGACCAACACGGTGCTGCACATCCTCGCCGCGGCCCATGAGGGCGAGGTCGACTTCACCATGGAAGACATCGACCGGCTGTCGCGGAAAGTGCCGGTGCTCTGCAAGGTGGCGCCGGCCAAGTCTGACGTCCACATGGAGGACGTCCATCGCGCCGGCGGCATCATGGCGATCCTTGGCCAGCTCGACCAGGCCGGCCTGATCAATCGCGACCTGCCGACGGTGCACACCGCTACGCTCGGCGAGGCGCTCGACCATTGGGACATCGCCCGCACTTCGGCCGAGAATGTCCGCGACTTCTTCCGCGCCGCCCCCGGCGGCGTGCCGACCCAGGTCGCCTTCAGCCAGGACCGCCGCTGGGACGAACTCGACCTCGACCGGGAGAAGGGCGTCATCCGCTCGGCCAAGACGCCGTTCTCGAAGGATGGCGGCCTTGCTGTGCTGAAGGGAAATCTGGCGCTCGACGGCTGCATCGTGAAGACCGCCGGCGTCGACGAGTCGATCCTGAAATTTACCGGCCCGGCCCGTGTCTTCGAGAGCCAGGACGCTTCCGTCAAGGCGATCCTCGGCAACGAGATCAAGGCCGGCGACATCGTCGTCATCCGCTATGAGGGGCCGCGTGGCGGCCCCGGCATGCAGGAGATGCTCTACCCGACCAGCTACCTGAAGTCGAAGGGCCTCGGCAAAGCCTGTGCGCTGATCACCGACGGCCGCTTCTCCGGCGGCACGTCGGGCCTGTCGATCGGCCACGTCTCGCCGGAAGCCGCCGAGGGCGGTGCGATCGGCCTGGTCCAGGAAGGCGACACGATCGAGATCGACATTCCCAACCGCACCATCCGGCTTGCCGTCAGCGATGCCGAGCTCGAAGCGCGCCGCGCGGCGATGAACGCTAAGGGCCCGGACGCCTGGAAGCCGGCCGAGAAGCGCAAGCGCAAGGTGACGACGGCGCTGCGCGCCTACGCCGCCTTCGCCACCAGCGCCGATAAGGGTGCAGTGCGGAAGGTGCCGGAGTGAGGAGCGCTTCTCCTTCTCCCCTTGTGGGGTGAGAAGCGGTCCGCGTTAGCGGACGAAAAGCCAATTGCTTGGCTTTTCGAGCTTCGACGCCCTGAGCCTGCGAAGGGCCGGGTGGTGTCGCCGAAGGCGCGGGTGCTCCAGGGAAAGGCAGCGTCTCATTCCGCTGGAACACCCCTCATCCGTCTCGGCGCTATCGCGCCGATCCACCTTCTCCCGCAAGGGGAGAAGGAGGGCGTCGGCACTACGGCATCAGCTGATATTCATAAAGCTTCTGATAGAGCCCGCCCTGCTTGAGCAGGGTCTTGTGCGGACCGCTCTCCTGCACCTTGCCGTTTTCCAGAACCACGATGGTGTCGGCCTGGTGCACCGTCGACAGCCGGTGCGCAATGACGATCGTCGTGCGTCCGACCGTCAGCTGCTGCAGCGCGTCGCGGAACAGCGCTTCCGATTCGGCGTCGAGCGCGCTGGTTGCTTCGTCGAGCAGCAGGATCTCGGCATTGCGCAGCATGGCGCGCGCGATCGAGATGCGCTGGCGCTGGCCGCCAGACAAAAGCGATCCGTTCTCGCCGACCTCCGTCTCGTAGCCCTTGGCCATGGCGCTGATGAAGTCATGCGCGTTGGCGGCCTTGGCGGCGGCGATCACCTCTTCATCGGTCGCGTCCTCGCGGCCGAGGCGGATATTGTGCATGATCGTGCCGGCGAACAGGAACGTGTCCTGGCTGACATAGGCGATCTTCTTCCGGAGCGAATCGAGCGTCGCGAAGGAGATGTCCTGGCCGTCGAACATCACCCTGCCGGTCTGCGGGTCGTACATACGCATGATCAGGTTGAGGATCGTCGACTTGCCGCTGCCCGACGGCCCAACCAGCGCCGTCATCTTGCCGGCCGCGAGCGTCAGGTTGAAACCCTCGAACACCGGCGGGCTTTCCGGATAGGCGAAGCTGACATTTTCGAAGCGGATTTCGCCCGGTCCAGGTTGCAGCGGCCTCGCGCCAGGTTTTTCCGCGAGCGTCAGCGGCCGGTCGGCCAGCTGGAACATCATGCGCACGCCGACGATGCCGGTCTCGAGCGAGATGCGAACGCGGGCCAGGCGCTTAGCCGGCTCATAAGCGAGCAGCAGCGATGCGATGAAGGCCATGATGTTGCCCGGCATCTGCCCGCCCTGCAGCACCAGGAACCCGCTGATGAACACCGCGCCGGCGATCGCCAGGCCGGCAATGGTTTCCATCACCGGGCTGGTGGCCGCCTCCAGCGTGGCGATGTTGTTGGCGCGGTTCTCGACGTCGGAGACGGCCTGGTACATGCGTTTGCGCATCGCGCCTTCAAGATTGAAGGATTTGACGACGCGTACGCCGATCGCCGTTTCCTGCATGACATGAACGATCTGCCCAAGCGAGCGGAACTCCATGGCGGCGATGTTGCGGACGCGCTTCAGGATGCGGTTGACGCCGTAGATCGCCACCGGTCCGACGACGAAGCAGATCAGCGACAGCGCCGGCTGTTGCCAGATCATGACCCCGACCAGCACGGCCAGCGTCACCAGGTCGCGCACATAGGACGTTACGACGAGATCGAGCACGCTGCGCGCCGCCTGCGCGTTGTTGGTCATGCGGGCGATCAGATCGGCCGACGAGGTCGAGTGGTAGAACTCGATGCCTTGTTCCAGGATGCGATCGTAGATCTTGCGCTGCCGGTCGGCGATGATGGCGTTGCCGACGCGGCTCATGAAATAGGCCTGGACGAAGGTGGCGAGGCCCTTCACCAGGAAGATCCCCGCGACCCCGGCAGCGATCAAATTGACGCGGTCGAGCCTCTTGAAGACGACGAATTCGTTGGTGATCTCACGCAGGATCCAGGCGCTGGCGCCGGTCATGGCGGCCACCACCAGCATCGACACGATGGCGGCGCCATAGCCGAATTTGTGCTCTTGGAAGGATTCCCTCACCAGCCTCGCGACAAGGCGCTGGTTCTCCGTGGAGCGGAAGAAGCGAAACAACGGCCGATCCTGTGTCTGACTTGCAATGAATTTCGGATTCGCCACGAGGGCGCGAGGCGGCTTATAGAGCGAGTTGCGGCGCGATGGAACCTTTCGGCTGCCGGGGAAAGAAAAGGCTGCGCGAGGCCGTCTTTTCGGCCACGATGATCGCCAGGTCTTGAGAGGGTGACGACAGATGGATTTCGACCTCATCGTGCGCGGCGGCACGCTGCCGGACGGCAGGGTTGCCGATATCGGCATTGCCGGCGAAACCATCCGCGCGATCGAGCAGAAGCTGACAGGATCGGCGCCGACCGAGATCGACGCGCGCGGCAACCTTGTTTCGCCGCCCTTCGTCGATCCGCATTTCCACATGGACGCCACCCTGTCCTACGGCATTCCTCGCATCAACGCGTCTGGCACGCTGCTCGAGGGCATCGCGCTTTGGGGCGAGCTGAAGCCGCTTCTGACGCATGAGGCCGTGCGCGAGCGCGCGCTCGCCTATTGCGACTGGGCCGTGTCGATGGGCCTGCTCGCGATCCGCAGCCATGTCGATGTCTGCGACGACCGGCTGCTCGCGGTGGAAGCCCTGCTCGACGTCAAGAAAACCGTCGCGCCCTATATCGACCTGCAGCTGGTGGCGTTTCCGCAGGACGGCCTCTATCGCTCGCCGACGGCGCTCAAGAACACCGTCCGGGCGCTCGATATGGGCGTCGACATCGTCGGCGGCATCCCGCATTTCGAGCGCACCATGGCCGACGGCACCCGCTCGGTGACCGAGCTTTGCGAGATCGCGGCGAAACGCGGCCTGATGGTCGACATGCACTGCGACGAGACCGACGATCCGCTGTCGCGCCATATCGAGCAGCTCGCTTATGAAACGCAGCGTCTCGGCCTGCAGGGCAGGGTGGCCGGCTCGCATCTCACCTCCATGCATTCGATGGACAATTACTACGTCTCGAAGCTCCTGCCGCTGATCGCCGAAGCCGGTGTCTCGGCCATCCCGAACCCGCTGATCAACATCATGCTGCAGGGGCGTCACGACACTTTCCCGAAGCGGCGCGGCCTGACCCGGGTGAAGGAGATGCTGGCGCTTGGCATCCGCGTCGGCTGGGGCCAGGATTGCGTGCTCGACCCTTGGTATTCGCTTGGCACCGCCGACATGCTCGACGTCGCCTTCATGGGTCTGCATGTGGCGCAGATGTCGAGCCCGGCCGAAATGGCGCGCTGCTTCGACATGGTCACCAATGTCAACGCCGCCATCATGGGGCTCGATCATCTTGGCCTCGCCGTCGGCAAGCGCGCCAGCCTTGTCGTGCTCGACGCCGGCAACGCGATCGAGGCCGTGCGCCTGCGCCCCGAACGTCTCTGCGTCATCGCCAGGGGCAAGGTCGTCGCCGAGCGGGCCAGGCAGGAGACCCGGCTGTCGATCGTGGGACGTCCGGCGCAGGTGAACCGGCGGCACAGGGCCGGCTAGAACCAGCCGATTTCCGCTGCTGGTCTTACCGGCTGGCCGAATTTCGCTCGTCAAACCGGCGGCCTGCGGCTAGGGAGGGGCATGGCTCGGACCATCGCTCGCAAATTCACGATCCGGAACGTGTTGCTCGCCGGCATCCTTTTGATGCTGGCCGGCGACTTCATGTTCGCGCTGAACGATGCGATGGGCAAATGGTTGGTCGCCAGTTTTTCCGTCGGCCAGGTTGTGCTGATCCGCTCGATCGGCGCCTTCATCGTGCTGGGGCCGATGATCGCCAACCAGGGCGCGGGCAAGCTGTTCCAGATGGAAAGGCCGGCGCTGCAGCTCTTGCGCGTCGTGGCGACGACACTCGACACCGGGCTTTTCTATGCCGCCGTCGTCCACCTGCCGCTGGCCGACGTGATGAGCTTCTACATGGCCGGGCCTATCTATGTCGCCGCTCTTTCGCACCTCTTGCTCGGTGAAAAGGTCGGCTGGCGCCGCTGGCTGGCGATCCTCGTCGGCTTCTGCGGCGTGCTGATCATCCTGAAGCCGTCCTCGGCGGCTTTCTCGCTGTCGTCGAGCTACGCGCTGATCGGCAGCGTGGCCTTCGGCTTCGCCATCATCCTCGGCCGGCGTCTGCGTGGAACGAGCGACACGACACTCGTTACCTGGCAGACCATCGGCACGCTGATTGTCGGCGCCGTGCTCGCCATCGGCGCCTGGCGCACGCCGTCGGCCCTCGATTTCGGCGCCATGCTGTTGCTTGGCGTCGTGTCCTGCGCGGCCCATCTGATGATCACAAGGGCGCTGAAGCTGGCGCCGGCCTCGACGCTGGCGCCGCTGCATTACAGCCTGCTCCTGTGGGCCGTTGTCTTTGGCCTGGTTTTCTTCGGCGATGTGCCGAGCCCGCGCATCCTGGCCGGCTCGGCGATCGTCGTGCTTGCCGGCATCTTCATTTTCCATCGCCAGAAGGTTGTGGAAACCGCGGTGCCGCCCGAGAACGTGCCGAAGGGCGTGAGTTAGACTCGGCGACCTTGCGCCCCGGAAAGTATTTACGGTGAAAACCGCCTATCGGGTGCAATCTGCGATTGATTCCGGTCGGACGGGCAGGATAATCATAGCTCCGAAGGTTGGAGTATTGGGGGAAGTAATGGGCAGTTTCTCGATATGGCATTGGCTCATAATTCTGATCATTATCGGCCTGCCATTGTTGTTTGTCCTGAGGGCGCCGCCGGCCGGCGTCAATCGCTTCGGTGACACGCCGCCGTCGATGAACTTTGGTGAAGCGATTGCAAGCTTTTTCCGAAATTATGTGAACTTTTCCGGCAGGGCCAGCCGCTCGGAGTTTTGGTATTCCTACCTCTTCATAATCATCGTCGCCGTTCTTATGGGGATAGTCGATATCTTTGTGGGAAACGAAGTCGTCTCGTCGCTTTGGAATCTTGCCGTTCTTCTGCCGACACTTGCGATGACCGCGCGCCGGCTGCATGACATCAACAGAAGCGGCTGGCATCAGCTGCTTGCGGGATTCTTCCCCATCGGCACCATCGCGCTGCTCATCTGGTATTGCAAAAAGTCCGACGAAACAGGGTCGTTGAACGAGATCCAGCGGGTCTTCAGATAGAAGCCGGGGATCGCCCTAGCCCAGGCGCACGGCGGCGAGATGTCGCGAAAACTCCGCCGTCTCCATCAGCGCCTTGCAGCGGGCGAAGCGGCCGTCGGCATAGGCGCGGAAATCGTCGGCCGGATTGTCGTTGGCGAGCTGGATCAGGCCCCACAGCGTCCACAAAAGGTCGCACATCGCCTTGTAGATGACGACGCGGCCGCGCTCGGCCGGCCGTGCCTCGCCGCCGAAATAAGCGCGCATCAGTTCCTCGTCCTGGGCGGCATCGAACCTGCCCTCGACCGAGAGGTCGCCGAGGTCCCACAGCGGATCGTTCATGCCGGAATATTCCCAGTCGACGATCCACATCCGCTCGCTCGTATCGAGGAAATTCTCGCACAGCGGATCGCAATGGCATGCGGCAAGCGGGATGGCGTGCGCGGCAAGCGCCGCGCGCACCGCGCCTGCCTCGCGCACCACGTCGTGATAGCCGGCTGGCAGCGCCACGTCCTTGGTCGAGAGGACCTTGAGATAGTCGTCGATCATCGCGAACAGCTCGAAGCGGAATGGAAACACCGCACCCGAAGAGTGGAGTTTTCGGAAGGCCTGGCCAGCCCGCGCCGGGCTGCCCGGCCGCGCCTTGAATTTTTCGGGCGACATCGTCTCGGCGCCGGCGATAAAGCGCGTCGCCATCACACCGGACGCCGGATCGGCATAAAGCACCTGCGGGCTGACACCGGCCCTGGCCGCTTCGCGCGCCGCCACCGCCTCGTTGGCGCGGTTGATGTATTCCTCCGTGCCCTTGCCGGGGATGCGCAGGCACACGTCACCCGCCCTGTAGACCCTGTTGGTTAGGCCGCCTAAGCGCTCCAGCGGTCCGTCGTACTCGTTCAGCGCCGGTATGGCCGCCAGGGCAGCGCGCAGCTCGTCGGTCATGTCGTGGCCCCTTCACGCCATTGTTGTCGCTCGGACGGTTCCACAGTTTTGGCGGCTTGGCTATGATCCTTTGCACATGAATCGGCTTCGAGGGCGACGATGACGGACGGCAAGCACAGCGGCTCGCTAAGCGCGGCCTACGCGGCGAAGCGGCCGGATGAGGTCGCCGCGATCTATGACCGCTGGTCCGAGACCTACGATGCCGACATGTCGGCCGCCGGCTATCGCCATCCCACGATCTGCCTGGCGCTGCTTGCCCGGCACCTGCCGCGCGGCGCCGAGCCCTTGCTCGATGCCGGCGCCGGCACCGGCCTGATCGGCGAATGGCTGGCCATCACCGGCTATCCGCGGGTCGAGGCGCTCGACATCTCGCAAGGCATGCTGGACAGGGCCGCGGCCAAGGGCGTCTATACGGCGCTGCATCGCCTGGCGATGGGCGATATTCTGCCCTTCGCCGACGGCGCCTATGCCGGCATTGTTTCGGCGGGCGTCTTCACCTCGGGCCATGTCGGGGTCGATGGCCTGGACGAGCTGATCCGCATCTGCCGTTCAGGCGGCGTCATCGTGCTGACCGTCAAGAACACGCTGTGGGATGCCGGCTTTGCGGAGCGCATCGCCGAGCTGGAAGCGCGCGGCGCGATAAGCCGCCTCGAAGAGACACGGCCTTACGCCTCGATGCCCGGCGAGGGTGACACTGTGCCGAGCCGTTGCCTGGCACTGCGCGTCAGCTGACTCGCGCTGCGCGGATCAAGCCTTTATCTTCGCGCCGGCCGGGTCGTACATCGCCTCGAGATGGATCTTCGCCGGCGTGCGTTCCATCGCCACGACCAGCTCGTAGTCGCCGGAGGCGAGGAACTCGTCGCCGACGCCGTCGGCATCGCGCACATAGCCGTAGCCGATGTTCTTTTCGACCGTGTAGCCATAGCCGCCGCTGGTGAGGTAGCCGACAGCTTCGCCATTGCGCAGGATCGTCTCGCGCCCGACCAGCACGACCTCCGGGTCATCCACCGTGAAGCCGGCAAAGCGTTTTGTGGGCGGCTTGCCGGTCGCCTTCTCCAGCGCCTTGCGTCCGACGAAGTCGGTGTTCTTGCGAAGCTTCACCGCCCAACTGAGCCCCGCTTCCAGTGGCGTGTCGTTCGGCGTGATGTCGGAGCCCCAGGCGCGATAACCTTTTTCCAGCCTGAGCGATTCCAGCGCCCGGTAGCCGACCGGGCGAATGCCATGTGCCTTGCCGGCCGCCATCAGTGCATCGAAGACATCGCCGGTGGCCGCGATCGGCACATGCAGCTCCCAGCCGAGCTCGCCGACATAGGTGACGCGCAGCGCCTTCACGGTCTGACCGGCGATTGCGATCTCGCGGGCATGGCCGAAGGGGAAGGCGGCGTTCGAAACGTCGGCATCGGTTACCGCCGACAGCACGTCGCGGGCGCGCGGTCCCATCAGGGACAGCGTGCCGTACTCCTCGGTGACGTCGGTCAGCCTGGCGTCGAGGCCGGAGCCGGTATGGTCGCTTATCCAGGACAGGTCATGCGTGCGGAAGCCGGTGCCGGTGACGATGTAGAACCGCTCCTCGCCCAGCCGCGACACGGTGAGGTCGGCCTCGATGCCGCCGCGCGTGTTGAGAAGCTGCGTGTAGGTCAGCCGTCCGACCGGCTTGCTGACGTCGTTGGCGCAGATCCAGTCGAGCGCCTTCAGCGCGTCGCTTCCGGTCAGCTCATATTTGGCAAAGGAGGATTGGTCGAAAATGCCGACCTTCTCACGCACATGCCGGTGCTCGTCGCCGACCGGGCCGAACCAGTTCTGGCGGCCCATCGAATAGACGTCCTCGGCGGCCGCGCCATCGGGCGCGAACCAGTTCGGCCGCTCCCAGCCAAGCTTGGAGCCGAACACGGCGCGATGCTTCATCAGCCGCTCATAGAGCGGCGAGACGATGCGCGGCCGGCCCGAGAGATATTCCTCATGTGGGAAGCCGATCGTGTAATGCTTGCCATAGGCCTCCAGCGTACGGTCGCGGACCCAGTCGCGGTCGCGGTGCAGGCCGGAGAAGCGCCTGATGTCGACCACCCACAGATCGAGCGGCGCCTCGCCGTCGACCACCCATTGCGCCAGCACCCAGCCGGCGCCGCCGCCCGACGCGATGCCGAAGGCGTTGAAGCCGGCGCCGACGAACATATTCGCGCATTCCGGCGCCACGCCGAGGATGAAATTGCCGTCCGGCGTGAAGCTCTCCGGCCCGTTGATCATCTGCTTGACGCCGACATGGGCGAGCGCCGGCACACGCGCGATTGCCTCGCTCATATGCTGTTCGAAATGATCGTAATCGTCGTCGAACAGGCGGAACTCCCAATCGTTGGGCACGTCGCCGCCGGGAAGCCCGGTTGCCCAGGCCTGCGGGTTGGGCTCATAGCCGCCCATCACCAGTCCGCCGACCTCCTCCTTGAAATAGGTGCGGCGGTCGGGGTCGCGGATCGTCGGCGCGTCGTTAGCCAGCCCTTCGATCCTCTCGGTGATGATATACTGGTGTTTGACCGGCTGCAGCGGCACGTTGATGCCGGCCATCGCGCCGACCTGCCTTGCCCACTGTCCGGCGCAGTTCACCACCTTGTCGCAGGCGATGTCGCCCTCGGAAGTCTTCACCGCCGTGATGCGGCCGTCCTTCATCGTAAAGCCGGTGACGCGCACGTCCTCGAACAGTTTCGCGCCATGCATGCGCGCGCCCTTGGCGAGCGACTGGGCGATGTCGGAGGGGCTTGCCTGCCCGTCAGTCGGCAGCCACGAGGCGCCGACCAGATCGCCCGTCTCCATCAGCGGCCACATGCGCTTCACTTCGGCCGGCGACAGAAGCTGCATGTCCATGCCGAAGCTTTTGGCCGTCGTTGCCAGCCGCTTGAACTCGGTCCAGCGGTCGGCGTTGGTCGCCAGCCTCAGGCAGCCGGTCATCTTCCAGCCGGTCGCCAGGCCGGTCTCGGCCTCGAGGCCCTTGTAGAGCTCGACCGAATATTTGAGCACGCGCGTGATCGAGGCTGACGAGCGCAACTGCCCGACCAGGCCGGCGGCGTGCCAGGTCGAGCCCGAGGTCAGCTTGCCCTGCTCGAGCAGCACCACGTCGGCCTTGTGGTCGCGCGCCAGATGATAGGCGGTGGAACAGCCGATGATGCCGCCGCCGATGACGACGATTTCGGCATGGCTGGGCAAGGTCATGGCTTGGTCCCGTATTTCGTCCGGTAGTTCTCCAGCGCCGCGTCGAGCCGGACGAGGTTTTCCTCGGTATAGGCGACATAGTCGATGCCGGGCGCGTCGAGATAAAGCTCGGACACCATGCTCCACATCGCCTCGCGCAGCAGCGAGGCGCATTGCATGGCGGCGTGCGAGCGGCGAATCTCGCTGTCCGGCTCCTTCATGAAATAGGCGGTCAGGAAGGCGAAGGACTCCTCATCGCTCAGGCCGGCGTTGGATGCGGCGCCCGCGAGATCGAACATCGCCGTGTTGAAGCCGGCATATTCGAAATCGATCAGCCACAGCCGCTTGCCGTCGTCCAGGATATTGGCCGGCAAAAGATCGTTGTGGCCGAAGACGATCGGCAGCAGTTTTTGCGCCCGCTCGAGTTCGTCGGCCAGCGCAAGATAGCGCGGCAACTGATCCTTCTTGCGGCTGCCGCCTTCGTCCAGCGTGCGCGCATAGTCGCGGATGACGTGGAACACCCAGAACATGAAGCCGGCGCCGGAGACATGGCTCGGCATCTCGCGATGGAAGCCGCGCAGCAGCGCCGCCACGCGGCCGAGATTGGCCCGCACGTCCTCGGCAAGAAGGGTCTTCGCCCCGAGAAACGCCGTCACCAGGATGCCGGGCTCGGCATAATGCACGGCTGGCGCGAATCCAGCCGCATGCGCGGCTCGCGCCGTCATCACCTCGCGCTCACGAAAGACGTGGTGGAACGGAAAATCCTGGCCGAAGCGCACGACATGCCGCCCCGCGGCATCCGTGACGACAAAATTGGCGTTGCTGAGGCCGCCCGGTAACGGCTCGATCTCGATGCTGCCGTTCCAGCACGGCAAGGCGCGGATGCGGTCTTCGGCGCTCACGGCTTCGCTCCGGCCTCAACCGGTCTCACGAAAAACGACGATGAGACAAAATAAAAAAGCCTCGTCGGTGCGAGACGCCAGGATCGGTATCCCGCACCGCACCGACGAGCCCCTTGGCCAGGTTCAGGATCCCGGCATCCGCCCCCGCGGATTCGATAAAAGCTCGAGTCTGGATCACTCCAGACGATCTGGTCACTAGGTTGCGGCTCTGCCATCATCCTCCTTTAGCAGTTCCGAGCCCTTGTGACTTGCAACCACTGTCATGCCCAGGTGGCAGAGCTGTCAATCAAAAGCTGTGACTTTTTTTGGGTGTTTTGCCCGAAAATATAAGCAACTTCTTTCAAAGCGTTGTCAAAGCCTTAAATTCGGTCAAGATCCCGGATATCCACATGATCCATTCGAAACGGCATGGCGAAATCCTGCGGCTCCTTGGCGAGGAGGGCACGATCAGCATAGCCAGCCTTGCCGAACGTCTCGGCGTCTCGCAGGAAACGGTGCGACGCGACGTCAAGCCGCTCGCCGATGACGGGTCGGTGCTGAAGATGCACGGCGCCGTCGGCCTTGCCTCGATGGTGGGCGAGGCGCCGTTCGAGCGGCGCATGCGCGAGAATGCCGAAGCCAAGCGCCTGATCGCCAGGATGGTCGCGGCCACGATCCGCGATGGCGAGGCGATCATGCTCGACACCGGCACGACCACATCCTTCCTCGCGCGCGAGCTGCTTGGCCATCGCCGGCTGACGGTGGTCACCAATTCCTCCGACATCGCCCGCACGCTGGCGACGGTGAACGGCAACAAGGTCTATATGGCCGGCGGCGAGCTGCGCAGCGATTCGGGTGCTGCTTTCGGCATTTCGGCGATCGAATTCGTCAGCCGCTTTTCGGTCGATCATGCGGTGATCTCGATCGGCGCCGTCGACGCCGACGCCGGCCTCACCGACTACGAGCTGGAGGAGGCGGAGTTCGCCCGCATGGTGCTGTCGCGCGGCCAGCGCTCGCTGGTCGTCACCGACCATACCAAGTTCGGCCGCCAGGGTCTGGTCAGGGTGTGCGGCTTCGACGGCTTTTCCGAGCTCGCCACCGACCAGCCGCCGCCGCCCGACATAGCCGCCGCGCTGAGCCGGGCAGGGGCGCGGCTCAGCATCGCGGCGGCCTAGCTGCCGCGGACAAAGCCCGCTTTCCTTCCCGCACGCGGCAGTGTTTAGTCCGACCATGGCTTTCACAATCCGCCAGCTCCAGTTCTTCGTCGCCGTCGCCGAGCAGGGCACCGTCTCGGGCGCCGCGCAGAATCTGTCGATCTCGCAGTCCTCCGTAACCGAGGCGATCAAGGAGCTGGAGAGCGATCTCGGCGTCGAGCTCTTCGAGCGCCATCCGCGCGGCTTGAACATCACCCACAAGGGCCACCAGTTCCTGCGCCACGCGACCAAGATCCTGGCCGATGTCTCGGATGCGCGCCGTTCCTTCTCCAGCGAGCAGGCCGTCGCCGGCGGCCGCCTGCAGCTCGGCGTCACCTCGCTGGTCGCCGGCTATGTGCTCTCCGATCTGCTTGCCCGCTACCGTCGCGCCTATCCCGGCGTCGAGGTCTCCGCCATCGAGGATAATGGCGACTATCTCGAGCATCTTCTGGTCGGCGGCAAGCTCGACATTGCCGTCATGGTCACGTCCAACCTGCGCGACCGCACGGCGCTGCAGTCGGAAATCCTGGAAGTCTCGGCCTACCGGCTGTGGATCCCGCTCAGCCACAGGCTCGCCAGCGCCGACATCATCTCGATCGGCGATATCGCGTCCGAGCCGCTGATCATGCTCACCGTCGACGAGATCGAGGAGAACACCGGCAAGCTGCTGTCGGCGATCGGCGCGAGACCTCATGTCGCCTTCCGCACGCGTTCGGTGGAAGCGGTGCGCAGCCTGGTCGCCACCGGCGCCGGCGTGGCGCTGCTGCCCGACCTCGTCTACCGGCCCTGGTCGCTGGAGGGCGATCGCATCGAATCGCGCGATATTTCCGGTTCGCTGCCGGTGGTCCAGGTCGGCACCGTCTGGCGCCGCGGCTCCGGCCTGCCGCAGGCCGCGCGCGACTTCATCGGCCTCGCCCAGTCGCAACGCATGGTGCGCCGCTGAAGCAATTCCAGGAAAAGTGTGAAACGGTCGACTTGAACTCGTAGAGTGCCGCAGCGATCGATAAGGGCAACTGAAAGCGAGGTCCGCCATGCCACAATCCGCGCAGCCGAACACACAGCAAGCCGCTCTCTGGAACGACGCCAGCGGAAAGGCCTGGGTCGAGATGCAGCCTATACTTGACGGCATGCTGGCGCCGTTCGAGAGCCTCGTGGTGGATGCCGGCTATCCCGAAAGGGAGGCAACGTCCTGGACATCGGCTGCGGCGCCGGCGCCACGACCCTGGCGGTGGCGCGCCGCGTCGGCAATGGCGGCCGGTGTGTCGGCCTCGACATCTCCCGGCCGCTGGTCGCCCTGGCCACGGAGCGTGCACGGTTGGAAGAAGTGGCAAACGCAAGTTTCGAAGTCGGCGATGCCCAGGCATATGCGTTCGCCACCGGGCGCTTCGATGCCGTCGTCTCGCGCTTCGGCGTCATGTTCTTCGATGACCCCGTGGCGGCGTTCACCAACATAAGGCAGGCCGCAAGGCGCGGCGGCAGACTCGCCTTTGTCGCCTGGCGCGGTCCGCGCGAGAATGATTTCATGACGACCGCCGCGCGAGCGGCCGCGCCCTTCCTGCCGCAGGCACCCGCGCCGGACCCCGATGCGCCGGGACAGTTTGCCTTTGCCGACGGCGCCAGGGTAAGGCGGATTCTTGAGGCGAGCGGCTGGTCGTCAGTCAAAGTCGAACAGGCGGACGTCCCGTGTCAGATCGCCGAAAGCCATCTGATGACATATGCCACCCGGCTGGGGCCGATCGGCGCTGCGTTGCGGGAAGCTGACCAGGCGACGGCAGAAAAAATCACCGCGGCCTTGCCTGCAGCATTCAAGCCTTTCATGGCGGACGGGAAGGCTCATTTCATTGCCGCCTGCTGGCTGGTCACGGCGTTGGCCTGAAGGGATTTTGATATCGGAAAAACCGATATCGGCTTTCTGATAAATGAATTTGCGAAACCGGATTTTTCACAGCACCTTTCGCTCAGGGAACAAAGCCGCGCCCTGAGAGCGTTGCCGTCGGAGCATGAAGCTTCGACCCTTTGTAGTTTGCGCATGGTCCTTTCCGAAAGCCGAACTGTTTCGGGGTCATGCGCCAAAATGGGAGATCGACGATGAATGCATTCCTGAAGTCGTGCACGGCGCTGACTGTCGCGCTGACTTTTTCCGGCCAGGCCATGGCCCAGGTCAAGGAACTCGGCAAGGGCGAGGGCGAGGTCAACATCGTTGCCTGGCCGGGCTATATCGAGCGCGGCGAGACCGACAAGGGTTATGACTGGGTGACGGCTTTCGAGAAGGAAAGCGGCTGTAAGGTCAACGTCAAGACCGCCAACACCTCGGACGAGATGGTCTCGCTGATGAACGAGGGCGGCTTCGATCTGGTCACCGCTTCGGGCGATGCCTCGCTGCGCCTCGTCGCCGGCAAGCGCGTGCAGCCGATCAACACCGATCTGATCCCGAGCTGGAAGACTGTCGACGACCGCCTGAAGGACGCGCCCTGGTTCACCGTCGACAAGGTGCATTACGGCGTACCCTACCAGTGGGGCCCGAACATCTTGATGTACAACACCGATGTATTCAAGGAAGCGCCCAAGAGCTGGAACGTCGTCTTCGAGGAAATGAAGCTGCCCGACGGCAAGTCGAACAAGGGCCGCGTCCAGGCCTATGACGGGCCGATCCACATCGCGGATGCCGCCAACTACCTGATGTTCCACAAGCCGGAACTCGGCATCAAGGATCCCTACGAGCTCAACGAGGACCAGTACAAGGCGGCGCTCGATTTGTTGCGCACGCAGCGCACGCTGGTCGGCCGCTATTGGCATGATGCCGCGATCCAGGTCGACGACTTCCAGAACGAAGGCGTCGTCGCCTCGGGCTCATGGCCGTACCAGGTCAACACGCTTGTCGCCGCCAAGAAGCCGGTCGCCTCGACGGTGCCGGAAGAGGGCGTCACCGGCTGGGCCGACACCACTATGATGGAAGCCGACGCCGCCCATCCGAACTGCGCCTATATGTGGCTCGAGCATTCCCTGTCGCCCAAGGTCCAGGGCGACGTGTCGGCCTGGTTCGGCTCGCTGCCGGTCGTGCCCGCCGCCTGCAAGGGCAATGAGCTTTTGACCGACGAAGGCTGCAAGACCAACGGCTACGACAATTTCGACAAGATCAAGTTCTGGAAGACGCCGGTGTCGAAATGCGCCAGCCAGAACGACCAGTGCGTGCCCTACTACCGCTGGGTGTCGGACTATATCGGCGTCATCGGCGGGCGGTAACGCTCTTTACCCTCCCCTCTGTGGGGAGGGTCGACGCTTCAGCGTCGGGGGGGGGGCTGTCTGATGGTTCGCGCTGTCACCCCCACCCACGGCTTCGCCGCAACCTCCTCTATCAAGGGGGAGGTAGGGCGTCGCGCATCCTTTCTAAACCGGCAACTGACTGACAGGCCCATGACCTCCGCCGTTTCCTTCAAAAAAGTCTCGCGCCATTTCGGCAACGTGCGCGCCGTCGACGCGGTCGATCTCGAGATCGCGCCGGGCGAATTCTTCGCCATGCTCGGGCCGTCCGGTTCCGGCAAGACGACGTGTCTGCGGCTGATCGCCGGCTTCGAGCAGCCGACGGCGGGCTCGATCTCCATCTTCGGCGAGCGCGCCGAAGGCGTTCCGCCCTATCGCCGCAACGTCAACACGGTTTTCCAGGACTACGCCCTATTCCCGCATCTCAACGTGCTCGACAATGTCGCTTACGGCTTGATGGTCAAGGGCGTCGGCAAGGCTGAGCGGCTGAAAGCAGCGGAGGAAGCGCTGTCGCTGGTGCGTCTGCCGGGCTATGGCGCGCGCCGCCCAGGCCAGCTTTCCGGCGGCCAGCGCCAGCGCGTCGCGCTCGCCCGGGCGCTGGTCAACCAGCCCAAGGTGCTGTTGCTCGACGAGCCGCTCGGCGCGCTCGACCTCAAGCTGCGCGAGAACATGCAGGAGGAATTGAAGTCGCTGCAGAAGGCGCTCGGCATCACCTTCGTCTTCGTCACCCACGACCAGGGCGAAGCGCTGTCCATGGCCGACCGCGTCGCCGTCTTCAACGACGGCAGGATCATGCAGGTCGGCACGCCGGAAGATATCTATCAGCGCCCGAACACCCGCTTCGTCGCCGATTTCGTCGGCTCCTCCAACGTGCTGCCGCCGGATTTCGTCCAGCGCTATTCCGGCCAGCATCGCTGGGGAAGCCTGCGGCCAGAGTCAATCCGCGTTTCAGGCGCGACCAGTGGCGACGGCGTCGCCGCGCGCCTGGTCGGGACCAACTATCTCGGCGCCACGACAAGGCTGGCGCTCGATGCCGACGGGTTGCGGCTGCACGCGGTGGTGCCGGCGGGTACGGTGCTGCCGGCCGAAGGCGAGGCGGTGATGCTGTCCTTCAATCGCGACAGCCTGCATCTGATGGATGAGCCGGCGTGATCGCGCTTGGAATAGTGGCCAGTCGAGCAGGCGAGGCGCTCTACGGCGCCCCCCTCTGGCCTGCCGG
>CCNC01000173.1 GCA_000824845.1 Mesorhizobium sp. ORS 3359 | reverse complement strand
GGAGATTGGCAGTTTCGGCGCCCCGCTCATCCTTCCGACGTTGGTGACTGGCGAAATCGCAGGCGACGGCTGATCTCCCCACTTGTGGGGGAGATGTCCGGCAGGACAGAGGGGGGCGCGAAGGAACGCGGCGTTTCAGGTAATCCCCGCGAAAACACGGTGGCCCCATGACCATCGCCGCTGTTCAATCCAGCCCCACCCCCGCCATCCTGCCAGGCAGCGGCGGCATGCGCGGCGCGCTTTCCGACCTCTTCTGGCGCCGCCCGAAATTCCTGCTCACACTGATGCTCGCGCCGCCGCTTCTGTGGCTCGGCATCGTCTATATCGGCTCGCTCTTCGCGCTGTTGGCACAGAGCTTCTTCTCGATCGACGAGTTCTCCGGCCTCATCAACCGCGAGTTCACGCTGAAGACCTATGGCGACCTGCTGCAGGCTGCCAATCTCGACATCATCCTGCGCACCGTCATGATGGCGGCGCTCGTCACACTTGCCTCCGCGGTCATCGCCTTTCCCATCGCCTATTACGCGGCGCGCTACGCGCGCGGCCGCTGGAAGGCGCTGTTCTATCTCGGCGTCATGCTGCCGCTGTGGTCGAGCTACCTGGTCAAGATCTACGCCTGGAAGCTGATCCTCGCCAAGGAAGGCATCCTCACCTGGCTGCTCGCCAAGCTGAACCTGCTCTGGCTGCTCGACGGCTGGCTGTCGCTGCCGATCGTCGGCGGCAACTCGCTGTCGGTCTCCTTCACCGGCACCTTCATCGTCTTCGTCTATGTCTGGCTGCCGTTCATGATCCTGCCGGTGCAGGCCGCGCTCGAGCGCGTGCCCGGCAATCTGGTCGAGGCTTCGTCCGATCTCGGCGCCTCGCCCGGCCAGACCTTCCGCAACGTGCTCTTCCCGCTGGCGCTGCCCGGCATCGTCGCCGGATCGATCTTCACCTTCTCGCTGACCTTGGGCGACTACATCATCCCTCAGATCATCGGAACCTCGCGCCTCTTCATCGGCCAGGCCGTCTATTCGCAGCAGGGCACCGCCGGCAACATTCCTTTGGCCGCCGCCTTCACCGTGGTGCCCATCGTCATCATGGGCTTCTACCTCTGGGGCGCCAAGCGCATGGGGGCCTTCGATGCGCTCTGACCGTGGCCAACGTGCTCCGCTAGGCCTGAAGATCGCCGCCGCCTGCGGCCTGCTCTTCCTGCACCTGCCGATCCTGTTGATCTTCGTCTATGCCTTCACGACCGAAGAGAAGAGCTTCGTCTGGCCGCCGCCGGGCCTCACGACGCAATGGTTCGCCGTTACCTGGAACCGGCCGGACGTCTGGGATGCGCTGTCGCTGTCGGTGCGCGTCGCCGCCATCTCGACGGCCATCGCCTTGGTGCTCGGCACGCTCTGCGCCGCCGCCGTCTCGCAGACGCGCTTCTTCGGCCGCGAGGCCATCTCGCTCTTGGTCATCCTGCCGATCGCGCTGCCCGGCATCATCACCGGCATCGCGCTGCGCTCGGCCTTTTCGCTGGCCGACATCCCGTTCTCGTTCTGGACGATCGTGCTCGGCCACGCCACCTTCTGCGTGGTCGTCGTCTACAACAACGCCGTCGCCCGCTTCCGCCGCACCTCGGGATCGATGATCGAGGCCTCGATGGATCTCGGCGCCGACGGTTTCCAGACTTTTCGGCATGTCGTGCTGCCCAACATTGCGACCGCTCTGCTCGCCGGCGGCATGCTCGCCTTCGCGCTGTCCTTCGACGAGGTCATCGTCACCACCTTCACCGCCGGTCAGCAGCAGACCGTGCCGATCTGGATGCTAGAGGAGCTGATCCGCCCGCGCCAGCGCCCGGTCACCAACGTCGTTGCCATGGTCGTCGTGCTGGTGACCCTGCTGCCGATCTTGCTTGCCTATTACCTGACCCGCGACGGCGATCAGATCGCGGGGAGTGGAAAATGAAAACAGCGAGTAGCGAATAGGGAGTAGCGAATAGGGTTCGGCTGTCGATCTCCCTATTCGCTATTCGCTACTCCCTATTCGCTCCTAATCAGGGAGAAACCTTATGGACACCCAGATGCTGATCGGCTCGAAATTCGAGAAGGGCACCGAAACCGAGGAGCCGATCCTCAATCCAAAGACCGGGGCAACCATCCTCAACCTGCCGGAAGCAAGCCCGGCGCAGATCGAGGCTGCGGTGGCAGCCGCCGAGCGAGCGTTCGTCAGTTGGTCGCGCACCACGCCGGCGCAGCGTTCCGGCTATCTGCTCAAGATCGCCGACCGCATCGAGGCTGAAGCCAAGGAGTTCGCCGCGCTCGAGGCGCTGAACTGCGGCAAGCCGATCAATGCCGTGCTCAATGACGAGATCCCGGCGATCGTCGACTGCTACCGCTTCTTTGCCGGTGCGGTGCGTTCGATGCCCGGCCAGGTGGCCGGCGAATATATTGCGGGCCACACCTCGATGGTGCGGCGCGACCCTATCGGCATCGTCGCTTCGATCGCGCCCTGGAACTATCCGCTGATGATGATGGCCTGGAAGCTGGCGCCGGCGATCGGCGGCGGCAACACGGTCGTCTTCAAGCCCTCTGAACAGACGCCGCTGACATCGCTGAAGCTGGCGAAGATCCTCGCCGAGATCCTGCCCGAAGGCGTCGTCAACGTCGTGCTCGGCCGTGGCGACAGCGTCGGCAACACGCTGATCAACCACCCCAAGGTCAACATGATCTCGATCACCGGCGACGTCGCCACCGGCAAGAAGGTGCTGCAGGCTGCCGCCAAATCGGTCAAGCGCACGCATCTGGAGCTCGGCGGCAAGGCACCCGTCATCGTCTTCGACGACGCCGACCTCGGCGCCGTGGTCAACGGGTTGCGCGCCTTCGGCTACTACAATGCCGGTCAGGATTGCACCGCCGCCTGCCGCATCTATGCCGGCAAGAAGATCTACGACAGGCTGGTCGCCGATCTCTCCTCGGCGGTCTCGACGATCAAATACAACCGGCCTGACGACGCCGAGAACGAGATCGGCCCGCTGATCTCGCGCCGCCAACGCGACCGCGTGTCGAGCTTCGTCGAGCGCGCCTCGGAGCTGAAGCACATCGAGATCACCACTGGCGGCAAGCCGGGGGAGGGCTCCGGTTTCTACTATCAGCCGACGGTGGTCGCCGGCGCGCTGCAGGAAGATGAGATCGTGCGCCGCGAGGTGTTCGGCCCGGTCGTCTCCATCACCCGCTTCTCGGATGTCGACGAGGCGGTGAATTGGGCGAATGACAGCGACTACGGCCTTGCCTCGTCGGTATGGACCAAGGACGTCGCGCGCGCCATGGCGACCGCCGCCCGCCTGCAATATGGCTGCACCTGGATCAACACGCACTTCATGCTGACCAACGAGATGCCGCATGGCGGCCTGAAGCAGTCCGGCTACGGCAAGGACATGTCGCTCTACGCGCTGGAGGACTACACCGCCGTCCGCCACGTGATGGTGGCGCACGGGTAACATGAAAAAGGATGGCGGCTCGCCGCCATCCTTAAAATATTCGCTGCGCCGCTGTCGGCATACCAAGCGCTGCGCTACGCCATGCCCTAAGCCGCCGTCCTGCCCTGCATCTGCGATGCCGCGGGCTTGATGTTCTGGTTGACCCTAAAGATGTTGAACGGGTCGTAGATGCGCTTCACCTGGCTAAGCCGCTCGTAATTCGCGCCGTAGCTCGCCTGCACGCGCGCTTCTCCTTCGTCCTCCATCATGAAATTCACATAGCCGCCTTCGCCGTTATGGGGATGGATGCTCGCCCAGTAGGTCTTGGCCCATTTGGTGAGGTCGGCGGCCTTGGCCGGATCCGGATCGATCGCGGCGATGACCATCGACCAGGTCGCGTCGCGCGCATTCCATGCCGTTTCGTTCTTGCCGACGCGGCGAACGGCGCCGTCGATCGGGTAAAGATGCATGAGCGACAATTCGCTCGGCGCCGCGGCGGCCTGCGCGATATGGGTGGCGATGGCTTCGTCGGGAAGCGACCTGACGAAATCGCCCTTCCAGTACCATTGCAGGCCTTTCGGAAGCAGCGGGTCGAACATGGCTTGCAAGGCCGGGAACGGCATCACACCCATCCAGTTGAAGATCGGCGGCGGCAGATTGTCGAGCAGCGGCGCCATGGCCTTGCGCCCGTCCTCCTCGGTGCCGTTGTAGCAGGAGATGATGGCGCAGGCGCGCTTGCCCCAATGTTCGCGCGGGAAGGGGTCCGTCGACGGAACCGTCTTCAGGCCGACAAAGGCGCCGAGATCTTCAGGCGCCTCCGGCAGATAGTCGCGATAGGTCTGCATGACGGCCATGGCATCCTTGGCCTCCCAGAACACCGGGCCGCCGAAGATCATGTTCACGGGATGGGCCTGGAACAGAAAGCTGGTCACCACGCCGAAATTGCCGCCGCCGCCCCGAAGCGCCCAGAACAGGTCGGGGTTCTCGGCTTTGCTGGCCGTCACCGCTCTGCCGTCGGCCAGCACCAGATCGGCTTCGACCAGATTGTCGATGGTGAGACCGTATCTGCGCGTGAGATAGCCGGTACCGCCGCCAAGGGTCAGGCCGGCAACCCCGGTGGTCGAGACGATCCCGGCCGGAACCGCGAGCCCGAAAGGATGGGTGGCATGATCCACGTCACCCGAATTGCAGCCCGGCCCGACCCTCACCGTCCGCGTCTTCGGATCGACATGGACACCCTTCACCATCGACAGGTCGATGACGAGGCCGCCATCGCAGATTCCCAATCCGGCGCCGTTGTGGCCTCCGCCGCGCACCGCGATCAAGAGGTCATTGTCGCGCGCGTATTTCACGGCGGTGATCACGTCGGCGACGTCGGCGCAGCGCGCAATCAGCAACGGGTGCTTCTCGATCATGCCGTTATAGACCTTGCGGGCCTCGTCATAGCCGGCATCGTCACGCAGGATCACCTCCCCGCGCAGGCTTTCACGCAGTTTTGCATGGGCTTCGTCTGTCATTGGTTTGCTCCCTTGACTGCGCCAGCGCCATAGCGCGCCGACGCGACGCATGTGTTGCTTCGTTTGCTCGCCTCATCGGGCGGATGCGTTGGATGGTGCAGGAAGCGCACATTGCACCAATCCGGTCCCCGCCGCTTCGCCCGAAAGGACCAGCGGGGCATGGCCCGTGAGAGCCATGGCACGGCAGCCAACGCGGCTGCCGTGACTGACCGATGGGCCGGTTCCTGATTTGGGTCTGTCTGGTGACGTCGAGTGGCCGCCTGCCTGGCAGCCACTCTTGCCGTCATGTTCGCTGCTGCCTCTTCGGCCTTCGGCTATTTCGCAATCAACTATTCCACGATCCGGAAGATCTGCCACTGGCTGGTGCCCGACACCACATAGGGCTCCAGCTCCTTGCCCCACTTGGCGTGCGCGTCGATCTTCGCGATCTTGGCGAAGAACGCTTCCAGTTGGGCCAGGCTTTCGACCTCGTGATGGGACTCGATCGTCGCTTCGCGGGCGCCGATCGAACCCGTCATGAGCTGGAAATTCAGGTCGGCCAGACCGACCTGCGAGCCGATTTCGCGCTCCCATTTCCGCATCAGCTCAAGTGCGGTCTGCTTGTGGCCGAACCTGGCGTCGATCTGCCATCTGGCGCTGAACATCTCGGTTCTCGCTCACCATTATTGATTTGTTCCGCAGTGGACTATTCGTCCCAGGCCTGCACGACGGTCTGCCGCGCGATCAGGCCGTTCTTCAGCTCCAGCATCGCCGCGCAGACCACCTTGGTGCCGTCCGGATAGGCGCAGGCCTGCATGAAGGCGAGGTTGTCGCCCTCGGCGATGGTGGTGTCGACCTTATGGGTCATCGCCCGGCTGCAGATATCGTCCCAGAAGATGCTGATCGCCGCGCGGCCGCGGATTTCGCGCGGCTTGCTCGGCGGGTTGTTGCGGTCGACGACGCGCACGAGCGCATCGTCGGTGTAGAAGCTCGACAGCAACTTGCCGTCACGGCCCTCGATTGCCTTCTTGATCGCCGCGCCGTCCACCGTCTTTGTCTTTGTCAGCATTTCATCCTCCATTCCCAGTGCCTTCGTGGCTGCCTATATGGGGAGAATTGATACCTCCTACGGCGCTCCGACCGCTTCGCCCGAAAGCGCCATGGCTCTCATGGCCCGTCCGGGCCAGCATGTCTGGCCGAGAATGCTGCTGCCGCCGCCCGAGACGGCAGGTCGAGCTTGAGCAGGATATTGGCGACGTGCCGCTTGACTGTGTGCTCGCTGAGGTCGAGTTCGGCGGCGATCGCGGAATTGCTCTTGCCGTCGGCAATCAGGCTCACCACCTCACTCTCGCGAGCGGTCAACGTGGCCGGTTCGGCCGGCTTGGGCTTGGGGCGGCAGGCCGGTTCCAGATGCTGTTCGGCCGTCACCTGCACCAGCGCCAGCGGCTCGTCCAGTTCGTCGAGGCTGACGCGGCCGGCATCGGTGAAATGCAGCCCGGAACCCGCGGCCAGGTCGGCGATCAGCCTTGAGCAAAGGATGTGGCCGCGCCCGGCATGGGCGGCAAGCTGCATGGCCACACGCGCTGTCAGCCCCGTCGGCGGTCCGCGTATCTCGATCTCGCCGACATGCACCCCTTGCGCGCTCGCTATGCCGATTTCCTGGGCCGCCTCGCGCAGCAGCGCCGCGCAACGCACGGCACGCGCCGGGCCATCGAAGCGCGAGATCATCAGCTCGCCATGCGTGCCGGCGACGCGCCCGCCATGGCGGCCGACCAGCATGCGCCAGTTCTCCTGGAAGCGCAGGCTGCGTTCGCTCCACAAGCGATCGCCAAGCCGCGCGGTGTCGTAGATGCGCGTGACCAGAAGTGCAGCGAGCACGCGCTCTACATCCGCGACGGCCGGCTCCCCGGTCAGAAATTCCTCGATCAGGTCGGCCACGCGATCGACGTCGCCGGTCCAGATTGGGTGGTCGCGCCCCGAAATCTCGACCAAGCGGGCGCCGGGGATCTTCCTGGCCAGGAAGCGGCTGGCGTCGGGGTCGACACGGGCGTCGTTGCGGCGATGGATCAGGTATGTCGGCGCTTGGATCGTCCCGAGCACGTCCCGCACGTCTATGCCGGCATTCATGCGGGCAAGCGCCGCCGCGGCCGTCGGGCTGGCCGACAGCCGTTCGAACCGAGCCCACCAGTGAGTGAAGTGGGTATCGTCGACCCGGCCCGGCGCGAAATTGGGTAAGGTGGCGCCGGTGCCCCAGGATGTTTCCGCCGTCCCGATGAAGGCTTCCAGCCGTTCCGGCGGCATCACCCATTTGTGGAAATGCGCATAGCCGCCGTAGAGCACCAGCGCCCGCGTCCGCTCCGGATAGGTGGCGGCGAACAGCATCGCCATCGGCGCGCCTTCCGAGGCGCCGAGGATCGCGGCGCGGCCGCTGCCGGTGGCGTCCATCACCGCCCGGACATCGTCCATGCGCGTCTCGAGGCTGGGCAGGTGGTGGGTGTCGACGCGGTCGGAAAGCCCGGTGCCGCGTTTGTCGAACAGGATCAGCCGCGAGAAGGCGGAAAGCCGTTTCAACAGACGACTGTAACCTTCGTCTTCCCATTGCAGGTCGAGATTGGAGATGAAGCCCGGCACGAAGACCAGATCGAAAGAGCCCTGGCCGATCACCTGATAGGCGATCCGCACATCCCCGCTACGGGCGTATCTGGTCTCGATCGGCCTCACGCGCAAGCAACCCCGCCGGCCAGACGATTTCCTGTCGCCAACCATAGCAGGGCCAGGCCGTTTAAGGCAGCTTAAACTTTAGCGGAAAGGAATATAAGACCGTCCGGGCGCTACATCATTCCTGCGAAGCGGCGATATCGGCCGGAAAGGCTGGGACCCCAAGCTTCCTGTCGGCCTCCGCAGGGGAGATCGGCCGCTTGATCCTGGCCGAAGCGGCGATCACCAACTCATCGAAATCCTCAGCGTCGCCGTCGAGCAGCTCGAAGAGCTGCCGCCGCATCCGTGGTTCCCAGAACTTGTTGATGTGCTCGGCAACGCCGGCAATGCCTTCCTCGCGTGGCTTCGAATGGAAGAAGGTGGCGATCTGGTTGGCCATGCGCACCAGCTTTTCCCTGGTGCTGGTGATGTGGTCTTCGTCATGCGACATGCTTGGCAACTCCGGAAGCCACCCGTTCAGGGTGGGTGAAAATATCGAAATCGTCGCCGCGCACCAGCGCCACCAGCGTCATCCCGGCGGTATCCGCCGTGCGGATGGCAAGCGCCGTCGGCGCCGAAACCGCCATGATGATCGAAGCGCCGATGGCGGCCGTCTTCTGCACCATCTCGACCGAGACGCGCGAGGTCACCACGACCGCGCCGCTTGCGCCATCGATGCCGGCCTTGGCCAGCGCGCCGGCGAGCTTGTCCAGCGCATTGTGCCGCCCGACATCCTCGCGCGCCATCACGATGCTATTGCCGGGCACGTAGAAGCCCGCGGCATGCACCGCGCCGGTCTCCGAATGCAGCGGCTGCTGCTTCGACAGCAGGCGGACGGCGCTTGTTATATCTTCCGCTTGAAGCGTAAGCCGTGACGCACCAACAGCGTCGACCGAGCGCATCGCTTCCTCGATGGACTCGATGCCGCACAAGCCGCAGCCGACCGGCCCGGCCAGCCGGCGCCGCCGCGCCTGGAAGCGCGTGTTGGCCTGGTCCTTCAGCCGGATCTGGATGTCGATGCCGGCGCCGAGATCCTCGACCTCGATCGCCTCGATTTCTTTCGGATCGGCGATGATGCCCTCGGTCAGCGAGAAGCCGAGCGCGAAATCCTCGAAATCGGCGGGGCTTGCCATCATCACCGCATGCGTGGTGCCGGCAAAGGAGAACGCCACCGGCGTCTCTTCCGGCACCATGCGGTTCGCGGCAGCGGTCCCGCCGGCGCGATGCGCGAGCCGCGTAATTTGCGTCGTCGCTTTGCGCCGCGCGTCCAAGGACTACTCCGCCGCCGCCAGCGGGGCGATGCGCCGGCTCTGCCGAGCCTGCTCGTTATAGTCCTTCTGCCAGTCGGTCGGCCCGTTGGACGGCGCCACCTGCACGGCGGTGACCTTGTATTCCGGACAGTTGGTCGCCCAGTCCGAGAAGTCGGTGGTGATCACATTGGCCTGCGTGTCCGGATGGTGGAAGGTCGTGTAGACGACGCCGGGCGAGACGCGGTCGGTGATCAGCGCGCGCAGCGTGGTTTCGCCGGAGCGGCTGGCCAGCCGCACCCAGTCGCCTTCGCGTACGCCGCGGACTTCCGCGTCATGCGGATGGATCTCCAGCCGGTCCTCGGCATGCCAAGCAACGTTCTCGGTGCGCCTAGTCTGCGCGCCGACATTGTACTGCGACAGGATGCGGCCGGTGGTGAGCAGCAGCGGATAGCGCGGGCCTGTCCGCTCGTCCGTCGCGACATATTCGGTGCGGATGAACTTGCCCTTACCGCGCACGAAGCCGTCGACATGCATGATCGGCGTGCCGAGCGGCGCCTTCTCGTTGCAGGGCCACTGCACCGAGCCGACGCGGTCGAGTAGCTCGAACGAGACGCCGGCGAAGCTCGGCGTCGTCTTGGCGATCTCGTCCATGATCTCAGACGGATGGGTATAGTTCCAGTCGAGCCCGATGGCGCGGGCAAGCTCCTGCGTCGCCTCCCAGTCGGCATAGCGCGCCTTCGGCTCGATGACCTTGCGCACCATGTTGATGCGGCGCTCGGCATTGGTGAAGGTGCCGTCCTTCTCGAGGAAGGTCGAACCCGGCAGGAAGACATGCGCGTAGTTCGCCGTCTCGTTGAGGAAGAGGTCGTGCACGACCACGCATTCCATCGCGGCGAGGCCGCCGGCGACATGCTTGGTGTCGGGGTCGGACTGCAGGATGTCCTCGCCCTGGATGTAGATGCCCTTGAACGAGCCGTCGACGGCGGCGTCCAGCATGTTGGGGATGCGCAGGCCCGGCTCGTCGTCGAGCTTGACGCCCCACAAGCTCTCATAGATGTCGCGGACGGCTTCGCCCGAGATGTGGCGGTACCCAGGCAGCTCATGCGGAAAGGAGCCCATGTCGCAGGAGCCCTGCACATTGTTCTGGCCGCGCAGCGGGTTCACGCCGACCCCGGGACGGCCGATATTGCCGGTCGCCATGGCAAGGTTGGCGATCGCCATCACCGTGGTCGAGCCCTGGCTGTGCTCGGTGACGCCAAGGCCGTAATAGATCGCGCCGTTGCCGCCCTTGGCATAGAGACGCGCGGCACCCCGGATGGCCTCCGGGTCGACGCCGGACAGCTTGCCGACCGTCTCCGGGCTGTTTTCCGGGAGCGCAACGAAGGACGCCCAGTCCTGGAACTCCGCCCAGTCGCAGCGCTCGCGCACGAAGGCTTCGTTGAACAGGCCCTCGGTGACGATGACATGCGCCAGCGCCGTCAGCACCGCCACATTGGTGCCGGGCTTCAGCGGCAGGTGATAGTCGGCCTCGATATGCGCCGACTTGACCATCTCGGTGCGGCGCGGATCGAGCACGATCAGCTTGGCGCCCTGGCGCAGCCGCTTCTTCAGCCGCGAGGCGAACACCGGATGGGCGGAAGCCGGATTGGCGCCGATGATCACGGCGACATCGGTGAACTCGACCGAATCGAAATCCTGCGTGCCGGCCGAGGTGCCGTAGGTCTGGCCGAGGCCGTAGCCGGTCGGTGAATGGCAGACACGGGCGCAGGTGTCGACATTGTTGTTGCGGAAGCCCTGCCGCACCAGCTTCTGGACGAGGTAGGTCTCCTCGTTGGTGCAGCGCGAGGAGGTGATGCCGCCGATCGCGGTGCGCCCATACTGGTACTGGATGCGGCGGAATTCCTTGGCCGTATGGGCGATCGCCTCTTCCCAGCTCACCTCGCGCCAGGGATCGGAGATCTTCTCGCGGATCATCGGCGACAGGATTCGGTCCTTGTGTGTGGCGTAGCCATAGGCGAAACGGCCCTTGACGCAGCTATGGCCGTGGTTCGCCTTGCCGTCCTTGTAGGGCATCATGCGGATGACCTCGTCATCCTTCACTTCGGCCTTGAACGAGCAGCCGACGCCGCAATAGGCGCAGGTGGTGACGGCCGAGCGCTCCGGCATGCCCTTCTCAAGCACTGTCTTCTCGCGCAGCGCGTCGGTCGGGCAGGCCTGCACACAGGCGCCGCAGGACACGCATTCCGAAGCGATGAAATCCTCATGCATGCCGGCGACCATGCGCGACTCGAAGCCGCGGCCCTCGATGGTCAGCGCGAAGGTGCCCTGCACCTCCTCGCAGGCACGCACGCAGCGCGAGCAGACGATGCACTGCGCCGGGTCATAGGTGAAATAGGGGTTGGATTCGTCACGCGCGATATAGTCGACCGCCAGCGAGCCATGGCCGGGCGCGACGCCGCCCTCATCCTTGACGTGGTTGCGGCCTTCGACGCCGTAACGGTTCTCGGTGAGGCCGACCGACTTCGCCACCGCGTCGAACTCGCTGGCGCCGGTTCCCGCCTTCTCGTTCCAGCCCATCGGATGGTCGGAGACATAGAGCTCCATGACGCCGCGGCGGATGGCGTCGAGCCGCTCCGACTGCGTGCGCACCACCATGCCTTCGCCGACCGGCGTCGTGCAGGAGGCCGGCGTGCCGCCGCGGCCCTCGATCTCGACCAGGCAGACGCGGCAGGAGCCGAAGGAGTCCAGCATGTCGGTGGCGCAGAGCTTCGGGATTTCGACCCCGCCTTCCATCGCCGCGCGCATGATCGAGGTGCCTTCCGGCACGGTGATGCTCTGCCCATCGACGGTCAGGGTGACCTGCCTCGTCGCTTTCGACTCCGGTGTGCCGTAGTCGATCTCCTGGATGAGTATCGGGAAGTCGGCCTTGATGTTCATCTGCCAGCTCCTATTCAGCCGCCACGCGCGCCGGCGCGGGCTTGAAATCCTCGGGGAAATGCGTGATCGAGCTCATCACCGGGTAGGGCGTGAAGCCGCCCAGCGCGCAGAGCGATCCGAACTTCATCGTGTTGCAGAGGTCTGTGACCAAAGCGAGGTTCTTCTCCGCCTCGATTCCGGCGGCGACCTTGTCCAGAACTTCGACGCCGCGCGTCGAGCCGATGCGGCAGGGCGTGCACTTGCCGCAGCTTTCCACGGCGCAGAATTCCATGGCGAAGCGCGCCTGCTTCAGCATGTCGGCCGTGTCGTCGAAAACGGTGATGCCGGCATGGCCGATCAGGCCGTCGCGCTTGGCGAATTCCTCATAGTCGAAGGGCGTGTCGAAGAGCGCGCGCGGGAAATAGGCGCCGAGCGGTCCGCCGACCTGCACCGCCTTCACGGGACGCCCGGAAGCCGTGCCGCCTCCGATCTCGTCGACGATTTCGCCGAGCGTCAGGCCGAAGGCCGTCTCGAACAGGCCACCATTCCGGACGTTGCCGGCGATCTGGATCGGGATCGTGCCGCGCGAGCGGCCCATGCCGAAATCCTTGTAGAAGGTGGCGCCCTTGTCCATGATGATCGGCACCGAAGCCAGGCTGATCACATTGTTGATCACCGTCGGCTTGCCGAACAGGCCCTGGATGGCCGGCAGCGGCGGCTTGGCGCGCACCACGCCACGTTTGCCTTCCAGGCTGTTCAAGAGCGAGGTTTCCTCGCCGCAGACATAGGCGCCGGCGCCGACGCGGATCTCCATGTCGAAGGCATTGGGCGAGCCCAGCACGTTGAGGCCCAGCACGCCTGCCTTGCGGGCGATCGCGACGGCCTTGTTCATCGTCGCCACCGCATGCGGATATTCCGAGCGGATATAGACGAACCCCTTGGTCGCCCCGGTCGCGATGCCGGCGATCGCCATGCCTTCGATCAGCACGAAGGGATCGCCTTCCATGATCATGCGGTCGGCGAAGGTGGCGCTGTCGCCTTCGTCGGCGTTGCAGACGATGTATTTCTGCGCGCCCGCCGTATCCAGCACTGTCTTCCACTTGATGCCGGTCGGGAAGCCGGCGCCGCCGCGGCCGCGCAGGCCGGACTCGGTCACCTGCTTGACGACGTCGGCCGGCGCCATGGCGACCGCGTTCTGCAGGCCGCGCAGGCCGCCCAGCGACTTGTAGGCATCGAGCGACAGCGGGTCATTGATGCCGCAGCGCGCGAAGGTCAGCCGCGTCTGCTTGGCCAGGAACGGGATCTTGTCGGGCGCGCCCAGCCAGCGCTTGTGGTGACCGCCGGTGAGGAAGCCGCTGTCGAACAGGCTCTTGACGTCGGACGGCTTGACCGGCCCGTAGGCGACGCGGCCTCTGTCGGTCGCCACTTCGACCATCGGCTCCAGGAAATAGGCGCCGCGCGAGCCGTTGCGCACGATCTTGGCCTCGACGCCGCGCTCCTTGAGCTCCTTCTCGATCGCCCTTGCGACCTTCTCGGCGCCGAGCGCCAGCGCGCCGGAGTCTGCGGGGATATAGATGCGCGGGATCATGAACGCACCTCCGCGACGATCTCTTCGATCTTCTCGTCATCGAGCCGGCCGATGACCTCGCCGTCAAGCATCGCCGAGGGCGAGCAGGCGCAAAGCCCGAGGCAGTAGACCGGCTCAAGTGTAACCGATCCGTCGCGCGCGGTCTCGTGGAAATCGATGCCGAGCAGCTGCTTGACCTTGGCCGCGACGGCGTCCGAGCCCATCGACTGGCAGGCTTCCGCCTGGCAGAGCTTGAGCACATGCCGTCCGGCGGGCTTGGCGCGGAAATCGTGATAGAAGCTGGCCACGCCATGCACTTCGGCGCGGGAAAGGTTCAGCCCGTCGGCGATCACCGGCAGCGCGTCCTTCGGAACGTATCCGAACTCTTCCTGTATGCTGTGCAGGATCGGCAGCAGGGGGCCTTCGAGGCCCTTCATCTCGTCAATGATCGCCGCCGTGCGCGACGCGATCTCGGTACTTGCGGCCTGCATGGTCACGCAGCGCCCTCCCTGGTCGTGGCGGCCAATGTATGTCACCCCAGATATAGAGCGGTTTCGGGGCAACGACATGCATAGGGCGCAATATCGCTAAGTCCTTACGAAATCAGAGGAAACCTCCGAAATCAATAAAGCGCTCCCGTTGATCGATAGAAATTTTCTATCAAAAAGCGGCGGCTTGCATTCTCTAGCCTAGCGATGACGGCGGAAATCGTCTGCCAGCGCCATCGCCTCGTCCAGCAGCGCCTGCACCAGCGGCGTGTGCGGCTCGCGCGGCGCCGCCACCAGACCGACCGTGTGGCTGGCGTCCGGCTCGACGATTGGAATGGCCCGGATCGGCTCCGAAAAGCCGAACGTTTCCGCGAGGTTGAGTGGCATGATCGACGACCATTTGCCTGTACGGATATGCGAGAACAGGACGATCATCGAGTTGGATTCCAGCGTCGGCCTCACCTGCACGCCGGCTTCCGCCAGATGCTGATCGATGATGCGCCGGTTCTGCATATCCGGCGTCAAAAGGCAGAGCGGCAGCTGGCTGATCTCGGCCCACGTCACCTTGTCGCGGTCGGAATAGGGGTTCCCGACCGCGGTGATCAACTGGTAGCGCTCGTCATAGAGCGGCACGCTGGTCACGCGACCGAGCGGCTCGTTGTCGAGATAGGTGATGCCGGCATCGACGTCGAAATTGCCAAGCAGCGTCAGAACCTCGATCGAGGTACGCGACAGGATCGAGAAGGTGACACCAGGATGTTTTTCGCGGAACGGCGTCGTCAGCCGCGCCACCATGGCCAGCGCCGTGGGAACGGCGGCGATGCGGATGCGGCCGGAGAGGCCGCGCCGCGCCGCCCGCATCTCCTCGCGCATCGTCCTTGTGTCGCCGACGATGCGGCGCGCCCAGCCCAGCACCTGCGTACCTTCCGGCGTCAGCCCCTGGAACCGCGAGCCGCGCAGCACCAGCATGACGCCGAGCTGCTCCTCAAGCTGCTTGATGCCGGCCGACAGCGTCGGCTGGGTGACGCCGCACACCTCCGCCGCCCGGCCGAAATGCTCTTCCTTGGCCAGCGCGAGGAAGAACTCCAGTTTGTCGATCATGCCATCCGATCCAACACAGTTTAGCTCAAGGTCGGGGAAATCGCCTTGGCACGCAAGACGCGCGCGCAATCGGAGATCGTCCACATTTTTGAGCCGGCTATCTGTTTTCCCGCGCCGCGCATGGCGCTATGTGGGATAGGCGAAGGCAAGGAGGACGAGATGCTGGGCTGGTTTCGCAAGCTGTTGCCGCGCGAGGATCGCTTCTTCGATCTGTTCGAGCGGCATTCGCGCACGGTGGTCGGCGGTGCCGAAGCCCTTCAGCACCTTCTCAGCGGCGAGGATATCGACCGCTGGTGCCAGACAATCGTCGATCTCGAAAACGAGGCCGACGGCATCACCGCCGAGGTCCTGCTTGCGGTCAGGCGCTCCTTCATCACGCCCTTCGATCGCGGCGACATCAAGGATTTGATCCAGTCGATGGATGACGCCATCGACATGATGCACAAGACTGTCAAGACGGTGAAACTTTTCGAGGTGAAGGCGTTCGACCCGTTGATGCGGGAAATGGGCGGCGTCATCGTCCAGGCTGCCCGGCTGGTCGCGGAGGCAATCCCGCTGCTCGGCAAGGTCGGCGCCAACGCAGCGCGCCTCAACGCCATCGCAGAGGAGGTCATGCGCGTCGAAGGCCGCGCCGACGACCTGCACGAGCAGGGCCTCAAGGATCTGTTCAGGCATCACGGCGGCAGCGACCCGATGGCTTACCTGATCGGCTCGGAGATCTATAGCCAGCTGGAAAAGGTGGTCGACCGCTTCGAGGACGTCGCCAACGAGATCAGCGGCATCGTGATCGAGAACGTTTAGGTGATGGACGCGACGATCGCTATTCCGCTGCTGATCGGCCTCGTCGCCGTGGCGCTGTTCTTCGATTTCCTCAACGGCCTGCACGATGCCGCGAATTCGATCGCCACCATCGTCTCCACCCGGGTGCTCAGGCCGCATTACGCGGTGTTCTGGGCGGCTTTCTTCAATTTCATCGCCTTCATGTTCTTCGGCCTGCATGTCGCCGAGACGGTCGGAAAAGGCATTGTCGACGCCAGCATCGTCACGCCGGCGGTGATCTTCTCGGCACTTGTCGGCGCCATCGTCTGGAACATCGTCACCTGGGTCGCCGGCATTCCGTCGAGCAGCTCGCACGCGCTGATCGGCGGCCTGGTCGGCGCCGGCGTCGCCAAGGCCGGGACCGGCGCCATCGTGTGGTCGGGGCTCGGCAAGACGGTCGCGGCGATCGTGCTCTCGCCGGCGACCGGATTCGTGCTGGCGCTCGTCCTGGTTCTCGTCGTCTCCTGGCTGTTCGTGCGCCAGACGCCGTTCGCCGTCGACAACACGTTCCGCGTGCTGCAGTTTTTTTCCGCCTCGCTCTATTCGCTGGGACATGGCGGCAACGACGCGCAGAAGACCATGGGCATCATCGCCGTGCTGCTCTATTCGCAAGGCATGCTTGGCCAGAGCTTCTACGTGCCGCTGTGGGTGGTCCTCACCTGCCAGTCGGCGCTGGCTCTGGGCACGCTGCTTGGCGGCTGGCGCATCGTGCATACGATGGGATCGAAGATCACGCGGCTGAACCCAATGCAGGGTTTTTGCGCCGAGACCGGCGGCGCCATCACGCTTTTCGCCGCCACCTGGCTCGGTGTTCCGGTCTCGACCACCCACACCATCACCGGCGCCATCATCGGCGTGGGCGCCGCCCGTCGCGTCTCCGCCGTGCGCTGGGGCATTGCCGGCAACATCGTCGTCGCCTGGGTGATCACCCTGCCGGCGACGGCCGCGATCTCGGCGTTGACCTATCTCGCGACGCGACTGACCGCATGATGCGGCCGGATCACGGCCGCCTCACTATTCGCCAACGAGGTTCAGGATGTTGCCGTCGGGGTCCTTGAACCAGGCGACCTTCATGCCTTGGCCGACATGGATGTCGCCCTCGAGCGTCAGCCCCGGCATGTCGTAATGCTCGAAAGTGACGCCCTTCGATTTCAGGGATTCGACGATCGGCTCGATCTGGTCGCCGACTGCCCAGGTTACGGCCGTCGCCTTGTTGGTGCCGGCGAATTGCGAATGGTAGACGTTGATGAGCGTGTCCCCGCTCTTGTAGACGACGAGCTCGCCGCCCATGTCGTCGACCTGTTTGAGGCCGAGCGTACCCTCGTAGAACGCCTTGGCCTTTTCCAGGTCTTTCACCGCGAGATTGGCAGCGGCGTTGCTGTTTGCGAGCATGGATTTCTCCTTTCTCCGTCGGCTGCTCCGTTTTGGCCGCCGCGCCGGAAACCGGGAAGATAGGGTTGCGCCGTCTTCCGGCGACTGCAGTTCGTGCAGTCGGATGCATCTGTCTGGAAGACGAAAGCCGCCTGCGAAACCCGACAGGCGCGTGCAAGTTTTTGAAGGCATGTCGCCGCACATGTCGTTCCGAAGCTTGGTTCTCGCCCGGAACTGCATTATCTGACCCGGCAAACGCCCGGGAAAAAGCTCATGTCCATTACCAAGGAATCCGTCATCGAGCGCCTGAAGACGGTGAACGGGCCGGACTTCACCGGCAACATCGTCGATCTCGGCATGGTCTCGGAGATATTCATCGCCGATTCCAAGGTGTTCTTCTCGATCACCGTTCCCGCCGCCCGTGCCCAGGAACTGGAGCCGCTGCGCGCCGCGGCCGAGCGCGCGGTGAAGGCCATCCCCGGCGTCGCGAGCGCCGTCGTCGCGCTGACGGCCGAGAAGAAGGGCGGCGGCATGGAAGCGCCGGTTCCGGCGCGCCCGGCAGCGCCGAGGCCCGCAGCCCC
>CCNC01000172.1 GCA_000824845.1 Mesorhizobium sp. ORS 3359 | reverse complement strand
TCATTGGCAAAGACATCGCTGCCGTCATCGGCATCTGCGGCATCCATGCCAGCCAGGCCGACATCGTCCTCGCGCGGCGACGGCATCGGCGGTGGCGGCGCCTTCTGCCAGGCAGGCTCCG
>CCNC01000171.1 GCA_000824845.1 Mesorhizobium sp. ORS 3359 | reverse complement strand
CCCACAAGGGGAGAAGGTAAAGCGCCTTGCCATTCGCCCCTCCCCGGTGTACCCAACCCCGACTCGAACTCTGGAAAGGAGGGCTGCGTGTCTATCGATCACCATCGTCAGCGTGGCCCGATTTGCGCCCTGCGAGCTTGCTTGCAGGGCTGACCGGACGGTCCGGGTTTTTCCCGTTTCGATTTTTGGTCTGCCCTTCGTGGTGCCGCTAAGCTGATCCGTTGATCAGCCGGCGCACCGTCAAAGTGCATTGAGCCGCTAGAGCATGATCCCGAAAAGTGGGAACCGGTTTTCGGGAAAGATCATGCTCCAACAAAGTGTCGGCAAGACCAGAGAAATCGAATGGCCTTGATCAGCCTCAAATCCCTCGGCGTCACCATGAGTGCGCCGCTCTTCTCCAACCTCGACCTCACCATCGGCGCCGGCTGCCGGGTGGGCATCGTCGCGGCCAATGGGCGTGGCAAATCCACGCTTCTCAAATGCCTGGCCGGCAAGCTCGAGCCCACCACCGGCGACATCACCCGGTCGCGCGGCCTGCGCGTCGGCCATGTCGAGCAATCCGTTCCCGACGCGCTGCTCGGCCGCAGCTTCCATGACGTCGTCGCCGACGCCTTGCCGGCCGAGCAGCGCGACACCGAGTTGTGGCGCATCGACGTGGTTCTCGACTCGCTCGACGTGCCGGAAGACATGCGCAGCCGGCCGATGCGCGCGCTGAGCGGCGGCTGGCAGCGGCTGGCGCTGATCGCCCGCGTCTGGGTCACCGATCCGGACGTGCTCCTGCTCGACGAACCGACCAATCATCTCGACCTCGCCAGGATCAGCCAGTTGGAGGACTGGCTCAACGCGCTGCCGCGCGAGGTGCCTGTGATCATCGCCAGCCATGATCGCGCTTTCCTCGATGCCACCACCAACCGCACGCTGTTCCTGCGTCCCGAAGACTCGCCGGTGTTCGCCCTGCCTTACTCGCGCGCCAGGCAGGCGCTCGACGAGCTCGACGCCTCGACGGCGCGCAAGTTCGAGCGCGACATGAAGATCGCCCAGCAGCTGCGCAAGCAGGCCGCCAAGCTGAACAACATCGGCATCAATTCAGGCAGCGACCTTTTGACGGTGAAGACCAAGCAGTTGAAGGAGCGGGCAGAGAAGCTGGAGGATGCCGCCGTACAAGCGCATCGCGAGCGCTCGGCCGGCGCGATCAGGCTGGCGAATCGCGGCACCCACGCCAAGGTGCTGATCACGCTGGAGGATGCGGCGGTCGGAACGCCCGACGGCACTGTGCTGTTCAGGACCGGAAAACGCCATATCTGCCAGGACGATCGCATCGTGCTGCTTGGCCGCAACGGCGTCGGCAAGACGCGCTTCATCGCCATGATCCGCAACGCCATTGCTGAACCCGGCTCGATCGCTAATATCAAGGTGACGCCGTCGACCGTGCTCGGCTACAGCGACCAGGCGCTGTCGGGCATCAATGGCAGCGACACGCCGCTGGCGATGGTCTCGCGCCGCTTCGAGATCGGCGAGCAGCGGGCACGTTCGCTCCTTGCCGGCGCCGGCGTGGCCATCGAGATGCAGGAGAAAAAGATCGGCGCCCTGTCGGGCGGGCAGCGGTCGAGACTGATGATGCTGGTGTTGCGGCTGACCAACCCCAATTTCTATCTGCTCGACGAGCCGACCAACCATCTCGACATCGATGGCCAGGAAGCATTGGAGGACGAGTTGCTGAAGCATCAGGCAAGCTGTCTGCTTGCCTCACACGACCGCTCCTTCATCCGCGCCGTCGGCAACCGCTTCTGGCTGATCGAGAAGCGACGGCTGACCGAGGTCGACGACCCGGAAGCGTTCTTCCGCTCCGTCGCCGAGGCGCCGAACTGAGAGACGATACACCCGCCGGGCCGTCGCCGCCGGCCCGGCGATACTTTTCCATCTGCTAAAAAAGGAGCATCTTGGATTGCTCAGCCATGGAGGGAGCGGGCCATGCGTGCAGTGGACATCGTCAGCAATCTCTACAAAGCCTATGCGGATCGCGACATCGAGGGTGCCTTGGCCCGGTGTTCCGAGGATGTCGTGTTCCGCTGGATTGCCGATCCCCGGCAATCGCGCCATGCCGGCACCGCGCACGGTAAGCAGGAATTCCTCTCCAGGCTCCTGGCGCTCGACGACGACTTCGAATACCGGCACTTCGTCCCGGTCGAGATCATCGACGGTGGCGACAAGGTTGCCGCGCAGGTCGAGATCCATATGACGCGCCGCACCACCGGCGAGGAGCTCATCATGCGCACTGCCAATTTCTGGACGGTCCGTGACGGCGAGATCATCGAGATGGTGGAATATTACGACACCGCGCTGGCGGCATCGGTGTTCTGAAAAAGATTCGACCGATCTGTCGGATCGCCTGTTGCCACCCCGTCCTTGGGATGCCGACACGATGATGCCGGCATCGACCAGGGAGAACCATCATGTCGGTATTGTCATCCATCGGCCGCCTCGCCAACCGGTATGCCGAGGCGCGTGCCCGTCACCGCAGCGAGCGCATCCTGCTTTCGCTGCCCGCAGAGCTGCGCAAGGACATCGGCTTTCCGGAGATTTTCGAAACGCGCGAAAGCCGCCGCGCCAGCACCTTCTCGGCGAAGGTCATATAAAATGATGCTTTCGCGATTGTCCCGCGGGCGCGCGCCTGCAAGTCAAGGCGCTTAAGAAGAATTTCTGGAGGCATGTAGGATCGCCGCCGCTTCGTCCGTCCTTGGGCCGCAAGCCAGGTCAAACGTGAAGAGGAACACGAACATGAACGATCAGACCCCGCCCCGCGCCAAGGTCCTTGGCGGACTGACCCCCTACCTGCAGGTCGACGGCGCCATCAAGGCCGCCGAATTCTACAAGAAGGCTTTTGGCGCGGAGGAAGTGTTCGCCTATCCGCCGGACGACAAGGGCCGCACCATGCATATCCATCTCTACGTCAACGGCTCGACACTGATGCTGGGTGACGCCTATCCGGAACACGGCCACCCGCATCAGGCGGCGCAGGGCTACACACTGCAGCTCCATCTCGGCAGCGACGACATCGATGCCTGGTGGCAGCGTGCGGTCGATGCCGGCTGTGAGGTCGTCACCCCGCTGCAGGTGATGTTCTGGGGCGACCGCTGGGGCCAGGTGAAGGACCCCTTCGGTATCGCCTGGGCGATGAACGCGCCGGTGAAGTGATTTGTCCACCTCTCCCCCTGTGAGGGCTTTGC
>CCNC01000170.1 GCA_000824845.1 Mesorhizobium sp. ORS 3359 | reverse complement strand
GGGTCCGGCCTGGCAGGCGCGGGCGCCGCCGGCTGGCGGGAGTGGGTCGGCTGGTTCCTGTTGCGGTCGATGGAGGAGAAGATATGCTCCAGCTCCGCCAGCGGATCGGCGGCGGGAACGCTTTTGGCATAACTGCGCTCGACGCTGGAGATGGCGTCCTCAAGCGTGCGCTTCTGCTGATCGACGACCGAAGGCGCCAATGGCGGAACGCGATCGGCAAGCTTCTTGGCGATTGTCGCCCGCGCCTTGTCATAAACCTTCGACCGCATCTCCGGCGTGTTCTCGCTGAGATTGTCGATCGTCTTTTTCAGAACGGCGATGAAATCTGCCATGCGTCAGGTGACCTGCATTCTTCTCCCGCCGGCCGCAAATCAGCCGTAACGCCGGGAAGGGCTGTGAAACTAGTCTTGAAACGGATCGGTCACAAGTATCGTGTCGTCCCGCTCGGGGCTGGTGGAAAGCAGCGCCACCGGGGCGCCGATCAGCTCCTCGATATAGCGGACATATTTGACGGCCTGCGCCGGCAAATCGTTCCAGCTCCTGGCGCCGGCGGTGGTTCCCTTCCAGCCTTCGAGCGTCTCGTAGATGGGCTCGACCCGCGCTTGCGCGCCCTGGCTGGCCGGCAGGTAATCGATCGTCTCGCCGTCGAGGCGATAGCCGGTGCAGACCTTGATCTCGTCCAGCCCGTCGAGCACGTCGAGCTTGGTGAGCGCGATGCCCTTGATGCCGTTGACGGCGACGGCCTGGCGCACCAGCACGGCGTCGAACCAGCCGCAGCGGCGCTTGCGGCCGGTGACGACGCCGAACTCGTGGCCGCGCGTGCCGAGGAACTCGCCGATCTCGTTCTTCTGCTCGGTCGGGAATGGCCCCTCGCCGACGCGCGTCGTGTAGGCCTTGGTGATGCCGAGCACATAGCCGACGACGCCGGGACCGACGCCGGAACCGGCGGCGGCTTGACCCGCTACCGTGTTGGACGAGGTGACGAAGGGATAGGTGCCGTGGTCGATGTCGAGCAGCGTGCCCTGCGCGCCCTCGAACAGGATGCGCTCGCCGGCGCGGCGCTTGTCGTCGAGCACCTTCCAGACGCGGTCCATGTAAGGCAGGATCTCGCCGGCCACCGAGGTCAGCTCCTGCATGATCGCCTCATGCGTCGCCTCCGGATGGCCGAGCCCGCGACGCAGCGCATTGTGGTGCGTCAGCAGCCTGTCGACCTTCAAGGGAAGCGTTTCCAAATCCGCCAGATCCATCACCCGCACCGCGCGCCGGCCCACCTTGTCCTCATAGGCGGGACCGATGCCGCGGCGGGTCGTGCCGATCTTGGTCCCGGAATTCGAGGCGGCATCTTCGCGGAATCCATCCAGCTCCCGGTGCAGCGACAGGATAAGCGCGGTGTTTTCGGCTATTTTCAGGCGTTCCGGCGTGACCTCCACGCCCTGGTCCTTGAGCTTCTTGGCTTCGGCCACGAAAGCGTGCGGATCGAACACCACGCCATTGCCGATGATCGAAAGCTTGCCTTGCCTGACCACGCCGGAGGGCAGCAGCGACAGCTTGTAGACCTTGCCGTCGACGACCAGCGTATGGCCGGCATTGTGGCCGCCCTGGAAGCGCACGACCACGTCGGCCCGTTCCGACAGCCAGTCGACGATCTTGCCCTTGCCTTCGTCGCCCCACTGCGAGCCGACGACCACCACATTGGCCATGTTCTTTTCCCTTGAAATGCCGCGCGGGCGGCCTGAAACGACAGCCTCTATAGCGTCAAGCGCCGGCCGGCGCGACCCTTTCTTTGCCGCCGAAACCATCCCTGGACCGTGATTTGAAAAGCGGGAGCCGGCTTTCGGAACCCGATCGTGCTCCAGGAGTTGGATCGGGATGACGATGCCGGCGAAGCCTCGTCCCGATCAGGCATAACAAATTCCAGCTTTCGCATCATTTACTTGCCGCCGCCGCCACTCTAGGCCGGCCTGAACCCGCGAACATCCCTGCAGGCCGATCCCTCATGCACCGAGCCGCCTATTTGTTCCTGCTGTCGACCATGCTGCTGTGGGGCGGCAATTCGGTCGCGGGCAAGCTTGCTGTCGGCCATGTCTCGCCGATGACGCTGGTGTTCCTGCGCTGGGTGATGGCTGTGCTGATCCTGCTGCCTGTCGGCTGGCGGACGCTGCGCGAGGACTGGCCCGAAGTGCGCAGCCACTGGAAACTGCTTGCCGGCCTCGGCGCGTGCGGCTTCACCATCTTCAACGTCATCTTCTACACCGCGCTCAATTACACGACCGCCATCAACGTCTCGATCGAGCAAGCCGCCATCCCGATCGTCATCATCCTTGTCAACTTCATGTTCTTCCGGCTGCGCGTGCGGCCTCTGCAGATCGTCGGCGTCGTGCTCACCATCGTCGGCGTCGGGCTGACCGCAAGCCATGGCGACCTCGGCCAGCTCTTGAAGCTCGACCTCAACTTCGGCGACGCCATCATGCTTGTCGCTGTGCTTTGCTACAGCCTCTATTCGGTTGGGCTGCGCCTCAAGCCGGCAATCCGCTGGCAGAGTTTCATGCTGGCGCTGTCGATCGCCGCGCTGCTGGTCTCCCTGCCCTTCGTCATCTGGGAGCTCGCGGCCGGCCGCGCCGTCATGCCGGACGCAAGCGGATGGGCGCTCACCCTCTATACGGCGCTCGGCGCCTCGGTCGTCTCGCAGGTCCTCTACATCAAGGGCAACGAGCTGATCGGCGCCAACCGCGCCGGCCTGTTCATCAACCTGGTGCCGATCTTCGGCACGCTGCTTTCGGTGCTGATCGTCGGCGAGCAGTTTCAGCCCTATCAGGCCTTCGCGCTGGCTCTTGTCCTCGGCGGCATTGCCCTTGCCGAATACAGCGGCAGCAGAGCGGCACTGCAGGCGGGATGATATCTGCCGATCACGCGTCAAGCAGCCGTTGGCGATGGCTGTACTATCAACGCCTCGCCTGCCGGCGCAGGCGGGGCGTCTTCATTTTCAACGTTCACTCGGCGCCGACGTCGAAGCGCAGCCGCTTCGCCGAGTCGATCGACTTGTGCGCGCGCACCTGTTCCAGCACCTTTTCCGGGAAGGGCGCGTCGAGATAGAGCAGCGCGATCGCGTCGCCGCCCGGCCGGTTGCGGCCGAGCTGGAAATTGGCGATGTTGACGCCGTTCTCGCCGCACACCGTGCCGAGCAGGCCGATGATGCCGGGCGCATCGGCATTGGTCGTGTAGAGCATGTGCTGGCCGACTTCGGCGTCGAGATTGATGCCCTTGATCTGGATGAAGCGCGGCTTGCCGTCGGAGAAGCAGGTGCCCGCGATCGATCGCGTCATGTGCTCGGTCTTTACCGTCAGCTTGATATAGCCGTCGAACACGCCCGATTTGTCGCGCTTGACCTCGGCGACGATGATGCCGCGCTCCTTCACCATGATCGGCGCCGACACCATGTTGACGTCTGAGACCTGCGGCCGGATCAGGCCGGCAAGGGCGGCGCTCACCAGCGCGCGGGTGTTCATCGTCGCGGTCGAGCCGTCGAACAGGATCTCGACCTCCTTGATCGGGTCCTCGGTGACCTGGCCGACGAAGGCGCCGAGCACCTCGGCGAGCTTGACGAACGGTTTCAGCCTCGGCGCTTCCTCGGCGGTGATCGAAGGCATGTTGATGGCGTTGGAGACGGCGCCCTTGATGAGATAGTCGCTCATCTGCTCGGCCACCTGCAGCGCGACATTCTCCTGAGCCTCGGTGGTCGAGGCGCCGAGATGCGGCGTCGCCACGACATTCTCCATGCCGAACAGCTGGTTGTTCTCCGCCGGCTCGACCTCGAACACGTCGATGCCGGCGCCCGCCACCTTGCCGCTCTTCAGCGCCGCGACCAGATCGGCCTCGACGACCAGGCCGCCACGCGCACAATTGATGATGCGCACGCCGTCCTTCATCTTGGCGATCGCGGCCGCGTCGATGATGTTGCGCGTCTTCTCGGTCAGCGGCGTGTGCAGCGTGATGAAGTCGGCGCGGGCGAAGAGCTCATCGAGCTCGACCTTCTGGACGCCGAGCTCCTCGGCGCGGCTATCCGACAGGAAAGGATCGAAGGCGATAACATGCATCTTCAATCCGACGCCGCGCGTGGCGACGATCGAGCCGATATTGCCGCACCCGATCACGCCCAGCGTCTTGCTGGTGATCTCGACGCCCATGAAGCGGTTCTTTTCCCATTTTCCGGCATGGGTCGAGGCATTGGCTTCCGGGATCTGCCGCGCCAGCGCGAAGATCATCGCCACCGCATGCTCGGCCGTGGTGATCGAATTGCCGAAGGGCGTGTTCATCACGATGATGCCCTTGCGGCTGGCGGCCGGGATATCGACATTGTCGACGCCGATGCCGGCGCGGCCGACGACCTTGAGCCTGGTTGCCGCATTGATCAGCTTCTCGGTGACTTTGGTCGCCGAGCGGATGGCGAGGCCGTCATACTGGTCGATCACCTCGAGCAGCTTTTCCTTGTCCTTGCCGAGGTCGGGCAGGTAGTCGACCTCGATGCCGCGATCCTTGAAGATCTGCACGGCGGTGGTTGAAAGTTTATCCGAAACGAGAACGCGGGGCGCCATCACGGCCTCCTTAAAGGGAATTGGAGATGTCGGGAAATGGCGGCGGCCCGCAGGCCGCCACGGATTTCAGGCCGCCGCCTTGAGCGACGCCTTCTGCGCGGCGAAGGCCCAGTCGAGCCAGGGCAACAGCGCTTCGAGATCGGCGGTCTCGACGGTGGCGCCGCACCAGATGCGCAGTCCGGGCGGCGCGTCGCGATAGGAGCCGATGTCGTAGGCGACGCCTTCCTTGTCGAGCGCCGAGACGAGGCCCTTGGCGAAAGCCGCCTGACCGTCGGCATCGAGCGCCGCGATATCCGGATCGGTGAAGGACAGGCACACGGACGTGTTCGAGCGCGTTGCCGGGTCGACGGCCAGATGGCCGAGCCAACGCGACTTGGCCACGAACCGGTCGAGGACCGCGGCATTGGCGTCGGCGCGGGCAATCAGCGCTTCCAGGCCGCCGATCGACTTCGCCCAGTGCAGCGCATCGAGATAATCCTCGACGCACAGCATCGACGGCGTGTTGATGGTCTCGCCCTTGAAGATGCCCTCGATCAGCTTGCCGCCCGAGGTCAGGCGGAAGATCTTCGGCAGCGGCCAGGCCGGCTTGTAGGTCTCCAGCCGCTCGACGGCGCGGGGCGACAGGATCAGCATGCCGTGCGCGCCTTCGCCGCCCAGCACCTTCTGCCAGGAGAAGGTGACGACATCGAGTTTGTCGAAGTCGAGCCTTTGCGCGAAGGCGGCCGACGTCGCGTCGCAGATGGTCAAGCCCCTGCGGTCCGCGGGAATGAAATCGCCGTTCGGCACGCGCACGCCCGAGGTCGTGCCGTTCCAGGTGAAGACCACGTCGCGATCGAAATCGATCTGCTTGAGGTCGGGCAGTTGCCCGTAGCCGGCCTCGAACTTGCGCACGTCGGCGAGCTTGAGCTGCTTGACGACATCCGTCACCCAGCCGGAGCCGAAGCTCTCCCAGGCGACCATGTCGACGCCGCGCTCGCCGAGCAGCGACCACAGCGCCATCTCGACCGCGCCGGTGTCCGACGCCGGCACGATGCCGATGCGGTAGCCGGCGGGAACCTTGAGGATGTCGCGCGTCAGCTCGATCGCCTGCTCGAGCTTGCTCTTGCCGATCTTGGCGCGGTGGGAGCGTCCGAGCGCAGCCTTGGAGAGCGCCTCGGCCGACCAGCCGGGACGTTTTGCGCAGGGACCTGAAGAGAAATTGGGGTTTGCCGGACGGAGTCCGGGCTTGGTAAGCGTCGTCATCGTGGTCTATCCTTCCAGATAGTGGCCCCTCGTTGGGGAGGGGTGGCCCACGGACGGCGATATGCTTTCAGGCTTTCGGCGTCAAGAGCAAAGTTTTTGTCGCTGTCGGGATATTCCCTACCACTTCGGCGCGCGGCCCGAAATGAAAACGGCGAGCCGTGGGACTCGCCGTGGCATTTCGTGACCCGCTTGTCTTTACCAAAGGTCGTAGCGCAGGCCGAATTTGATCTGGTGGTTGCTGATCCCCTTACGGGTCGGATAGGAGGTCAGGCTCTCGGCGGCCACATATTCCGCGTTGGGGGCGGAGAAATATTGGTAGCCGAGGTCGACAAGAACATTCTTGGTCACTTGGTACGCAAGGCCCGCATTGAGCGTATAGGCGAGCGAGTATTGGTTTTTGTTGCTGCTCAGGACGAAATCGTTGGTGGAGTCGGCACTGTCTGTGTATGAGGCCGAAAGCTTGCTTGTCGTCCGAACCAAACCTATGCCGGCACCGACATAGGGCGTGATCCCGACATAGGTGCCCAGATCGACATAACCATTGAGGATGCCGGAGAACGCGTAGTTCTTCACATTTCCCGAGCCAAGGATCGCCGTTCCCGTCGGTGCGACCCCTGAATCGTCATAGGTGTCGCTGACGTGATTGCCGGGCAGATAACCGAGGTTGAGATCGGCGCGAAGGTAATCGTTGAAATGATAGCCGAAGCCGATGCTCGCGAAATACGCGTCCTCGCCCTCGCTGAAGCTTTCGTTGTTGATCGTTGACGGGAAGGTGAAATCCCCGTTGTCGAAGGTCTTCTGCGGCAGATAGGCGACGTCCCCGCGCAGATACCAGCCCGAGCCGACCTCGACCGGCTGGTAGTCCGGCGCCTGGTCGACATAGATCGGCGGATCATAGTCCGCAGCCAGCGCCGGCGGCATCGGCAGCAGGATGATTGCGGCAAGCGCTGACGCGATACGCGATCTGGATATCATGGTCCCCGGCTCCTGAAGTTGGCGCCAGTCGCGAGCGCGAGCAGAGCTGCCGTTTCAGGAGGCATTGTTAACCATAGTGGTTAAGTGCCGGTTAAGGATAACAGCCGCTTACCGATTTGATTTCGATCGATATTTACCGGCGTTGCATAAAACGAAAGCCGCCCGGCTGAACGCCGGGCGGCTTTGATATTCCAGGATCCAGGAAGCGATTACTTGGTGTAGATCGGCTCTGGCTCCGGCTGGTAGGCTACAGGCTCGGTGCAGCCATTGTTGCCGCCGAACTGGTAGCGCAGGCCGCCGCGCACTTCGTGCGTGTTGATGCCGTGGTCGAAACCTGGCCCGGAACTGCTCGTATCAAACTCGAACATGCGGCCGCCCTCGATGTGCGTGAAGCGGTAGCCGGCGTCGAGGATCACCCTGTCGGTCAGGCAGTAGGACGCGCCAGCCATAAGCGCGTAAGCGAAGCGCCAGTTGGACGAGCCAGGATTGGTCTCGGTGGTGTTCGGATCATGGACCGTGTCCCATTTGACGTGCGCACCACCGATGCCGGCGCCGATATAAGGCGTGATGCCGTGCCACGTACCGATATCGACATAGGCATTGGCGAGCAGCAGCAAGGCGCTCATTTTTGAAACTTCGGTCGACGTGGTGAGCAGATCCGAGGTCTGGCCGTTGAAGTTCGACTTGAACCAGTAATCCGCGGTCAGGTCGGTGCGGAGATAGCTGTTGATCTTGTAGCCGACACCACCGCCAAGCGAGAAGCCGCCCTTCAGATGGCCGAAATCAAAATCGTTGCTGCCGGGTGGCGGCCCATATGTAATATAGTCGATGCTGCCGAGATCCGATTTGTGATAGTCGATGTCGCCGCGGATATACCAGCCGCCGACATCAATCGGCTGCTGTTCGACGACCGGCGGCGGCGCCTCTTCGACCTGCGGTTCGGGGAGGTCGGCCGCGAAGAGCGGTCCGGCCAAGCCCGCGAACAGCGCGGCAAGCAATGCCATTCTTGCTGTCTTGAACATTCTGTCACCCCTAAGAAGCCTCGGGACGACACCCGCCCGAAGATGATTGACCTCGGGTTTGGATAATGAATTGCAAAGGTTAAAAGCCGTTTAACCGTACCGATTAACCACGAATCTATACAATTTTAGAGGGAACCCCGTTGTCTGGGAGGCCTGCCCTCGACGAAAAAGCCCGCCTGACGGCGGGCTCGATGACCTTGAGTAGCTCGGCAACCGGGTTCAGGCGGCGCTGCGGGTTTCCTGGAGGATGCCCACGATGTCGTTGACGACCGCCTCGACCAGTTGCGGGTCGTCGCCCTCGGCCATGACGCGGATCAACGGCTCGGTGCCGGATGGCCGGATGACGAGGCGGCCGGACGTGCCGAGCCGGTTGCGCCCTTCTTCGATCGCCGCCTTGACCGACGCTTCCTCCAGCGGCTTGCCGCCGGAGATGCGGACGTTCTTGAGAAGCTGCGGCACCGGCTCGAACTTCTTCGACAATTCGCTGACCGGGCGGTTCTGTCGCTTGATGCAGGCGAGCACCTGCAGCGCCGAGACCAGGCCGTCGCCGGTGGTCGAGAAATCGGAAAGCACGATGTGGCCGGACTGCTCGCCGCCGACATTCAAGCCATGCGCGCGCATATGCTCCACGACATAGCGGTCGCCCACCTTGGTGCGATGCAGCTGCAGCTTCATGTCGCCGAGGAAGCGCTCCAGGCCGAGATTGGACATCACGGTGGAAACGACGCCGCCGCCGGCCAGCCTTCCGCTCTGGTGCCAGGATTCGGCGATCAGCGCCATGATCTGGTCGCCGTCGACGATCGCTCCGTTTTCGTCGACGATGACCACGCGGTCGGCGTCGCCGTCGAGGGCGATGCCGATATCGGCGCGCACCTCATGCACCTTCTTCTGCAGGCCGGCCGGATGGGTCGAGCCGCACTCCTTGTTGATGTTGAAGCCGTTCGGCTCGACATTGATCGCGACCACCTCGGCGCCGAGTTCCCACAGCGCCTCGGGCGCCACCTTGTAGGAGGCGCCGTTCGCGCAATCGACGACGATCCGCAGACCCGAGAGCGACATCGAGCGCGGCAGCGTGCGCTTGGCGAATTCGATGTAGCGGTCATGCACGCCGTCGACGCGCTTGGCCCGGCCAAGCCCGTCCGAATCGGCGAGCGCCAGCTCGATGTCCTTGTCGAGCATGCCTTCGATGCGCTCCTCGATCTCGTCGGAGAGCTTATAGCCGTCGGGACCGAACAGCTTGATGCCGTTGTCGTAATAAGGGTTGTGCGAGGCCGAGATCATCACGCCGATGTCGGCGCGCAGCGAGCGCACCAGCATGGCGACGGCAGGCGTCGGTATCGGGCCGAGCAGGAAGACATCCATGCCGGCGGCGCACAAGCCGGCAACCATGGCGTTCTCGATCATGTAGCCGGAAAGCCGCGTATCCTTGCCGAGCACGACGCGGTGACGATGATTGCCGCGTTGGAACGAAAGCCCGGCGGCCATGCCGACGCGCATGGCGACCTCGGCCGTCATCGGAAATTTGTTGGCGCGTCCGCGAATACCGTCCGTGCCGAAATACTGACCTGCCATATCCTTACAGTCCCCGTCGGTTTTTCAGCGGGCCCGTATTGCCACAATTGGGCCGCATCCGATCATCAAATTTCGTGATTGTATATTACCAATCCTTAGAAAAACATTGTCGCGGGCGGTGCAAGTGGTTCGACAGCCTATCACCACCTTTGACTTGGCGGCGCTACACCTGCCGACACGAGGCATTTCGGAGCCTGGAAACCTTGGCTGGCGGCGAACCCGCAAGCAATTCATCACCTTATCAGGAGCAACACACTTTGTGACGGGTCCCGCGGCGGATGCATCTGGCGCAACCGGACATTGAGAGCTATTGATTTGGCATAGGGACACCTATTGGCGGCAGCAAGGGAGAAAACGCCATGCTTATTCATAGACTTGCAGCTTTGACGGGTCTCGCCGTCGCAACCTTGTTCATGGCGGCGCCGGCCAACGCGCTGACCATGGCCGAGTGCAGCACCAAGTATAATGCGGCCAAGGATGCGGGAACGCTTGCCGGCCAGACCTGGAACCAGTTCCGCAAGGCGCAGTGCGGCAGCGATGCTTCCGCCGCGACCGACACCAAGGCGGCCACCGATACCAAGGCTGCGACCGACACCAAGGCCGCCGACACCAAGACGACCAAGAAGGCAAAGGCCGCCGCCGCTGCCGACGACGCGGCCAAGGGCCTGAGCTCCAAGGAATGCAGCGCCAAGTACCAGGCTGCAAAATCCGCCGGCACGCTCAACGGCATGAAGTGGAATGACTTCCGCAAGGCCGAGTGCGGCCCCGGCGCAACCGCCGCGGCTACCGCCGCGCCCGCTACGGAAACCAAGCCCGCTAAGACGACCAAGACGGCGACCGCGGCTGCCGCCGGCGGCAAGGGCCTGACCATGGCCGAATGCAGCACCAAATACCAGGCCGCGAAGACCGCCAACAAGCTCAACGGCATGAAGTGGAACGACTTCCGCAAGGCGGAGTGCGGTGCCGGCGCCGATGACGACGACACCGTGCCGGCTCCGACGGAAGCCACCTACACCAGCGAGCCGGCGAAGCCGACGGTCGCAGCGCCGAAGGGTGTGAGCTTCCCGAAGGCGATCTCGCCGAAATTCGCCACCGAAAATCCGGGCAAGGGCCGCATGCATACCTGCCTCGAGCAGTACTATGCCAACAAGGACGCCAACACGCTGAACGGCCTGAAGTGGATCCAGAAGGGCGGCGGCTTCTACAGCCTCTGCAATGCCAAGCTGAAGAGTTGATCGCCTAATTATTCGACGAGAAGAGGCCCGCGCATTGAGAGATGCGCGGGCTTTTTGTTGCGCGAAGTCGCCCGCGGCCTTGCTCGCATCTGCATATCGCAGGACTGTCGGCATCATGGGTTCGGCCACACTGCCCACCGCGAGGCTTGTCCGTAGCAGCAAAGATTCCAGTTGAACATAAAGGGAACAAACAGTATACAAAAAGACGTCGAACTTATTCTCAATCAGGAGGGTCTCAATGTTCAGTTTGAAATTGGCGGCATTGACTGTGACGGCACTGGTCGTTTGGAGCGCCTCACCGGCAAGCGCACTGACGATGAAGGAATGTGGCGAGACCTATCGGGCAGCCAAGGATGGCGGCACTCTGAACGGCATGGACTGGGCCGCTTTCCGCAAGGAGAAATGCGCCACGTCCGCCGCGGAGAGTGTCAGCGCGGATTCGGTCAAAACCGCGGAGCCAGCAGAAAAAGACACCAGCGCGGCGGTCACCCCCACTGTGGCGCCGGCGGGTGTGACATTCCCGACCACCCTCGCCGCCGAGTTCAAGGCCGAAACGCCCGCGAAGGCCAGGATGAAGACCTGCCTGCAGGGTTACCACGACAACAAGGAGGCGGGTACGTTGAATGGCCTTCGTTGGATCCAGAAGGGCGGCGGCTACTACAGCCTCTGCAATGCCAAGCTGAAGAGCTGATCGCTTGCTCTCTTTCAGAAAAAAGCCCGTGCATCGCGAGATGCGCGGGCTTTTTGTTGGATAGCTTCAAAAGTCACGTCCGCGGCTCGGCGAAACCGAGGCGGAGAGGGAAGCGCCCTGCGACAGCCTCCCTCTCCGTCCGCTTCGCGGCCACCTCTCCCGCGCCTTGGCGGGGGAGAGGAACCCAAGCTTTGATACGCTCGCGAGATAGCGCCCCCTCTGCCCTGCCGGGCATTTCTCCCACAAAGAGGGAGATTGGCTGTCCCACCACTTTCGCCAATCACCAGAGCACGCCAGCCAAACCTCCGGTGCGCCCAAAAAGCAAAAACGCCGCGGTTTGATCCGCGGCGTTCGTTGTGAGCATTCGCTGTCCTCAGCTTGACGGCTGCGGTTCCATGCCGCCTTCGGGCTCAGGACCCTTCTTGCGGCGACCGCCAGTGCCGGCCTTCGGCACCGCAGAGCCCCGGCTGGGCGGGGTGTCGTCGCCGAGGTCGCGGGCGGGCTTGTGGCCGGCGATCAACTGCTTGATCTCTTCGCCGGACAGCGTCTCGTATTCGAGCAGTCCTTCGGCGAGCGCGATCCATTCCTTCTTCTTCTTGGTCAGCACCGACTTCGCGGTCGAATAGGCGTCATCGATCAGCCGCCGCACCTCGGCGTCGATGATCTGCGCCGTCTCTTCCGAGATGTTCTGCTGGCGCGCCACCGAGTGGCCGAGGAAGACCTCTTCCTGGTTGTCGCCATAGGCGACATGGCCGAGCTTGTCGGAGAAGCCCCAGCGCGTGACCATGGCGCGCGCCAGCTTGGTCGCCTGCTCGATGTCGGAGGAGGCGCCCGACGTGATGTTTTCCTTGCCGAATTTGAACTCCTCGGCGACGCGGCCGCCCATCATGATCGCCAGCCTGGAGATCATGTATTTGTAGCTCATCGAATAGCGGTCGCCTTCCGGCAGTTGCATGACCATGCCGAGCGCGCGGCCGCGCGGGATGATGGTCGCCTTGTGCAGCGGGTCCGCCGTCGGCACGTTGAGCGCCAGGATGGCGTGGCCGGCCTCGTGATAGGCGGTCAGCTCCTTCTCCGCCTGGGTCATCGCCGACGAACGGCGCTCCGCGCCCATCATGATCTTGTCCTTGGCGTCCTCGAACTCGGCCATGGTGACCAGCCGCTTGTTGCGGCGCGCCGCCATCAGCGCGGATTCGTTGACGAGGTTCATCAGGTCGGCGCCGGAGAAGCCCGGCGTGCCGCGCGCGATGACCTTGAGGTCGACATTGGGCGCCAGCGGCACGTTGCGCACATGCACCTTGAGGATCTTCTCGCGGCCGACGATGTCGGGATTCGGCACCACGACCTGGCGGTCGAAGCGGCCCGGCCTCAGCAGCGCCGGGTCGAGCACGTCAGGCCGGTTGGTGGCGGCGATCAGGATGATCGACTCGTTCGACTCGAAGCCGTCCATCTCGACCAGCAGCTGGTTCAGCGTCTGCTCGCGCTCGTCATTGCCGCCGCCGAGCCCGGCGCCACGATGACGGCCGACCGCGTCGATCTCGTCGATGAAGATGATGCAGGGCGCGTTCTTCTTGGCCTGGTCGAACATGTCGCGCACGCGGCTCGCGCCGACGCCGACGAACATCTCGACGAAGTCCGAGCCGGAGATGGTGAAGAACGGCACGTTGGCCTCGCCGGCGACCGAGCGGGCGAGCAGCGTCTTGCCGGTGCCGGGCGGGCCGACCAGCAGCACGCCGCGCGGGATCTTGCCGCCGAGACGCTGGAACTTCTGCGGATCGCGCAGGAACTCGACGATCTCCTCGAGGTCTTCCTTGGCTTCGTCGACGCCAGCGACATCCTGGAAGGTGACGCGGCCATGCGCCTCCGTCAGAAGCTTGGCCTTCGACTTGCCGAAGCCCATCGCTCTTCCGGAGCCGGACTGCATCTGGCGCATGAAGAATATCCACACGCCGAGGATCAGGATCATCGGCAGCCACGAAATCAGATAGCCGAAAAGCGAGTTGGAGCCGTCGGTCTCAGGCTTGGCGGTGATGGTGACGTTCTTGTCTTGCAGCCTGGAAACCAGCGACGGGTCGCCCGGCGAATAAGTCTGGAAGCCGTTGGCGTTGTCCGTGTAGTTGCCGAAGACGCGGGCACCCGCGATGGTCACGCTCTTGACCCGGCCGGAGGCGACGTCCTGCAGGAACTGCGAATAGGGAATATCCGTCGTTGCACCGCGCGTCTGGGGCGTCTGGAACAGATTGAACAGGGCGATGAGCAGGACCGCTATGATCGCCCAGAGCGCGAGGTTGCGATAGTTCGGATTCATCTATTGTCCCGTTGGAGCCCGCCTGCGGGCCCGCGATGATGGAGAAGCTTGGGCCTAACATAGGGAGAGCGCCTCCCCTTGCCAAGCAGAACAGCACGTATCGGTTAAGCTTTCGCCCACCCTCGCCCACCATCATGGCCATGGAATGGCGGCGCCGGCACCGGCGGCGCTCCGACAAGCATCGCGACGGCGGTGGCGGGCTCAATGTCGAAGCACGGCAGGAAGCGCGCGAAAGGGGCAACCGCCGGAACGATTGACACCGATTGCGGGCCGGTATCGACGTCAGCGAAATCAAGGTGTTTGCCGCCGGACCATAGCGCCGGCTCCGCAGCAAGCGCGGCGCGTGAAAGGCTTTTTGGAACATCCTCGCTGAAGGGCGTTTTACTGGCGGCGGCAGGGCCCAGCGGCGCGATCACCAAATCGCCCGGTCCGTCTTTCAAAGTGATGCGCCGGCGGTTGTCCCAAAGCCAATTATCCGTCGGCGGCGCGGGGACGGGCAGGTTGCGGCTTTCGCGGCGAAGGAAAATGGCTGTACGGCGCGCATCGACCACCGTCCGCGACAATGTGGCGCAAAGCGATCCCAGCTGCAGGCGGGAAAGCAGCTCAGCACAGCGCGCCTCGTCCGCGAGAAAGGACATGCCGCCAACCGTGGCCAGCAGGATGCGCAGCACGTAAACGGCCGCTTGGCCGTCCTCATGCCCAGCGAAATCGCGATCGAGGCGGATGAGACCCGGAACCGGCCTGCTGGCGAGCGCGTCGATGAGGTTGGCGGCGCGGCGACCGATGTCGTGGCGCTCGCGTGCCGCCTGGGCCGACAGCGCCAGCGCCTCGGCAATGCGCCGTTCGCCTTCGCCCTGCGCGAGCGCCGCGCGCATGCGCGGCCGCTCGAAGCGGGCATCCGCATTGGTCGGGTCCTCGATCCAGCCGATGTCGCGGTGCCGCAGCATGTCGCGCAACGCAGCGCGTCTTGTGCCGAGCAGCGGCCGGACGATCCAGCTGCGCCAGTCATGCAGCGTGGCGGGCGCCATGCCGGCAAGGCCGCGGCCGTCATCGTCGCGCGCCTGCCGCATCAGCACCGTCTCGGCCTGGTCGTCGGCGGTGTGGCCGGTCAGGATCAGCTTGATGCCTTCGGCGTCGGCTGCTTGCGCCAGCAGCCTGTAGCGCGCCTCGCGCGCGGCGGCCGGCAGCCCGCTCGCGGGCTTGTCGCCGCGCCAGGCGAGAATGCGATGCGCGATGCCACGCTCGGCGCAGAAATCGGCAACCTGCCGCGCCTCGGTGGCCGAACCCGGCCGCAAGCCGTGATCGATCGTCACCGCGAGCAGCCTGGCGGCCGGCGCGGTCCGGTCGAGGTGATCTTTGAGAAGAAGGAGCAGGGCGGTCGAGTCGCTGCCGCCGGACACGGCTGCAACGGCGCCGGTCGAAAAGTCCAGGTCGAAGAAAAGGCGGTCTGAGAGGTTGGCTTTGGTATCGGGCGTCAGCACGCCGCCAGTGCCTTTTCCTGCTTGATGCGTTCCTTGAGCGTGCCGGAAACGTCCGGATAGCGCTTGCCGATCTCGTTGAAGGTGGCGCAGGCCACGTCGTTCTGCTTCAGCCCCACCAGCGAGACGCCGAGCTTGAGCAGCATGTCGGGCGCCTTCTTGGCCTTCGGGTAGTCCTTGCTGGCGGCCAGGAAGATCTCCGCCGCATCACGGTACTTCTGCTGGCCAAGCAGCGACTCGCCCAGCCAGTAATGCGCGTCCGCCGCCTTGGCGTCCTTGGGGAAGCGCGAGATATGGTCGCGAAAACCCTGCTCTGCGGTCGGATAATCCCCCGACAGGATGAACTGGTAGGAATTGCGGTAGAGCTCGTCCGGATCGTTGGTCGACGGCAGGGCCGCGACCTCCGTGCCGCCGGACTTGCTCTTCTTGGCCGGCGCCTCGGCGGAAGGAGCGCTTGCCGTGGCCGAGGGAGCCTGCGCCGGCGCGCTGGCCTGCGGGTCGGTCTCGGCATTGACGACATTGCCGTTCTTGTCGACGGTGATGGTGCCGAAATTCTTCGGCGGCGCGCCGGTGATCAGCTTGCCGGGGTCGCCGGTCTGCGATTCCACAATGACGTCGCCGACCGTCTTGCCGCCGCCATTTTGCCCGCCGGTGTCGGCCGGCGCCTGCGTCGCCGGGGCCTGAGCGACGCTATTATCGGTTCCGGCGTCGCCAGCGCCCGAATCGCCGGTGCCGGCATCGCCGAGGTTGGTGTTGCCGCCGGTTCCGTCCTGAGGCGCGGCCTCCGACTTCTTCTGCCCGGTCGGCTTGGCGCCGCCTTGCGAACCGCCCTCGAGCTGCTGGAAGCGGAATTCATTGTCTTCTTGCTGCTTTCGGATCTGTTCCTGCATCTGCAGGATCTGGAAGTTCATCTCCTCGATCTTGCCGTTCAGCTGACGCACCTGGTCTTCCAGACCCGTCATGCCCCCGCTGTTGTCCTGCGCGACCTGCGCCTGTTCCGGCTTCTTCTTGTCGCCGAAGATGCCGAGCGTCGGCAGATGGAAGGTGAACCCGCTGTCGGAGGCCCGCGCGGCGCTGTCGGCCGAGGCGGCAAGGCTCGGGAAGCTTGATACGAGCAGCAGCGCAAGCGTGCCGCTCAGGACCGTTCTGAAATGCATTCTGTCTCTCGCGGTGGATGTGTTGGCCTGATGCGCCTTTCCAAATCAGACAATGGGAGGAAGCGCCCTCGCGCTCATAGCAGGACGCGAGACTTCGGCCAAATTTTGTTTCAAGCCGTTGCAAATGAAAAAGGCGACCCTGAGGCCGCCTTTGATTTTCGCGATGTTGTATTTTTGCCGCCGGTGGCGTCGCGCCAAGCGGCGGGCACTGAGCCTGGTTATCAGGAACCGGCGCCCGACAGCGTGGTGACGGCGCGGCGGTTCTGCGACCAGCAGGAGATGTCGTCGCAGACTGCTACCGGACGCTCCTTGCCGTAGGAGATGGTCTTCAGGCGGCTGGCGGACACGCCCTTGGAAACCAGGAAGTCGCGGGTGGCGGCGGCGCGGCGGGCGCCCAGCGCCAGATTGTACTCACGCGTGCCGCGCTCGTCGGCATGGCCTTCGATGACGATCGCGTATTGGCGATACTGGTTGAGCCACTGCGCCTGGCGCGCCAGCGTGGTCTGCGCGTCAGCGCGGATCGATGAGGAGTCGGTGTCGAAGAAGATGCGGTCGCCGATGTTGACGGTGAAGTCCTGCGCGGAACCCGGCGTGGCGGCGCCGGCGCCGTTGAGCCCAAGATCGGCCGCGCTATTCGGCGTCTTCTTCGAGGCGCAACCGGTAATGGCGAGAGCCGCCACCAACGCGATCATCGCCGGGTTTCTGGTAAGTGCTGCGATACGGCCCATGCCGCCCTCTCCTTAGCATTCGAGTGATTTCGTTGATCACCCAGTAACCACGTTTGGGTTAACCGGCATTCAAGAAACACGGTTAATTTTTGGTTTCGAGCCGCCGTCCGCGACTGCTACGCCCCACGCTTTTACCGGGGAGGACATTGCCCGCGGACCCTAGGCGGAAATGCGGCCAAAACGCGACCAAGACATGAAAAGCGGGGATTTGAGGCCTATCCGCTTCTTCATTTCCTCAATTCTTCAGTTCTTCAATTCCTCAGTTCCCTCACTCCAGCAACGGCGACCACGCCGGATCCGACGCGTAGTTCGCCGTCGGGATCGGCTGCTCGTTGCGGCCGGTGAGGTCGACCGAGACCAGCTTCGGTCCGCCGCCGGAGTCGCGGAAGAACATCAAGACCCGGCCGTTCGGCGCCCAGGTCGGGCCCTCCTGCTGGAAGCCTGAGGACAGGATGCGCTCGCCAGAGCCGTCGGTCTTCATGACGCCGATCTGGAATTCGCCGCCGCTCTGCTTGGTGAAGGCGATGAGGTCGCCGCGCGGCGACCAGACCGGCGTCGAGTAGACGCCGTCGCCGAAGGAGATTCGGTGCGGATTGGAGCCGTCCGCGCCCATGACGTAGATCTGCGAGCGCCCGCTGCCGCCGCCGCGATCGGAGGTGAAGACGACTTGCGAGCCGTCCGGCGAATAGGAGGGCGAGGTGTCGATCGCGGTCGAATCGGTGAGCCGCGTGGTCGAGCGGCTCCTCAGGTCCATCGCGAAGATGTTGGAATTGCCGTCGTCGCGCAGCAGGCTCATGATCACCTTCTGGCCATCGGGCGAGAAGCGCGGCGCAAACGTCATGCCCGGGAAATTGCCAACCAGCTCGCGCTGCCCGGTCTCGATCTGCAAAAGATAGACCTTCGGCTGTCCGCTCTCATAGGACATGTAGGTGATTTCCTGCCGGTTCGGCGAGAAGCGCGGCGTCAGCACGATGGCGCGACCGTCCGACAGATAGCGCACATTGGCGCCGTCCTGGTCCATGATGGCGAGCCGCTTCTTGCGCGCGTTCTTGGCGCCGGATTCGTCGACGAAGACGACGCGTGTATCGAAATAGCCCTTTTCGCCGGTGATCTTCTCGTAGATCGCATCGGCGATGATGTGGGCGACACGGCGCTGATTGGCGTCGTTGGCGAAAAACTGCTCTCCGGCCAGCTGCTGGTTGCCGAAAATATCCCACAGCCGGTACTGGGCGCGGATGCGGCCGTCCGCCTCCTTGCTCACGCTGCCCGTCACCAGCGCCTGTGCGTTGATGACTTTCCAGTCTTCATAACGGGGCGCGGCGTCGGGGTTCGTGATCTTTTCGACAAAAGCGGCCTTGTCGATCGGCGCGAACAGCCCCGACCGTTTCAAGTCGGCTGTCACGATCTCCGATATCTGCGGACCAAGCCCTCCCTGGAAATCAGGGATGGCGATCGGCATCGGCTCGACATTGCCTTTGTTGACGTTCAGCTCAAGAGTTGCCTGAGCGGGCAAGGTGGTGACAGAACTTATGCCTGCCGCCATCGCGGCGACCATCAGGAGCGGCTTGAGGATGGATTTCATGTCTTCTCGCTTCTCTTGCTGATTTTTTGGGTGCTCAGGCTACAGGCCAAGCATCGCTCTCGGATCGAAGTTGACGCGAACGTCAGACCAGATGTCCTGCTTTCCGGCGGGAACCTGCAGACCTGCGACATCGCATTTCTGCACGGCGCGAACCGCGCTAGCGTCGAACTGGGGGTTGCCGCTGGACTTCTCGACGGTCGGGCGGCCCTCGAGCTTGCCTGAGGCATTGAGGTTGAAACGGATGACCACGGTGAAGTTTTCGGAGCCCTCGAGACCGACCGGAAGGGTCCAGCAACCACCGAGCTGATCCTCCAATGCCCCTTGCTCCGACTTGGAGAGCTTCTGGCCCTGGTCCTTCTCGCCGCCCAGCGAAGCCTGCTGCGTCGAGCGTTTGGCGCCGCCGCCGGACGGTTTCTGCTTATCGAGCAGCGCGGTTATCTCATCGGCGTTGAATTGCTTCTCGTCGGACTTCTTCTTGGAAGACGCTTCCTTCACCGGCTTTTCCGCGTCCTTGCGATCCGGCGCCTTGGCGCTCTCGGCCTGGGCCGGCTGCGGCTGCTGCTTCGGCCGGGCTTCCGGCGCGGGCGCTGAATCCGGCAGCTTCGCCTCATCCGTCGGCTGGTCCTGCGAGATCGCCTCGGCCACTGCGTCCGGCTTGACCTCTTCCTTCTGGATGGCCGCGGTCTTGTCGGGCGTTGGCGTCGCTTCCTTCGCCGGCGTCGGCTTGGGCTCTGTCTGCTTGACTGGCTCGGGCTTGACCTCTTCCTTCGGCGTCGGCGTCGGCGCGACTTCCGTCGCAGGCGTCGGCTTCGGCTTCTCCTGCGGCTTCGGCACGTCCTCGACCGCAGGCTTCTCGGTTGGTGTCGGCGCAGGCGGCGGCGCCGCCGTCTTCTCGACCGGCTTCGGCTTGGCTTCGTCCGTCACCGGCTTATCGGTGTCGACAGTGTTCTCGCCGACCTTCTGGGCATTGGGAACGATATCCGGCCGCTTCGTCGGAACGGGCGCCGGCTTGTCATGCATGACCGCCTTCTTGTCGCCCTGCAGCGTTTGCGCGATTGCCTCCATCGGCACGATATCGACGGCCACCGATTCCACGTCGCTGGCCGGCATGGCCGGTGGCGAGGACAGCGTGAACAGCCCGAAGGCCAGCGCTACCGCATGCAAGATCACCGATGAGGTGAGGCCCGTGCGCATCTGGCGTCTACTGATCCTGTTCCTGCAGCGAGACCAGGCCGATATTCTTGTAGCCGGCCGCTGAAATGCGGGCCATGACCTTCATCGCCGTGCCGTAGTCGGTCGACTTGTCGCCGCGGATGAAGATGCGCTCGTCATAGCCCGTCTTCGAGATCGCCTGCAGCTTGGCCACCAGTTCCTCGATCGGGATCTCGGTTTCCTGCAGGAAAATCTTGCCGGCGGCGTCGATCGAGACGGTGATCGGCTGCGTGTCGACATTCATCGCCTTGGCCTGCGTGTCCGGCAGATCGATCGGAACCCCGACGGTGAGCAGCGGCGCCGCGACCATGAAGATGATCAACAGCACCAGCATCACGTCGACCATCGGCGTGACGTTGATTTCCGACATCAGGCCATGGTGACGGCCACGGCGCCTATGGCCGCGTCCGCCTCGCCCCGAGCCACCTGCGCCAGCAGCAGACATCCCCATGATTGTTCCTCAGGCCTTCTGCGCTACTTTTTCATCGATTTGGCGCGAGAGTATGGCGGAGAACTCGTCCGAGAACCCTTCCATACGCACGGCGAGCTTGTTCGCGTCCGATGACAGCTTGTTGTAGGCGATGACCGCCGGGATGGCCGCGAGCAGGCCGATCGCGGTCGCCAGCAGCGCCTCGGCGATACCGGGCGCCACCACCGATAGGCTGGTGTTCTTCGACGCGGCGATTGCCTGGAAAGACGTCATGATGCCGATGACGGTGCCGAACAGGCCGATGAAGGGCGCGGCCGAGCCGGTGGTGGCGAGGAAGCCGAGGCGTCCCTCCAGCCTTTCCATCTCGCGCGTCAACGCCAGGTCCATCGCCTTGTCGATGCGGGTCTGCAGCGCCAGCGGCGACTTCGCGCCCTTTTCGAAGCTCTTCTTCCATTCGCGCATGGCGGCGACGAAGATCGCGCCCATGCCGGTGGTCTTGCGGTCGGCCAGCGTGCGGTAGAGGTCCTCGAGCGATTGCCCGGACCAGAACACCTGCTCGAAGCGATTGAGGGCGAGGCGCATGCGGCTATAGGCGACGAGCTTGTCGATGATGATCGCCCAGGTCCAGATCGAGGCGCAAAGCAGGCCGATCATCACCAGCTTGACCACCCAGCCGGCCTGCATGAACAGGGCCCAGATCGACAAATGCGCTGCCGGATCGGCGAGTGCGATATTTTCCATCACTTAAGTCCTTAAGATTTTCCGGGCATCGCTGGCGGCTGGCCCATGGGCATCCCTTTGGTCCGATCGCGCGAAGCGTGAAGCTTGCGGGACACGCCCCGAATGCACCGTTTCGCGGCCTTTTCGAGGCAAATATTGGTGAAAGGAAGGCGCACGAATTGCGCCAATCTTCACCAATTCCTTCATGAACCGTTATGGTTAAGGATGGGTTAGGATGTCAGGCGCGGCGCATTGCCGCGCTTGGCAGCAGACCAATCAACAAGCGCCGCCGCAAGGGTATGCTGAGATTCAGGTCGGGCCGAGCCGAGAACGATGGCTTCCGAGAACCGGAGCGGAGCGTGCTTGAAGTACGTTGAGCACCGGAAGCGCAGGAAGCCATCATTCGCAGGCCGGCATCACCTGAATATCAGCGTACCCGAGGCATAAAAGCCGCAATCCACTCCTTCGGGAAACGCTTCGGGCGGCCGCTTTCGCCGACGATCGCGGCCTCGACTTTCGCCTCGACCAGCACATCGCCGCCGCGCTTCAGCTGCTGCCCCATGAAGATGCGCGCGCCGGAAATGTCGTCGGTGCGCGTGTCGATGGTGAGGATGTCGTCCATGCGGGCCGGCGAGCGGAAGTCGATCTCCATGCGCCGCACCACCCAGATGATGCGCTCGCCATGCTTGCCGTCCAGCAGCTCGGTGTGGTGGACACCGGTCAGCCTCAGATAGTCGGAGCGGCCGCGCTCGAGGAATTCGAGATAGCGCGCATGGTAGACGACGCCGGAGAAATCGGTGTCGGCATAATAGACCCTCGCCATCAGCCGGTGGCCGAAATCCGTCAGCGCGCCGGAAAGCCCGGCACTGAGCGCCGCCGATTCACCATGATCGTCCATCGCGCTTTCCTTTTCTGACCTGAACAGGCAGGTGTTTTCGCGCGGGAACGGGATGGCACTGTTGGGCACGATGATCAAGAGCTTGATGGCGGCGCTGCTTGCGCTCGGCGCGCTGGCGCTGCCGGCCGGGGCAGCGACGTTCTCGATGAAACGCGGCCTCAATCTCGACCAGTGGGTCACCTGGCCGACCGAGGACAAATGGGGCGATCGCCAGGCGATCCTGCCCTATCCCGAGTGGCGCAAATTCCTCGAGCAGGACGACCTCAAGGCGCTCAAGGATGCCGGTCTCGATTTCCTGCGCATGCCGGTCGATCCCGCGCCCTTTCTGTCGGACCGGACCGAGGCGCTTCGCGACGACCTCTATGCCAGCGTGCTCGACTCGGCGCGCATGATCAACCGCGCCGGCCTGAAGGTGATCGTCGACTTGCATCTGATCCCCGCGGGCGGCAACCGCAAGATCGGCATGGGGCAGGTGATGGACGGTCCGGCGACGTTCGACGCCTATGCCGAGGTCGTGCGCAACATGGCAAAGACGCTGGCCCGGGAAGATCCGAAGCAGGTCGCGCTGGAGCTGATGAACGAGCCGATCCTCGATTGCGACGCGAGCGGCACCAACCTTTGGCCCGACCGCCAGAAAAAGCTGTTCGCGGCCGCGCGAGCTTCCGCCACCAGGCTCACGCTGATCCTGACCGGCGGCTGCTTTTCAAACGCGGAGTCCCTGGCCAGGATCGACCCCGGGACGATCCCCGACGACAACATCATCTGGACCTTCCATTCCTACGACCCGTTCCTTCTGACACACCAGGGCGCGACCTGGGCCGGCGATTTCATCCAATACGTCACCGGCCTGCCCTATCCGCTCACAGCCGTTCCCAAGCCGCAATTGGACGTGACGCTGGATACGATCCGCGACCGAATCAGGGCCGAGGCGCCCTGGGCGCGGCAGAGCGGCATGCTCGCCTATCTCGACGAACAGGTGGCAGCGATGGACAGTTCCGAAAAGCTGGGCGCCGTCATGGATGCGCCGTTCAGGACGGTCGGCGCCTGGGCGAAAGCCAACGGCGTCAAGCCGCAGGATATCACGCTCGGCGAATTCGGCATGATCCGCAAGGAATATGGCAACGGCTTCGTCATGCCGGCCGCATACCGCGCCACCTATGTGCGCGACATGATCGCCCGCGCCGAGGCGCATGGGTTCTCCTGGTCGGTGTGGAGCTATGGCGGCGCCTTCGGCGTCGTCGATGCCTTCGACGGCGAGAAGGCCGAGCCGGATGTGATGAATGTGCTCAGGTCGCTTCGATAAGGCAGCGAACCAAGGCGTATCGAGATTCAGGTCAGGCCGAGTCGAGAATGGCGGGTTCCGAGAACCGGAGCG
>CCNC01000169.1 GCA_000824845.1 Mesorhizobium sp. ORS 3359 | reverse complement strand
CCGGAAGCGCCGGAAGCCGTCATTCGCAGGCCGGGCTCACCTGAATATCAGGTACGCCTTAGCCAAGATCGATCTGCAATATCTCCGGCCGCACGCCGAAGCGGATCGGCGCAATGCTGAAGCCGAGACCGCCCGAGACAATCAGGTTGCGGTCGTTCTCGACGACATGGCCGTAGGCATAGCGATTGCCATAGGCGGAAGGCACGACCGGCGAATAGCCGAACAGCCGCACCTGTCCGCCATGCGTGTGTCCGGACAGCGTCAGCGAAACCCGCCGCGGCACCTTCGGAAAGATATCCGGCTCATGCGCGAGCAGGATGATGGGATCGCTGTCGCCGACCTTGGCGAGCGTGCCCGGAAGATCGTCGAGGCCGGTAAGCCCCTCGCGGCCCTTTGCCCTGTCCGGCAAGAGCGCAATCTGGTCGGCCAGCCCGGCGATCCAGAAGCCTTTCCCGTCCTTTTCCAAGTGCACCACGTCGTTCTCCAGCACCGGAATGCCGACAGCCTCGAGCGCCTTGCGGGAAATTGTCGGCCCTGCCCCAGCCGCCTGTGCCGAGCGATCCTCCCACCAGTCGTGATTGCCGAGGATCGAGAACACGCCGAACGGCGCCTTCAGCCCGGAGAGCGCCGGCGCCCATTCGGATGCGTTCACCCAGCCGGTCACCATGCGGGTTCCCGCAGGGTAGTCGCCAAGCATGACGATGACGTCCGGCTGCAGCGCATTGGCCTGCTCGGCCAGCGCCGCGATCCGCTCCGGCGTCATCCAGGGCCGGCAGGCATGGATGTCGGCCAGCGCGACGACCCGCAGCTTGAGGCCGGCCGGCCAATGCGGCGGCGTCAGCGCGTAGCGCTTCACATGCGTCAGCAGCATCGGCTCGATACCGACCGCATAGGCGCCGAGTGACACCATGGCGAAGGCCGAACCGCCGACAAGGCGCAGGAAACCGCGTCTGGTGATCATGGACGGCCCAAGCCCCTTGGGATTTGTCAGGAAGCTGCCTTAAAGGCGGCAATTGCGCCCTCAGCTGGGCCAAGGCGCGCAGATTCTGCGCAGATCGGCCCTTGCTTGGCCGAGCGGCGAACAAATCTGCGTTACTCTTCCTGGAACAGGCTGATCTGCTGCTGGGCGATATCCTTTGGCGGGTCGAGCCCCAGATGCCGCCAGGCATTGGCGGTCAGCACGCGGCCGCGCGGCGTGCGCTGGATGAAGCCCTGCTGGATGAGATAGGGCTCGATGATGTCCTCGATCGCGTCGCGCGGCTCGGAAAGCCCGGCCGCGATCGTCTCGATGCCGACCGGCCCGCCGCCGAAATTGCGCGCGATCATCGACAGATAGCGGCGGTCGAGCGCGTCGAGGCCGAGCGCGTCGACCTCCAGCCTGGTCAACGCCTCGTCGGCGATCTTGCGGTCGACATGCGCGGCGCCCGCGACGCTGGCGAAATCGCGCACCCGGCGCAAGAGCCGGCCGGCGATGCGCGGAGTGCCGCGCGCGCGGCGCGCGATCTCGACCGCCCCGTCGTCGCCGAGCGGCATCGAGAGGATCCGGGCGCCGCGGCGCACGATCTGCTCCAGCTCCTCGACCGTGTAGAAATTGAGCCGCACCGGAATGCCGAACCGGTCGCGCAGCGGATTGGTGAGAAGCCCGAGCCTCGTCGTCGCCGCTACCAGGGTAAAGCGGGCAAGGTCGATCTTGACCGAGCGCGCCGCCGGCCCCTCGCCTATGATCAGGTCGAGCTGGAAATCCTCCATCGCCGGATAGAGGATTTCCTCGACCGCCGGGTTGAGGCGATGGATTTCATCGATGAAGAGGACGTCGCGTTCCTCGAGATTGGTGAGCAGCGCGGCAAGGTCGCCGGCCTTGGCGATGACCGGGCCGGAGGTTGAGCGGAAGTTGACGCCGAGCTCGCGCGCCATGATCTGCGCCAGCGTCGTCTTGCCGAGCCCCGGTGGGCCGACGAACAGCACATGGTCGAGCGCCTCGCCGCGGCTCTTGGCGGCATCGACGAAGACCTTGAGATTCGCGCGCACCGCCGCCTGGCCGACGAACTCGTCGAGCGACTGCGGCCGCAGCGTCTGCTCGGCATCCTCGCCGCGCTTGTCGGGGGCAATGAGGCGGGGCGAAAGGCTCATGCCGCTTTCCTGGCATAGGACCGGTGGCGGGACAAGCGCTGCCTCACCGCGCCAGTTCCTTCAGCCCGAAGCGGATCAACTTCGAGGCATCCGCGCCCTCGCCGGCCGATTTCAGCGCCGCCGCGACCGCGTTCGCCGCTATGTCGCGCGAATAGCCGAGATTGACGAGCGCCGAGACCGCATCCGTGATCGGCGCGGCCGCGACGCCTTCGCCTAGCTCCTGCTTGAGCCCGATCGTGCCGGTGGCCGCGCCCGCATAGGCCGGGGCCTTGGTGCGCAATTCGGTGACGATGCGCTCGGCCACCTTCTTGCCCACGCCGGGCGCGCGGGAAACCATGGCGATGTCGCGCAGCGCGATCGCATTGGCAAGGTCGGCCGGCGCCAGCGTCGACAGCACCGCCAACGCCACCTTGGCGCCGACGCCCTGCACATTGTTCATCAAAAGCCGGAACCACTCGCGCTCCAGCCCCGTCTGGAAGCCGTAGAGCCGGATCATGTCCTCGCGCACATAGGTCTCGATGAAAAGCACCACCGCCTCCCCGGGTGATGGCAGAGATGCCAGCGTGCGCGCCGAGCAATGGGCGATATAGCCGACGCCATGCACGTCGATGACGCAGCTATCCTCGTCGATCTCGTCCAGCGTGCCTTTCAGCTTGCCGATCATGATTTTCCCCTCACCCCGCAACCGCCATCCGATAGGCGACGCTCGGGCGGTGATGCGCATGGCAGATGGCGATGGCAAGGGCGTCGGCGGCGTCGTCCGTGTCGAAGACCGCCTTCGGCATCAGCACCTTCACCATCATATGGATCTGCTTCTTCTCGCCATGGCCGACGCCGATCACCGCCTTCTTGACCGCATTGGGCGCGTATTCGGCGACGACCAGCCCGGCGCGCGCCGGCACCAGCATGGCGATGCCGCGCGCCTGGCCGAGCTTCAGCGTCGCCGTCGCATCCTTGTTGACGAAGGTCTGCTCGACCGCCGCCTCATGCGGCATGGCCTGATGCAGCACCTCGGCCAGCCCGTCATGCAATTGGCAGAGTCGCGTCGCGAGCGGCGCCTTGTCATCCGAGCGCACGGTGCCGGACGCGATGAAGCGCAGCGAATTGCCGAGGCTATCGATGATGCCCCATCCGGTGCGCCTTAGACCCGGATCGATGCCGATGATGCGAATCGCTTCCCCCATGCGCCAAGTTTAACCTCGGCGGCAAGCGATGCCAGCGAAATGTGAACAAACCGGAAACAGCTGCGGTCCTAAGATCCCATTCAAATCCTGTTGAGCCGGCGCTCGCAGCCGGCATACCCAAATCCAGAACCTAATTCGTCATGCGACGGAGGGTTTTCGACAGCCGCGTGAGGGCCGCCGGCCGGGACGACGCCACCAGCTTCCATGCCAGCACCGCATTGCCCATGCGCTGCGGCAGGAGTCCGATGCTGAGGAACCAGGCCGCCAGGGTCGCCCGCCGCCGCCAGGATGCGTTCATTTCCAGGCTGGCGGCGGCGCCCGCTCTTGCCAGCCCCAGCCGGGAGTCGGTTTCAACCGGATGCCGGGGCTCGTCGACGCAGAGCGAAGCCAGCCGCTCTTCCAGGTGAACCGGATCGTGAAGGCCGGCATCCGGCGGCATGGTCAAGCCGATCTCGGCCGCCCGGCCGGACAGGGCTTCGAGGCGCCGGAAGTCATGCTGCATGCGCCAGCGCGCCCGCTCGGCAAGCTTTTCGGCGAAGACCGAATGGTTGGAGCCGTGGATGCGGTAGGCGCCAAGGCAGGTGTCGATGGATTTCACTTCTCCGTGAAGCGGCGCCAGTGTTGCCAGGTAGCCATCGGCGCCTTGCCGGAAATCGCTTTCAGGCATGGGCATTATCGGTTCCAGGGCCTCGCGGTCGAACGCCAGCCCGCTTGTCACCGTCGTACGGTAGCGCCCCTTGCGCAACAATTCTGGCACGACGTCGCCTGAATCGAACGGCTGTTCCGGAGGGGGAAAGACGTCCTTGATCTGCTGGTCCTCATCAACGAGATGCAGCCGGAATTGCGCCTGGGCGACATCCGCATCCCACTCGTCCAGGACCTCGGAGACGGCGTTCGGATAGAGATAATCGTCGGCGTCCAGGAAAAGGATGATCTCCCCGGTGCTCGCCTCGAATCCGGTGTTGAATGCTGCGCCATGCCCGCCATTCCTGCGCCTCAGGCACGGGCGGATCTTGTCGCCATAGGATTCGATGACGGCAACCGACGCATCCGTCGATGCGTCGTCGACGACCACGACCTCGACATTTCGGTGGTCCTGCTCCAACGCGCTGTCGATGGCGCGCCCGAGAAACTGTTCGTAATTGTAGTTGGGGATGATGATCGATACCGGAATGCGGTCCAATGGCGAATGCACGGGATCAAGCCTCGCAATCTGCTTTGGTCACAGTGACGGTGATTTTCTTGCAAATCCGGCTCGGGTCGACCCGGCTGCGGCGAACGGCTCCAACTAGAGGCCTATCGCTTCCAGGCAAGGGTATTTCTTCCCGCGAAGGTGGGGCCTTCGCTGCGACGGCTCGGATGGGGAGGCCGCCGGCGCTATCTCAGCGTTTATTGCAAACGCGGTGTCAGCCGCGCGCGAACGCCGTGTTCAAAAGGCTGATCTGGTCGGAAACCGGATTGGCCCGGCGACTGGGCGCGTGCGTCTCGGCGACGACACCGCCATAGATTTCCTCGTCCATGCGCCGTACCAGCGCCTGCAGGCGCAGCGAGCGCGTCACCAGATCGAGAAATTCCTTCGGCAGCTCGTTCCAGCCAAGCGCCTCGTCATGCGCCGACGCGGTATCCAGCCGCACCTTGGATTTCTCCGAGGCCACCTGGTCGCGCGTCATTTCGCCGGAATTCGCCGCGCGCTGCAGCAAAAGCCAGGAGGCGACCTGCATCAGCCTTGTGGTCAGCCGCATCGATTCCGCCGCATAGAGGGTCGCGGCCGTGCGCGACAATTTCTTGGCCTCGAGCCTGCCCTTGCCATCAAGATACTCGGCGGCCTGCTCGACCAGCCCCATGCCTTCCTGGTAGAGCGGCTTGAAGGATTGGGAGAAAACCCGGCGCTCCGCCAGCTTGATGGTTTTCGCGCTGCCCTTCGAAGGCTCGTTCATCGATACGCCCCTGCACTGCCGCCAGCCGATTCGACTATCCTTGCCGACGTGGCCAGCACCCTTAAATGACTGAGGCTTGAAAATGCGCTTCGATGCCCATGAAGGCAAGCGCATGTTTAACAAACGGTTAACGCCGGCTGCTTTGAAGCCGGCCGCCTGCGGACAAAAAAAGAGCCGCGGATAAGGCGGCTCTCAGGAGTTTAACAGGGAGGCGTCAAACAAAGTGGCTCCAACCACTCGGTAAGAATCCAGCAAAACTGGATGCGCATAGTAAACGCCTGTAAAGCTTAACGAACCCTTAACGCGACAGCGATTTTTTAAGCGAACGCGCTTCCCTGTGCCGGAACAGGACAGCGGCTCCCCCGCTGGGGATCGTCTAAAACCGGATTTTCGAATGCCGATCGTGGCCGCCTGTAACATGCCCGCCGCTGCCGCGGCATCGTTCCGAAACACGCGCCACGCAAAAGGCCGCTCCTCTGAGCGGCGCGCAAATCCTCGCCGCTTGAAATCAGGCGGGATATCCGGGAGCAAACCATGGATTGGTATTCGAGCGTCAAATTCCTTCACGTCGTTTCGGCTATCCTGTGGGTCGGCGGCGGCTTCGTGCTGTTCCTGCTCGGCGTGCTGGCCGAGCGCGCCGGCAACATCGAGGACAAGCTGCAGGCAATGCGCGCCAGCGGACAGCTCGGCGGCAGGTTCTTCGCGCCGATGTCGATGCTGACGCTGGTCTTCGGTCTCGTCATGTGCGGCGTCTGGGTCGGCTTCACCGAACTGTGGATCGTCATCGGCCTCGTCGGCTACGCCACGACCTTCTCGATCGGCATGCTGATCTTCAAGCCGACCGGCGAGCGCATGGGCGCCATGGTCGCCGAGCAGGGTGTGACGCCAGCCGTCCTTGCCATCGGCCAGCGCATGATGAGATGGGCGCGCCTCGATTATGCGGTGATGCTGGTGATCATCGCCGACATGGTGCTGAAGCCCACTCTGCACGACATCGGCATTCTTGCCGGCATGGCAATGGTGATTGCGCTCGGCGCCGCGCTCGCCTTCGGCGGCAGCCGCCAGCTGGTGCCGAGCGCCGCCTGAGCGTCGCGTTTTTTGGAGCGAGGCGGTTGGAAGGCCGCCTTGTTTCTACATCAAGCCGACTATGCCGTCCCACAGCAGCTTGACGGCGACCACCGCGACGGTGGCGTAGGTGAACGGATAGAAGATCTCCGGCCGCATGCGGCGCACCAGCCAGGCGCCGGCGATCGTCGACAGCGGCGCCAGCGGCATCAGCACCGCCGAGGCCGTCAGGTTGGCGGTGTCGAACTGGCCGAGCGCGAAATAGGGGATGAGCTTCAACGCATTGGTGGCGGCGAAGAAGATCGCCGCCGTCCCCGACAGCACTTTCGGGTCAAGCCGGATCGGTAGCGCATAGACCTGGAAGGGCGGACCACCGACATGGGCGACGAAGCTGGTGAAGCCGGCGACCGTGCCCCAGAAGGCGGCGGCGATGCGGTTCGGCCCCGCCGCATGATCGGCGCCATGGCGGGACTGCAGGTAGAGCCAGCGCAGCACGAACACCAGCGCGACGGCGCCGACGATCAGCCGCACCATCTCCTCGGTCACCAAGGCGGCGGTCAGCCAGCCGAGGCCGATGCCGATGACGGCGCCGGGCATCATGTCGACCAGCATCTTGCGATCATAGACGCCCCACCACGTCCACACCGAAACGATGTCCATCAGGCACAGGATCGGCAGCAGGATGGCGGCCGCCTGGACCGGCGGGATGGTCAGCGCCATCAACGGTACGCCGACGAAGCCGACGGCGCCGCCGAAGCCGCCTTTCGACAGGCCGACAAGGATCACCGCCGGAATGGCGGCGGCGTAGAACCACGGATCGCTGAGCAAGCCTGACATCGGCAAGAGAAGTTGGAGAAGGCGGGTAGCCAAGCCATAGCGCAGAACGGCGCCGCCGGGATAGTCATTAATGCCGGCATCCGCTATTGCCGCCCAATCAGGACGACCATCCGCCCCGCCAGGGTCCGCCGGTCGGTCGGACCGCCTTTTCGGAGAGTGGAAATGAACGCCATCAGCATTCGCCGTGCACGTGAAGCGGACGTTGCGGTCATCGTCGCAATGCTTGCCGACGATGCGCTGGGCCGGGCCCGTGAAGACGCAAGCCTGCCGCTGGCGCAACCCTATCTGGACGCCTTCGCGGCTATAGAAGGCGATCCGAACCAGTTGCTCGCGGTGATGACCGATGGCGACGACGTCGTCGGCACGCTGCAGATCACTTTTCTCGCCGGCCTATCGCAGCGCGGCGCGTGGCGCGGCCAGATCGAGGCCGTGCGCCTCGCGTCGAGCCGGCGCGGCGAAGGCCTGGGACAGCGCCTGTTGGAATGGGCGATCGACAAATGCCGCGAGCGCGGCTGCCGGGTCGTGCAACTGACGACGAACAAGAGCCGGACGGATGCGCATCGCTTCTATGAGCGCCTTGGCTTCAAGGCCAGCCATATCGGCTACAAGCTTGAACTCTAGAGCAATTCCAGGAGAGGTATGAGCGGTTTTCCGTCCGGAATTGCGTAAAAACAAGGAGATAGCGCGTTTCGCCGTTTCCGCGCAACGGTGAAATGCACTAGCCCGATTGGCCGCTGGCTGTCGGCAATTGCGGCGGCTGCCCTACATTTTGTCCGGTCCCGGGTCGCCACCGGCGGCGGTGATTGAGAGCCGATCCAGATAGTGCGTCCAGCCCTTCTCGTGGCTGTCGCAAATCTCTCGGTCGGCAAGGCCGCTATGGGTGAGCTTGACCCGCGTCCCGCCCGGCTCTTCGACCAGATCGATTTCGACAAGGCTCGAACCGGGTGGCGTCCGATCGTTGCCCTCCCAGCCGAAGCTGTAGGCAAGGCGGTGGACGGGTATGACCTCGGTGAACTGGCCGCGAGCCGTGGCTCTTCCTCCCAAATTCAGCAGGTAGAGACCGCCAGGGTTGGGTTCCGCCGTTGCCTCCGTTCCCATCCAGCGCACAATCTTGTCCGGATCTGTCAGGAAGGCGAAGACTGTCGCCGGCGGCGCCGCGATCTGTACCTCGCGACGAACGATCAAGGGTTCAGCCATCGAAACCTCCCGGGTTTGCGCGCCAACACGGCTCGCCTGGCAGGTGGCGCCGGGCCAGCGCTTTCGATTCGAAGCCAAATCGCCCTGCCGTTCAACTAAAATCTCGTTGGGTCGATTCGCGCTGGTGACAGCGACGGAACGCCGAAGCATGATCATATCGATGCAGCTTTCTTCAACTTTCACCTGGCTGGTCGACAGCGCCGGCGGCGCCGTCCAGCCGGATGAATTTCTGGCCACGCTCGGCGCGCGGCTGGTTGACGACGGGTTGCCGCTCGTCGGTGGAGCCCTGACGCTCGCCGCGCCGCATCCGATCATAACGCGCCGCGCCTGGCTGTGGCGGGCGGAGACAGGCGTCGTCATGGAGGCGCTGGGTTTTGGCGCCGGCATGATGCCTGGAACCGGACAGGCAGATCTCGGACGCGAATGGCTGGCGGGACTGGGAACCGGTGTCGCGCACGATTACACGGTTGGCCCCCAGCGCGAGGATGCGCAATCGGGGAATCCAAAACTGAACTGGGCCGCGGCACGCCCTCTCGCGGAGCACGAATCGAAAACACTGGACCAGGTGGCGCGCTTCGCGGTGGCGCCGCTTGCCGCTCTCGCCGCTAGGTCGACGCTGTCGGCCCTGCTTGAGGCCTATCTTGGGCAACGCAGCGCGGCGCAGGTGTTGGCCGGCCGTTCGCGGCGCGAGGTTGGCGAGACAATCCGCGCGGTCCTGCTCTACAGCGATTTGCGCGACTTCACCGCCCTGTCGGAAGAGACGGACGCCGATCAGGTCGTGGCGGCGCTCAACGCCAGCTTCGATCGCATCGCCGGCGCCGTTCACGCTTTTGGCGGCGAGGTGCTGAAATTCATCGGCGACGGCGTGCTGGCGATCTTTCCTGTCGGCGAGCGCTCGGTCTCAGAGGCTTGCGAGGCGGCGTTGCGCGCGGTCGCAGCGGCGCGGGCGGGGATGGCGCAGCTCAATCAGGTTCGTGCCGGACAGGGCATGCCCGAGCTGCAATTCGGCATGGCGCTGCACATCGGCGACATGGTGTGGGGCAATGTCGGCACAGCCGACCGTCTGGATTTCACCGCAATCGGCCCGGCCGTGAACCTCGTCAGCAGGCTCGAAGGCCTGTGTCGGCCGCTTGGACGGAGCGTCCTGATCTCCGGCGCTGTCGCCGCGGAAACCACGACGCCCTTGGTCCCGTTGGGCGAACACCAATTGCGTGGAATTGTCAGACCGTGCGCCGTCTTCAGCCTGCCGGACGGGTGATCCCTGGAGCGGTTCGGCGTTTCCGCGAACCGGCCCTGTAAACGACGGAGCGCGGCGATCCGGCGGCGTCCCCGCGCTCGACGATCCTGCTTCGCCCTCCTGTTCAAGCTGGCCGCTTTGCTCTATGCCGCAATGCAACCATCTTCGCCCGGCATAGGCGAAACCGGGATCGAAGGCCAATGAACAATTTAACCCCGCCCAATCGCTGCCGCATCGTGCTGATCGCGCCGCCGCTCGTACCCGCGGAGCAGATTTGCGCGGCCTTCGAGGGCGGCGACGTCGCCTCGCTGATCCTGCCGGACAACGGCATGGACGACGCCTCCTTCCAGGCCTTTGCCGAACGGATCGTGCCGATCGCTCAAGGCGCGGGCATCGCCGTCATCATCGCCGGCGACAGCCGCATCGCGGGTCGCGTCCAGGCCGACGGCATCCATGTCGAGGCAAAGCCACGGGATCTCGCCGAGACGATCGAGCGCCTGGCCGGCAAGATGATGGTCGGCGCCGGCGGCGCCAAGACACGCGACGAGGCGCTGGAGCTCGGCGAGGAGCGGCCCGACTACATGTTCTTCGGCCGCTTCGGCTACGACAACAAGCCGGAGCCGCATCACCGCAACCTCGCCCTCGGCGAATGGTGGGCTGAGATGATCTCGATTCCCTGCATCGTCATGGGCGGCTCCGAGCTTGCTTCCGTCGAGACGGTGGCCGCGACCGGAGCCGAGTTCGTGGCGCTGTCCAGCGCCGTCTTTGCCGACGGACGCGACCCGCGCGCGGCGATCGCCGCCGCCAACGCGCTGCTCGATGAAACCGCGCCGCGTTTCGAGGACTGACATGCGCTTGCGTGTGCTTCCTCTGGCCATCCTGGCCGGCTTGCTGGTTCCGGCTTGCTGGCTGGGCGACACGGCGAGCGCGACCGAAACCGTGCCTCTGCCCCAGCCCCGGCCGGAGACGAGTGCGCCGGACAAGGGCGCGCCCGACGCAGCCAAGCCGGATGCAGGCTCGCCGGCCACGGGCACGCCGGATAAGGGCAAACCGGACACAGCCACGCCGGACACCGCGCCGGATGCGAGCCGGTTCGGCGGCGATCCGCATATCGACAAGCCGATCCAGAACACCTTGCCACAGCCGGCCACCATGACTCCGCCATCGGCCGACACCGTCAATCCCGACCGTTTCGGCGCCAAGCAGCCTGACGCCGCCTATGGCGCGTTCCAGCGCGGCCTTTACAAGACCGCCTACAATCTCGCCATGGAGCGCGCCAAGAACGGCGATCCGGCGGCCGAGACGCTGGTGGCCGAAATCCTGTCGCGCGGACTGGGCGTGCCGCTCAATCCCGCCGAGGCCGCAAAATGGTATGGGCTGGCCGCCGAGCAGGGCGTGCCGGAGGCGCAGTTCCAATATGCGCTGATGCTGCTCGACGGCCGTTATGTGAAGAAGGACGAAAAGGGCGCTTTCGCGCTGATGCAGGCCTCGGCCGAGGCAGGCAACCGGCTTGCGCAGTTCAACTTCGCACAGTTGCTCGTCCAGCAGGATCCCGGCGATGCCGGGCTTGTGAAAGCGGCGGCCTACTATGAGCGCGCGGCCGCCACCGGCCTGGCCGACGCGCAATATGCGATGGCGCAACTCTACGCCAACGGCGCCGGCGGCAAGCCACATGACGACGCCCAGGCGCGTATCCTCCTGACGCAAGCCGCGCGCCAAAACTACGACACGGCGCAGATCGACCTCGCCGCCTGGATGATCGAGGGACGCGGTGGCGAGCGCGACCTGAAATCCGGCTTTGCCTGGATGAAGCGAGCGGCGCAAGGCGGCAATGTCGCCGCCCAGAACCGCCTCGCCAAGCTCTATATGGGCGGCATCGGCACCGACCCGGACCTGATCCTCGCCGGCGCCTGGTATATCGTCGCCCGCCGAGCCGGCTTGATCGATCCGCAGATGGACGATTTCCTGCAGGGCCTCGACGACGACCAGACCAAGCAGGCGCTGCAAAAGGCAAATCGCTTGCCTTGAGGCGCGTCGCCGCGGCAACTGCTCGGGTTCCCTCCCTTGCCTACCTTGGCAATTTGTGGTCTTGGAGGCGCCAAAAGCGCGACCCGCGCCAGAAATCTCATTCCGGATCAGTTCAATCATGGCCAAGATCAGTGGCAACGAAATCCGTCCCGGCTATGTCATCGAGCATGATGGCGGGCTGTGGGTGGCGGTCAAGACCAACACCGTCAAGCCCGGCAAGGGCGGCGCCTACAACCAGGTCGAGCTGAAGAACCTGATCAACGGCACCAAGCTCAACGAGCGCTTCCGTTCGGCCGAGACCGTCGAGCAGATAAGGCTCGATCTCAAGGACTTCTCGTTCCTCTACGAGCAGGGTGACGCGCTGGTGTTCATGGACACCGAAAGTTACGAGCAGCTCGAACTGGCGAAGGACTTCGTCGGCGAGCGCGCCGCTTTCCTGCAGGACGGCATGATGGTGACGGTGCAGCTCTATGAGGAGCGGCCGATCGGCATCTCGCTGCCCGACCAGGTGACGCTGACCGTGACCGAGGCCGATCCGGTGGTGCGCGGCCAGACGGCCGCGTCCTCCTACAAGCCGGCGGTGCTGGAGAACGGTATCCGCGTGCTGGTGCCGCCCTTCATCTCGGCCGGCGAGCGCATCATCGTCGATACCAACGAAATCACCTATATGCGCCGCGCGGATTGAGCGCCGGCTGCTAAGAAACAAAGCCAGGAAGAAAAGATGGCGCGTTCCGCTCTCCTCAACGTCATGGTGCAGGCCGCGATGAAGGCCGGCCGCTCGCTGTCGCGCGACTTCGGCGAGGTGCAGAACCTGCAGGTCTCGATGAAGGGACCGGGCGACTATGTCAGCCAGGCCGACCGCAAGGCCGAAGAAATCGTCTACGCCGAGCTGTCGAAGGCGCGGCCGGGCTATGCCTTCCTGATGGAGGAGCGAGGCGCCGTCGAAGGCGAGGACGCCCAGCACCGCTGGATCGTCGATCCGCTCGACGGCACCACCAACTTCCTGCACGGCATCCCGCTCTTCTCGGTGTCGATCGCGCTCGAGCGCCAGGGCCAGATCGTCGCCGGCGTCGTCTACAATCCGGCGATGGACGAGCTCTACACGGCCGAGCGCGGCGGCGGCGCCTTCATGAACGACCGCCGGCTGCGCGTTGCCGGCCGCTCCAAGCTGACCGACGCGGTGATCGGCTGCGGCGTGCCGCATCTCGGCCGCGGCCAGCACGGCAACTTCCTGATCGAGCTGCGCAACGTCATGGCCGAAGTCTCGGGCGTCCGCCGCCTCGGCTCCGCCGCGCTCGACCTCGCCTATGTCGCGGCCGGACGTATGGACGGCTTCTGGGAAACCGGCCTGTCATCCTGGGATATCGCCGCCGGCATCCTTCTGGTGCGCGAAGCCGGCGGCTTCGTCTCCGACATGGATGGCGCGCAGGACATGTTGGACAATGGCGAGGTCGTCGCCGGCAACGAAATCATTCAGCGCGCGCTGCTCAAGACCGTGAAGAAGCCGTTGGCGCCTCGCTGAGCGCGGCGTCGCGGTCAGCGCCCTACTGCGAAAGTCGGAATCGATTTTCGCAAGGGATCATGCGCAAATAACGCGCCACAGCGCTTTTTGCGCGTCGAAAGGACGCGCGGCGCCACAGTCGCAAAACCGCAACCGAAGCTTGAAATACTGGTCCGCGACTGCCCAGATTAGGGTTGGAGGATCATGTGATGAGCGACGCGCGACCAGATACGCAGCTTGAGATCCCCTTCGTGGGGCGCTGGCACTATTCGCGCGCCGAAATGATCGCCGATGGTATCGTTCACGCGGTGGGCATCGTGCTTGCCATCGCCGCCGGTTCGGCTTTCCTGGCGCTCGCCGCATTCCATTCCGGGCCGGGCGAGTATGTCGCCGCCGTCTTCTATGTCGTCTCGCTGCTCACCGTGCTCACGGTATCGCTGGCCTACAATCTATGGCCGGTGTCCTGGCCGGCGAAATGGATCCTGCGCCGCTTCGACCATGCCGCGATCTATCTCCTGATCGCCGCCACCTACACGCCCTTCCTCGCCCAGCTCAAAAACTCGCCGCTGGCGCTGCCCATGATCGTCGTCGTGTGGGGCGCAGCAGCGGCCGGCATCGCCATCAAGATGTTCCTGCCCGGCCGCTATGACCGACTGGCCATCGTCTTCTACCTCGCCATCGGCTGGAGCGGCGTGGTGCTGGCCGGACCGCTGGTCGCCACACTGCCGACCGCCTCGGTCGCGCTGCTTGTCGCCGGCGGCATCGTCTATTCCTGCGGCGTCATCTTCTTCGCCTGGAAAGGCCTGCGCTTCCACAATGCCGTCTGGCACGGCTTCGTCGTCACCGGCGCCGGCCTGCACCTTGCCGCCATGGTCGACTGCCTGGTCGTCAACCGGTTCTAATCCATGACATAGGCGATATTGCCAAGCACCATTCAATTTGGTCACAATTCCGTTTAGAGTCGCGGCAATTCTGCGGCGGATGGCATCGGAAACGGGGCACGGATGGCTTTTCTCAGATCCTTCGGCAGGCGATCGGACGTCCTGATCTACGATCCGCACAAGCTGTCGAGCCCGCAGGTCTTCCTGCTCACCATGGTGATCTTCCTGATCATCGTCGCTTTCATCGCCGCCATCCTCACACGCCAGATCTCGACCGCCTTCTCCAGCAATCCAGGCCTCAACGGATTGATCGTCGGCGTTCTTGCGGTGGGCATCCTGCTCGCTTTTGCCCAGGTCGGCCGGCTGTTCCGCGAGGTGCGCTGGGTCAATTCCTTCCGCGCCGGCTCCGAAACCACCGAGCCGGTGCTGCTGGCGCCGATGAAGGCGATGATCGGCCGCTCGTCGGCGATCGCCTTCTCCACCTCGTCGATGCGCACGATGCTGGATTCCATCGCCACCCGCCTCGACGAGAGCCGCGACACCTCGCGCTATTTGGTCGGCCTGCTGGTGTTCCTTGGCCTGCTCGGCACCTTCTGGGGCCTGCTCAACACCATCGCCTCGATCCGCGAGACGATCGAGGCGCTGGACCCCGGCACCGGCGATGCCGCCGCCGTGCTCGACGCGCTGAAGCAGGGTCTGTCGGCGCCGCTCGCCGGCATGGGCACCGCCTTTTCGTCCTCGCTGTTCGGCCTTTCCGGCTCGCTCGTGCTCGGCTTCCTCGACCTGCAGGCCGGCCGCGCCCAGACCCGCTTCTACACCGAGCTTGAGAACTGGCTGTCCTCGGTCACCGACCTGTCGTCGGACATCGTCGTCTCCGACACAGCCAAGACCGAATCCTCCGAGGACATCCGGCTGCTGTCGGAGCGGCTGCGCAGCCTGCAGGAGAACGGCGGCGGCTCCAATCCGCGCGTCGCCACCGCCATGGCCAACCTCGCCGACGGCATTTCGGGGCTGGTCAAGAACATGCGCTCCGAGCAGCAGATCATGCGCGACTGGGTCGAGGCCCAGTCGGACGAGCAGAAGGCCATGCGCAACACGCTGGAAAAGATCGCCGACGCGCTGAAGAAGCAAGGGGTCCACTGACGTGGCGCTGGCAAGACGGCGCGCCGACCGCCGCATCGACTACTGGCCGGGTTTCGTCGACGCCTTGTCGACGCTGCTTCTGGCGATCATGTTCCTGCTCACCGTCTTCGTGCTGGCGCAGTTCCTGCTCAGCCGCGAGATCTCCGGCAAGGATGCGGTTCTCAATCGCCTCAACTCGCAGATCAACGAGCTGACCCAGCTGCTTGCGCTGGAGCGCACGAACAGACAGGACAAGGAGGATTCGCTCGCCAACCTGCAGGCCTCGCTGTCGGCGGCGCAGGCCGAAAAGAGCCGCCTCGAGCAATTGCTGGCGCAGGGCGCCGGCGCCGGCGACGCGGCCAACAAGCGGGCGGACCAGCTTTCCGGCGAGCTCAGCAACCAGCGCCAGATCAGCCAGCAGGCGCTGAGTCAGGTCGAGATCCTCAACCAGCAGATTGCCGCCTTACGCAAGCAGATCGGCGCGCTGGAAGACGCGCTTAACGTCTCCGAGCAGCGCGACCGCGACTCCAACACCAAGATCGCCGATCTCGGCCGCCGTCTGAATGTCGCGCTGGCGCAGCGCGTCCAGGAGCTCAACCGCTACCGCTCCGACTTCTTCGGCCGGCTGCGCGAGATCCTCGCCGACCGCGAGAACATCCGCATCGTCGGCGACCGTTTCGTCTTCCAGTCGGAGGTGCTGTTCCCGACCGGTTCCGACGAGATCAACGATGCCGGCAAGGTCGAGATGAAGAAGCTCGCCGACGCCATCATCGAATTGCAGAAGGAAATCCCGCCGGAGATCAGCTGGGTGCTGCGCGTCGACGGCCACACCGACAACAAGCCGCTGTCCGGCACCGGCCGCTATCGCGACAACTGGGAACTGTCGACCGCGCGCGCCACCTCGGTGGTGAAATTCCTGATCGAGAACGGCGTGCCGGCCAACCGGCTGGTGGCCGCCGGCTTCGGCGAGTTCCAGCCGCTCGATCCCGCCGACACCGACGAGGCGCGCAGCAAGAACCGTCGCATTGAACTGAAGCTCACCGAACGGTGATCCATTATCACACCAAGTCACGGGAAGTTGTTTGTCGGCTCAATACTTAGCGCACCTAGTCCCGTCGGCAAGGCCTGAAAACATTATCATTTTTTAATTACACATCGGCGATCGACGCATCTAATTTGGCGCGCAGGGCCGGGGACCGCCGGCGATGCCTCCCATCGCGACGCGACGGAACCGGACGGCCCGCAAAGGTCGGAAGGCAATGTGGCAGGGCCGCCGCCTTCCCTATCGGAGGATGCGCCGCCATGCGCGCTTCAACATCTCTCAAGACTATCACCCTGGCTGCCGCGTTGATCGCGGCCCCGCTCGCCGGCGCCTATGCGGCCGGACACCACAAGGGGGCGCTCGACGCGAGCCCTCCTGCCGATTTCATCGGCCCGCGCGCGGCCGGTCTTATCGATCAGGTCCAGGGCGTGGATCAGGGCATCACCGATGCCCGGCAGGCAAACAACATTTCGGCTTCCGAGGCGCAGCAACTGCACATGCGCGCCGCGCGCATCAGCCAGGCCGCGGAGCACGTCGCGGCTTCGGATCACGGCCGGGTCCCGTCCGCGCAATACCATGAACTGCTGCGCCGCCTCGACAATGTCGACCAGAGGCTGATGAATGACACCGGCAGCGGCTTCCTGATGGGCGACGGCTCCGACGGCGGGAACTACCCGAACGGCTGAGGTCTCCGGCAGAAACGGACCATTTGGCGCCCCTGGGATCTAGCCCCGAGGGCGTCCTTTTTCGGTCGCGTATCGTTTTGGTTATAGGCCGAGCCAAAGCGCGAGGATCGCAAGCACTGCCGGAACCGTCTGAACAAAGAGGATCTTGCGGCCGACGGTCGCCGCGCCATAGAGGCCGGCTATCGCGACGCAGAGCAGGAAGAACATCTTGACCTGAAAGCCTGCGGCGCCGAGATAGAGTCCCCAGAACAGCCCGGCAGCCAGGAAGCCGTTATAGAGTCCCTGATTGGCGGCGAGCACCTTCGAGGCGCTGGCGAATTCCGGCGTCAGTCCGAACGCCTTGCGGCCGCGCGGCGTGTCCCAAAGCACCATCTCCAGATAGACGATGTAGCAATGGATCAGCGCCACCAGCCCGACCAGGATATTGCCGATCATCGTTCCCTCCAGCGGTATGTTCCCGGCATTGATCACGCAGCCGCCCCACAAGGCAAGACCACTGGTTCCATCCCGGCCGATCAGGGTTGCCAAGCGCGGTGCGTTGGTATCTTTTCGCGCCAGCCACATTGAAGCTGGGTATCCATCATGTCCTTCCAGAAACTCGACGACCTCGGCCACAAGCTCGAAGCGCTCGAGCATGCCTTGGCCATCCTCGGCGCCGACGAGGCGACGCATATGGCGGTCGGAGGCGGCGAGAAACGCGCCGAGGCGATGTCCTCGCTTGCCGGCATGCTGCATCGCCAGGCAACCGCGCCGGAGATCGGCGACTGGATTTCGGCCGCCGAAGCCGAGCCGCTGAGTGAAGAGCAGCAGGCGGCGGTCCGGGAACTGCGCCGGCAATATACCAACCTCACCTGCCTGCCGGCCGAGTTCGTCGAGCGCCAGACGGTCGCGCGCATGCGTTCCGAGCAGCTCTGGCGGAGCTTGCGCGCCAGGAACGACTGGGCGGGCTTTCTTCCGGCGCTGGAAGGCGTCGTGGCCCTGGTGCGGGAAGAGGCGGCGCTGCGCGCCGACGCGCTCGGCCTCACCCCCTATGATGCGCTGATGGAGCAGTATGATCCCGGCAACCGCGCCGCCGACATCACCCCGGTGTTTGCCGAGCTGAAGACCTTTCTCAAGGATTTTTTGCCGCATGCGCTGGCGGTTCAGGATGCGCGGCTTGCAAAACATCCGTTGAAGCCGCTGTCAGGCAGCTATGCCGTTGAGAAACAACGCGAGCTCGGCCTGGCCATGATGGCGGCCGTCGGCTTCGACCTCACCCATGGCTCGCTGTCGGTATCGCACCATCCCTTCTGCGGCGGCGTGCCGACGGATGTGCGCATCACCACCCGCTACAAGACCTCCGATTTCCTCTCGGCGCTGATGGGCGTGCTGCACGAGACCGGTCATGCGCTCTACGAGCAGAACCTACCGAAGGCCTGGTCGCATTGGCCGCTCGGCAAGGCGCGCGGCATGGCCGTGCATGAGAGCCAGAGCCTGTTTGTCGAAAAGCAGGTCGGCCGCAACCCCGCCTTCTGGCGCTGGGCGTTGCCGGTGGTCGAAAGACATCTCGGCGAAGCCTGGTCGCTCGACGACATCCTGCCGCATGTCCACCATGTGAAACGTGGCTTGATCCGCGTCGACGCCGACGAGGTCACCTATCCGCTGCACGTCATCCTGCGCTACGAACTCGAGCAAGAGCTGGTGTCCGGCCGGCTGGAAGCCGCCGACCTGCCTGAGGCCTGGGACGCCAAGATGCGCGACTATCTCGGCCTCTCGACCATCGACAACCCGGCCGACGGCCCGATGCAGGACGTGCACTGGCCGGGCGCCGCCTTCGGCTATTTCCCCTCCTACACGCTGGGCGCCATGATGGCGGCGCAGCAATGGGCGGCCTTGACCAGGGAGCATCCGTCCGCCGACGAGGACCTCGCCAAGGGCGATTTCAGCGCCATCAACGAGTGGCGTCGCGCAAAAATCTGGTCGCAGGGCTCGCGCTGGTCGACGCCGAACCTGCTCGAGCGCGCCACCGGCGAGAAGCTGAACGCAGCCTATTTCACGGAGCATCTGCGCCGGCGCTACGGTTAATGCCGAGAGCGGAAGTTGATTTTCATACTCCGACAGCATACACTTTCGTATGAAGAAGGAGGTGCACCATGGGTGTTTCAGCTTCGAAAGAACGCGCCACCTTTTCCATCGCCGCGGACATAAAGAGCCGGCTTGAGGACGAAGTGCCAAAAAGCGAAAGGTCGCGTTTCGTGGAAAAGGCAATCGATCAGGCATTGCGTGCAGTTGCCGTAACCCGTCTTAAAGGAATGCTGGACGAATTGCCTCGCAACTCCAGCGCTAAAAGCGAAAGCACTACCGATTTTCTGCGCGCCCAACGCATGAAGTGGGACGGCCGGCCGCTCGACGTCCTCAGAGGCGACAAGGAATGATTGTCGTCGACGCGTCGGTTTTCGTGAAGCTTTTTAAGCACGAGGAAGACAGCGAGGCGGCCCGCAACTTCGTCGATCGTATGGTGGAGCAAGGACAAGGCTTTCTTGCCCCGTCGATAGTTTTGTATGAAGCTCTTTCGGCCGCTTTGCAGGTCGAATTGCCGCTCGCGACGGTAGGCCGGCTTTTCGAGCAATTTCGAGAACTGGGGCTTATGATCGAAGAGCCCACCACACGGGATCTGGCAACGGCCGAGAAAATCGCAACGTCAGCTACGTCTGGAAACGGCTACCCCACTTTGTTCGACAGTATCTATCACGCGATGGCGCTTGAGCGTGGCGGCACTTTTGTCACGGCCGATCAGCGCCACATTGCCAAGGCCGGGCAGTTTGGCAGTGTTGTGCTGCTGACGGATTGGCAGCCCACCTGATATCACTCCGCCGCGCCTTTGAAGGCGTCGGCGCCTGCCTCGAACTGCAGCTTGGCGAGCCGCGCGTAGATGCCGCCCTTGGCCACCAGGCTCTGATGCGTGCCTTCCTCGACGATGCGTCCGCCTTCCATCACGAGGATGCGGTCGGCCTTGAGCACCGTCGCCAGCCGGTGCGCGATGACGATGGTGGTGCGGCCGCGCATCAGCCGCTCCAGCGCCCGTTGCACCAGGGTCTCGCTCTCGGCGTCGAGCGCCGAGGTCGCTTCGTCGAGCAGCAGGATCGGCGCGTCGCGCAGGATGGCGCGGGCGATCGCGATGCGCTGGCGCTGGCCGCCCGACAATGTCACGCCGCGCTCGCCGACCTGGCTGTCATAGCCCTTGTCCAGCATGGCGATGAATTCATCGGCAAGCGCCGCCTTGGCCGCGGCCTCGATCTCGGCCTCGCTGGCGCCCTGCCGGCCGAAGCCGATATTGTCGCGCACGCTTGCCGCGAAGATGGTGACGTCCTGCGGCACGATCGCGATGCGTTGACGGATGGCGGCCGGGTCAGCCTCGCGCAGATCGACGCCGTCGATGGCGACGCGGCCGGTCTCGGGATCGTAGAAGCGCAGGATCAGCGAGAAGACGGTGCTTTTGCCTGCGCCCGAAGGCCCGACGATCGCCACCGTCTCGCCGGGCTTAACCTGGAAGCTCAGGCCGTGCACGGCGGCGCGGTCCGGCCGCGCCGGATAGGAGAAGGAAACGTCGTCGAAGCCGATCGCGCCCTTTGCCGTGGCCGGCAGTGGAAGCGGCTCGACCGGCCGCTGGATCGTTGGCGTCTCGGCCAGGATCTCCGTCAGCCGCTCCGCGGCGCCCGCCGCCTGCGACAGCTCGCTCCACACCTCCGACAGCGCCCCGAGCGCGCCGGCGGCGAACACCGAATAGAGCAGGAACTGGCTGAGCGTGCCGGGGGACAGCGTGCCGGCAAGCACGTCGCGCGAGCCGAACCACAGCACCGCCACCACCGAGGAAAAGATCATGAAGATGGCGAAGAAGGTGAGGAACGAGCGCGCGAACACCGAGGCCCGCGCCGCCTCGAAGGCGGCGTCGACGGCGTCAGCGAAGCGGCCGGTGACCAGCTTCTCATTGGTGAAAGCCTGCAGCGTGCGCACCGCGCCGATCTGCTCGCTAGCATAGGCGGTGGCCTCCGCGAGCGTATCCTGCGCTTGCCTAGACTTGCGCCGCACCGAGCGGCCGAAGGCGACCAGCGGCAGCACGATAACCGGGATGGCCGCGATCACCAGGCCGGAAAGCTTTGGGCTGGTAACGACCATCATCGCCACCGCCCCGAGGCCGAGGATGACATTGCGCAGCGCGACCGAGGCGGTGGCGCCGACCGCCGACTTCACCTGCGTCGTGTCGGCGGCGAGCCGCGACACGATCTCGCCCGAATGCGCGCGATCGAAAAAGGCGGGCGACAGTGTCGTGACATGGGCAAAAACGTCGCGGCGGATGTCGGCCACGACCCGCTCTCCGAGCGTGATGACGAAATAATAGCGGCTGGCCGAAGCCGCCGCGAGCAGCGCCGCCATCGCCACCAGGGCGGCGAAATATTCGGCGATGAAGGTGGAGCCCGAGGCCTGGAAGCCATGGTCGATCATACGCCGCACGGCCATCGGCAGGGCGAGCGTCGTCACCGCCGCCAGGATCAGCGAGATAATGGCGCCGACCGCCAGCTTCCGGTATCGGGTGATATAGGGGAAAAGGTTCCTCAGCGGCCGGACCGAGCGCCTGCGCTGGTCTCCACTGGCACCGATATCCGCCATGAGCGTTTCCTCTGGCCGCTGGTCAATACCGCGCTTCAATATGCGCTTGCCGCGGCCTTGTGATTCAATTCCGGCTGATGTATAGGCTCGCCGACCGTTTTAGAAGCCGTGGCTTTTCATTAGCTGCGGCTTCGAGTTTTAAAAAGGGGCGCATCGACGCAGGCCATTGGCCCGTCACCGGCGCCGGCAAGCCAGGACATAAGACAATGAAGGCCGATATCCATCCCGACTACCACACCATCAAGGTCGTCATGACCGACGGCACCGAATACCTGACCCGTTCGACCTGGGGCAAGGAAGGCGACACGATGAACCTCGACATCGACCCGACCACGCACCCGGCCTGGACCGGCGGCCAGCAGACCCTGCTCGACCGCGGCGGCCGCCTGTCGAAGTTCAAGAAGCGCTTCGAAGGTTTCGGCCTCTAAGCCGCATACATCAGCAGATTTTGAAAAACCCGCCTTCGAGGCGGGTTTTTTTTGTTTTCTTCCTTCTCCCCGTTCAACGGGGAGAAGGTGCCCGAAGGGCGGATGAGGGGCAGCGCCGGCGTCAGCAAGCTGACCATCAGCAACAACAGAAATACATCAGAGAAATTCGGTGACTGTGCACTTTTCATAGGCCGGCGCTGCCCCTCACCTGCCTGCCGGCATCCTCTCCCCGTATAGTGACGGGGAGAGGGGACGCTCTCGCCGGCGATTTCGCCAATCGCGTACGCTGCGAGGAGGAAGGCCGCTACTCCCCCACCAACTCCCGCAGCGCCATGCGCTTGTAGGCCTCAACCAGCCTGTCACCCTCCTCCCGATCGACCGAGATCGCCAGCCGCACCGCGGCCTCGCCCATCTGCCAGACGAGGAAGGCCGTCGTTTCCAGTTCCACCGGATCGGCATTGGGCCGCAGCCGCTTCAGCACCGCGACCAAAAATTCGGCATTGGCGCGGCTGTCGGCGAGTTCCAGTTCGCGCAGGGCCTTGTCCGCCTGCGTGCCCGACCAGACGTCGCGTATCACCGGCTCGGCCAGGAACAGCTGGTAATAGATGTCGACCAGTTCTGAAAACGCCTGCTTCAGCCCTTCGGCGTCCCTGACATCCTTCAGCGCCGCCGAGATGCAGGCCTGGCTCTCGGCCGTGTAGCGCTCGGCCAGCGCCCAGACGATCGCCCGCTTGTCCGGGAAGAACTGGTAGAGGGAGCCGATCGACACCCCTGCCCGTTCCGCCACCTCACCCATGCGCATGGCATCGCTGCCCTGTTCGGCAATCAGGGCCGAGGCGGCGGCAAGCATGCGCTCGACCCGCTCGCGGCTCCGTTGCTGGCTCGGCGACCGGCGCGGCGAGGCGATGGCGGCTTGATCCGGCTTGGCGGTGACTTTCTCGTCCATGGCTCCCTACAGGCGATTCTCCAACACCAGCTTGACTTACAAAATACGAGGGCTTATCACGTTTTGCAAATGTGAGGATTTATCACATTTGCAAACCAACCGACATCTGGAGCCAACTGAGATGATGAAACTTCTCCCCACCCTCACCTTCATCGCCGCGATCGGCTCCGGCGTGGTCGGCGGCGTGTTCTTCGCCTTTTCCAATTTCGTCATGGCGGCACTCGCGCGGCTGCCCGTCCCTAGCGGCATCGCGGCGATGAATTCGATCAATGTCACGGTGATCACGCCGGTCTTCATGACGGCGCTGTTCGGCACCGGCGTCATCTGCCTAGTGTTGATTGCCGCCGTTCTCTTCGGCTGGAGCCAGTCCGGCTCATACTGGCTGCTTGCCGGCGCCGTGATCTATTTCGTCGGCAATCCGATCGTGACCATGGTCTTCAACGTTCCGCTCAACGACGCTTTAGCCGCCGTCGATCCGCAGAGCTCCAACGGCGCCGCCGTCTGGGCGAACCATCTGAGCCAATGGGTGATGTGGAACCACGTCCGCACCGTCACCGCCATCGTGTCGATGGCCTGCTTCATCATGGCATTGATCTGAGATACGCAACCGCAATGCAAAAAACCCCGCCTCAGGCGGGGTCGGTCTTCTTGTGGGTTTTGCGGTCAGAGTGGCCCAGATCCCGGTCCGGATCGATGACGTCGCGGACCAGTTGCTTCAGCTTCGCCGCATCCGGAAAGCCGCCGTCGCGCTGGCGGTCCCAGATCAGCCGATCGTTGCAGGAAATGGTGAAGATGCCGCCGGTGCCCGGCACCAGCGTCACCTCGCCGAGATCGGTGCCGAAGGTGGACAGCAGCTCCTGCGCCATCCAGCCGGCACGCAACAGCCATTGGCACTGCGTGCAATAGGTGATGCGGATGACAGGAAGCGGCTTGTCGCTCATACGAGATTGAGCTTCGCTCATATCGGATCGCGTTGCCGGTCAGGCCGCGCTGAGCTTGGCCATCGTCTCGTCGTCGACTTCGAAATTGGCATAGACGCTCTGCACGTCGTCGTCATCCTCGAGCGTGGCGACCAGCTTCATCAGCGACTGCGCCCGCTCTTCGTCGACCGGGACGTTGTTCTGCGGCTGCCAGATCGGCTTGACCGATTCAGCCTCGCCGAGCGCCGCTTCAAGCGATTTCGACACTTCGCCCATATTTTCGAAGCTGCAATAGATGGTGTGGCCTTCCTCATCGGACTCGACATCGTCGGCGCCCGCCTCGATCGCGGCTTCCATCACCTTGTCAGCGCTGCCGGCCGAAGCCGGATAGTAGATTTCGCCGACGCGGTTCCACATGAAGGACACCGAGCCGGTTTCGCCGAGCGCCCCGCCGGCCTTGGTGAAGGCGGCGCGCACATTGGAGGCGGAGCGGTTGCGGTTGTCGGTCAGCGCCTCGACAATCAGCGCCACGCCGCCCGGGCCATAGCCCTCGTAGCGCACGGCTTCGTAGTTCTCGCCGTCGCCCGCGGAAGCCTTGTTGATGGCGCGCTGGATGTTGTCCTTCGGCATCGACACGGCCTTGGCGTTCTGCACCGCAAGGCGAAGCCTCGGGTTCATCGCCGGGTCCGGCGTACCGGTCTTGGCCGCGACGGTGATTTCGCGCGCCAGCTTGGAAAACATTTTCGACCGCACCGCGTCCTGACGGCCCTTGCGGTGCATGATGTTCTTAAATTGCGAATGGCCAGCCATGGCACCCCTGTCGTGTTCGGCTAGAGCACCGCGGAGCGAGATGAGATCACCTCGCCATCCGCAAATTGCTCGAATTCAAATTTTCAGAACGCTCCAGGCATGCCTGCGAAGGCACGCGGCGCTCTCTGTCGGAATGGCCGGCTTATAGATAAATCGGCTCAATTCGTCCAGACGCGCCGTAGCTCCGGCGCCGGAGAGGCCGCTCAGCTCTCGAGATCGGACTTCAACCGGTCGAGAATGCTGATCGCGTGGCCGGCATACTGGCTGATCCAGCGATCGTGGATCTGCTTGATCGGCAAGGCATTGAGATGGTTCCAACGCTCGCGTCCCTCGCGCCTCGCAACCACCAGGTCGGCCTCCTCCAGCACTTTCAGATGCATCATCACCGTGCAGCGGTCCATGTCCGGAAACGCCTCGCAAAGCGCGCCGGTGGTCTGCGGCTGATCCTTCAGGCGATCCAGCAATTCGCGCCGGCGCGGATGCGCCAAGGCCTTGAAAACATGGTCGTCCGCGGTTTGGCTTGACATGTTATGTTTATATAACATATCCTTCTACTGAGCAAGGAAGGAGCTGTGGATATGTCCCTTGGATTCAGGATTTCCGGACGCATCGGCAAACCGGTCGCCGAGGTCTTCGACGCGGTGGTCAACCCGACGAAGCTCAGCGGGTATTTTACGACGCTTGGCGGCGCCTCGGCGCCGCTGGTCCCCGGCACCACGGTCACATGGTGGAAGACCGTGCCCGTCGAGGTCGATGAAGTGGTGCCCAACGAGCGCATCGTGCTGCGCTGGGATGGCAGCGGCCCTGGCGTTGTACCGGCTTACAAGACCACGATCGAAATGAGCTTCGAAGCCCTGGATGACGGCGGCACCTTCATCACCATTGCCGAAAGCGGATGGCGCGAGGACGAGGCCGGCCGCAAATCATCCTACGGCAATTGCGAGGGCTGGTCGCAGATGCTGTCTTGCATGAAGGCTTACGTCGAGTACGGCATCAATCTGCGCGAAGGGTTCTATCCCAGCGAAATGCGCGGTGAACTGCCGACGTCGGAAAGCAAATGATCCTGCGGCGGGAGCGACAGCCGCACGCTGCCGGCCAGGTTGCCACCATCAATGCCCGCCGCCAGATCCCTGCTTCTTGCGATTCCGCGCCAGCATGTTGAGGCCCTCGACCAGCGCCGAGAAGCCCATCGCCGCGTAGATGTAGCCCTTGGGCACATGATAGCCCATGCCGTCGGCGATCAGCGTCATGCCGATCATCAGCAGGAAGCCCAGCGCCAGCATGACGATGGAGGGGTTCCTGGCGATGAAATTGGCGAGCGGCGTCGCCGCGAGCATCATCACGCTCACCGCCACGATCACGGCGATATACATGATGGCGATCTCGTCGGTCATGCCGACGGCGGTGATGATGGAATCGATCGAGAAGACGAGGTCGAGCAGCAGGATCTGGAAGATCGCGCCGGCAAGGCTCAGCTGCAGCGTACCCACCATCGTGTCCTGGTGGTCCTGCGGGTCGACCGTGTGATGGATTTCCTTGGTGGCCTTCCAGACCAGGAACAGGCCGCCGGCGATCAGGATCAGGTCGCGCCAGGAAAAGCCGTGGCCAAACGCGGTGAACACCGGCGCCGTCAGTTGCACGATGATCGAGATGGTGGCGAGCAGGATGAGGCGCATGATGAGAGCCGCCGAGATGCCCAGCCGGCGGGCGCGGGCGCGTTGCGCTTCCGGCAGCTTGTTGGTCAGGATCGAGATGAAGATCAGATTGTCGATGCCGAGCACGATCTCGAGCACCACCAGCGTAAAAAGCGCGATCCAGGCGGTCGGATCGGAAACAAAGGCAAGGTGCGGAGCCAGGAATTCGACAAGCTGCATGGAGGTCGTCCCCTCTACGATCTAGAGCAGTTTCGTCGCCAGTTAGGCACTGACCTCGCCTATATCAATGTCACGACCAGAAAGACGGCACCGTTTCTTCCAGCCGAGGCCCGCGACGAAACGGCGCGATTTTCTCGGCAAGCCCGGTGCGGTCGGAAATGTCGACGCCAACGCCGCACAATGTCGCCGGTCCGGTCGCCGCCTCGAAGCGGCCTTTCGGCACCTTGGAAAGAAACCGATTGAGCGGCTCTTCCTTGTCCATGCCAAGCGAGGAATCGTAATCGCCGCACATTCCGGCGTCCGAGATATAGGCGGTGCCACCGTTGAGGATCTGATGATCGGCGGTCGGCTGATGCGTATGCGTGCCCACCACCAGGCTGGCGCGGCCGTCGACAAAATGCGCGAAGCACATTTTCTCCGAGGTCGCCTCGGCATGGAAATCGACGATCGCCGCATCGGCCTGCTCGCCGAGCGGACAGGCGGCCAACTCCCGCTCGCCGGCCTGGAACGGATCGTCCAGCTCCGGGTGCATGAAGACGCGGCCCATGATGTTGGCGACCAGCACGCGGGCGCCGTTGCGGGCGATATAGACGCCAGAGCCGCGCCCGGGCGTGCCCTTGGGAAAATTGGAGGGCCGCAAGAAACGCTCCTCGCGCGGCGCGAAGATCAGCGCATCGCGCTGGTCCCAGACATGGTTGCCGGTGGTGACGACATCCGCGCCCGCCGAGAGCGTCTCGCGAAATATCTCCTCGGTGATGCCGAAGCCGCCGGCGGCGTTCTCGCCATTGACGATGACGAAGTCGAGCCTGAAGTCGGAAATCAGCCCCGGCAGCTGTTCCCAAACCGCCGTGCGCCCTGTTTTGCCCACCATGTCGCCAAGGAAGAGGAGTCTCATGCGATCCTATGTCGAAAGTCTGCCAAGCAAAAAGCTGCATGACTCTCCGCAAAAGATCATGCGTTTTTTCAAACACATTTCTACAATTCCGGCGTGAACCGGCGCAACCCGCTCTCGGTCAGTATTTCCGGAATGATGACGTCATGATTCTCTTCCGGCACCCGCTCGACTTCCTGGCAGTCGAAGGCGATGCCGATCAGCCTCGGCGTGATGCCCTTGCCGGCCAGCCTGGCGATCGCCCGGTCGTAATAGCCGGCGCCGTAGCCGATGCGGTGGCCGCGGCCGTCGAAGGCGGCGAGCGGCACCAGCATCAGCGTCGGGTCGAGCACTTCCGCCTCTTCATGCGGCCCGACAGTGCCGAAGCCCATCTCGACCATCGGCGCGCCGCGCACCAGCTCGCGGAAGACGATCGTGGTCTTGTCGAGGATCGCCGGCAGGCAGAGCCTGGCGCCCTTCTCGCGCAGCGCGAACATCAGCGGCCGCACATCGACCTCCGAGCGCATCGGCCAGAAGCCGGAGACGATGCAGCCGGGCTCGAAGTCGATTCTTTCCTTCGCGGTCTCGGCCATTTCGAGCGCGATCTCGACGCGCCAGAATTCGTCGAGCGCATCGCGGCGCGCAAGCGCTTCCTTGCGAAGCTGTTTCTTCAGATCTTTGGATGAGGTCATTCTGCGACGCTAGAAAAGGTCAGATTTGGATGGAGTTTTAGGAGCGACGTTTTGGAGGAGCGGAGCGAACTTTTTTGTTCGTGAGCACCGCACAAAACGGCGCGACGACAAAATCCGCCAAAGATGGCCTTTTCGGTAAAGTGACGATCCACACAACCGGTGGAGAGGTCGATCCCGGGTGCCTACAAAGTAGGTGGGCGCCGTGTGAGAAAACCCACGGGTCTTCCCAGGGACAGCTCCCTAAGGATCGATAAGGCCCCGGGGATAAGTTTCTCCTGCCGGGAAGCGCAGACCGCCGAAAGCAAATATAGGCCGGTGGGTGGCCGAGCGCCAGAGAAACGGATGGGCGTTTGAGCGTTATTTGCTTGGTCGGCTATCGCCAAGTCGGACCGCTTTGGCTTCGAAGCTTGCGCGCATGCGCGTGGCTCCTTACGGTCGCCGCAAAATAGCCAGGAGAAAAGATGCGTTTCGAAGGCACAGCGGCCTATGTCGCCGACAAGGATCTGATGGTCGCGGTCAACGCCGCGATCGCGCTGGAGCGGCCCTTGCTGGTCAAGGGCGAGCCCGGTACCGGCAAGACCGAGCTCGCCCGCCAGGTAGCGTCGGCGCTCGGGCTCGAATTCATCGAGTGGAACGTCAAGTCGACCACCAAGGCGCAGCAGGGTCTTTATGAGTATGACGCGGTGTCGCGGTTGCGCGACAGCCAGCTCGGCGACGAGCGCTTCAACGACATCGCCAACTACATCAAGCGCGGCAAGCTGTGGGATGCCTTCGCGGCGCAAAAGAAGGTCGTGCTTTTGATCGACGAGATCGACAAGGCCGACATTGAATTCCCCAACGACCTCCTGCAGGAGCTAGACCGGATGGAGTTCTTCGTCTACGAGACCGGCGAGACGATCCGCGCCGAGTTCCGGCCGATCGTCATCATCACCTCGAACAACGAGAAGGAACTGCCCGACGCTTTCCTGCGCCGCTGCTTCTTCCACTGTATCCGCTTCCCCGACATCGACACGTTGCACCGGATCGTCGAGGTGCATTACCCCGGCATCAAGCAGAACCTGGTGCGCGCGGCTCTAACCCAGTTCTACGAGATCCGCGATGTGCCGGGCCTGAAGAAGAAGCCCTCGACCTCCGAAGCGCTCGACTGGATCCGCCTGCTGGTCGCCGACGACATCGCGCCCGAGGATTTACGCGCCGACCCGAAGAACATGCTGCCGAAGCTGCACGGCGCGCTGTTGAAGAACGAGCAGGACGTGCACCTGTTCGAGCGCCTGGCCTTCATGGCCAGACGGCAGGGTTAGACGTGCCTGAAGAACATGCAGAACTGCAGGTTTCGATAACATGCTGGATCGACGACGACCCGCAGCCAGGCATCGTCGAATTCGAGTTTGACGACCGATTTGGCCGTCGATGGAGGTTCCGCGAAAAGCAAGCTCTTGTCTCCGGCGAGTGGCTGGATGCTCAGTGCACCTATCCGCGCCCTGGCGGCTTGCGTTGCATGGTGTTGGGCCGAACTCAGGATGGGGCGGGTCGATCGACCGCCGTAGTCGACACGTCTAAGCCCTACTCCGTAGAATCCCTTGAGGACGCCTCTCGCTTCGAAGTCTTTGCGAGTCAGCTTCTGGCACAGGATTAGAAGATCACCTTCGCGTGGACCCTTGCGGTGCGGCGAGTGTTGTCGAAGCTTACCCGAAAGAGGGAGAACATTCGATGTCCGAGATCACCATCCGCCCGCTCGCGCAGTCCGATCACGCCGAATGGCGCCGGCTGTGGACCGACTATCTGACCTTCTACGAGACGAAGCTACCGGAAGAGGTCTACGCGATCACCTGGAAGCGGCTGTTCACGGACGGCGAGTTCGAGCCGAAGGGTTTCATTGCCACGCTCGACGGCAAGCCTGTCGGCCTCACCCACTACCTCTATCACCGCTCCGGCTGGTCCGAGAAAAACAACTGCTACCTGCAAGACCTGTTCGCGGACCCTCAGGTGCGCGGCAAAGGCGTGGGCGCCGCACTCATCAAAGCCGTGCAGGACGAGGCCGGCAAGATCGGCGTGAAGAACGTCTACTGGATGACGCACGAGACCAACGCCACCGCGCGCCGGCTCTACGACCATGTGGCGCGCCGCACGGGCTTCATCGAATACGATCTGCTATAAGGGCTTGATGTTCATCCCCTTCTTCCTCGAACTCAAGGCCGCGCGGGTTCCCGTTTCGCTCAGGGAATATCTGTCGCTGCTGGAGGGGCTGGAAGCCGGGCTGGTCGATTATGACGTCGAGGCATTCTATTACCTCGCGCGCTCGGCGCTGGTGAAGGACGAGCGCCATATCGACCGCTTCGACCAAGTCTTCGCGCATGTCTTCAAGGGCGTCGAGGCGCTTGGCGGTCCGGATGCCGTCGATGTCGCCAACATCCCGGAGGAATGGCTGCGCCGTTTGGCGGAAAAGCACCTGACCGACGAAGAGAAAAAGCTGGTCGAGGCTTTGGGCGGTTTCGACAAGCTGATGGAAACCTTGAAGCAGCGTCTCGAGGAGCAGAAGGGTCGGCACCAGGGCGGCTCGAAATGGATCGGCACCGGCGGCACCTCGCCTTTTGGCGCCTATGGCTACAATCCGGAAGGCGTGCGCATCGGCCAGCATGAAAGCCGGCATCGCCGCGCGGTAAAGGTCTGGGACAAGCGCGAGTTCAGGAATTTCGACGATACGGTCGAGCTCGGCACCCGCAACATCAAGGTGGCGCTGAAGCGGCTGCGCCGCTGGGTGCGCGAGGGCGCCGAGGAAGAGCTCGACCTGCCCGGCACCATCCACGCCACCGCCGAGCACGGTTATCTCGACGTCAAGACCAGGCCCGAGCGGCGCAATGCGGTGAAGCTTTTGATGTTCTTCGATGTCGGCGGCTCGATGGATGACCATATACGGGGCGTCGAGGAACTGTTCTCGGCCGCGCGCGCCGAGTTCCGCCAGCTCGAATATTTCTACTTCCACAATTGCCTCTACGAGCGCGTCTGGAAGGACAACCGCCGCCGGCTTGCCGAGACGATCCCGACCTTCGACCTGATCCACAAATACGGGCCGGATTATAAGGTAATCGTCGTCGGCGACGCCTCGATGAGCCCCTACGAGATCGCGCATCCCGGCGGCTCGGTCGAGCACTGGAACCCGGAGGCCGGCAGCGTGTGGCTGACGCGACTCTTGCAGCAATGGCCGAACGCGATCTGGCTGAATCCGGAAGCCGAGAAGAACTGGCGCTACACGCACTCGATCGCCATGATCGGCGAGATCTTTGGCGGCCGCATGTTCCCGCTGACGCTCGCCGGGCTGGAAGCCGCGACCAGGCAGTTGTCGCGCAAGCACTAGCCCGCTTTCACTGGCGGCAAGTGTAACAAAGGCCTATGTTTCGGCGAATACCCGTTGCAAGCAACAACGAGCCGCCAAGGCCGAGGAGATTTCATGGACACCCACGCCTATCCCGTCACCCGCACCGATGCCGAGTGGCGCGCCCGGCTGACGCCGGAGCAGTATGCCGTCATGCGCAATCACGCCACCGAGCGCCCCGGCAGCTGCGCCCTGCTCTATGAGAAGCGCGCCGGCACTTTCTATTGCGTCGGCTGCGACCAGCCGCTGTTCGAATCCAAGCTGAAATTCGAGAGCGGCACCGGCTGGCCGAGCTTCAACGATCCGGTCCCGGGCTCGATCGAGACCACCGTCGACCGCAGCTACGGCATGGTCCGCACCGAATGCCACTGCTCGCGCTGCGGCAGCCATCTCGGCCATGTCTTCGAGGATGGCCCGCCGCCGACCGGCCTGCGCTATTGCATCAACGGCGTGGCGCTGCGCTTCGAGCCGGCGACCTGATATCCCGGAAACAATTCCCAAAGGGCGGCTTCGGCCGCCTTTTTTGTTGCTCATGCCACGACCGTCGCGATCAGCCAGAGCGCCGAGCCGAGCATCATCAGCTGCGCCTTGAACCCGCCGCTCTTCTCCGCCGTCCGCCAGACGGCGATGGTCAGGAAGATGTTGTAGGGAACGGGCAGGAAATGCACCGCCAGCACCAGCCAGAGCGGCAGCTTCAGCCCGAGCAGGATAAGCGCCAGCGCTGAAGAGGCGACGCTGATCAAGGTGCCGATAAGCAGCATGTCGCGCCAGAACAGCAAGTCGAGCGGCGCTTCGCCCCTCCAGCGCGTGCGGAAAAAATCCGTCATTCCGGCGACCTATCTCCGCCTCAGGACTTCGGTCACGGCTTCTTCGAAGCGTGAGCATTCCCTCACCAGCCAGTCGGTCATGGCCGGCCAGTTGTCCTCGGCATAGCAGTTCACATGCCAAAGTGAATTGATGCCGAGACCTTGCGCGCTCTGCTCGGGCTTGAGCTTCAGCTTTGCCTCGATCGCCGGCTGAAACGGCTTCAGCCGCGACCATGAGTCCGTTGCGCCGAACTTCTCATTGCGCCCGAAGAACACGCCGACATGGTTCTGCGCCGGCGCGACATACATCGAAAGCACCAGGGCGAAATCCGGCAGCCCGCGCTGCCAGAACCACGGCCCGCGCCTTGCAAGCGTGGCTCTTTCTTGCGGATGCCGCTCGACGAACAGGGCCCAGAAGCCGCGATGGCGGAACTCCGAGGCGCGACGGCCGCCGAAGTTGAATTCGGTCATGGCCGGGTGCCCCGCTGGCCGAGACTGTTTCGAAATTCGCTCTGGCGAGTCATTTGGTGGCGGTTTCGAGAACCGTAGCGCAGTGGACATTTGGGTCCGTGAGCAACGGAAGCGCAGAAAACGCCATCAGATGGCCGCCGGAGTAGAATTTCCAAACAGCCTCCTCACACCATGCCGAGAGCGGCCTTGTACAGATCGAGGATGGACTCCTCTTCCTGCCGCTCCGCCTGGTCCTTCTTGCGCAGCCGCACGATGGTACGGATCGCCTTGGTGTCGAAGCCGGTGCCCTTGGCCTCGGCATAGACATCCTTGATGTCGTCGGAGATCGTCTTCTTCTCTTCCTCGAGCCGCTCTATGCGCTCGATGATGGTGCGCAGCTGGCCGGCGGCTACAGTCTGGCTGGTCTCGGTGATTTCGTCGGCCATTTTTCTCTCCGCGTCTTAGGTGCCGCGACTCTGGCGGCAAATTGGAGCGGGTTCGATGCCCGAGCGGACGCTGCGGGTCAAGACACTTGTCGAGCGTCTGTGGACGGCTGCTGTCAGCCGCCCGCCAGGCATGACGACCCGATCATCATTTAAAGGCGATGAGCAGATCCTTCGCGTCGATCTGGTCGCCGGCCTTGACCAGCACCTCGGCGATCTCGCCGTCGCGTTCGGCATGGAGCGCCGTCTCCATCTTCATGGCCTCGATCGACAGCAGCACGTCGCCCGCCTTGACCGCCTGTCCAGGCACGACGGCCAGCGCCGAGACCACGCCCGGCATCGGCGCGCCGACATGCCCCTCATTGCCGGGCTCGGCCTTGCGGCGCGCCTTGGCGGCGGAGGCGCCATGCGCCCGGTCCGGCACCTTGATGCGGCGCGGCTGGCCGTTGAGCTCGAAGAAGACCGTGACCATGCCCTTGTCGTCGACATCGCCGAACGCCTGGCAGCGGACCACCAGCGTCTTGCCCTTCTCGATGTCGAGGAAGATCTCGTCTTCCGACTTCATGCCGTAGAAATAGGTCGGCGTCGGCAGCACGCTAACCGGCCCGTAGGTCTCCTGCGCGGCGGCGAAGTCGGTGAACACCTTCGGATACATCAGCCAGGAAGCGAACTCGTACTCCGAGAGCTTGCGCTCGAGCTTGGTCTCGATGTCCTTGCGGCTGGCTTTGAGGTCGGCCGGCTTCAGCAGCGAGCCGGGCCGAACGGTAATCGGCTTCTCGCCCTTCAGCGCCTTCTTCTGCAGCGCCGCCGGCCATCCGCCGGGCGACTGGCCGAGATCGCCGCGCAGCATCGACACGACCGAATCCGGGAAGGCGATGTCCTTCGCCGGGTTCTCGACATCGGCGACGGTGAGGTCCTGGCTGACCATCATCAGCGCCATGTCGCCCACCACCTTGGACGACGGCGTCACCTTGACGATGTCGCCGAACATCAGGTTGACGTCGTGATAGGCCTGCGCCACCTCATGCCAGCGTGTCTCCAGCCCGAGCGAGCGCGCCTGTTCCTTGAGGTTGGTGAACTGGCCGCCCGGCATCTCGTGCAGATAAACTTCCGAGGCGGGCCCCTTGAGATCGCTTTCGAAGGCCGCGTACTGGTTGCGCACCGCCTCCCAGTAGAAGGAGATGTGACGGATCCATTGCGGGTCGAGACCGGGATCGCGTTCGGTGCCCTTCAGCGCCTCGACGATCGAGCCGAGGCAGGGCTGCGAGGTGTTGCCGGAGAAGGAATCCATCGCCGCGTCGATGGCGTCGGCGCCGCTCTCCACCGCCGCCAGCACCGTCGCCGCCGAGAGGCCCGACGTGTCGTGCGTGTGGAAATGGATCGGCAGGTCGGTCGCCTCGCGCAGCGCCTTGAACAGCACGCGCGCCGCGGCCGGCTTGAGCAGCCCGGCCATGTCCTTGACGGCAATGATGTGGGCGCCGGCCGCTTCCAGTTCCTTGGCCAGCCCGACATAATATTTGAGGTCGTATTTCGCCCGCCCCGGATCGAGGATGTCGCCGGTGTAGCATATCGCCGCTCCGACCAGCTTGCCTTCGGCGCCGACCGCGTCCATGGCGACCCGCATGTTCTCGACCCAGTTCAGGCAGTCGAAGACGCGGAACAGGTCGACGCCGCCGCTTGCCGCCTGTTTGACGAAATGCTGCACGACATTGTCGGGATAGTTGGTGTAGCCCACGCCGTTGGCGCCGCGCAAAAGCATCTGCAGCAGCAGATTGGGCGCCGCCTCGCGCACTTTGCTCAGCCGCTCCCACGGATCCTCGGTAAGGAAGCGCATGGCGACGTCGAACGTCGCGCCGCCCCAGCATTCCAGCGACAAGAGTTGCGGCAGGGCGCGCGCATAGGTGCCGGCGATGCCGACGATGTCATAGGTGCGCATGCGCGTGGCGAGCAGCGACTGGTGGCCGTCGCGCATCGTCGTGTCGGTAACCAGCACCTGGCGCTGCTCGCGCATCCAGGCCGCGAATTTCTCCGGGCCGAGCGCATCGAGCCTCTGCTTGCTGCCGTCCGGGATATGGCCGTTGAGATAGGGCACCACGGGTGCGGCCGCGTTCGCCTTCGGCGCCGGCCGGCCGCGCGTCTCGGGGTGGCCGTTGACGCTGACATCGGCCAGATAGGTGAGCAGCTTGGTGGCGCGGTCCTGCCGCTTCACCTGCTCGAACAGTTCAGGCGTCGTGTCGATGAACTTGGTCGTGTAGGAATTGTCGGCGAAGCGCGGGTGGTTGATGATCGCTTCGAGGAAGGTGAGGTTGGTGGCCACACCCCGGATGCGGAACTCGCGCAGCGCCCGGTTCATGCGCGAGATCGCCTCGCCGGGCGTCGGCGCCCAGGCCGTCACCTTTTCGAGCAGCGGATCGTAGAACCGGGTGATGACCGCGCCCGAATAGGCGGTGCCGCCGTCGAGCCGGATACCGAAGCCGGCCGCCTCGCGATAGGCGGTGATACGGCCGTAGTCCGGGATGAAATTGTGCTCCGGATCCTCGGTGGTGATGCGGCACTGCAGCGCGTGGCCGTTGAGCCTGATGTCCTTTTGCGCCGGCACGCCCGATTCCTTCGTGCCGATGGCGAAGCCGTCGAGGATATGGATCTGCGCCTTGACGATGTCGATGCCGGTCACCTGCTCGGTGACGGTATGCTCGACCTGGATGCGCGGATTGACTTCGATGAAGTAGAACTTGCCGGTGTCGGCGTCCTGCAGGAACTCGACCGTGCCGGCGCCGATATAGCTCGTTTCGCGCGCGATCTTGAGCGCATAGCCGCAAAGCTCCTGGCGCAGCTCTTCGCTCAAGTAAGGCGCCGGCGCGCGCTCAACGACCTTCTGGTTGCGGCGCTGGATCGAGCAGTCGCGCTCGAACAGATGCACCGCATTGCCGTGGGTGTCGCCCAGCACCTGGACCTCGACATGGCGGGCGCGCTCGATCAGCTTTTCGAGATAGACCTCGTCCTTGCCGAAGGCGGCCTTGGCCTCGCGCTTGCCTTCCATCACCTCGCGCGTGAGGTCTGCCTCGGCACGGATGGCGCGCATGCCGCGGCCGCCGCCCCCCCATGAGGCCTTCAGCATCACCGGATAGCCGATCTGCGCGGCGAGCTTCTTGACCTCGTCCATGTCGTCAGGCAGCGGATCGGTTGCCGGCACGACCGGCACGCCGACCTCGATCGCCAGGTTGCGCGCGGCGACCTTGTTGCCCAGCCGGCGCATCGTTTCCGGCTTCGGGCCGATGAAGGTGATGCCGGCTTCGGCGCAGGCCTCGGCGAATTCCGGGCTTTCCGACAGCAGGCCGTAACCGGGATGGATGGCATCGGCGCCCGACAGCCTGGCGACCCGGATCACCTCCTCGATCGACAGGTAGCTCTCGATCGGCCCCATGTCCTTGGCGAGATGCGGCCCGCGTCCGACTTGATAGCTTTCATCGGCCTTGAAGCGGTGCAGCGAATATTTGTCCTCCTCCGCCCAGATCGCCACGGTTTTGAGACCGAGCTCATTGGCCGCGCGGAACACGCGGATGGCGATTTCGGACCGGTTGGCGACGAGGATCTTCGTGATGGCCAAGGACTGGGCTCCAGCAGCGTAAAGGAGGTGAACGGCGCAATGATTAACGTGAAAATGCTGCAGCGCAAACAAATTTGCGCGACACCTAAAACGGTTTAACTCGCTCGTTTGCGGCAGGCGAGCCGTTGTTGCCCCTCCACCGGTCTGTCGCGGGCGGCGAGGGCGCGTTCCGAGCCCGCCGGGCGAAGCTTCCGGCCGGCCGCGGCCGCGCAAAAAAATGCCCGGCGCAAGCGCCGGGCATCCGTTGCAAGTCGGCTTCTATTTGCCGGCTTATTTCTCGAAGTAGCTGTACTTGCCGTCGTCACCCTTCTTCCATTCGTAGATGACGTAGTCGGGACGGGTGATGTCGCCCTTGGAGTCGTAGCCGATCTCGCCGATAGCCGTCTTCCACGGACCGCCGGACTTGATGATCTCGGCGACCTTCTGCGCATCGTCGGCCGAACCGGCCTTGGCGATGGCCTGCGAGATGATCTGCACGGCGGCATACGAGTAGAGCGTGTAGGCTTCCGGCTCGAAGCCGGCGGCGCGGAACTTTTCCACCACTTCCTTGGCGGCCGGATTCTTGCGCGGATCCGGAGCGAAGGTGTTGAGCGTGCCGGCAACCGCGTCACCCGCGATCGAGGCCAGTTCGTTGGAGACGATGCCGTCGCCCGAGAACAGCGGCGCCTTCAGGCCCTGGTCGGCCGACTGACGGATGATCAGGCCGGCTTCCGTGTGCAGGCCGCCCCAGTAAATCAGGGTGACGCCGCTTTCCTTCATCTTGGCGATGAGGGCCGAGAAGTCCTTGTCGCCGACATTCACGCCTTCATACAGCACTTCGGTGATGCCGTTGGCGTTGAGGTTCTTCTTGGTCTCATCCGCGAGACCCTGGCCGTAAGGCGTCTTGTCGTGGATGATGGCGATCTTGGCGTCCTTGAAGTTCTTGGCGATGTAGTCGCCCGCCACCTTGCCCTGCTGGTCGTCGCGACCGCAGGTACGGAAGGTGTTCCACAGGCCGCGCTCGGTGAGCTTCGGATTGGTCGCGGCCGGGGTCATGACGAGGATGCCGTTTTCCGCATAGACTTCCGACGCGGGAATGGTCACGCCCGAGTTGAAGTGGCCGTCGACGAACTTGACGCCGTCGGCGACGAACTTGTTGGCGACCGAGATGCCCTGCTTGGGGTCGGAGACGTCGTCGCCGATCTCGAGCTTGAGCTGCTGGCCATTGACGCCGCCTGCCGCGTTGATGTCGGCGACAGCCTGTTCCGCGCCCTTCTGCAGCTGTGCGCCGAAGGCTGCGTTCGGGCCGGTGATCGGACCGGCGACGCCGATCAGGATATCGGCCCACGCGCTGCCGCTGAACGCGATGAACGCGGTCAGCGCAACGGCGGACAAGAGTGATTTTTTCATTGAAACGCTCCCATTTACGGAGTGGGCGTGGATGATACTTTCATGCGATGCCCACCCTTATCGCAGAAAGCATAGAATGCCGATTTTCAGGCACTTGTCACGCCAATTCATCCCCGAAAAGGCGTTAATCAAAAACGTCAAACCTTCGGCTTCCAACTTAACAAGGAAGCTTTTTCATAGAGCCAGTTATACTGCGTCACCATCTGGTTGGTGCGCGTGTATTGATAGCCGAGGAAGCCCAGTACCATCAGCACGATGGTGTCGACGATATAGTAATGCAGCGAGAACATCGTGCCGCCGAACAGCGCGTGATGGATGAACCGGATGCCGATACCGAGACCGAGCATGTAGAAGAACAGCTGAACGTGGCTGCTCCAGGTCTGCGCCGCCGCCTTGCCGGTCATCCACGCCGCCCAGCCGCCGAGCAGGCAGGTGACGAACAGGAACTGCCAGATCGAGGCTTCTTCGTAGAGAATACCTTGCATGATGAAGACCCCTCTTAGTGATGACCGCCTTCGAGATAGGCGGCGCGCACTTCCGGATTGGCGAGCAGCTCCTTGCCGGAGCCGCTCATGGTCACATTGCCGTTGACCATGACATAGCCGCGGTCGGCGAGCTTCAGGGCGCCGAAGGCATTCTGCTCGACCAGGAACACGGTCAGCCCCTGCGTCTTGTTGAGCTCGCGGATGGCGTCGAAGATCTGCTTGACGATCAGCGGCGCGAGACCCAGCGACGGCTCGTCGAGCAGCAGGAGCTTCGGCCGCGCCATCAGCGCGCGACCGATCGACAGCATCTGCTGCTCGCCGCCCGACAGCGTGCCGCCGCGCTGGCCGATGCGCTCCTTCAGGCGCGGGAACAGCGTGAACACCTTCTCGACGTCCTCGTCGTAATGCTTGAGATTGTCGAGGCTGGCGCCCATCTGCAGATTTTCCATCACCGTCATGCGCGGGAAGATGCGTCTGCCTTCCGGGGATTGCGCGATGCGCAGCCGCGCGATTTCATGCGTCGGCATCTTGGTGATGTCGGTGCCGGCGAAGGTGATGGTGCCGGCGCGGGCGCGCGGTGCCCCGAAGATGGTCATCATCAGCGTCGACTTGCCGGCGCCGTTGGCGCCGATCAGCGCCACGATCTCACCCTGGTTGACGCTGACATCGACGCCGTTCAGCGCCCGGATATTGCCGTAGTAGGTCTCGATCCCCTTGATGTCGAGCAGCGTTGTGCCGGCCATTATTTGCGCCCTCCAGGCTTGCCCGCTGTGGGCTTGGCCGCGGTTTCCTTGCCCTTCGAAGCGCTGCCGGCTTTCGCGGCTGAAGCCTTGGCGGCCGGCTTTTTAGGCGCTGTTTTCGGTGCGCTGGATTTCGCGGCCGGCTTGGCTGCCGATTGCGGCTTGCTGGCGATCGAAGCGGCGCGGGCGTCGACTTGCGCCGCTTTCGACGCGCCCTTGGATACGGTGACCCGCTCGCCCTCGTCCGCGTGCTCGACACTGTCGGAAACCGGCCCCGCCATCATCGAAGCGGAGTTGCCTGGGCCATGCGCGGAGTCGGGACCCGTATCGAGCTGCTCGATGACATCCTCGTCGCCGACTTCGGTCAGCACCGTCTCGACCTCTTCGTCGTCGACGCCGAGATAGGCGGCGATGACGCGCGGATCGGTACGGACCGATTGCGGATTGCCGTCGGAAATCTTGCGCCCGTATTCAAGCACCACGACGTGATCGGAAATCTGCATGACCACCGACATGTCGTGCTCGATGAGCAGGATAGACGTGCCGGTGTTGTTCTTGATGTCCATCAAGAGGTCGTTGAGCGCGGCCGATTCCTTCGGGTTGAGTCCGGCGGCCGGCTCGTCCAGGCACAAAAGCTCCGGCCCCGTGCACATGGCGCGCGCGATCTCCAGGCGCCGCTGCGCGCCGTAGGGCAGATCGCCGGCCGGATCGTCGGCGCGATCGACGAGGTCGGCCTTTTCCAGCCAGTGCCTGGCGAGGTCGATCGATTCGGCGGACGCCTGGCGATAGCTCGGAAAGCCGAACAGGCCAAGGAAGGTGTAGCCCGAGGCCTTCATCAGCTTGTTGTGCTGGGCCACCAGAAGATTCTCAAGCAGCGTCATGCCCGAGAACAGGCGGATGTTCTGGAAGGTCCGCGCCACCTTGGCGCGCGCCGGGATCTCGTGGTTGGGCAGGCGCTCGAGCAGGTAGGTCGAGCCGTCGCGCCGGTTCAGCGTCAGCATGCCTTCCGACGGCTTGTAGAAGCCGGTGATGCAGTTGAACACCGTTGTCTTGCCGGCGCCGTTCGGTCCGATCAAGGCGGTGATCTCGCCGCGCCTGGCCTGGAAGGACAGGTCGCCAATGGCGACCAGGCCTCCGAACTTCATCGAAAGATGTTCGACCTGCAGGATGAAGTCGTTTGCGGAAGCTTGCGCGTTCATCAGCCGTGCCCCTCCTTGGTGAAGGACGCTGAGACCGCTCTTCGTTCTTTCAGGAAGGCCGTCGGTTCTCGACTGCCGACGAAGCCGCGCGGCTTCCACAGCATGACGATGACCATGGCCATGCCGAACAGCAGCATACGGTAGAGTTCCGGTGTGAAGTCGGGTCCGAACACGGCCTTGAGGAAGTCGAGTTCGCGCAGGATCTCGGTGCCGCCGATCATCACCAGAGCCGCCACGGCAATGCCGCCCAGCGAACCCATGCCGCCGAGCACGACGATGGCAAGGATGATCGCGGATTCCAGGAAGACGAAGGATTCAGGGCTGACGAAACCCTGGCGGGCTGCGAAGAACGAGCCGGCAAAGCCGCCGAACATGGCGCCGGTGGCGAACGCCGTCAGCTTGGTGGTGGTGGTGTTGATGCCGAGAGAGCGACAGGCGATCTCGTCTTCGCGCAACGCTTCCCAGGCGCGTCCCACCGGCAGGCGGCGAAGCCTTATGGTGACGAAGGCGGTGAGCAGGCAGAGCGCCAGGGCGAGATAGTAGAGGAAGATCTTGTAGTAGGCCCCTGATTGGGCAATGTGCAGAACCTTGGCGATGTAATTCGGGTCGGAGACGTTGAACGACATCAGGCCGAAGAACGACACTTTCGGAATGCCCGAGATGCCTGCCGAACCATTGGTGACTTCACGCCAGTTGATGAGCACCAGCCGGATGATCTCACCGAAGGCAAGGGTCACGATCGCCAGATAGTCGCCGCGCAATCTGAGCACCGGGAAGCCGAGCATGACGCCCCAGAAGGCCGCCATGCAGCCCGCGGCCGGCAAAAGGATCCAGAACGACAGGCCGAAATGCGTGCCAAGCAACGCGTAGGCATAGGCGCCGACGGCATAGAAGGCGACGTAGCCGAGATCGAGCAGGCCGGCCAACCCGATGACGATGTTGAGGCCCCAGGCCAGCATCACATAGATCAGGATTTGGATGCCGAAATTGTCGACCCATTTGAGCGAGCCCTGGAAGCCGAACAGGAGCACCATCGCGATTGGATAGAGCAGTAGGACGACAAGGCCGATCCTGTTGAAGTTCCGCTTCAGGAAGCCAGGTTCGGCGACGACGGCGGGCGCCTGGGCCCTTTCGGCTTTCGACCGCTCCATTGCCGGAACCGCATACGCCACATAGACAAAGCGGCCGAGCGTGACGGCAATGACCACAATGGCGAGCAGGCCCCAGCGCTGCACCAGGATCAGTTCGTTGCTGATGTTCTGGTCTGTCCTGAGACCGATGAACAGCACGAACAGGCCGAGCGAGATGGCCCCGGCATAGAGCGCCTCACGAAAAGCGCGCTGGATGGGAGTGGCGACGGTGTCGCGCTCCGAGGACACGGTAACGGCCATGAGGATCAGACCTTTTCGACTTCAGGCCGGCCGAGGATGCCGGAGGGCAGGAAGATGAGCACGATCGCCAGGATCGAAAATGCGGCCACGTCCTTGTAGTCGATGGAGAAATAGGCCGACCACATGCTCTCGATGAAGCCGATCAGGAGCCCGCCGAGCACCGCGCCGGGCAGCGAGCCGATGCCGCCGAGCACGGCCGCGGTGAAGGCCTTAACGCCCGGCACGAAGCCGTCGGAGAACACCACGACGCCGTAATACATCAGGAACAGCGTGCCCGCGACGGCGGCAAGGGCGGCGCCCATGATGAAGGTGATGGAGATGGTGCGGTCGACGTCGATGCCGAGCAGCGCCGCCATCTTGCGATCCTGCTCGCAGGCGCGCTGGGCGCGACCGAGCGCCGTCCTGTTGACCAGGTACCAGAAGACAGCGAGCAGCGCGATGGTGACGATCACGATGATGATCTGCTTCAGCGAGATGCTGATGCCGTCGATCGTGTAGACCTGGCTGACCAGCGGCGGGATCGGCTTGTTGCGCGGACCTTGCGTGACCTGCACGAAGTTGGAGAGCGCGATCGACATGCCGATGGCGGTGATCAGCGGCGCCAGCCGGAACGAACCGCGCAGCGGCCGGTAGGCCACCTTCTCGATCGTCCAGTTGTAGAGGCTGGTCAGAAGCATCGCCACGATCATCATGATCAGAAGGGCCACCACGACCGGCACCGAATAGAACAATGCGCCGAGGATCAGGAAGACGATGAGCGCGGTGAAGGCGCCGACCATGAAAATGTCGCCATGGGCGAAATTGATCATGCCGATGATGCCGTAGACCATCGTGTAGCCGATCGCGATCAGGCCATAGATAGATCCCAGCGTCAGCCCATTGATAAGCTGCTGGACGAAGTACTGCATATTTACGTGGCTCCCCTGGAATGTCGCCCGTTTTCGGATCGCACTCCTTGTCGTATTTCCCCTAGTCGTAAAGTTTCGAGCCCGGATTGCAACGTGATTTTTCAATCGCTCTGCGTGGTTTGGAAGCACGCCGTCCGATTGCCCGTTTTTTACACCCGCCCCCTGGACTATCGCGGACCCTAGCATTGGCACAACGCAATGTCTTTGACGATTCGACCCTATGATGGGCCTCGTGTCGAAGAAACCAGCGTCAAAATAAGTTGATGAGAAGAATCCTTGCGCCAACCGAAGCGCCCGGTTTCCTGTCACCGCACCTTCCGCAAGGTCAGGATTCCGTCATCTGTGACGGGCATGTGACGGTGCGGCGCCCTTCGACCGAAGGCGCCGCGCCACAACAGAAGCCTTGAAGCGACGTCTCAGTAGGCAGAGCCTCCCTCGCCATTGAAATTGTGCTTTTCAGTGCCTTCGAGCGGCGGGTTGAAGACGCTCACCAGCACCATGTCGCCGGCGCTGTCGGCGCGCAGGAAATGGTCGTCATGGGCATCGAGCACGTAGACCGTGCCCGGCTCGACACGATGGACGGTGCCGGTCATGTCCTCGACCTCGCCGCTGCCGGAGATGCAGTAGCAGGCCTCCAGGTGCCGCCGGTACTGCAGTCGCGATTCGCTGCCCGCGCGCACCACCGTGTGACATATGGTGAAGCCCATGCCGTCTTGGCTTGTCAGCAACCGATGGCTGGTGCCGTTGCCCCAATCGACAAAGAAGTCAGTTTTTTCTACATCAGCCAATTGTCTGGTGAACATCGTCGTCTTTCCACGAAATCAGATTTGAGAAGCGGCGGCGCGCCTCGAATTCGGCGGCAGGCATCGACTTTTTGGTCTGGCCCGGTTAGATTCTGCGCCGTCGGCCCAGATCAATGACTCAGGTTGCGCCATGCTTCAAATGATGAATTTTGGCCCTTTCTGTTAGAGAATTTTACAGATGGAATATCTGCCGCTGAATGCCATCCGGGCCTTCGAGGCGACCGCTCGCCACCTCAGTTTCTCCGCTGCCGGCGAGGAATTGCATGTCACCCACCCTGCCATCAGTCACCAGATCAGGCGGCTGGAGGAGTGGCTTGGCGTCGCATTGTTTCATCGCGACGCCCGCAAGGTGCGCCTGACGGAGTCTGGGCTGATCCTGCAGGCGTCGGCGAGTGCGGCGCTGTCGGAGCTGGGCGCGACCTGTCGCCGCATTCGCAGAAGCGCCGCCCAGGCATCCCTGTCGGTGGGTTGCATTCCCTCGATCGCCAGCCGCTGGCTGGTGCCGCGCCTGTCGGATTTCACGGCGCGTCATCCCGAGATCGCGATCCGTGTAGCCTACGCCAAGGCCGAGGATCGGCTCGAGGACGACAACGACATCCTGATCACGCTGGGCGCCGATCCCTCGCCGCATGTCACGAGCCTCAAGCTGTTTTCCCGCATCAGCCGGCCTGCTTGCAGTCCGCACTATCTTGCGCGCAACGGGCGGCTGGAAACAGTGGCGGCCATTTCGGCGGCGGACCTGTTGCACGACGAGACGCGCCAGGGCTGGCAGGAATGGTTTTCCAAGGCCGGGGTCGAAGAGCGCGATGTCGGGAGCGGCCCGGTTTTTGCCGATTTCAACATACTGGCGACCGCGGTCATCGCCGGGCACGGCGTGGCATTGTGCCCGGTCGAGGTTTTTCGCGAGGAGCTCAGGCGCGGCGACCTCGTCGTCCTCTCCGATATTTCGACCGACGACGACAAGGGTTATTTCCTGACCATGTCGGCGCAGCCCTCGTCTGCCGAGGCCAGGTTCGCCGAATGGTTCCGCGATCAGGTATCGGTCAAAGCCGAGGCCTGACCCCAAGCCGGCTGGATATTCCGGCTGACGATCACGTCACGATGAAGCCGTGCGCGAACGGATCGCGGTCGTCGATGAAGATGGTGTTCAACCCCGTCATCCGCGCCCAGCCGCCGATCGAGGGAATGATCGCCGGCTTGCCGGCAACGGAAACCTCTTTTTCGACCCTGCCCTTGAACAGCGAGCCGATGATCGATTCGTGGACAAAACTGTCGCGTTCCTTGAGCTTGCCCTTGGCGTGGAGCTGCGCCATCCGCGCCGAGGTGCCGGTGCCGCAGGGCGAGCGGTCGATCGCCTTGTCGCCATAGAACACCGCGTTGCGCGCATCGGCCTGGGCATTCCTCGGCTTGCCCGTCCACAGCATGTGCGACAGCCGGTTGATGTCGGGATTCTCCGGATGCACGAAGGAATATTTCTCATTGAGACGCTGCCGCACCACCGGACTCCAGGCGATGAGGTCGCCCGCCGTGTAGTCGGCCATGTCCCGGTAATTCTTCTGCGGCTCGACGATGGCGTAGAAATTGCCGCCATAGGCGACATCGACGCTGATCTCGCCGAGCACCGGGCATTCGACGGTCAGGCCTTCGGCATAGAGGAAGGAGGGCACATTGGTGATGCGCACTTCCTCGACATATTCGCCGACCTGCTTGTATTCGGCGATGACCAGGCCGGCCGGCGTGTCGAGCCTGAGCACGCCCGGCGTCTTCGGCTTCACCAGCCCATGCTCGATTGCCATCGTGACCGTGCCGATCGTGCCGTGGCCGCACATGGGCAGGCAGCCCGACGTCTCGATGAACAGGATGGCGATGTCGCAATCCTCGCGCGTCGGCGGATAGAGGATCGAGCCCGACATCACGTCATGGCCGCGCGGCTCGAACATCAGCCCGGTGCGGATCCAGTCATATTCGGCGAGGAAATGCGCCCGCCGTTCCATCATCGTCGAGCCTTGGAGCAGTGGACCGCCGCCGGCGACAAGGCGCACCGGATTGCCACAGGTGTGGCCGTCGATGCAGGTGAAGGTTTTTTTGGCCATCATACTCTCTTTTTAGAAACGCTCTGGGCGGAAAGGGGTCAGATCGAGCGGCGGAGTCTGCCCGAGGATGAGATCGCGGATCAAGCGGCCGGTCGCCGCCGATTGGGTCAGGCCGAGATGGCCGTGGCCGAAAGCATAATAGACATTTGGCGCGCGCGCCGCGCCGATCACCGGCAATGAGTCCGGCAGCGACGGGCGATAGCCCATCCACTCGCGGCCGCCTGACGGGTCGAGCCCGGGCAGGAAACGTTTTGCTTTCTCCAGCATGGCCTTGGAACGGGCGAAGTTGGGCGGCCGGTCGATGCCGCCGAGCTCGACGGCGCCGCCGACGCGGAGGCCAGTTTGCAGTGGCGTGATGACGAAGCCGTGCCCGGAAAAGATCAGCTGCCGTTTCACGTCGAAAGCCGACGCAGGCAGCGTCGTGTTGTAGCCGCGCTCGGTTTCGAGCGGGATCCGGTCGCCGAGATTTTTCGCCAGGAGATGCGACCAGGCGCCGGCGGCGATCACAAGCTTGCTTGCCGTTCGCCTGGTGCCATCGGCCAGCATGATCGTCGCGCCATTCGCGCCTGCCTCCAAGCGTTCGACCCGCGCTTGCTCGAAACTGGCGCCAAGCCTTTCCGCATAGGCCCAGACCGCCTTGCCGAGCAATTTCGGATCGGCGACAGTCTTCCAGCCCGGCACGAAGGTGCCCTTGACGAAGCACGGCGAAAGCCCCGGCTGGAGCGCGGCCATCTCTTCGCCCTCGACATGGCGGAAGCCGATGCCGAAACGCTCGCGCTCGGCCCAGCCGGGCAGCGAGGCGCGGAACTCCGCCTCGCTCTCATAGAATTCCAGCGAGCCGTCCTCGCGCAGCATCGGCCGCGTGCCGGAGCGATCGAGCAGGCCCATCCACTCGGCCTCGGCAAGCTTCATCATGCCGGCCTGCGTGGCGAGGCTCGTCGCGTAATGCTTCGCGGCGCCCGCCCTCCAGAAGCGGATCAGCCAGGGCAGGAGTTTCGGCAGATAGGCAGGCGGAATGGCCAACGGCCCAAGCGGGTCGGCGAGCCATTTCGGCAATTGCCGGATCATCCCCTTATGCGCCAGCGGCAGCACGTCGGAGAAGGCGAAAGCGGCGGCATTGCCGGAACTCGTCTCCTCGCAGATGCCGGTACGGTCGAAGACGGTGACGCCGCACCCGGCTTCCGAGAGCAGGGTCGCGGCGCAGATGCCGATGATGCCGCCGCCGATGACGGCAATGTCTTCCCCTGCTCCCCGCTCACGGTGAGAAGACGCCCGAAGGGCGGATGAGGGGCGGTGCCCGTCCTCGGAATTTTCCTGCACGTGAAGGCTGTCCCTTATTCGGCCGCCACCAGCCTGTCCGTCGACCGAGGAGACGTCTGGAGCAACGGCAGCGTCGGCCGCACCGCCAGCGCGTCCCGCACGATCTTCTCGACCGCCTTGCGGCGTTCACCCGACAGCGGCTGGCGAGGCATGCGCACGCGGTCATTCGTACCGATCGCCAGCACTTCGGCAAGCTTGATGTTTTGGACCAGATAGGTCGAGACATCGAGGTCGAGCAGGGGCCGGAACCAGCGGTAGATCGCCAGCGCCTCGTCGCGGCGGCCCTGCCGCATCAGCTGGTAGATCGCGACGGTCTCGCGCGGGAAGGCAGTGACCAAGCCGGCGACCCAGCCGATGGCGCCGACCGAGAGCGCCTCGAAAGCGAGATTGTCGACGCCTGTGAAGAGGTCGTAGCGATCGCCGAAGCGATTGATGATCTCGGTCGAGCGGCGGATGTCGTCGGACGATTCCTTGATGGCGACAAAGCGCTTGTCGGTTGCCAGTTCCTCCATCAGGTCGACGGTGACGTCGACGCGATAGGCAAGCCGGTTGGAATAGATCATCACCGGCAGGTCGCCCGCCTCGGCCACAGCGCGAAGGGCGGCGACCGTCTCTTCCGGGTTGGTGTGGTAGATCGGGCTCGGCACCACCATCAGGCCGTCGGCGCCTTCCCTGGCGGCGCGCTTCGCGATGCTCGCCGCCTCACGGGTGCCCGGCTCGTTGACGGTCAAGAGCACCGGCTTCTTGCCGGCGACCTTCTGCGCGGTCTTCAGCACTTCGATCTTCTCGTCAGGCGACAGCATGGGGCCTTCGCCCAGCGAACCGCAGACGATGATGCCGTCGCAGCCGGCCTCCATCTGCAGGGCGTAGCAGCGCTCCATCTCGGCATGGTCGAGGCGGTCGTCGGCGGTGAATTTGGTCGTGACTGCAGGGAAAACTCCGGTCCACATGGCTTGCCTCTCCTCTGATATATCAGCCGTATATCTATTAAGTATTGGCGTGTCAACGCTGAATCCGTTATGATATACGGAAAATATATCAGGAGCCCGCCATTGATCTCCCCACTGATATTCGCTGATGTGAACGCCCCCTTCGAGCCGGCGGCGACCAAGGCCTATCGTGCGCTGGAGCACATGATCGTCACGCTCGAGCTGGCGCCGTCGAGCTTCGTCACCGAAGGCGCGCTGATCGATCGCCTGGGTCTCGGACGCACGCCTGTGCGCGAGGCGATCCAGCGGCTGGCCTGGGAAGGGCTTCTCGACATAAGGCCCCGCGCCGGCATCGCGGTCGCGCCGCTTCACGCCGGCGACTGGCTGCGGGTGCTCGATGCCAGGCGCGGCATCGAGGTCGTGCTCGCCCGCTCGGCCGCCCGTTTCGTCACCCGCGAGGCCGCCGACCTTTTCCACGAGGCGGCGCTCGCGATGCAGAAGGCTGTGATCTCAGGCAACGTGCTTGCCTTCATCCAGGCCGACAAGGCGCTCGACGAGGCCCTGGCCATCGCCGCCGACAACCCCTTCGCGGCGCGAGTGGCCGCCCCCCTGCAGAGCCACAGCCGCCGCTTCTGGTTCCGCTACAAGGCCGACACCGGTCTTGCCGAATCAGCCGAGCATCATGTCGCGCTGATCCGCTCGATCCTCGATGGCGACGAGGACGGCGCCGCCAAGGACGCCAAGAAACTGATGGCGCTGCTGCGCGGCCACGCCGAGGTCGCCGCGACCCGATAACGCCGTTAGTTCTCAGCCGGCTCTTTTTTCGCCGCCCACTTCAGCAAGGCATCGAGAGCCGGGCACAGCGCCTGACCCCAGTCGGTCAGACAGTATTCGACCTTCGGCGGCACCTGGTGATGGACGATGCGGCGCACGATGCCGTCGGCTTCCATCTGCCTGAGTTGCTGGATCAGCATCTTTTGCGAGATCGCCGGAATGGCCCGCTCGAGGTCGGAGAAGCGCAGCACCTTGCCGCCGAACAGGTGAAACAGGATCACCAGCTTCCACCGGCCTTCGAGAATGCGCAGCACGTTCTCGACGCCGATCGCCGCGGACGAAGGCGTCAGAGGCTCGGGCTCACTTTCAGGTAAGTACCTTACTTTTTCGTCGGTTCTTGTCATTTTCGCAGCATACCTCATCTTAGCGGCCGACAACAGCCGCCCTCCTACAGAAGGCTGCATCCAATTGGAGACAAACCGTGACCGTGACCCTTCCTCCGCCGTTGGCGGATTATTTCGCCGCCAACAACCGCCACGACATCGACGCGATGCTCGTGCCTTTCGCACCGGAGGCCATCGTCAAGGACGAAGGCGAGACCCATCGCGGAACCGAAGCGATCCGTCAGTGGATGCAAAGCACGACCGACAAATATCACGCGAAAGTCGAGGTGAAGGAGGCCGCTGTCACAGCCAACGCATGGCGGATCGCCGGTATCGTCTCCGGAGATTTCCCCGGCAGCCCGATAGTGCTCCACTACAATTTCACGCTGGGCGGCGACCGGATCGCGAAACTGGAGATCGGCCTATGACCATCCGGCAGACATTCGCGATCGATGACCAGGAGTTCCGGGGCAAGCGCGTGCTGGTCACCGGCGGCACCAAAGGCGCAGGCGAAGCTATCGTTCACCGGCTTGCCGCGGCAGGCGCAAGGGTCGCGACAACCGCCCGTTCGCCCGACGCCGGATCTCCGGCAGAACTCTTCGTGCAAGCTGACGTCGCCACTCTCGACGGTGCGGCAAACGTCGCCGCCGCCACCATCGACGGACTTGGCGGCATCGACATCGTCATTCACAGCGTTGGCGGGTCGAAAAGCCCGGGCGGCGGTTTCGCGGCGCTGTCCGACCGGGTCTGGCAGGACGAACTCAACCTCAATCTGCTTGCGGCGGTGAGGCTCGACCGACTGCTGGTTCCCGAGATGATCAAGCAGGGATCGGGCGCGATCGTTCATATCTCGTCGATCCAGCGCCGCCTGCCCTTGCACGAATCCACCATCGCCTATGCGGCGGCGAAGGCCGCGCTCTCGACCTACAGCAAGGCACTATCCAAGGAGCTCGGCCCCAAAGGCATCCGCGTCAACGCTGTGGCGCCAGGCTGGATTCACACCACCGCATCGGAAGCCATGGTCAAGCGTTTAGCCGCCCATGCCGGGTCGGACGAGGAAACCGCGCGTCAGGGCATCATGGATGCGCTGGGCGGTATCCCGATCGGCCGGCCGGCATGGCCGCGAGAGATCGCCGAGCTGGTCGCCTTCCTGGTTTCGGATCGCGCATCGGCGATCCACGGCGCCGAATATGTCATTGACGGCGGTACAATACCGACGGTCTGAGCGGCATCCTGCCGCCAGGCTCGCTGCGGCACAGCCTTCGTTCAGGCGCCCGGCATCGCCGCCCTGATCGTCGGGCTGTCCCAGCCCTCGCCGACCGACAGAACGCAGCTTTGCCCCTTCGTGTCGGAGGCAAGAACCGTCCAGCTGCCCTGATCGGAAACGAAAATCTCCAGCACGACGTTCGGATTGATCAGGCCGCGCCCGGCCTCGGTTTCGTGGAACTTGTCGCCCAGCGCCTTGATGATGTCGGCGCGGGCCGCGCATTGCGCCGCTGCGCTTGCCGGGGCGGCTCCAAGGGTGATCGCCGCCGTCGCCAATATTGCCGCCACAACAAATCGTGTCATCTGACACCTCCTCGCGCCAGACGAGAACCCCGGCTGCCACCGGCGCTGTTCGGTTGCCTGCACGCATGGCAGGAATACAGCCTAAGGCGGATACCGGTCTGTTGGTTCCATCACACGGCGATGGAATTTTAGAATGTGCGGATACGCTCTCGACCTGCCGTTCCTGGAATCATGCCCCTGCGGTTGGACACGGAACCGAAAGGCGAGAGGGGTCGACGCAGCATAAAAAGGAAGCGCGGTCTGCACCGCCCTTCCTTGAAGTCTCTTAGAAAACCGTTCGGCTAGTTCGTCGTCGGGATGACGAACTCGGCGCCGTCCTTGATGCCTGCCGCGCGCCCGCAGCCGCAACGCGGCGAGGACGCGCAGCTAAAGAAACTCCGGCTAGTTCATCGTCGGGATGACGAATTCCGCGCCGTCCTTGATGCCCGCCGCGCGCCCGCAGCCGCAACGCGGCGAGGACGCGCAGCTGAAGAAACCGTCCGGCTAGTTCATCGTCGGAATGACGAACTCGGCGCCGTCCTTGATGCCGGACGGCCAGCGCGAGGTGACCGTCTTGGTCTTGGTGTAGAAGCGGAACGCGTCCGGGCCGTGCTGGTTGAGGTCGCCGAAGGAAGACGCCTTCCAGCCGCCGAACGTGTAATACGCGATCGGAACCGGGATCGGCACGTTGACGCCGACCATGCCGACCTGCACGCGCGAGGCGAAATCACGGGCCGCGTCGCCGTCGCGGGTGAAGATGGCGACGCCATTGCCCATCTCGTGGTCGTTGGCGAGCTTGATGGCATCCTCGTAGCGCGGCGCGCGCACCACCGAGAGCACCGGCCCGAAGATTTCTTCCTTGTAGATGCGCATGTCGGCGGTGACGTTGTCGAACAGGCAGCCGCCCATATAGTAGCCGTTCTCATAGCCCTGCATCTTGAAGCCGCGGCCATCGACGACGAGCTTGGCGCCTTCCTTGACGCCGATATCGACGTAACCCTTCACGCGCTCCAGCGCCTGTGCCGTCACCAGCGGGCCGAAATCGGCGGAAGAATCCGTCGAGGGGCCGACCTTCAGGCTTTCGACGCGCGGCACCAGCTTTTCCATGAGCCGGTTGGCGGTGTCGTTGCCGACCGGGACCGCCACCGAGATCGCCATGCAGCGTTCGCCGGCCGAGCCGTAGCCGGCGCCGATGAGGGCATCGACCGTCTGGTCCATGTCGGCGTCGGGCATGATGATCATGTGGTTCTTGGCGCCGCCGAAGCACTGCACCCGCTTGCCCGATGCCGTGCCGCGCGAATAGATGTAGTGGGCGATCGGCGTCGAGCCGACGAAGCCGATGGCCTTGATGTCCGGATCGTCGAGGATGGCGTCGACCACTTCCTTGTCGCCGTTGACGACGTTGAGGACGCCCTCGGGCAGGCCGGCCTCGATGAAGAGCTCGGCGATACGCAGCGGCACGCCCGGGTCGCGCTCGGACGGCTTCAGGATGAAGGCGTTGCCGCAGGCGATGGCCGGCGCGATCTTCCACAGCGGGATCATGGCCGGGAAGTTGAACGGGGTGATGCCGGCGACGACGCCGAGCGGCTGGCGCATCGAATAGACGTCGATGCCGGGGCCGGCGCCGTCGGTGTACTCGCCCTTCATCATGTGCGGCGCGCCGATGCAGACCTCGACCACTTCGAGGCCGCGCTGGATGTCGCCGCGCGCATCGGCGACGGTCTTGCCGTGCTCGCGCGCCAGGATGTCGGCCAGCTCTTCATAGTCGCGGGCGACCAGCTCGAGGAATTTCATCAGCACGCGCACGCGGCGCTGCGGGTTGGTGGCGGCCCATTTCGGCTGCGCCGCCTTGGCGTTCTCGACCGCGGCGCGCAATTCCGCCTGCGAGGCCAGCGCCACCGTGCCGCGCACGGAGCCGTCCATCGGCTGCATCACATCCTGCTTGCGGCCGCTGGTGCCGGCGACACGCTTGCCGCCGATGAAATGACCGTATTCGATCATGTTTCTCTCCCTGGATTTGGTGATGGTGTCATTGTCCGCCTTTGCGGCGGCGATGGCAACGCGAGGAAGATCGCAACCGTTGTGCGGAAAATAGACAGCGGCAGTGGAGTGTGCATTAATTGTCGCAAATGCCTGACGTGAAGGACTTCTCAGGTTGAGTTTTCTCGCGCCCCCCTCTGGCCTGCCGGCCATCTCCCCCACAAGGGGGGAGATCAGATGTCGCGTCGGTTTTCGCCAATCGCCGATGCAGGAGAAAGCGCTGCCGGCGACACTGCCAATCTCCCCCCTTG
>CCNC01000168.1 GCA_000824845.1 Mesorhizobium sp. ORS 3359 | reverse complement strand
GGCGCGAAGGAACGCGGCGTTGACTCTCATCGTGCAGACCATCCCCATGAACTGGGATGACGTCCGCATCTTCCTCGCGGTGGCGCGCGCCGGCCAGATCCTGGGCGCGGCGAAGCGCCTGGAGCTCAACCACGCCACCGTCTCGCGCCGCATCGCCGCGCTCGAGGAGGCGCTTCGCACAAAGCTTTTCCGCCGCCTGACCACCGGCAGCGAGCTGACGCCGGCCGGCGAGCGCTTCCTCGACATCGCTGAGCGCATGGAAGGCGACATGATCGCCGCGCGCTCGACCATTGCCGGCGAGGGCGACGACGTTTCGGGAACCGTGCGCATCGGCGCGCCCGACGGCTTCGGCGTCGCTTTCCTGGCCAAGCGGCTGGGCGAACTGACCGCTTTGCACCGCGAGCTCACCATCCAGCTTGTGCCGGTGCCGCGCTCCTTCTCGCTGTCCAGGCGCGAAGCCGATATCGCGATCACCGTCGAGCGGCCGACAGAAGGCCGGCTGGTGGCGGGCAAGCTTGTCGACTACACGCTCGGCCTCTTCGCCTCGCGGGCCTATGCCGAAGCCAACGGCCTGCCGGAAACGCCGGCCGAGCTCGCCAGGCACACGCTGATCGGCTATGTGCCGGACCTCATCGTCAGCCCCTCGCTCGACTATGCCGCCGAGTTCAGCCCAGAATGGCGCACCAGCTTCGCCATCTCCTCGGCCCTCGGCCAGGCCGAAGCGGTGCGCTCCGGCGCCGGCATCGGCATCCTGCACACATTCGTCGCCCGTTCGATGCCGGAGCTGGTCCCGGTCGACATCGTCGCGCCGATCCGCCGCGCCTATTGGCTGGTCTATCACGAATCGGTGCGGCCGCTGCGCCGCGTCCAGCTGGTCGCCAACTTCATCACCAAGGCGGTGGAACGCGAGCGCGGCCTTTTCGTTTAATCCGCGTCGAGCACGAACGAGCTCACGATCTTGTCGGCCTGATCCGCAAGCGACGCCCATTTGCGCGTCGCCTCGTCGGCGCTGTCGCCGGTGACCCCGCAATCGATGAAGCCGTAATGCGAGCTGCGCAGCGTCAGCGCGATGCGGGAATGGCCATAGAAGCTGACATTGTCGTCGGCATAGTGGAAATCCATGTCGGCGATCCGCACCGGATAGCCGTCCGGGAAATGCGCCAGCCTGTCCTGGCTGAAGCTGGCGGACTGATAGGCGACGCCGACCGTGGTCTGCCAGTTGCTCATCTGCCAGTCTTTCTCCATGAACGCCCTGACATCAGGCGGATTGTCCGGAGCGGTCGGGTCGTAGGCATTTTGCGACACCCTGCAGGTCAGGCCTTTTTCGCCGGATTTGATCTTGAGCCGGATGGGGTTGTCAAAGGCGGTTTCGCTCGCCCATTCCTCGGGATAGGTCAACGAAAAGCCGTGTTCCCTATCATGAACAGTCTTCTCCGCGGCAAGCGCCGCCGCGGCGCAGGCCAGATATGCGGTCGCCGCCACTAGAAAAAGACGCATTGCAAAGTCCCCTCGCTGCCGCCGATCTTATCACAGGCAGTTGGTCCTGGCCGCCTTGCCTGCGCCACAAATTCAGCCACTGTGGCACCTGCGCCTGGCCATGCCGTGGCCGGACGCCACAGCAATTCTAGGAATTGCGTCAGAATAAAGAGATAGAGCGGTTCGCCGTGAAACGGTGAAACGCTCTGGGGGACAATCTTCGAAACACCGGCGGGGAAATGCGAGCCGTTCTTGCCATTCTGCCGCTGCTTTTCCTGTCGGACTGCGCCAATCCCTGGGCGCGGGTTCCGGAGGCGGAGCTGCCGAAGCCGGTCCGCTATGCCATGTCGCGGCCCTCGCCTTTTGTCATCGGCAATTATTGCGGCCCGGGCACACGCACCGGCGACCTGTCGGCTAGGCCCGTCGACCGCCTCGATGCCGCCTGCCGTGTTCATGACGCCTGCTACATTGCAAGGCACAATCACTGCGACTGCGACGGCGCGCTCGTCGCTTCCGCGCGGAAAATTCGAGACGACAAGACGGCGCCGCGCAAGATGCGAAACGAGGCCGAACTTCTGATCGCCACCTTCGCTTTTCCCGTCTGCCGGATCTTTCCGCAAGGCTTCCTGCCGCCACGCGACCCCGCCCAGCTCAATGCCATGAACGGGGCCACCGGATGAGCCTCGGGTCTGCCGTCGCCAAGGCATTGCTTGGACTGGCGCTGACGGCGCTGGCCGGCTGCGCCGGCATGCCCGGACAATCGGCCTGCGCCTTCTTTCCGGGCGACGACGCCTGCGACCGCCTGCCCGTCTCGGCAGACAGCAGCGGCGACGGCATCGCCATGGCCCGTTACTTCGCCAGCGACGGCAACAGCGCCTACGAAAGGGAATTCCAGGCGCTGCTCGCCCAAAGCCGCCTCGATGCGCTCGACCGCGCCAACGGCACGGGCCGCTTCGGCCGCGACTGGCGCGATGTCCGGAACAGCGGCTTCCATGCGACCTATCCGGCGCTGCAACGGTTGGCCAAACCGCTCGACAAGAAGGAGCTGGCGCCGGCTCGCGGCAAGCCGGGCGAGGGCCACTTCGCGGGGCGCTGGCGCATGTCGCGGCAGACCCTCTATCTCGATGCCGCCGCGCGGCCCTTGGCGCCCAAGACCTTCAGCTTCTCCGGCCTGCAGGCGCGCTCGGTCGAGATCGTGCTGCGCCAGTCAGGTCAGCAGCCTGTCGACATCGGCGGCACCTGCAACGGCCCGCTCGCGATCCGCGCATCGGGCCGATCCTCCACAGTCGCCGCAGCCTCGCCATTCCATTTGAGCCTGCCGGTCGCCGAAACCTCCGTCAGCCTGTTTCCGGACCAGGCGCTGACCCGCTGCGATCTGCGCATCAGTTCGACCCTGGCGCCGGCGGGCGCGCCGCTGACCTTGCTGCGCGAGGAGAGTGCCGACCCCTGGATCACGGCTCTGGACAGCCGCTACGACCGCTGCCCGGTCCCCGAGCCGGCGCGAATGGAGGAACTCGACCGCGTCTTTTATGCGAGCCGCTGGCTGTCGCAGACCTGCGCGCTGGCGCTGGGATCTCCGACCCTGCTGCGCAAGTCGCGCGACGGCTTCAATGCCAAGGTCGAGGCCCTGCTTGGCAGGACGCTGCCCGACAGCGCCTTCGACAAAGCCGACCCGGAGCTGCCGCTCGATTTCTCCAACGCGCCGAAGCTCAGGCTGATCTATCTGTCGTCGCTGGAATTCAAGGCGGATTTCTCCGGCCGCGTGATGGAGCGGCTGATCCGCCATCACGCAGCACTCGGCACCAAGGTGCGCATCCTGGTCACCGACGTGCTGGAGCGGGAGAAGGACGACGCCATGCTGCACCGGCTGGCGTCGGAATTCCCCAATGTCCAGTTGCAGGAATATCGCTGGCAGGCCGATCACGGCGCGCCGTTCGACGAGCAAATCTCACAGCTGCACAAGACCCATCACGTCAAGATGCTGGCGACGCTGGCCGAACAGCCCGGGCGCTCGCGCGTCATCATCGGCGGCCGCAACATCCATGACGGTTTTCTGTTCCACAGGCCGGTCGACCTGACCCGCTATCCGGGCCTCGAGCAATACGGCAAGACCGACGGCTTCTCGCTGAATTACTATTCCAACTGGAGCGACTTCGACATCGAGATCGCCGACCAGGCGACCGTCGAGACGCTGGCCGCGCATCTGTCGACCATCTGGCTGCGCGACGCCGACACCAACCTGTCGCGACCGTTCTCTATTCCGGTCCGTTCCCGGGCGGCCCCGCGCGGCGTGGCGCGGCATTTCATCTCCGTGCCCTATGAGGATGGGCACGCGCTGGAGGCCTATTTCGTCGAGCTGATCGACACCGCCGAGCATCGCATCGAGATCGTCAATCCCTACCTCAACCTGACGCCCGATATCGCCCGCGCCTTCGACCGGGCGCTGGCCAGGGGCGTGAAGATCGACGTGGTCGGCCGCATCGACCTGAAGGGCGATATCGGCGGCCGGTTCCTCACCGCGCTCAACAAGCTGTTCGTCGAGAAATATGGCGACCGCATCAACATCCGCGAGTTCAAGGCGCCCGATGTCGTGCTGCATTCCAAGATCATGATGATCGACGAAAGGCTGGTCGCCATCTCTTCGGTCAACCTCAACAACCGCAGCTTCTTCCATGACTCGGAGAACGGCATGGTCGTGCTCGATCCGGCCTTCTATGCCAGGATGAAGCCGATCTACCAGGACTACGTTGCGCATTCACGGCCGGTCGCCACCAATGTCACGATCGGCTGGGCCTACCGCCTGCTGTTCAGCGACAATTGGGTCAGAGAGGCGTTCTGAGGGATTGAAGCGCGCCGTCTCGAGTCCATACCGAGCAGAGCGCCTAAATAGGCTTCAGATACCGCTCCGGGCTGAGGTCGCGCGCGTTGATCTCCGGCACCCGGTTGGACATGATGTCGGCCAGCACCTTGGCCGAGCCGCAGGCCATGGTCCAGCCGAGCGTGCCGTGGCCGGTGTTGAGATAGAGATTGGCGACCTCGCTCAGTCCGACTAAGGGCGGTCCGTCCGGCGTCATCGGCCGCAAGCCGCACCAGAAGCTCGCCGCCTTGAGATCGCCGCCGCCGGGGAAAAGATCGCCGACCGAGTGTTCGAGCGTGCGGCGGCGCGATTCCTGCAGGCGAAGATCATAGCCCGAAATCTCCGCCGTACCGCCGACGCGGATGCGGTCGCCGAGCCGGGTGATCGCCACCTTGTAGGTCTCGTCCATCACGGTCGACACCGGCGCGGCCTCGGCATTGGTGATCGGCACGGTGATCGAATAGCCCTTGACCGGATAGACCGGAATGGGTCGTCCCAGCTTGCGCATGAATTGCGCCGAATAGCTGCCCAGCGCCATAACGAAGGCGTCGGCGGATTTCCATCCGCTGTCGGTGAGCACATTGGTGAGGCGGTTCCGGTTCCTGACGACTTTCCGGATCGTCGAGCCGTATTCGAAGGTCACGCCCCGCGCCACGCAGAGCTCAGCAAGCTTGTCGGTGAACATCTTGCAATCGCCGGTCTCGTCGCCCGGAAGCCTGAGGCCGCCGACGAATTTGTCGCGCACGGCGGCGAGCGCCGGTTCGGCGGCGACACAGCCGTCGCGGTCGAGGATCTCGTAGGGCACGCCGTATTTCTGCAGCACCTCGACGTCGCCCCCGGTGCCGTCGAGCTGCTTCTGCTTGCGGAAGAGCTGCAGCGTGCCTTTGGCCCGTTCGTCGTAGGTGATGCCGGTCGCCTCGCGCAGTGCCTTCAGCGTGTCGCGGCTGTATTCGGCAAGCGGCACCATGCGCGACTTGTTGAGCGCGTAGCGCTCTGCCGTGCAGTTACGCAGCATCTTCAGCAGCCAAGTCCACATATTCGAGTCGAAGGCCGGCCGCACCACCAGCGGGCCGTGTTTCATCAACAGCCATTTGACGGCTTTGATCGGAACGCCCGGCCCGGCCCAGGGCGAGGCATAGCCCGGCGACACTTCGCCGGCATTGGCGAAGCTGGTTTCGAGCGCCGGCCCCGGCTGGCGATCGTAGACGGTCACTTCATGGCCGGCCTCGGTGAGGAAGTAGGCGGTGGTGACCCCGATTACGCCGCCGCCCAGCACGATGACTTTCATTCTATCTCCCTCAAAGGCCGTGCACGCCGAGGCGCTTTGGCTCGTTCATCTGTGTGCCGGATTTTGCGGCGCCCGCCAAGGGGCGTGGTCAGGCGCCGACGTAGCGACGGTGAAAGCGCGCGCCCAGGCTGGTCAATATCTCGTAGCCGATGGTGCCGGCGTGGCCGGCCGCGTCATCGACGCTTTGCGAGGGACCGATAAGTTCGACGAGGTCCCCCTCGCCGAGCCTGCCTGCCGGAAGCGCCAAAATGTCGAGGATGATCGAATCCATCGACACGCGCCCGACGAAGGGCAAACGCACGCCCTCGAACCAGGCGGCCGAAGCGGCGCGCCGGTGCCAGCCGTCGCCATAGCCCAGCGAAATGGTCGCCAGCCTGAGCGGCCCGTCCGCCTGGTGGGTGTGGCCATAGCCGATGCCTGTGCCGGCGCCGATCTCACGCGTTTGCCCCACCTTGGCCTGCAGTTTTATCACCGGCAGCATTGGGTTAGGTGCGTTGGGCGTCGGGTTGACGCCGTAGAGCGCGGCCCCGGGACGGGCGAGATCGTAATAGTAGGCGGGCCCGAGAAAGATGCCGGACGAGTTGGCCAAGGAGGCAGGCGCCGCGGGCAGCATCTTGCGCAACCGGTCGAATTCGTGCCGCTGCTTCTCGTTGGCCGCCTGTTGGGGCTCGTCGGCGCGGGCGAGATGGCTCATCACGAAACGGATGTCGATGCCGTCGAAGGCGCCGGCCTCGCCCGCGACCGCCTCGACGTCCGTCGGCGCCATGCCGAGCCGGGCCATGCCGCTATCGACCTGGATGGCGGCAGGCAGGCTCCGGCCCGCGTTCCGCGCGGCCTGGCGCCAGGCCTTCAGCTGGATGGCACTGTTGACGACCGGGCAAAGTCCGGCCGCTTCCGCTTCCGGTTCCGAACCCGGAGGCAGTCCGTTCAGCACGAAGATGTCAGGTCCGGGCCCGATCGCGTTGCGCAGCGCGATGCCCTCGCCGGGCAGCGCGATAAAGAAGATGTCGCAGCCCTCTTTCGCCAGGGCCGAGGCCACTTGGGCGGCGCCAAGTCCATAGCCGTCGGCCTTGAGCACCCCGGCGCAGCGAACGCCGCCCAGCCGCGCCTTCAACCGGCGATAGTTTTCCCGGATGGCGCCGAGGTCGATCGTCAGGATCGCGCCGGCGGCGGCCTCGCTGACCGTTGAACCATTGGCAGCGACTGTTTGCTGCGAAGTCACTTCGGCATCACTCATCAAGGCAATCGTCGCAGGCGGTTTGCAATTGTTGCGGCGACGCACGACTTTGGACGCTGGCGCCGCCCCTCACCCGCCTGCCGGCATCCTCTCCCCGTATAGTGACGGGGAGAGGGGCGCTGTCGCCGCCGATTTCGCCAATCACCAACGTCGCAAGAAGCGCGCCGAGGCTGCGGCCAGCCCCTTCTCCCCGTCACTATACGGGGAGAAGTGCCCGGCAGGGCGATGAGGGGCAGCGCCGACGCTTCGCTAAAGTGCGCTTGCCGCGCGTCGTTCATGTTTGCCTCTTTGCATGCAGCACATCAGCATCAACAAAGCATGATCTCGACTACGGTGCCAACCTCTTCGCTAGCCGAACTTAGTTAGAAGCATGCCTGCCACGTCTAGCGAACAAGATGCTGGAACGCTGCCACCACCTGCTCATAAACCTTGCGCTTGAACGGCACGATCAGCTCGGGCAGCTCGCGCATCGGCCGCCAGGCCCATTCGTCGAACTCGGCCGTGTGGCCGCCGGGCGGCGGATTGATCGCGATCTCGCTTTCTTCACCTTCAAAACGGTAGGCGAACCATTTCTGCGTCTGGCCGCGATAGCGGCCCTTGAAGGCGACGCCGACCAGATGCGGCGGCAGGTCGTAATTGATCCAGCGCGGCGCCTCGGCAAGCAGCGACACGCTGCGCATGCCGGTTTCCTCATAGAGCTCGCGGCCGGCGGCCTCGATCGGCTCCTCGCCCTTGTCGATGCCGCCTTGCGGCATCTGCCAGAGCTGCGTGGTGCCGGCAAACTCGCTGTCCGGCTCGGCGATGCGGTGCCCGACCCAGACCAGGCCGGCTCTGTTGAGGATCATCAGCCCGACGCAGGGACGGTAAGGCAGCGTTTCGGGGTCGATCGTCTTGGCCATGGGTCAGCGTTCCAGCGGTCTCGAAGATTGACAGCGGCGACAAGCGCAGCGTTAGCCCTTTTGCGGATCTATGGCCACAGCCGAGATCGGCACGATCTCGATGCCGCGCTTCTTCGCCTCAGCGATCCAGGACGTCACAGTGTCGACGGTGATGTCGAAGGCCGCACCGATGCCGACTGCGCTGCCCTTGGCCCGCGCCGTGGCTTCGAGGCTGTCCAGCTTCTTGAGGATTTCGCCGCGGTCCTGCACGGCGTCGATCGCCATGTCGCCGGCAACGAACGGCACGCCGTCCTTCAGCGCCAGGTCAGGCGCGACGCTGCGCGAAGACGAGCCGTCGTCGATATAGGCAAGGCCGCGCTTGCCGAGCTCGGCCATGAACGGCTGCATCGCCGAGGCGTCGGCCGAGAAGCGCGCGCCCATATAGTTCATGACCCCGGTATAGTTCGTGGTCCTGGACAGCGCCCAATGCAGGCTTTTCAAGTTTTCGTCCGGGCTGGCCGAGACCGTGAGCGTGTTGCGGCCGGGATTGACGTTGGGATAATCGAACGGCTCGAGCGGCACCTGCATGACGATCTCATGCCCGCTTTGCCTCGCCGCCTGCATCCATCGGCCGATGCTGTTGCCCTGCGGCGCGAAGGCCAGCGTCACTTCGGCCGGCAGCTTGGCGATGGCGGCCTGCGTGCCGGTCTGCGAGACGGCGAGCCCGCCAATGACAATCGCCACCCGCGCGCCGCGCGCGCCCGACCACGGCCGCGCATAGACGTCGAAGGGCCGCCTGCCGTCGGTGGAACGGATCGGCAGCGGACCGGTCTCGCTGGCCTCGATCAGCGCCCTGTCCGGAATATGCGCGACCTTGAGGTTCTGGCCGAGCGTCGAGGGATCGCGGATGACGATCGCCGCTTTCGGCGGGCTGTCGCCTTCCTCGGTCTGGACGTGGATGATCTGCGGCCCGCCGCTCTTCATCGGCGTGCTGGCCTGCGGCGTCGCGGCCGCAACCGGGGCAGGAGCCGGCGCCGGTGTGGGTGGCGCGGGCGCAGCGACAACCTTCGGCGTGGAAACCGCCACGTCTTGCGGTTTACGGAACGGCTTGTCGCGCAACGCGATCGCGCCGGAAACGCCGATCACGGCAAGCACGGCCAGCACAGCAGCAAGCGTGCCGCCGCTGATGCCGCGCGAAGCACGCCGCTTGGGCTTGAGCTTCTGTCCAAGCGGGCGTTCGATATCCTTGCCGATGTCTGCCAAGTTAAGTTCCCAACACGCCCCGTGAATGTCACGTTAAACGTGAAATCCTGCGCAATCCTCGGCGCGATACCCCAGACGTCTGGCGCCTAACTCTTTGTTTTTACGCAATTCCGGACGAAAAACCGCTCACACTTTTCCTGGAATTGCTCTGGCCGCGGTCCCCGAATCAAACTGCCGGAACCTCGCGGTCCCGGCAGCATCGCATTGCTTCGCTTGGCCGGCCAGAGCCTTGCCCCGGCCGTGACGGCCTTACTGGTTCAGCACGGCCTTGTCCGGGTTCGGCGGGAAGGCCGGGTCGGTCTTCTCGCCGCGCAGCAGCTGCTCGGCATAGATCAGCTGCAGATCGTCCTTCGGATCCGGCGGCACATAGGCGGCCGAGCCAGAACCGGTCGAGCTCTCGTCGGCACCCTTGATGTGGCCCTTGAGGTCGGATTCGCCACGGGTCAGGTCGCGGCCCTGCAGGTCCGGCGGCAGCGGCTGGTCGACCTTGATGTCGGGCGTGATGCCCTTGCCCTGGATCGACTTGCCCGACGGCGTGTAATAGAGCGCTGTCGTCAGCCGGAGCGCGCCATTCTCGCCGAGCGGGATGATGGTCTGCACCGAGCCCTTGCCGAAGGACTGCGTGCCGACCACCGTGACGCGGCGCAGATCCTGCAGCGCGCCGGCGACGATTTCCGAGGCGCTCGCCGAACCGCCATTGACCAGCACGATCATCGGCTTGCCGTTGATGTCGTCGACCTGCTTCGGCTTGGCGTCGAAGCGGGTGACGTCCTTCGGATCGCGGCCGCGCGTCGAAACGATCTCACCGCGCTTGAGGAAGGCGTCCGACACGCTGACCGCCTGGTCGAGCAGGCCGCCCGGATTGAGGCGCAGGTCGAGCACATAGCCCTTCAGCTTGTCGTTCGGCACCTGCTTCTTGATGTTCTCGATGGCGTTCTCGAGATCGTCATAGGTCTTCTCGGTGAAGGAGGTGATCTTCATGTAGCCGATGTCGTTCTCGACCCGGTACTTCACCGCCTTGACCTTGATGATGTCGCGCACCACCGTCAACTCGATCGGCTTGTCGGCGCCTTGGCGCAGGATGGTGAGCTTGATCGGCGTGTTGACCGGGCCGCGCATCTTCTCGACCGCGTCGTTGAGGGTGAGGCCGCGAACCTCCTCGCCGTCGATCTTGGCGATGTAGTCGCCGGCAAGCACGCCCGCCTTGGCGGCCGGCGTGTCGTCGATCGGCGTGATTACCTTGACGAGATCGTTCTCCATGGTGACCTCGATGCCGAGGCCGCCGAACTCGCCCTTGGTCTGCACGCGCATGTCCTGCGCCTGCTCGGCGTTCATGTAGGAGGAGTGCGGGTCAAGTGAGGCCAGCATGCCGTTGATGGCGTTCTCGACCAGCGACTTGTCGTCCGGGGGCGTCACATAGTTCGCACGCACGCGCTCGAAGATGTCGCCGAAGATCGCCAGCTGCTTGTAGGTTTCCGAACCCGCAGCGTTCGCCGCCGAGCCCGGTGTGCCGTAGACCAGGCTCATTGCCGATGCGCCCATCAGCGCGCCGGCAAACAGAAGCGACAGTTTCCGCATCATTTCACGTCCTTCCAGAGAATCGATCCGCCCACCATGGGGCCGGATCGACGGGTTTTCCATCCTTGCGGAACTCGACATAGAGTTCCGACGTCGAATTTTCATTCCGCGAGGCCGAGGTGCTTGCCACCCGGGCCTCTCCCATCGCGCCGATCGGCTCTCCCGCGAGCACCGACTGTCCCGTCGCGACGCTGATTCTGCTCATCCCCGCCAGGACGACATGATACCCATCGCCCGCATTGAGGATCAAGAGTTGACCATAGGAGCGAAACGGCCCCGCATAAAGCACGTTTCCATCCGCTGGTGCCGTGACGATGGCCCCCGATTGTGTCGCAACCATGTCGCCCTGCATCGCCGCGCCATTGCCATCATCGGTGCCGAAACGCCGCTTGATCTTGCCGATGACCGGCAGCGCGATCTGGCCTTGCAAGGCCGAAAACGGCGCCGACCCCGTGAGGCGGTTGGCCTCCGGCACCGGCAGCGCGGCAAGCTCGGTCGTCGAGGCCGTCGTGTCGCTGTCGGTCGATTTCCGCTCGCCCGCCTTGGCCTGATCCTGCGCCTTGCGGGCCTTGTCGGCTTCGAGCGAAGCGATCAGGTCCTTGAGGCTGCTCGCCTTCGCCGCCAGTTCCTGCGAGTGCCGCTGCTCGGCCGCGATCGCGGTCTGGGTATCGGCCTGCAGCTTCTTCTTGGCCTCGAGCAGCATGGTGAGCCGCTTCTTTTCCGCCGTCTGGTCGGTGACGGCGGTGGTGAGCCGTGCCCGTTCCGCCTCGATCGAGGCCGTCACCCTGGTCTGCTCCTTGAGGTCGGCCATCAGCCGGTCGGTCTGCTGTCGCAGTTCCGGCACCACAGCGCCGAGCAGGATGGCGCTGCGCACCGACGACAGCGCGTCCTCCGGCTTGACCAGGATCGCCGGCGGCGGATTGAGCCCCATGCGCTGCAGCGCGCCGAGCACCTCGGCCAGCACGTCGCGCCGCGCCATGAGCGAGGCGCGCAGCTTCTGTTCCTCGTCCTTCAGCCCTTCGAGCTTGGCGCCGATATCCTCGATGTCCTGGCCGAGCTTCTGCTCGGTCATCGCCGACTGGATCAGCGCCGCGGTGATCGAGGCATAGTCCTTGCGCACCGAGGCGATGTCGGCGGCGAGCTTGGCCAGCCGCTCCGATGACAGCGTGATCTCCTTGGAGACCTGCTCGTATTCGGCCCGGCTTTGATCCGGATCCGGCGCCGCGTCCGGCGCGTTCTCGGCCGCCCGGACCGGTCCGAGCGCGACCACTGCGGCGACAAGGGTCAAGCCGCAACGGCTGCGCCAGGTGCGCGTGATCGGGTACCAGCCTTCAGACATCAGGCTCCTAACCTATCCGCCGCTTCGTTAACGAACCATCAACCATGTTGGAAGCGCCCTACTCCAGCAGTGATGTTCAGCCTTTGAGGCGAAAATCCGAGCCGGGATAAGCAATCCCCAGTTTTTGGAGATGGCAAGCGCCATTCACGACCGATGATACGGGTGGCCCGCCAGGATGGTCGCGACCCGGTAGAGCTGCTCGCCCAGCATCACGCGCACCAGCTGATGCGGCCAGGTCAGCGCGCCGAACGACAGCACGAGGTCTGCCTGTTCGCGCAAGGATTTGTCATGGCCGTCGGCGCCGCCGATGGCGATGACCAGCGCCTTGCGGCCGCCGTCGCGCAATTGGCCAATGCGGGCGGCAAGGTCCTCCGACGAAAGCGACTTGCCGCGCTCATCGAGCAGGATCAGAACGGTTCCGGCCTGCAACTGGGCCTGCAGCTTCTGGGCTTCCTCGCGGCGGCGCTCGTCGGCGCTCTGTCCGCGGCTTTCGGGGACCTCGACAATGCCGGCAAATTCCAGCCCGACCGGGGGCCCGCTCTTCGAAAAGCGCTCGAAATAGCGGTCGGCGAGCTCTCTCTCGGGGCCGGTCTTCATCCGGCCCACGGCATGAACGGTTATCTTCATCCTCGCCCCGGCGAGCTTGTCTAGCGCATACCGTGATGGTTCACGGCACGCGGATCAAGGCTCAGTGCAAGGTCTCTTCCTCGAGGTCCGGCGCCTGCCACATCTTTTCCAGATTGTAGAATTCGCGGACTTCGGGGCGGAAGACATGGACGATGATGTCGCCCGAATCGATCAGGACCCAGTCGGCGCTGGCCAGCCCCTCGACGCGCGCATTGCCGAGACCGGCATCTTTCAGCGCCTTGAGGAGATGATCGGCGACAGCCGAGACATGGCGGTGCGATCGACCCGAGGCGATGACCATATAGTCGCCGAGACTCGATTTTCCCTGGATGTCGATTGAGACGATGTTTTCGGCCTTGGAGTCTTCCAGACTGGCAAGGACTGTGTCGATGGCGAGGGTCGCGGCGGCGTTGCCGCTGATCCCGGCCGGCGAAGGCATGATATCAGCCTTCTTCCGCAGTGCTGTTCTCAGTGTGTTTCCTTTCCCAACAAGAACAACCAAATCACCATGCAAATCAGGTGACACCACTTAGATAGGCAGAGTTCCATTGCAGTTTCAAGACGACGGCCGCTTTTGCCCGCCCGCGCCTTGATCCGGATCGCTGCTTTAGCAGTGCCTGAAAAGCGGGAACTGATCCGGAATGCGCGGGTTATCGGCGCACCGACCAACGGGATCCCCGCCATGCCCACCGACCCGCAAAGCGCTCTCATCACCATCCAGGCCGGGCTCGCGCAGCTCAGCACGCTGATCGTTTCCTATTCCTTCTCGGCTATCGGCGCCGTGATCCTTTTGGTGGTCGGCTATCTGGTCGCCGGGCTTGCCGAACGCTCGATCTATGCCGGCCTCGGCCACATCCACGGCTTCGACGAGACCTTGCGGCATTTCTTCTCGCAGGTCGTGCGCTACGCCATCCTGATCCTTGTCGTCATCATGGTGCTTGGCCAGTTCGGCGTGCAGACGGCCTCCATCATCGCCGCGATCGGCGCTGCGGGCCTCGCCATCGGGCTGGCATTGCAAGGCACGCTGCAGAACATCGCCGCCGGCATCATGCTCCTGGCGCTGAGGCCCTTCCGCATCGGAGAAAATGTCGAGGTCGGCGCGATCGCGGGCATCGTCGAGGAGATCGGCCTCTTCGCCACCAGGCTGCGCACCGCCGAAGGCGTCTACATATTGGCGCCCAACTCGACTTTGTGGAACCAGCCGGTGCGCAACTTCACCCGCAACGGCGTGCGCCGCACCGACGTGACCCTGAGCATCGGTTCATGGAACGATATCGACCGCGGACAGAAGACTCTGCTTGCGATCGCCGGCGCCGAAAGGCGCATCCGGCGCGAACCGCCTCCGATCGCCTTCATCGCGAGTGTCGGCGACGCGACAGTTTCGCTCACCTTGCGCTACTGGACATCGGCCGCCGACTATTTTTCGACCCAGATCGACATGACCAAGCGCGCCAAGCAGGCCTTCGACAGCGAAGGCATCTCGATCCCGCTGCCGCCGCCGGAAGTGCCGGCGTCGGAAGCGCGCAAGCAGTAGCCCGCTCAATCCTGGCGGGGCTTGTCGTCCGGCGTGAAGGCGAGCTCCACCGGCAGCGGCGTCTGCGCCGACATCGGCGCGAAACTGCCGCTCGTGGCCGCGGGTGTCGGTCGGCCGGCCATCACGCGCCACAGCACGAACAGACAGAAGGCCGACGCAATCACGATGCCGACATAGATGAAGGTCGCGGTGCCGAAAACGGCGGAAAGCGCCGTCACGATGCCGGGCACGATGAAGCCGGCCAGCGACCAGGCAAACAGCATCGAGCTCGACAGCGCCAGAAGCTCGTCCTTGGCGGCGCGGTCGGCGGCATGCGCGCTGGACAGCGCGTAGATCGATTCCGATGCCCCGTCCCAGATCAGATAGATCACCACCAGCGCCATAAGCGCGCCGCCGTCGAAGACGATGGCTAAGGTGCTGGCGACGACCGCCAGCGCCGCCGCCCCGGCCAGCACGTAGCGCCGGTCGGTGCGGTCGGAAATCCAGCCGAGCGGAATCTGCAGGATCAGCGTGCCGACCGGCATCGCCGACAACAGCAGCGCCACATCGGCCTGGCTGTAGCCCTTGGCGGTGGCGTGGATCGGCGCGAAGCCGGATACGATCATGGACAGGCCGCCGACCGCAAGCATGCCGGCGACGCCGACCGGCGAGATGCGCCAGGCGCGGCGCAGCGCCACCGACGCCGCCTGCGGCGCCGGCGGCTGCGCAAGCCTGGTCATGCCGACCGGCAGGATGGAAAGCGCGGTGAAGGTGATGCCGATCAGCGACGCGGCCGCCGTGTGGATGTCGACCAGGGCGAGCGCCGCGTAACCCACGCCCAGCCCGGCAATATAGGCGACATAGAACACCGCCATCACCCGGCCGCGGATCGAATTCGGCAAGGCATCGTTCAGCCAACTCTGCGCGACGATGAACAGTCCGCAGATGGCGAAGCCGTAAAGCGCCCGCGCGGCGATCCACAAAAGCGGGATCGGTCCGGCGCCGATCGCCGCGTTGGAGAGCGCGATCAGCGCCGACAGCACCATGAAGGCGCGAGCGTGGCCGACGCGCCACACCAGCGGTCCGGTCAGGATGCAGCCGGCGAGCCCGCCCGCCGAGAGCCCGGTAACGATCAGCCCGGCCCAGGTCGGGTCGAAGCCGTCGGCGCCGAGCCGAACAGGGATATAGGCAAACATCAGCCCATTGCCGATCGCGATCAGCGCCATCGACACGATGACGCTGGCAATGGCGATCAGCGGCGCCGGTTGCTCGGCGTGGTTCGGATCGGTGGCGGTTCGGTTCTTTTCCAGCATGCGCTCGCAGCTTGGCGCACGTGCAGGCAGAAAGCCGCCGTAAAAGCGACATGGCTGGACTTCCCTTCCCCCCTTGTGGGGGAAGGTGGATTGCCGCGAAGCGGCAAGACGGATGAGGGGTGTTCCAGCGGAGTGAGATGCCGGCGATTATGGCTTTGGACGAGCGCGTTGGCCAAGCTGGAGAGGGAGGGCGCTCAGCCCTTCGCGGCCTTGCGGATCGCGGTGGAGGAGAGCGACGACCGCGGCCCGTGGATGAAGGTCCAGGCCGGTGCCTGCATGCGGGCGAGCAGCGGCGCGTCGCCCTCGTCGATGCGGGCGTAGTCGAAGGTCTTGGCGACGACCGACGACAGGAAGGAGAGCGTCGCGCCCGGACGGTCGATGACCGCGATCGGGAAGGTCAGCACGATCTCGCGCCAGCGCTGCCAGCGGTGGAAATCCCGCAATGAGTCCGCGCCCATGATCCAGACGAAATCGACACCCGGATTGCGCGCCTTGACCAGGGCCAGCGTGTCGGCGGTATAGCGCACATGCTGCGCTGCCTCGAAGGCGGTGACCTTGATCCTGGGATTCCTAGCGATTTTTTCGGAGAGCTCGATGCGCTCGGCGAGCGGCGCCAGTTCCCGCGCGCTTTTCAGCGGATTGCCAGGCGTCACTATCCACCACAGCTGGTCGAGCGCCAGCTTCCTCAGGGCGATCTCGGCGACCAGCGCATGGCCGGCATGCGGCGGATTGAACGATCCGCCGAACAGCCCGACCGTCAGGCCCCTGGCGGCGTGCGGCATGCGAAAGTAACGGGCCGGGACAGTCTGCTCGGCTTGCGAAAGCATTCGCCTTGGCCTCCCTCAGGCCTGCCGGGCGAAAAAGGTCAAGGCCTCACCTGTCCAGATCCGCGCACGCGGTATTTGAACGAGGTCAGCTGCTCGACGCCGACCGGCCCGCGCGCGTGCATCTTGCCGGTGGCGATGCCGATTTCTGCGCCCATGCCGAACTCGCCGCCATCGGCGAACTGCGTCGAGGCATTGTGCAGGAGGATCGCCGAGTCGATCTCGTTAAAGAAGCGTTCCACAGCCTGCGCGTCCTCGGCGATGATCGCCTCGGTGTGGTGCGAGGAAAAGGTCTCGATATGCTGGATCGCGCCGGCGACGCCGTCGACCAGCTTCACCGCGATGATGGCGTCGAGATATTCCGTCACCCAGTCGGCATCGGTCGCCGGGCTGGCTTCGGAAAAAGCCCGCAGCACCTCTTGGTCGGCATGGATCTCACAGCCGGCGGCGCGCAGCGCTTGGAGGATCGGCACCAGATGCGTGGAGGCCACCGCGCGGTCGACCAGCAGCGTCTCGGCGGCGCCGCAAACGCCCGTGCGCCGCATCTTGGCGTTGACGGCGATCTTCACCGCCATGTCGAGATCGGCCGAGCGGTCGATATAGAGGTGGCAGATGCCTTCGAGATGCGCGAAGACCGGCACCCGCGCCTCGGTCTGCACGCGCCCGACCAGGCTTTTGCCGCCGCGCGGGATGATGACGTCGAGATTGCCGCTCAAGCCCTTGAGCATCTCGCCGACGGCGGCGCGGTCGGTGGTCGGCACCAGCTGGATGGCGTCCTGCGGCAGGCCGGCGATCTTCAGCCCTTCGACCATGCAGGCGTGGATCGCCGAGGATGAATTGAGCGAATCCGAACCGCCGCGCAGGATCACCGGATTGCCCGCCTTGAGGCAAAGCGCGCCAGCATCCGCCGTCACATTCGGCCGGCTCTCATAGATGACGCCGACCACTCCGAGCGGCGTGCGCACGCGCTCGATATGCAGCCCGTTCGGCCGGTCCCATTCGGCGATGACGTCGCCGACCGGATCCTTTAGCGCGGCGATCTCGCGAATGCCGTCGGCCATTGCCTTGATGCGTGCAGGCGTCAGTTTCAGCCGGTCCATGAAGGAACCGGACAGCCCGGCCTCCTCGCCATTCGACATGTCGATGGCATTGGTCTCGAGGATCGCCTGCTCGTTGCGCAGGATGGCGTCGGCCATAGCGGCGAGCGCGGCATTCTTGGCCTTGGTGGAAGCGATAGCCAGCGGTCGGGCGGCTGCACGGGCGCGGCGGCCGATATCGGCCATCAGCACAATCGTGTCTTCGCCGGATTTTTCATGCAGCTTCAGCATGGTTCATCCTCCGCCCGTCGTCGTTCGATACTTAGTCGTTCGCCAATACGTGGTCGCCGGCGACGCTCACCACAAGGTCGTCGCGATGGATCATCGCCGAACGCGCCTCATAGCCGAGCACATTTTCGATCTCGGCCGTCTTCAGACCCGCGATCCTTACGGCATCGGCGGCGTCATATGCAACCAGGCCGCGCGCGATCTCGCGGCCCTCCGGCGACAGGATCGCCACCGTGTCGCCGCGCGAGAAATTGCCGCTGACCAGCTTCACGCCGGCCGGCAGCAGCGACTTGCCCGATTTCAGCGCGCCGATGGCGCCGGCATCGACGGTGAGCCGGCCGGCCGGCTCGAGCTGCCCGGCAATCCAGGTCTTGTAACCCTTCACCGGATTGGCGCTCGGCTTGAAGAAGGTCGCGCGCTCGCCGCGCTCGATCGCCATCAGCGGCGACAGCCTAGTGCCCGAGGTGATGATCATCGCCGTGCCGGCGGCATTGGCGATCTTGCCGGCGTCGAGTTTTGTCCGCATGCCGCCGCGCGACAGCTCGGACGCGGCGGCGCCCGCCATCGCCTCGATGTCGGGCGTGATGCGATCCACCACCGGGATGAATTTTGCTCCCGGGTCCTTGGCCGGCGGCGCCGTGTAGAGCCCGTCAATGTCGGAAAGCAGCACGAGCAGATCGGCGCCCATCATCGTCGCCACCCGCGCCGCCAGGCGGTCATTGTCGCCATAGCGGATTTCCGAGGTGGCTACCGTATCGTTCTCGTTGATGACCGGCACCGCCTTCATCTTGAGCAGGGTCGAGATCGTCGCGCGCGCGTTTAGATAGCGGCGGCGTTCCTCGGTGTCGCCGAGCGTCAGAAGAATCTGACCGGATTTCAGCCCGTCCTTGCCGAGTGCGTCCGACCAGGCGCCGGCAAGCGCGATCTGGCCGACGGCGGCCGCCGCCTGGCTCTCCTCGAGCTTCAGCGCGCGCTTGCCGAGGCCGAGAATGGTGCGCCCCAGTGCGATCGCGCCAGAGGAGACGACGAGTACTTCCGCGCCGGAATTAGCGAGCACCGCGATATCGTCGGCAAGCGAGGTCAGCCAGTCGCGCTTCAAGCCCGTCGCGCGGTCGACGAGCAGCGCCGAGCCGATCTTCACCGTGACGCGCCGGTATGATTTCAGCGATTTCATGGGTTTTGCCAGCGCGTCTCGACGGGAGCCGGAACGGCGTCGCGCGTTTCGGCAACCACCGCCATCAGCGCGCGCAGCACCGCCTCGACGCCTTCGCCGGTGACGGCCGACAAAAGCAGCGGCGCGCGGCCGGCACCGCGCTTCAGCGAGGCGGCCTTCTTCTTGCGGGCGTCAGCGTCGAGGATGTCTACCTGGCTGAGCGCAACGATCTCGACCTTGTCGGTCAATCCATGACCATAGGCCTCGAGCTCGGCGCGCACCGTCTTGTAGGCCTTGCCGGGATTTTCCTCCTGCGCCGAGACCAAATGGAGCAGCACGCGCGTGCGCTCGACATGGCCAAGGAACCGGTCGCCGATGCCGACGCCCTCATGCGCGCCCTCGATCAGGCCGGGAATGTCGGCCAGCACGAATTCGCGGCCGTCGATGCGGGCGACGCCAAGGCCGGGATAGAGCGTGGTGAACGGATAGTCGGCGATCTTCGGCTTGGCCGCGGTGACGGCGGCCAGGAAAGTCGATTTGCCGGCATTCGGCAGCCCGACCAGGCCGGCATCGGCAATCAGCTTGAGCCGGAGCCAGATGCTGAGCTCCTCGCCAGGCAGGCCGGGATTGGCGCGGCGCGGCGCCTGGTTGGTCGAGGTCTTGAAATGCTGGTTGCCGAAGCCGCCATTGCCGCCCTTGGCCAGCAGAAAGCGCTGGCCGACCACGGTCAGGTCGCAGATCAGCGTCTCATTGTCCTCGGCGAAGATCTGGGTGCCGGCCGGCACTTTCAGCGTGATGTCGGCGCCCTTGGCGCCGGTCATGTTGCGGCCCATGCCGTGCATGCCGGTCTTGGCCTTGAAATGCTGCTGGTAGCGATAGTCGATCAGCGTGTTCAGCCCGTCGACCGCTTCCGCCCAGACATCGCCGCCTCGCCCGCCGTCGCCGCCATCCGGGCCGCCGAACTCGATGAATTTCTCGCGCCGGAACGACACCGATCCGGCGCCGCCGTCGCCGGAACGTATGTAAACCTTGGCCTGGTCGAGGAATTTCATCGGATCTTCAAGTTTCTGCTGATGTCCATGAGCGATTGCTCTAAGGCATGCCTTAAACCAAGGCGAAGCTAAGGGCGAGGCCCGTTTTGCGACTAAAGCGCCTGATGCCCTTGGGCCAAGGACGCGGTAGCACTGTTTGCGCGCGAGACTAGGAGGCGCGGGAATGAAGATCGTCACCTACAACATCCAGTACGGCATCGGCCTCGACGGCAAATGCGATGTCGGGCGCATCGCCGACGCGGTGCGCGGCGCCGACGTCATCGCGCTGCAGGAAGTGACCCGCAACAACCCGCGCAACGGCGGTCGCGACATGGTGGCCGAGATCAGCGATGCGCTGCCCGATTATTTTGCCGCCTATGGCAGCAATTTCGAGGTCAATATCGGCTCGCGCCTGGAGAACGGCCGCGCCATCTCGACCTCCTTCCAGCTCGGCAACATGGTGCTGTCGAAGACGCCCATTCATCTGTCGCGCAATCTCCTTTTGCCGCGCAGCCGCAGCCTCGAGGCCATGAACTTCCAGCGCGGCGCATTGGAGGCGCTGATCGAAACGCCGCTCGGCTTGATCCGCTTCTATTCCACCCATCTCGACCATCGCAGCCCGGTAGAGCGCCAGGGCCAGATCCGCTTCCTGCGCCAGCGCCTGCTGAACTATGCGCTGGAAGGCGGCGGCCTGTCGGGCATTCCCGAGATCGGCCTGCCGGACCTGCCCTACCCGGAAGCCTTCATCGTGATGGGCGACTTCAACATGCTGCCGGGCTCCCCCGAATATGTCGAGCTTGCCGGCCGGCCGGACCATGAGTTCGGCATGCCGCTGACCGCTGATCTCGCTGTCGACGTTGCCCAGCGTCTTGCCGTCGCCGACCTCGTCACCTGGGTCGACCCCGAGCGCCCCGCCGACAAAAGCCGCCACAAATGCATCGACTACATCTTCACCAGCGCCTCGCTCGCCAGATCGCTGCAGCGCCTGTGGTCCGATAGGGACGCCGTCGGCTCCGACCACCTTCCGCTCTGGGCCGAACTGGGCTGACGGCTCCTTACCCGGCGGTGTTTTCGCGTTCGACGATCGCCATCATGATCGTATCGCCGTATTGTCCGTCGATACAAATGGCGTCGCGCTGAACGCCCTCCCTGACAAACCCGACCTTTTCGTAAAGAGCGATGGCGCGGGGATTGTCGGCATGCACGCACAGCTCGACGCGGACAAAGCCGACCTTGCGTGCCCGCGCCAAGGCCGCATTGATAAGCCGCAGTCCAAGCCCACGCCCGCGATGGGCGGCAACGATCCCCATTCCGAGCGTGCCGCGATGGGCATGGATGGGCCGTTCAAGGCGTGAGATATCGCACCAGCCGACGACCTCGCCGCGAACGACGGCAACGAAGCCAGGATCGCCCGCCGCGATACGGTCCAACACGAAGCGCCGGGTTTGATCGAGTGGCGGCGCTTCGAGGAACGACAGGTACTTCCGCTCACGCGCAACGAGATCGAGAGCGCGATGAAAGCTTTCGATGTGACCCGGCGATATCGGCGCGATCGCGATCGTTTCAATGTCGTTGCTGTCATCGACCATTGGCTTGACCGGCGTCATCCATCAATAGTGGATCCAGTTGCGAAGACTGTTCCACGTCTTGCGATCCAAGCGGTAACGCTCGACAGGAACTTGGCCGGCGACGATCGAATTCAGCATGCCCTGGCCGGCATACTGGAAGCCGCATTTGTGGATCACCCGCCGCGAGGCCGGATTGATCACCCGGGTCGAGGCATGCAGCACCTGGATAGACGTCCGCTGGAAGGCGAGGTCGACCAGCGCGTGCGCGGCCTCGGTGGCGTAGCCGCGCTTCCAGTAGGGCTCGCCGATCCAGTAGCCGAGCTCCAGGCCGCGATCGGTCGTGTTCAGCCCGGCGCAGCCGACGAAAGTGTCGCTGTCCCTGAGCGTCAGCGCATAGACGATGCCGGCGCGCCGCGACGCCGCCATGGCGAGGAAGGTGCGGCCCTCGGCCTCGCCATAGGGGTGCGGCATGCGGGCCAGCATTTCGGCGACATGTCGGTTGTCGGCAAGCGTGACGAGTTGCTCGAGATCGTTCTCGCGCGGAGCGCGCATGACCAGCCGCTCGGTGGCCAGCGCCGGGCAATCGATCGCGTAACTTTCGTCTTCGGTGTCTTCCGCTTCGGCAACCATTTTAGTCCTCCAGGGCAAGAAAAAATGAAAAGGAGAGAGGGCGAGCCCATCTCTCCTGATCCTTTTCCTGGCCTAGCCAGACACCGGTTCCCGAGATGGGCGCCGGTGTTATGGTGCGGAACCGGCTACTCCGCTGCTTTGGTAATCGGGTTCACCGATACGTAGGTTCGGCCGTTGGCTTTCTTGTTGAAGGTGACTGCGCCGGCTTCGAGCGCAAAAAGAGTGTGGTCCGTGCCCATGCCAACATTGGTGCCCGGATGCCATTGCGTGCCGCGCTGACGAATGATGATGTTGCCGGCGACGACGGCTTCGCCGCCGAACTTCTTCACGCCCAGACGCTTGGAGTGCGAATCGCGACCATTGCGCGACGAACCGCCAGCTTTCTTGTGTGCCATTTGACTAACTCCGATGCGCCCTGAGGCGCTTGAATGGTCTTATGAACGCGTTCGCGTTCCGTTTCAAGTCCGTACCGGCGACGATCGTCGCCGGAAAAATTACTTCTTCGCCAGTTCCTTGGCCTGCTCGCGCCAGTCCTTGATCTGATCGGCGCTGAACGGCATGTGCTCGTCGATCTTGGCGATATCCTTCTCGGTGAGCTTGGCGAGCTGCGCGAAGGTGACGATGCCCTGCTCGGCGAGATCCTTCGCCGCCACCGGGCCGATGCCCTTGATCACGGTCAGGTCGTCCGGCTCGCCCTTCGGCGCCTTGAACAGCGGCGCGGCCTTTGCCTCTTCGCCGGCAGCGGCCTCAGCCTTGGGCTCCTTCTTGGCCTTCGGCTCCTTCGCAGCCACCTCGGCCTTCGCCTCGGCGGCGACTTCAGCCTTGGCCTCTGCCTTGGCTTCCGGCTTCGCGGCGGCCTTCTTCGACGGCTTGGCGCCCCCCAGCAGGATCTCGGCGATCCGGACGGTGGTCAAAAGCTGGCGATGGCCGATCTTGCGGCGCGAATTCTGGCGGCGGCGCTTCTTGAAAGCGATGACGGTGCGGTTCTTGCCCTGCTCGACGACTTCCGCCGTGACCATGGCGCCATCGACGAACGGCGCGCCGAAGGTGACATTCTCGCCCTCGCCATGGGCGAGCACATTGCCGATCTCGACGATATCGCCGACCTTGGCTTCGAGTTTCTCGATCTTCAGGAGATCGTTGGCGGCGACGCGATACTGCTTGCCGCCCGTTTTTATGACTGCGAACATTTTTTGCCTTTCGCTGTTCGGTCGGCCTCGATGAACCGCCTCGGGCGGTTCGGCCGTCTTTTTGTCAGTCTGCGGGTTCAAAAAACAAGCGGCGCGGAAGAGCCTCCACGCCGAATGCGGGCTGTCCCTAACCGAAGGTTGCGTTGGAGTCAAGGCAAACTGGCCTGCCCCGGACGACACGCCGAGCCATGCCGCCGGCAAAGGAGGCGGGTGCGCCGTCGCCGCCGCTTTTCGCGGAAGCTGGAATTCGCTCGAATAGGGCCTTGTAACTCCAGCACTCACCCGTTATCTAGTGCGCCGCGCCGGCAACGGCCGACCATGACCTCGCGGAGAGGTGGCAGAGTGGTCGAATGCACCGCACTCGAAATGCGGCATACTCGCAAGGGTATCGGGGGTTCGAATCCCTCCCTCTCCGCCATCCTGCCTTGCTCTCCGAGCTTCGCAGGACCAGCGTAGCCTTGACGCGAAGCAGGGCTGGGATCCCGTCTTAAAAGGCCTCAGGTCCAGACTGCGCGTCTCGATCGGACCATGCTCCGGCCGTGAAGCAGCGCACACTCGCGTGACAAAAATCCGGCTATGGTCGATGCTATATGATCTCAGGGGATCAACCTGCGGAGGGCCTTCGATATGCGCTCTGGATGGAACCCAACAAGGTCCGGCCGGCTTTTGGATCGCCTGTCGGCCGCGCCGACCATAGCGGCTGTCCTTGCAATTGCGTTTTCCCTTTCGCCTTCGCATGCGGAGGCTGCACGGCATCGCCTGCCGAGCGACTACAAATGGGGGCGTTGCCTGCTTGTCGTCGAGGGCCAGACCCGCATATCCGGAAGATGCTCCTATCAGATCGAGCAGGGCGGCGATTTCAACATCCAGGGCCCCAAGCAGGTTTTCGCGGGGGTCGACTATCCCGATCCGCATAGCGGGGCAGGTGAAATGTCCAAGGACTACTGGGCCGCCGTCTATAAGGACGGCGATACCTGGGCCGGCTATTCGAACGCGGATATTGCGGCAACCCACGGCGAAGAAAGATGGGAAGACCTTCACCGCAAAGGCGCGTGCTACGTCGGTAAGGACGTCAAGATCTGCCTTTGGCATTGATAGGGCAGAGCCCCGCGCCTTTGCCCCGCATGAGGCTGAGCCGGCAATCCGCCATCAACCCGCCACATCCACTTCGCGGATGAAATCGCGCAGAATTTCCATGTCCCAGGACAGCGGGCGCTCGTCGCAATAGTGCGCGACGTGCTGGCGCACGGCCTGATAGATGGCGTCCGTGCCCGGTGCCCGGGCGGCCTTGCCCGCCAGGAAATCATGCGCCTGGGCGGCGGCCATCAGTTCGATCGCCAGGATGTATTCGGCGTTGTCGATGACGGCCAAAAGCTTGTTGGCTGCCACGGTCGGGTGAGCCAGGAAATCCTCCTGCAAGCCGGATGTCACGCCGCCATCGGTTGCCGCCGGCGCGGCGAGGCGGCGGTTGACGTTGCTCAGAGAAGTGGCGGTGTATTGCGCGATCATGAAGCCCGAATTGCAGCCACCCTCCGCCGCCAGGAATGCCGGCAGGTTGTTGACCAGCGGATTGACCAGGCGGTCCGTGCGGCGTTCGCTCATGCCCGCGACCTGCGCCAGCGCGATCGTCAAGGCGTCGGCGGTCTGCCCGAGCGCCGGCGCCACCGCATGCGCCTGCGAAAACACCTGCGGATCGTCCACTGTGCCGGAGACGGCCGGATTATCGGTGACCGACGCCAGTTCGCGGTCGACGAGCAGTGCCGAGCGCTCCAGCACCTCTCGCGCCGCGCCATGCACATGCGGCACGGCGCGCAGGCTGAGCGCGTCCTGCGTGCGGCTGCCCTGCGCGGCCTGGATCAGCCCGCTGCCGTCGAGCAGGCGCCGCAACGATGCGCCCACCGCCGCGATGCCGGGCGACGGCCGCATCGCCAGCACGTTTTCGTCGAAGGCTGTCATCTGCCCGCCGGCGGCTTCCAGCGTCAGCGCCGCCGCCGCATCGGCCCAGCGCAGCAGGCGTTCGGCCCGGACCAGCGCGATACTGGTCAGGCCGGTCGCGCACGCCGTGCCGTTGACGATGCTCAAGCCTTCCTTGGCGCCCAGCACCAGCGGCTCGAGACCGATCGCGGCCAGCGCCTCACGGCCGCTCATCCTGCGCCCGGCGACGGTCGCTTTGCCTTCGCCGATCAGCACCAGCCCGATATGCGCGTTATGCGTCAGATATCCGGCCGACCCGCGCGACGGAACATCCGGAACGCAGCCTCGCTCGAGGAAGGTGAGCAGATTGCGCACGATTTCGGGCCGCACGCCGGAATGGCCATGCGCGAAATTGGCCACCTGCACGGCGATGATGGCCCGGATGCTGCGCTCGGGCACCAGTTCGCCGACGCCGCAGGCATGGCTGAAGATGATGTTGCGCGACAGCTTCTCCTGCAGCGCCGGCGCCACCACCTGGTTTGCCAGCGCGCCGACCCCGGTGTTCACGCCATAGGCGCGGATGCCCTTTTCGACGAGGCTCGCAACGATGCGGTTCGCGTGCGCGATGCGATCCCAGGCGGCGTCGGCCAGCGCCAGGTTTTCGCCGTCGCCGACGCGCGCGATGTCGCGCCAGCCTGCGGCATTGTCGATGGTTATGGTCATTCGTGAATTCCCCCCGGGCTGAGCTGATAGCTGTCGAAGGTTTGCGCCGGCTGGCAAGTCCCCGGCGGCAGCGTCGTACCTAAAGCTTATCGAGCGCGGCCCTTGTCGGAATTTCGCCGTGGCAGCGGGACAAAAGTGAAAATTGATGCCACTCGGCTGGCCCCGATCAGCGCTCGATGACCGCGGCCACGCGATTGTCTGTCAAGCCAGCGGCAGCGCTTGATCTAAGCCGCATGATGCGCGGCGATCGCGCTCAGGAAAACCTCCCCGAACTCCTTGAGCTTGGCAGCGCCCACGCCGTTCACCTCGGCGAACTCGTCGAGGTCTTGCGGGCGGCGCTCGGCCATGTCGATCAGCGTGCGGTCGGAGAACACAACATAGGCCGGCACCTGGCGTTCGTTGGCGAGCCGCAGCCGCAGCGTCTTGAGCGTGGCCAGAAGCGATGCATCGACGCCCTCGCCATCCATGGCCAAGCCTTGCGCGGCGCGCTTCCTGCCGCGCGCAAGACGGTCCCGGCCCTCGACACGATACTCGAAGGCAACCTCGCCGCGCCCGAGCGCGTGGCCGCTTTCCGAGATGACGAGGCCGCCATGGCCGTCGGGGTCCGCCACCAGGAAGCCGCCGGCAACCAGTTGCCGGATCAGCGACAGCCAGATCGGCTTCCTGTGCATGATGCCGGTCCTGAAGCTGGCGAGCTTCTGATGGCCTCTCGCCAGCACCTTCTCGGTCTCGTGGCCGAGCAGGATATCGATGACGTGGGCGGCGCCGAAGCGCTCGCCGCTCTGCGCCACGGCCGCAAGGATGATGCGCGCCTCGGCGCTGCCGTCGGCGCGCGGCGCCTGGTTAAGACAGTTGTCGCAATTGCCGCAGGCCTTCGCCTCCTCGCCGAAATAGCCGAGCAGCACCTGGCGCCGGCACTGCGCCGTCTCGCAATAGCCGATCAGCGTGTCGAGCCGGCGATGCGCCCGTCTCTTGTGCTCGGGCGAGGTATCCTCCTCGTCGATGAACATGCGGCGCGTGCGGATGTCGCCGGCGCCGTAGAGCATATGCGCTTCCGCCGGCCGGCCGTCGCGCCCGGCGCGGCCGATCTCCTGGTAATAAGCCTCCAGACTGCCCGGCAGGTCGGTGTGGAAGACATAGGCGACGTCGGGCTTGTCGATGCCCATGCCGAAGGCGATGGTCGCCACCATGACGACGCCCGACAGGCTCATGAAGGCGTTCTGATTCGCTTCCCGCGCCTCCTTGCTCATGCCGGCATGATAGGCGAGCGCGCGCACGCCGTTCTTCTCCAGGAAGGCGGCCATTTCCTCGGTCTTGCGCCGCGACAGGCAGTAGATGATGCCGCTTTTGCCGGGGTGCCGCTCGACGAAGCGGAGCAGCTGGCGCTTGCTGTCCTGCTTGGTCTCGATCGCCAGCTTGATGTTGGGCCGGTCGAAACCCAGCACCAGCGTTTCGGCGCGTCCGGCAAACAGCCGCGCCTCGATATCGCCGCGCGTCGCCTCGTCCGCCGTCGCCGTCAGCGCGATGATCGGCACGTGCGGAAACACGCCGCGCAGTTGCGACAGGTCCTCATATTCGCGGCGGAAGGCCGGGCCCCATTGCGAGATGCAATGCGCCTCGTCGATGGCGATCAGGCTGACATCGAGCCGCGACAGCGCGTCCAGCATCCGCTCCGTCATCAGCCGCTCCGGCGCTAGGTAGAGCAGCCGCGTCTGCCCGGACGCCACGCGGCGCCAGGCCGCGACATTGGCCTCGCGATCGAGCGAGGAATTGATGGTGTCGGCGGCCACGCCGGCAAGGCGCAAGGCGGCGACCTGATCCTGCATCAGCGCCACCAGCGGCGACACCACGATGGTGAGCCCGCCCTTGACCAGCGCCGGAACCTGATAGCAGAGCGACTTCCCGGCGCCCGTCGGCATGACCGCCAGCACATGGCGTCCGGAGAGCAGCGCCTCGATTACGGTCGCCTGCCCGGGACGAAAATCGTCGTAGCCGAACACATCCTTCAGGACGCGACGCTTGGGATCCTCGGCCCGGATGCTCGCTGCCTGCGCCGGCATCAGGCAGATACCGCACAGGAAGTCGTTTTCGGGGAGATGCGAAGGGCAGACAAGTGATTCACCGCTTGATGCCTTGGAGTAGCGCAGCCGCGACCCGGCCACAACCGCGCTTTGCGGGTAGCCCTGTCGCCTCGCGCCAATGTCGTATCGAAAAGCCATCGCTGGCACACTGGCTGGAGAGATCCAGCTGCTATGGTTCCATGCATCCGTTGCCGGTAGCGGCCGCAAAAGCAGCCTTCGCATGATCGATCCCGCCACGCTCATCACCTACATCGCGGTCGTGTTCGGCTTCGTCTTCATTCCGGGACCGGCGACGCTGCTCACCGTCGCGCGCGCGACGAGCTCGGGCACCAAGGTCGGCATCGCCACCGGCGCCGGCGTCGCGGCGGGCGATGTCATCCACACCATCATGGCCATCGTCGGCATCTCGGCCATCATCGCCGCCTCGGCGATGCTGTTCAGCATCATCAAATATATCGGCGCTGCCTATCTCGTTTATCTCGGCATCCGCGCCATTCTCGAAAAGGCGCCGGCCGATCTGGCGGGCAGGACGCTGCCGATCTCGGCGGAAAAAGCCTTCCGGCAGGCGATCCTGACCGAAGTGCTCAACCCGAAGACCGCTTTGTTCTTTCTGGCCTTCCTGCCGCAATTCGTCCACCCGCAAGGCGGATTCGTGGTGCTGCAACTGATGCTGCTCGGCATCATCTTCGTCCTGCTCGGTCTCTTCAGCACGGTGGTCTTCGCCGTCAGCGCGGGCGGACTGGGCTCCTTCCTGCGCCGCCATCCGGCGGTGCTTAAATGGCAGGGAAAGGTGGTCGGCGGCATTTGTTGCGCGCTCGGCATACGGCTCGCGCTGCAGCAGCGCTGAATTTTATCAGCCTGCCGGCAGTCAGTCGCCGTTAAACCTATCTTCACCATGCCGGGGCACAGTTGCTGTCCTGCGGCGATGTTTGAGTACCGCGGCGGCGCAACCAGCGCCCAGGCAACAGGCCCGCGCTTTACGGCGCGGGCTTCTCCTTTGAGAAGCGGATACTCAGCCGAGGAAATCGGCCCGGTGAGGCGCGAAGCTGTCGATTAGGCGCCCGGCCTCCAGCGCCTTGACGCCATGCACGAGATTGGAAGGCACGATGAAGCTGCTTCCGGTCTCGAGGATCTCCGATCGGCCGTCGATGGTGACCTCGAAGCGGCCCTCGGCGACATAGCTTGCCTGGACATGCGGATGCGAATGCAGCACGCCGACGCCGCCCTTTTCAAAAGCGAATTCGACCATCATCAGTTCATCTGTGTGCACCAGCACGCGCCGGCGATTGCCGTCCGGCGTCGGTTCCCAGGCTTTCGCGCCTGCGTGGGCAAACATCTCGGTCATCGCTCGACATCCATTCCAAATTGACGGGATACGGTCACCGCGCCAGCCAGCCGCCATCGACCGGCATGACCGCGCCATGCATATAGTCCGACGCCGGCGCGAGCAGGAACACAGCAGCGTCGCCTATATCCTCAGGCCGCCCCCAGCGCCCGGCCGGAATGCGGGCAAGGATGGCGGCACTGCGCTCGGGGTCAGCGCGCAAGGCTTCGGTGTTGTTGGTCTCGATATAGCCCGGCGCGATGCCGTTGACATTGACGCCTTTCGCCGCCCATTCGCAGGCGAGCAGCCTTGTCAGGCCAAGCACGCCATGCTTCGAGGCCGTGTAGGAAGCGACGCGGATACCGCCCTGGAAACTCAGCACCGAGGCGATGTTGACGATCTTGCCGCGCCGTCCCGGTTCCGCAAGCACCCGCCGAGCAAAACCCTGGCTGAGCCGAAAGACCGTCTTCAAATTGACGTCCATGACCGCGTCCCAATCGGCTTCGCTCAGATCGACCGCATCGGCGCGCCGGATGATGCCGGCATTGTTGACGAGGCCGTCGAGCGGGCCGCTCTCGTCCCAGACCCGGTCGAGCATCGCGGCGGCCTCGGCCGGATCGCTGAGATCGATCCTCACCGCTTCGAAGCTGCCGCTCGCCGCCGCGACTTTCTCGGCCGTCTCATTCATCGCCGAGCGGCCGACGCCAACGACTTGGCCGCCGGCCCGCGCGATCGACGCGGCGATGCCTTGGCCGATGCCGGTGTTGGCGCCGGTGACCAGGATTCGCTTGCCCGTGAGGCTGAAGGCGGGAAGATCGCTCACATTCATGATGCCTTTCGCTTGGCGCCGCTCAAAGAATCGGCCGTTCCGTGGCGGCTCGTCTTCACAGCCGGTAGGCCTTCTTGGCAAGCGTATAGGCAAGGTCGCGCGCCAGCTCATGCGCCTCCTCCTCGCGCAGCCGATGCTCGGCGACCAGCCGCGCCAGGAAGGCGCAGTCGACGCGGCGCGCGACGTCGTGGCGCGCCGGGATCGACGGAAAGGCGCGCGTGTCGTCGTTGAAGCCGACGGTGTTGTAGAAGCCCGCCGTCTCGGTGGTCATCTCGCGGAAGCGGCGCATCCCTTCCGGACTGTCGTGGAACCACCAGGCGGGCCCCAGCTTCAGCGCCGGATAGACGCCGGCGAGCGGCGCCAGCTCGCGCGCATAGCTCGACTCGTCGAGCGTGAACAGGATGATTGTGAGGTCGCGTTCCAGCCCGACGCAGTCGAGCAGCGGCTTCAGCGCCGTCACATAGTCGGCGCGCGTCGGGATATCGAAACCCTTGTCGCGGCCGAATTTCTGAAAAACAGAAGGCGAATGATTGCGCCATGATCCGGGATGGATCTGCATCACCAGGCCGTCGTCGCGGCTCATCTTGGCCATTTCGGTCAGCATCTGCGCCCTGAACAGCCGCCGCTCGCGCTCGTCGTCGGAGCCGCGCCGGATACGGTTGAACAGCTCCTGCGCCGCCGGGTCGGAGAGATTGGCGGTCTCAGCGGTCGGATGGCCATGATCGGACGAGGTGGCTCCAAATTGCTTGAAATAGGCGCGGCGCTGCCGATGCGCATCGAGATAGCCTGTCCATGTGCCGGTATCGCATCCCGTGATGTTGCCGAGGCGGTCGAGATTGGCTAGGAAACCTTCGAAATCGGGATCGACCACCGCGTCCGGCCGGTAGGCCGTGACGACGCGGCCGCTCCAGCCGCTGTCGCGGATCGTGCGGTGCCATTTGAGATCGTCGAGCGCGCCCTCGGTGGTGGCGATCACCTCGATGTTGAAGCGCTCGAACAGCGCGCGCGGTCGATAGTCGTCGCGCTGCAGCAGCGTGGCGATCGTATCGTAGGTGCGGTCGGCGGAAGCAGCGGTGAGCGGCTCCTCGATGCCGAACAGATGCGCGAACACATGGTCGAGCCAGAGCCGGGTCGGCGTGCCGCGGAAGAGATAATAATGCTCGGCGAAGCGCCGCCAGATCATCCGCCCATCGGTCTCGCCAGGCGCGCCATCGAGCGTCGGCACGCCGAGCTCTTCCAGCCGCAAGCCCTGGCTGAACAGCATGCGAAGGATGTAATGATCGGGCACGATCAGCAATTGCGCCGGATCGGGGAACGGCTCGTTGAGCGCATACCAGCGCGGGTCGGTATGACCATGCGGGCTGACGATGGGCAGGTCCTTCACGCCGGCGTAAAGGGCGCGGGCCAATGCCCGCGAATTCGCCTCGGGCGCAAACAGCAGATCGGGATCGGTTAGTGCGGCCACTTGGCTCCTCCCGGATTGCATTGGAGCATGATCTCGAACCGAAGGTCGGTGAACGCAAAAAGCGGGTACCCGCTTTGCAAAAGATCATGCTCCGACAAAGAGTTAGATCGCAATGGCGATTAAACGAAACGCCATCGTGATCTAACGGTGAATCTGTCGGAGGCAATGTCAACATGCAAAACGATCGATTGCATGGCGGCTCTTGAAAGCAACGCAGCCATTGTGCGCGCCGACAGCGGATGTTACGTCGCTGCCATCGTTTTCGCCCGGCATCAGGCGGGCAACCCGATCGGAGACTTCGCTTCCCATGAACGGTCGCCTGTCCAACGCCACAATCGCCAAGCTACCGGCCGAAGCCCTGGTTCCTCGCTACGCCCGCAATTCTATCACCCCCGGCATCGTCCATCTTGGCGTCGGCGCCTTCCACCGCGCCCACCAGGCCGCTTATGTCGATGCCTGTCTGGCGGACGGCGAAAGCGATTGGGGCATCGTCGGGGTCTCGCTGCGCAGCCCCGACACGCGCGATGCGCTCAAACCGCAGGACGGGCTCTACACGTTGGCGATCAGGGACAGCGCCGGCGAACAGCTGCAGGTGATCGGTTCGATCCAGTCCTTGCTCGTCGCTCCGGAGGACCCCGGCGCGGTGCTCGCCGCGCTGACCGATCCGCGCACCCGCATCGTGACGCTGACCATCACCGAGAAGGCCTATCTCAGGGCAGCCGACGGCACACTCGACAGCGCGCATCCCGATATCGTCCACGACCTCGCCAACCCCGGATCGCCCAAGACGGCGCATGGCTTTCTCGCCGAGGCGCTCACGCGCCGCCACGCCAGCGGCACGCCGCCTTTCACCGTGCTCTGTTGCGACAACCTGCCGGCCAACGGCGCCACGCTGCACCGGCTGCTCATCGAATTCGCGAAGCTGCGCGATGCCGATCTCGAGCGCCATGTCGCCGAGGAAGTCGCCTTCCCGTCTTCCATGGTCGACCGCATCGTGCCGGCGACCACCGATGCCGACAGGGCGCGCATCGCCGACGAGCTCGGCGTCGAGGATGCCTGGCCGGTGATGACCGAGCCCTTCCGGCAATGGGTGGTCGAGGACCATTTCCCGGCGGGCCGGCCGGCCTGGGAGAGATTCGGCGTCACCATGGTCGAGGATGTCGGCCCCTTCGAGGATATGAAGCTGAGGCTGCTCAACGGCGCGCATTCAGGCATCGCCTATCTCGGCCTGCTCAGCGGCCATGCCACCGTCGACCGCGCCTTCGCCGATCCGTCAATCCGGCAGTTCGTCGACCGGCTTTGGGCCGAGGCCATTCCGACGCTGCCGCAGGATGCCGGGCTCGACACAACCGCCTACACAGCCGAACTCGCAGATCGGTTTTCCAACACCGCGCTCGCCCACCGCACCGCGCAGATCGCCAATGACGGCAGCCAGAAGCTGCCGCAACGCATTGTCGCTTCAGCGCTTGCCAGGCTTGAGGCGGGACTGATTCCCGAGCATCTGTCGCTGGTTGTCGCCGCCTGGATCGCGGCATGCGCCGCGCGCGGCGGTGCTTTGCCAGAAGGCCATTTCACCGATCCGCTCGACGCCGCCCTCGCCGACCTGTTCGGCCGCAATCTGCCGACGGCGACATTGGCCGAAGCCGTGTTCGACATCGCCGGCTTCGCCATGGGCCACCCGGAGCGCCAGCGGTTGATCGAGTTTGTCGCCACGCATCTGGTCCATTTCAAGCAGGGCGGCCCGAAGCTGGCCTTTGCCGCGCTCGGCATTGGCAACGAGCCGCCCAGGCTGGCGGAGTAGCAGCTCGCCCGCCGACCCGCAGGGATTGCGCTCCAAGCAGCGCGAAACGGGTCTCGCAAACAGCAAACAAAAAAGCGGGGCAAGCCCCGCTTTCTCAATCGCTCGCAGTCAGCCGCAAATCAGGCCGGGATCAGCGCGCCTTCCAGCGTGGTCAGTTGGCTGAGGAACTGCTCGGCGCGGCTGCGCGCCACATCGTCCTTGGCGTCGGCTGCGTCTTCCTTGGCGTCCTGGATGCGGCGGGCAAGGTCGGCGCGGTCGATGTCGTTCACATGCACCGCCGATTCGGCAAGCAGCGTGCAGCCCGACGGCAGGATGTCGGCGAAACCGCCGAACACGACATAGCGGTCTTCCTTGCCGCCCGCGGCCTTCACCGTGACCACGCCGGGCTTGATGGTGGTCATGACCGGCGCGTGCTGCGCCATCACCGTCATCTCGCCTTCGGCGCCCGGGATGACGACGGACTCAACCTGCTCGGAAACGAGCAGCCGCTCCGGCGAGACCAGTTCGAACTTGAAAGCTTCAGCCATTGTGCTTCACCTTGCCGGCGATACTTTTGTCAGTCTGCAATCCTGTCCCACAGAAGGGACAGAACATGACCGCTTGATCGAAATACCCAAGACCGTCTTCCGTTTCGACGGTCCCGACGGTCATCATCAATATCCCATCGTCGGTCTCGAAGAACGACGGCGACGGAAGCTCTGTCATCACCTCTTGCAGGGTGGAGCAACAGAACTTCCTGTCCATGGATTATGCCGCTTCAGCCGCCAGGCGCTGGGCCTTCTCGACCGCTTCGTCGATACCGCCGACCATATAGAAGGCGGCTTCCGGCAGGTGGTCGTAGTCGCCGGCGCAAAGGCCCTTGAAGCCCTTGATGGTGTCGGCGAGGTCGACCAGCTTGCCCGGCGAGCCGGTGAACACTTCGGCGACGAAGAACGGCTGCGACAGGAAGCGCTCGATCTTGCGGGCGCGGGCGACCGTCTGCTTGTCCTCTTCGGACAGCTCGTCCATGCCCAGGATGGCGATGATGTCCTGAAGCGACTTGTAGCGCTGCAGGATCGACTGCACCTGACGGGCGACCTGGTAGTGCTCCTCGCCGACGACCATCGGGTCGAGCATGCGCGAGGTCGAATCGAGCGGGTCGACGGCCGGATAGATGCCCTTTTCCGAGATCGCGCGGTTGAGCACGGTCGTCGCGTCCAGGTGCGCGAAGGAGGTCGCCGGCGCCGGGTCGGTCAAGTCGTCGGCCGGGACGTAGATGGCCTGCACCGAGGTGATCGAGCCCTTGGTCGTAGTCGTGATGCGCTCCTGCAGCGCGCCCATGTCGGTTGCCAGCGTCGGCTGGTAGCCCACGGCGGAAGGAATGCGGCCGAGCAGCGCCGACACTTCCGAGCCCGCCTGCGTGAAGCGGAAGATGTTGTCGACGAAGAACAGCACGTCCTGGCCCTGGTCGCGGAAATATTCGGCGACCGTGAGGCCGGTCAGGCCGACGCGGGCGCGGGCGCCCGGCGGTTCGTTCATCTGGCCGTACACGAGTGCCGCCTTCGAACCCTGGCCGCCGCCCTTCTTGTTGACGCCCGATTCGATGAACTCGTGATAGAGGTCGTTGCCTTCGCGGGTGCGCTCGCCGACGCCGGCGAACACCGAGAAGCCGCCGTGCGCCTTGGCGACGTTGTTGATCAGTTCCTGGATCAGCACGGTCTTGCCGACGCCGGCGCCGCCGAACAGGCCAATCTTGCCGCCGCGGGCGTAGGGTGCCAGGAGGTCGAGAACCTTGATGCCAGTGACCAGGATCTGCGCTTCCGTCGACTGGTCGACATAGGCCGGAGCCGGCTGGTGGATGGCGCGCAGCTCGACGGCGTCGACCGGGCCAGCCTCGTCGACCGGCTCGCCGATGACGTTGATGATGCGGCCGAGCATGCCCGGACCCACCGGAACCGAGATCGGCGCGCCGGTGTCGAAGACGTCCTGGCCGCGGACCAGGCCTTCGGTCGAGTCCATGGCGATGCAGCGCACGGTGTTCTCGCCGAGGTGCTGGGCCACCTCGAGCACCAGGCGGTTGCCGACATTGTCGGTTTCCAGCGCGTTCAGAATGGCCGGCAGGTGATCTTCGAACTGCACGTCGACGACGGCGCCGATGACCTGGCGGACCTTGCCGGCGGCGCCGACGCGCTTGGCCGCGACGCTCGCCGCGGAAGCCGCGGCCTTGGCCGGAGCGACCGCCTTCTTCGCCGGAGCGGCGGCCTTCGCGGCTGCTGCCGGGGCCTTTGCCGCCTTCGGGGCCGATGCCTCCTTGGCCGCGGTCTTCGGGGTAGCTGCTTTCGCCATCGTCTTTGCCCTTTTCGTCTATCCGTTGTTCACGCCGCTGCGAGGTCTTGGAACCCCGCCCGCGCGCGCCTAGAGCGCCTCGGCGCCCGAAATGATTTCGATCAGTTCCTTGGTGATCTGCGCCTGCCGCTGGCGGTTGTAGGTGATCGACAGCCTGTTGATCATGTCGCCGGCATTGCGCGTCGCATTGTCCATCGCGCTCATCTTGGCGCCCATCTCGCCGGCCGCGTTTTCCAGCAGCGCCCGGAAGATCTGCACCGCGATGTTGCGCGGGATGAGGTCGGAGAGGATCTCGCCCGGCTCCGGCTCGTATTCGTAGACCGCGGTGGCGCCGTTGCCCGTCGCGGCGACGGCCGAGGCCTGCGCCGCCGGGATGATCTGCTGCGCCGTCGGGATCTGGCTGATCACCGACTTGAACTGCGAATAGAACAGCGTGCAGATGTCGAAGCCGCCCTCGTTGAAGAGGTGGATGACCTTGCGCGCGATCGCATCGGCATTGACGAAGCCGAGCGTCTTGACCTCGCGCAGATCGACGCGCTCGAGGATCAGCGAGGCGTAGTCGCGGCGCAGGATGTCAAAACCCTTCTTGCCGACGCAGATGATCTTCACCTGCTTGCCGTCGGCCAGAAGCCTGCGGATATGGTCGCGGGCAAGCCGCGCGATCTGCGAGTTGAAGCCGCCGCACAGGCCACGCTCGGCTGTGCAGACGATGAGCAGATGCACATTGTCCTTGCCCGTGCCCGTCATCAGCGCCGGGGCATCGCCGCCGCCGCCGATCGCCTGGGTGATGTTGGTCAGAACCGCGCCCATGCGCTCGGAATAGGGACGTGCTGCTTCCGCCGCCTCCTGCGCGCGACGCAACTTCGCCGCGGCGACCATCTGCATCGCCTTGGTGATCTTCTGCGTCGCCTTGACCGAGGCGATGCGGTTACGAAGGTCTTTTAACGAAGCCATGCTTCAAACCTGATCCCGTGCGTCCGGCTTCGTTCAAGCGAAGGTCTTGGCGAAAGCGTCGATTTCCGCCTTGAGCTTGGCACGCAGATCGTCCGACAGCGCCTTCTCCTTGCGGATGCCGTCGAGCACGTCCTTGCCGGCCGAGCGCATGTGGCTGAGCAAGCCATGCTCGAACTTGCCGACCTGATTGAGCGGCAGCTTGTCGAGATAGCCATTGACGCCGGCGAAGATCACCGCGACCTGCTCTTCCGTCTTGAGCGGCGAGAACTGCGGCTGCTTGAGCAGCTCCGTCAGGCGCGAACCGCGGTTCAAGAGACGCTGCGTGGCCGCGTCGAGGTCCGAGCCGAACTGCGCGAAGGCCGCCATCTCGCGGTACTGCGCGAGCTCGCCCTTGATCGAGCCTGCGACCTGCTTCATCGCCTTGATCTGCGCCGACGAGCCGACGCGCGACACCGACAGGCCGACGTTCACCGCCGGACGGATCCCCTGGAAGAACAGGTTGGTCTCGAGGAAGATCTGGCCGTCGGTGATCGAGATCACGTTGGTCGGGATGTAGGCCGACACGTCGTTGGCCTGCGTCTCGATGACGGGCAGCGCGGTCAGCGAACCGGCGCCATTGTCGTCGTTGAGCTTGGCGGCGCGCTCGAGCAGGCGCGAATGCAGGTAGAAGACGTCGCCCGGATAGGCTTCGCGGCCCGGCGGGCGGCGCAGCAAGAGCGACATCTGGCGATAGGCGACGGCCTGCTTCGAAAGGTCGTCATAGCTGATGAGGGCATGCATGCCGTTGTCGCGGAAATACTCGCCCATGGTGCAGCCAGCGAACGGCGCCAGGAACTGCATCGGCGCCGGATCGGACGCGGTGGCGGCGATGATGATGGAGTAGTCGAGCGCGCCGCGCTCTTCCAGCACCTTGACGAACTGCGCGACGGTCGAGCGCTTCTGGCCGACGGCGACGTAGACGCAGTAGAGCTTTTCCTTCTCCGGGCCGTTGTCGTGCACCGACTTCTGGTTCAGCATCGTGTCGAGGATGATGGCGGTCTTGCCGGTCTGGCGGTCGCCGATGACCAGCTCGCGCTGGCCGCGGCCGACCGGGATCAGCGCGTCGATGGCCTTGAGGCCGGTCGACATCGGCTCATGCACCGACTTGCGCGGAATGATGCCGGGCGCCTTGACGTCGACGCGCTTGCGTTCGGTCGCCTTGATCGGGCCCTTGCCGTCGATCGGGTTGCCGAGCGCGTCGACGACGCGGCCGAGCAGGCCGGGGCCGACCGGAACGTCGACGATGGCGCCGGTGCGCTTGACGGTGTCGCCTTCCTTGATGTCGCGGTCGTTGCCGAAGATGACGACGCCGACATTGTCGGCTTCGAGGTTCAGCGCCATGCCGCGGATGCCGCCCGGGAACTCGACCATCTCGCCGGCCTGGACATTGTCGAGGCCGTAGACGCGGGCGATGCCGTCACCGACGGACAGAACCTGACCGACTTCGGAGACCTCGGCCTCCTTGCCGAAATTCTTGATCTGGTCTTTCAGAATTGCGGAAATTTCCGCGGCGCGGATGTCCATCAGCCGACCTCTTTCAGTGCAAGCTTGAGCGAATTGAGTTTGGTTTTGAGCGACGTATCGATCTGGCGCGAGCCCATCTTGACGATCAGGCCGCCGAGCAGCGACGGATCGACGGTCATGGCGATGGCCACATCCTTGCCGGCGATGCTCTTCAGCGTCGCCTTCAGTTCAGTCTGCTGCGCGGCCGTCAGCGCATGCGCCGAAGTGACCTCGGCGGATGCCTCGCCGCGATGGTCGGCGGCGATCTGGCGGAATGCCTTGATCATGCCGGGCACCGCGAACAGGCGACGGTTCCTGGCGACGACCCGCAGGAAATTACCGACCAGGCCGGTGATCTGGGCCTTGTCGACGATGGCGGCGATGGCCTTGGCCTGGTCCTCGCTGGAAAACACCGGGCTGTCGATCAGCCGCTTGAGATCGTCGCTGCCGTTGAGCATCGCCTCGAAGCTCGTGAGGTCGGCCTCGACCTTGGCGACCGAATTGTCCTGCAGAGCAAGCTCGAACAGCGAGCCTGCGTAGCGTTCTGCGACAGCTGAGATTGGCGATGACGATTGGGCCACGGACCGTCTTTTCTCTTGTCTGACAGGCCGCAGATTGTTGGCGCGAGCGAGAACTCTGGCTAAATCTTTGACCTTACTGCATTTTTCCAAGCACGGAGGTGCGGCTTCCGCTATCCCCGGTCGAAAGTCGATTGCCGTCTAGCACAGGCTTTTTAAGACCGCAATGCATCGTCCGGCATGGTTTTCAGGCACTTTTGTCGCATCAGGCGGCAGAGTCCAGCGGAAGTGCTGGATTCATGGCACAAAGCCGAAGGCGAAGGCGAGCGGCAAGGCCGCAAGCGCCAGCTCGACAACGATCGAAACCCAGTTGAACGGCGTGTTGGCGCCGTCCGACATCATCGACAGCAGGCGGCCGAAAGCGGTGAAGAGCCACGAGAAGCCCAGCGCCATGTAGAGCAGCGGCTGCGCAAGCAGGATGCAGCACAGGCTGACGCCGAGATAGAAGCCCGACATGCGCCCGCGCCCTTCGGCGATCGCCGCCGCTTTCTCCGGCCTGGGCTGCAGGCGCAGCACGCGAAATGCAAGCCCCGGCGCCAGGAACAGGAAGAGGCCGAGCGCCAAGGTCACGACTGCGCTCGACCAGGCCAGCCATTCGCCTTGGCTCGCGGGCCACGGAAACGCGAAATCCATCTTATCCCCCTCGAAAATCTTGTTCTGAAATTGCCGGCATTTTAGCGGAGGAAAATCGGCACACCAGATGGCGGCCGGCACATTAGAAAAGACGCATCAGACGAGCGGCTGGTCACGACAGCGCGAAGTCGATCGCGGCCTCGGCATGGATGCGCGTCGTGTCGAAGACCGGAATGTCGAAATCGCCCTGGCCGATCAGCATGGTGATCTCGGTGCAGCCCATGATGACGCCGTCGACCCGATCGTTGCGCCGCATCCGGCCGACTTCGTCGAGATAGGCGGATTTCGATTCGCCTTTGACGATGCCCAGGCAAAGCTCGTCATAGATCACCTTGTGCACCATGTCGCGGCCGGCCTGATCGGGCACCACGGGCTCGAGGCCATATTTGTCGGTAAGCCGCCCCTTGTAGAAATCCTGCTCCATGGTGAAGCGCGTCGCGAGCAGCGCCGGCCGTTTGACGCCTGCGGCGACAACGGCTTGCCCGGTCGCGTCGGCGATATGGATGAGCGGGATCGAGATGGCCGCCTGCATCGCGTCGGCCAGCTTGTGCATGGTGTTGGTGCAGATCACCAGGCCTTCGGCGCCGCCGGCCTCCAGCTTGCGCGCGACCTCCACCAGAAGGACGCCGGCGCCCTCCCAATCGCCCGCATGCTGCCGCTCGGCGATCTCGGCGAAATCGAACGACCACAACAACAGCTTTGCCGAATGCAGCCCGCCCAGCTGCTCGCGCACAATCTCGTTGAGCAGGCGGTAATAGATCGCCGTCGATTCCCAGCTCATGCCGCCGATGAGGCCAAGGGTTTTCATTGCGGGAACTCCTACCGACACCTAACTAAGGTTAACTACAAAATGGAGCAACTGACATTCCATGAAGGAATCTGCGCTCAAATTCATAAACGACAACGGACCCGCTATTACGATTATCGCGTCTGCGCTAGTAGCGATTTTCGCCGCTATTAGCACTGTTCTGACGGCTGTGCTGGCCATCGAAAACAGGAGATTACGCCTCGCAGGACTAAGCCCTGAAGTGGTGGCTTATCTGGAGCCACATCCCGACGGGAATGGCGCGGTGAACTTCGTGCTCGCCAACATCGGCCAAGGTCCGGCGATGAACGTCAAGCTTGAACTAAACTATGACGAAGCCGACTTTCGATCACACGATGTCCATCTTCTAAATGAACCTGGCCGTGCGGCTTTCACAGTATTACCTCAAGGCGAGCGGCGCTCTTATCTATTCGGCGTAGGGTATGTACTGTTTGGAAAAGAACAGGGTGGATCCGGTAAAATTTTGAAACCATTTGTAGTTCGCACATCTTACAAGAATGTTTTTGGAAAACGTGGCGAATCCACTCACCAAATTGACATAACTCAGTTCACCGGGCTTGCTGGGATGGGATCGAAACCCGCTATTCGTGAAGTTGCAGAATCTCTCAAACGGATGGAGGGACATCTGGGAAAAATCGCCAAGCAGTCAGACGCATTCTCCAATTGGATAGATTCCACGACTATCAAAGACGAGTGGCGGAAAAAATCTAAAGGGCCGCCCACTCCGTAGGCGAGTCACAGAAAGCTCTGCGGGTCGATGTCGACCTGCACGCGAACCGAGCCGCGCAGCTTCGGGCCCTCAGCCAGCATGGCGCGTATGAAACCTTGCATGTCGGCCCGCCGCTCGCCCTGGACGAGCAAGCGGAAGCGATGCCGGCCGCCGATCAGCGACAATGGCGCCTCGGCTGGGCCGAGCACGAACAAGTCCGAAGCCTGGGGCGCCGCGCGGCGCAAGCCTCGTGCGTGGCCCTCGGCCTCGCCTCGCGTCGCCGCGCTCACAATGATGCCGGCGAGCCGGCCGAACGGCGGCAGCCCTGCACGCTCGCGCTCGGCGATCTCGCGCTCGTAAAAGGCTTCCGAATCGCCCGAAACGATCGCCCGCATCACCGGGTGATCCGGCTGATAGGTCTGCAACAGGCCAAGGCTCTTCTTTCCGGTGCGGCCGGCGCGTCCCGTCACCTGGCTGAGCAGCTGGAAGGTGCGCTCGGCGGCGCGCGGATCGCCATTGGCAAGCCCGAGATCGGCGTCAACCACGCCGACAAGCGTCATGCCGGGAAAATTGTGACCCTTGGCGACGAGTTGCGTGCCGATGACGATGTCGGCTTCGCCATTGGCGACGGCTTCGAGCTCGAGCCGCAACCGGCGCACGCCGCCCAGAAGGTCCGAGGAAAGCACGATGGTTCGGGCATCCGGAAAATGCGCCACCACCTCCTCGGCGATGCGCTCGACGCCGGGGCCGCAGGCCACCAGATGGTCGAGCGTGCCGCATTCCGGGCAAGCCTCCGGCCGCCGCTCATTGTGGCCGCAATGATGGCAGACGAGCTGGCCGCGAAAGCGATGCTCGACCAGCCAGGCCGAACAGACCGGACAGCCGAAACGGTGGCCGCAGACGCGGCAGAGCGTCAGCGGCGCATAGCCGCGCCGGTTGAGGAAGAGCAGCGACTGCTCCTTCCTCTCCAGCGTGCGCTGCATTTGCTCCAGCAGGACCGGCGACAGGAAGCCGCCGCGCGCCGGCGGCGAACGCCTCATGTCGATCGATTTCAGATCGGGGAGTGCTGCTTCCGCGAAACGCGACGACAGCACGGCCCGATCATAGCGGCCCTGGCTGGCATTGACCCGGCTTTCCACCGACGGCGTGGCTGAGGCGAGCACGACAGGAAAGCCGCCGATATGGCCGCGCACCACCGCCATGTCGCGCGCATTGTAGAAGACGCGGTCCTCCTGCTTGTAGGCGGGATCGTGCTCCTCGTCGACGACGATCAGGCCGAGTTCCTTGAACGGCAGGAACAGGGCCGAGCGTGCGCCGGCGACGACGCGCACGCCGCCTTCGGCCACCTGCCGCCAGACCCGTTCGCGCATTTTTGGCGGCAGGTCGGAATGCCACTCCGCCGGCTTGGCGCCGAAGCGGTCCTGGAAACGTTCGAGGAAGGCATGCGTCAGCGCGATTTCCGGCAACAGGATAAGCACCTGCCTGCCCTTGTCGAGCGCCGCCGCCACCGCTTCGAAATAGACCTCCGTCTTGCCCGAACCGGTGACACCGTCAAGCAGCGTGACGTTGAAGGCGTCCGCCGCGATTGCCGCGCGCAGCTTCTCCGCCGCAGCTTCCTGGTCCGGCATCAATTCCGGCACGGCATGAGCGGGGTCGGGCGCCGCCACCACCGGCCGCGGCGGGATCATCACCGTCTCGAACACGCCCTGCGCCCGCAATCCGTCGATCACGGTCGAGGACACGCCCGCCGCATGCGCCAGGCCCGAGCGCGTCCAGGCCAGCCCGCCCTCGGCCGTCTCCAGCACGCGTCGCCGCGCGTCGGTCAACCGGTCCGGCTCGGCCAGCGTGCGCTGCAATCCCTCGATCCAGGGCTCCGGGTCGAAAGCCTCCGGCGCCCTGAGCAGCATGCGCGCCACCATGCCGGGGGCGGAGAGCGTGTACTGCGCGATCCAGTCGACGAAACGGCGCATCGCCTTGTCGATCGGCGGACAATCGAAGACCTCCTCTATCGGCCGCAATTTCTTCGCATCGACCGTTTCGACCGCGCCGTCCCAGACAATGCCGGCCACCTGGCGCGGCCCGAGCGGCACGCGCACGATCGAGCCCGGCACCAGGCGCATGCCGGGCGGCACGGCATAGGTGTAGGGCCGTTCGGCAGGCATCGGCACCAGCACCGGCGCGGCCGCGACAAAGGGCGAATCTTCGATCATCAGGCGTGACCTTGCCCTGACTTTGGTCTAGATCAAAGGGGACCCTCTCATCTGCCTGGTGCCCGCCGGGCAATCCCCAAGGAGACAGCCATGAAATTTTTCGTCGACACCGCTGACATCAAGGAAATTAAGGAGCTGCACGATCTGGGGCTTCTCGACGGCGTCACCACCAACCCGTCGCTGATCCTGAAATCGGGCGGCAAGATCGCCGAAGTCACCAAGCAGATATGCGACATCGTCGAAGGCCCGGTTTCCGCCGAGGTCGTCGCGACCGAATTCAAGCAGATGATGGCCGAGGCCGAGGTGCTGGCCAAGATCGCGCCTAATGTCTGCATCAAGGTGCCGCTGACGCTGGACGGCCTCAAGGCCTGCAAGACCATCCGCACCGAGATGAAGCGCATGGTCAACGTCACGCTCTGCTTCTCGGCCAACCAGGCGCTGCTCGCCGCCAAGGCCGGCGCCTCCTTCATCTCGCCCTTCGTCGGCCGCATTGACGACACCGGCTCGGACGGCATGGAGCTGATCTCGGAAATCCGCACCATCTACGACAATTACGACTTCAAGACCGAGATCCTGACCGCCTCGGTGCGCACGGTAAATCACGTCAAGCAGGCGGCGCTGATCGGCGCCGATGTCGTCACCGCGCCGCCGGCGACGCTGAAGGCGCTTGTCAACCATCCGCTGACCGACAAGGGCCTCGCCGCCTTCCTCGCCGATTGGGCCAAGACCGGCCAGAAGATCGGCTGAAGCCGGCATCTCGTCAGACCAAAAAAGGCCGGGTGACCGGCCTTTTTATTTCAAACGGTGCGCGAAGGCGTGCCGAGATTCAGGTCAGGCTGAGCCGAGAACGCCGGTTTTCGAGAACCGGAGCGGAGCGTACTGAAGTACGTGAGCACCGGAAGCGGAGAAAACCGCCTTTCGCAGGCCGGCCTCACCTGAATGTCGGTACGGCTCAGGCTTTCTTGCCGTGCTTGGCAAGATCCTGCGCGATCGACAGCCGCAGCAGATCGGCCAACTCCCGCGCGGCGCGGTTCTCGGCGTCAATCTGGGCGCGATAGGCCGCGAATTCCTGACGCGGCCGGTCGAAGGACGACGGGATCGAGCGCTTGCCGACGGCGATCACCGTGTTGGTCGCGGTGTCTCTCAGCACATAGTTGGCGGTCAGCGTGACCGTGCCCGCCGTCGGCTCGTCTTCCTGGGTCTGCACCTGCACGATGGCCGCCGATTCGACCAGCTCGGTGACGCCGAGGTCGAGCGTGTAGGCCGGCGAGGCCGGCTCGCCCGAGCCCTGCCCGAAAGCGAAGATCAGATTGTTGCGCACTTGCTGCGCGTAACGGGTGTTGACCGGCTTGATCGAGATCGAGGCGAGCTCGGCGGAGGCGCTGAGCTGTGATCCGGGCGACAGCGGCTGGTTGGAATAGAGCGGCCGCACGGTGCAGGCCGAGACCAGCGCCAGCGCGGCGGCCATGCCGCAGACCGCCAGGCGACCGCGCCGGCGGATCGCTTGTGACTTCACCGGATCAGGCAACGACATTGACGATCCTCTGCGGCACGATGATCACCTTGCGCGGAGCCTTACCCTCCAGTGCTTTTTGCACGAAGTCGAGAGCCAGCACCGCTTTTTCGACGGCACCTTGATCCGCGTCGCGGGCAATTGTCAAATCCCCGCGCTTCTTGCCGTTGACCTGCACCGGCAGCACGATCTCGTTGTCGACGACCAGTGCCGGATCGTAGACCGGCCACGGCCGCTCGGCGATCATCTCGGTCCCGCCCAGCGCCTCCCAGCATTCCTCCGCCAGATGCGGCATGACCGGCGCGATGATGTGCACCAGGATCTCCACGGCCTCGCGGCAGGCGCCCTTCAGCGCGGCGTCGGCCTTGCCTTCGGCGACGTCGTTAAGCGGCGTCGCCAGCGCATTGGCAAGCTCGTAGATGCGAGCGATCGCGCGGTTGAAGCCGAGCTTCTCGATGTCCTCGCCGACCGCCTTCAGGATCTTGTGCGCGGCCTTGGACACGGCGCCCGCATCGCCATCCTTCGCCGCTGCCGGCTTCATGCCGGGCAGAGATTCGGCGGCGATCTGCACCAGGCGCCAGATGCGCTGCACGAAGCGATGCGCGCCGGCGGCGCCATCGTCGGTCCATTCGACATCGCGCTCCGGCGGCGAGTCCGACAGCATGAACCAGCGCGCCGTGTCGGCGCCATAGCCGTCGGTGATCTCTTCCGGGCTCACCGTGTTCTTCTTCGACTTCGACATCTTCTCCAGCGCGCCGATCGTCGCCTCCTCGCCGGTGGCGATCTCAAAGGCGAGGCGCTTGCCGCCGACATCCTCGAGCCTGACCTCGCTCGGCGACAGCCAGCGCCCGTTGTTGGACGGGCCGCCGACACGGTAGGTCTCGTGCACCACCATGCCCTGCGTGAACAGGCCCTTGAACGGCTCGGCCAGATTGAGATGACCGGTCTCGCGCATGGCGCGGGTGAAGAAGCGCGAATAGAGCAGATGCAGGATCGCGTGCTCGATGCCGCCGATATACTGGTCGACCGCCAGCCACTCGTCGGCCGCTTTCGGCTCGGTCGGCTCATTGGCCCAGGGCGCGGTGAAGCGCGCGAAATACCACGACGAATCGACGAAGGTGTCCATCGTGTCGGTCTCGCGCCGCGCGTCGCGGCCGCATTGCGGGCACTTCACATGCCGCCAGGTCGGATGACGGTCGAGCGGATTACCGGGGCGGTCGAATTCGATGTCGTCGGGCAGCTTCACCGGCAGGTCGGCCTTCGGCACCGGCACGACGCCGCAGGCTTCGCAATGGATCATCGGGATCGGGCAGCCCCAATAGCGCTGGCGCGAGATGCCCCAGTCGCGCAGGCGGAAATTCACCTTGCGCTCCGCCATCGGCCGGCCGCCGATCGTCTTTGCCTCCAGCAGCTTCGCCACTTCATTGAAGGCCTTTTCGGGCTTCATGCCGTCGAGGAAGCGCGAATTGATCATCACGCCGTCGTCGACATAGGCCTCCTCGATGACCTGGAAGGTCTTGGCGTCGCCGTGTTCCGGCATCACCACCGGGATCACCGGCAGGCCGTATTTGTTGGCGAAATCGAGGTCGCGCTGGTCGCCCGATGGGCAGCCGAAAATGGCGCCCGTGCCATACTCCATCAGCACGAAATTGGCGACATAGACCGGCAGCGTCCAGGTCTCGTCGAACGGGTGGACGACGCGGATGCCGGTGTCGAAACCCTTCTTCTCGGCCGTCTCCAGCGCCGCCACCGAGGTGCCCATATGGCGGACCTCCTCGATGAACTTCGCCAGATCGACATTCTCCTCGGCGGCTTTCCGCGCCAGCGGATGGTCGGCGGCGACGGCCATGAAGGAAGCACCGAAGATGGTGTCGGGCCTCGTCGTGTAGACTTCGAGCTCATGCGCGTCGCCAACCGGCTTTGCCAGCGGCCAGCGGATCAGCAGGCCTTCGGAGCGGCCGATCCAGTTGTGCTGCATCAGCTTGACCTTCTCCGGCCACTCCTCGAGCAGGTTGAGCGAATCCAGCAGATCCTGCGCGAAGTCGGTGATCTTGAAGAACCACTGCGTCAGCTCGCGCTGCTCGACCAACGCCCCCGAGCGCCAGCCGCGGCCGTCGATGACCTGCTCGTTGGCGAGCACCGTCATGTCCTCCGGATCCCAGTTGACCTTGGAGGATTTGCGCGTCACTAGCCCCTTCTCGACGAAGTCCAGAAACAGCATCTGCTGGCGGTGATAGTAGTCGACGTCGCAGGTCGCGAACTCGCGCGCCCAGTCGAGCGAGAGGCCCATCATCTTGAGCTGCTCGCGCATGACGGCGATATTTTCGTAGGTCCAGTCCTTGGGATGGACCTTGTTCTGCATGGCGGCGTTTTCGGCCGGCATGCCGAACGCGTCCCAGCCCATCGGGTGCAGCACGTTGAAGCCCTTGGCCCGCTTGTAGCGCGCCACCACGTCGCCCATCGTATAGTTGCGGGTGTGGCCGATATGGATCTTGCCCGACGGATAGGGGAACATCTCGAGCACGTAGTATTTCGGCTTCGGATCGTCGTTCCTGGCCTCGAACAGCTTCTTTTCGGCCCAGGCCTTCTGCCATTTGGGCTCTGACGTGCGCGGATTGTAACGTTCGGTTGCCATCGGATGTTTTTCACTTAAAAGCGGATACGCGGCGCCCGGAAAAGACCGGCAGCCGAGACAATGTCGTCGCGGTGTTCACCATGGATTGCCGGACCCGTCAACTGCGGCGAGCCGGCCCGGCCATGAAAACTATAGGCAGGATAGCGGCATGACGAAAGCCGTAGAGCAGCTTCACGCGGTCAAGGCGAAGATCGCAAGCTCCGAGCGCGAGGGAAAGCGCGAGCCCGGCGCTGTGACGCTGGTAGCGGTGTCGAAGACTTTCGCGGCCGAAGACGTTCGCCCTGTGATCGAGGCCGGCCAGCGCGTTTTCGGCGAGAACCGCGTGCAGGAGGCACAAGGCAAATGGCCGGCGCTTAAGAAGGTATTTCCCGATCTGGAGCTGCATCTGATCGGCCCGTTGCAATCCAACAAGGCCAAGGAAGCCGTCGCGCTGTTCGACGTCGTCGAGACCGTCGACCGCGAGAAGATCGCCGCGGAGCTTTCAAGGGAAATGATCAGGCAGGGCCGGACGCCAAGACTCTATGTCCAGGTCAACACCGGCTCCGAGCCGCAAAAGGCCGGCATCGAGCCGCGCGAGGCGGTCGCCTTCGTCAAGCGCTGCCGCGACGTTCATGGCTTGGCCATCGAAGGCCTGATGTGCATTCCGCCGGCCGATGAGAACCCCGGCCCGCATTTCGCGCTGCTGGAAAAGCTCGCCCGCGAGGCCGGCGTCGAGAAGCTCTCGATGGGCATGTCCGGCGACTATGAGACTGCGATCGCCTTCGGCGCGACCAGCGTCCGGGTGGGCTCGGCGATCTTCGGCAGCCGGTAGCCTGCGCCTCGTATCTTGCGCCGGTATTGATTGATATCTGCGGCTACCGCGTTATATCTAGCCAAGCTAGCTAGGAACGGCAAGATGAACTGGCATCTTCAGGACGCGAAGAACAATTTCTCGAAAGTGGTCCAGCGGGCGCGAACGGAGGGACCGCAGACTGTGACGCTTCGCGGCCAACGTGCCGCGGTCGTCCTGTCCGCGGAGGACTACGATCGCTTGGCCGGGAAGAAGAAATCGCTCGTCGAGTACCTATTGAGCGGTCCGGGTTGGCACGAGGAGTTTGATAAGGAAATCACCCGTCGCTCGGACACGATGATTCGGGACATTGATATCTGATGTATCTGCTGGACACGAACGTCGTGTCGGACGTGCAAAGACGGCTTCCTAAGCCGACTGCCTGGATAGCTTCGATTGATCCGGCGTCGATCAACCTTAGTGTCACTACGCTAGGTGAGATCGAGCGAGGAATCATCAAACAGCGTAAGATCGACCCTGAAAGGGCGGCTCGGCTCGATATCTGGCTGCGAGAACTTCGGAGAGACAACACGGACCGCATTCTCGCGATCACGGAGGAGGTCGCTCTTGCCTGGGGTCGCATAACGGCGGGACGCACACGGGGGAGCGCCGACTCGCTTATTGCGGCGACCGCCCTCGTGCACGACCTGATCCTGGTCACACGAAACGTCGCCGACTTCGAGGGCGTCGGCGTTACAGTCCTCAATCCCTGGGAAGTCTGACCTTTCTGGGATCCGCCGTCGGGCAACTTCACGCCAAGTTGACTACCGTGGTTGCACCAGCGCTTGAAACGAAACGGCCCGTTCCTATTTGCTTGTGGTCACTCACTCCTTCTCTCGGGGAATCCCATCATGCGCTACAACCAACTTGGCAATACCGGCCTTTTCGTTTCCGAACTCTGCCTCGGCACCATGACCTTCGGCGCCGCCGGCGAAAATGCCCAATGGGGGCTGATCGCCAGTCTCGACCAGACGGGCGTCAACGAGATCGTCGCCCGCTCGATCGCCGCCGGCGTCAATTTCTTCGACACGGCGGATGTCTATTCCTTCGGCCAGTCCGAGCAATTGCTGGGACAGTCGCTCAAGGATCTCGGCATCAAGCGCTCGGACGTCATCATCGCCACCAAGGTGCATGGCGCCATGGGCAACGGCCCGAACGAGCGCGGCTCCTCGCGCGGCCACATCATGGATTCGGTCGACGGCAGCCTGAAGCGGCTGCAGCTCGATCATATCGATCTCTATCAGCTGCACGGCACCGACACGGTGACGCCGATCGACGAGACGCTGCGCGCGCTCGACGATCTCGTCGCTAGCGGCAAGGTGCGCTATGTCGGCGTCTCCAACTGGCAGGCCTGGCGCATCGCCAAGGCGCTGGGCATTGCCGAGCGCAAGGGCTTTGCCCGTTTCGAGACCATTCAGTCCTATTACTCGATCGCCGGCCGCGATCTCGAGCGCGAGATCGTGCCGCTGATCAACGAAGAGAAGCTCGGCCTGATGGTCTGGTCGCCGATGGCCGGCGGGCTGCTCTCCGGCAAATACGGTCCTGGCGCGCCCGGCAATGGCGAGGGCCGCCGCGCCTCCTTCAACTTCCCGCCGGTCAACGAAGACCGCGCCTGGGCGGCGGTCGCCGTCATGCGCGAGGTGGCGAAGAAGCATGACGTCGGCGTTGCGACGGTGGCGCTCGGTTATGTTCTGGCAAAACCTTTTGTGATGAGCGTCATCATCGGCGCCAGCCGCATGGACCAGCTCGAGCAGAACCTCGCCGCGACCGGCTTGAAGCTCGACGCCGACGATCTTGCCAGGCTCGACGAGGTGAGCGCGCTGCCCGCCGAATATCCGGGCTGGATGCTTGAGCGGCAAAGCGCCGGCCGGCGTCCGGCGCCTTTCGTGCCGAAGGCGTAACTTCCCTTCGACTTGCCGAACTCCGAAAAGCCGCGTGTCATTGGCGCGCGGCTTTTCTCATTCAGATGCGGACAGTCTCCGCAAGGAAGTCGAGAAAGGCCCGAACCCGGGCCGGCAAATGCTTGCCCTGGCCGACATAGACGGCGTGTGTCGGCTCCTCGTCGCCGGGATTGAACTCTTCCAGCAGCGGCACCAACAGTCCGGTGACGATGTCGGGTTCGACATGCCAGCGCGCCAGTCTTGCTATGCCGGCTCCCGCCAGCGTCGTTCGCCGCATCGCTTCGCCATCGGTCAGCGACATGTTCCCGACGATCGGCAGGACGATCGATTTGCCCGCAGCATCGATGAAAGGCCAGCCGTCGATATGCCGGGCGAAGCCGAAGGCGAGCATGTTGTGGCGGGCAAGGTCGGACAATGCGCTGGGCGTGCCGCGTGCTGCGAGATAGGCAGGGGACGCAACCAGCACCATCCGGCTCTGGCCGAGCTTGCGCGCCACCAGGCGCGACTCGCTGAGCGGTCCGGCGCGTATGGCGACATCGGCCCGCTCCTCCAACAGGTTGATGACATTGTCGGTCAGCACCGCTTCGACGGAAATCTCGGGATAGCGCTCCAGGAAACGCGGAAGCAATTCCATCAAGCGGTGCTGGCCGAACGGCACATAGGAGTTGACCCTGAGCTTTCCGCGCGGCGCGGCGCCTGCGGCCGCCTCGCGTTCCGCCGCATCGAGATCGGCAAGGATACGCAGGCCGCTGTCGTAAAAGCTGGTTCCCTCCGGCGTCAGTTGCAGCTTGCGTGTCGAGCGGCTGACCAGCCTCGCGCCGAGCCGTGCCTCCAGCCGCGCGATCAGCTTGCTCACCGCCGAGGGCGTCATGCGCAAGGCCCGCGCCGCGGCGGAAAAACTGCCTGTCTCGGCGACGCGGACGAACACTTCGATCTCGCCGGAGCGGTTGATTTCGGGTCTCGCCATTCGTGAATCTATTTCACAGAAAATATGCCCATTGCAAGACTGGTTCACAACTCGACGGATCACGATCTTATCCGTGCATGATCCCGAAAAGTGGAACCCGGTTTTCGGGAAAGATCATGCGCCAGCAAAGATTTGGGGCGCGGGACTGGGCGTCCTTCAGCACCAAACGGATCCTGCCATGCCCCTTGCTCTCTATGCCCTCACCGCCGGCGCCTTCGGCATCGGTGTCACCGAATTCGTCATCATGGGCCTGCTGCTCGATGTCAGCGCCGATCTCGGCGTCTCGATCTCGGCCGCGGGCCTGCTCATTTCCGGCTACGCGCTGGGTGTCGTCGTCGGCGCGCCGCTGCTTGGCGCCTTGACCGGCCGTTTGCCGCGCAAGACCTTGCTGCTTGCGCTGATGGTGGTCTTCACGGTCGGCAACCTGGCCTGCGCGCTGGCGCCCGACTACTGGACGCTGATGGCTGCGCGTGTGCTCACCGCCTTCGCCCACGCCTCCTTCTTCGGCGTCGGCTCCGTCGTCGCCACCAGCCTGGTCGCGCCCAACAGGAAGGCCTCGGCCATCGCCCTGATGTTCACCGGCCTCACCGTCGCCAACATCCTCGGCGTGCCTTTCGGCACCTGGCTCGGCCAGGCCTATGGTTGGCGCTCCACCTTCCTCGCCGTCACGCTGGTCGGCGTCATCGCCTTTGCCGTGATCGCGCTGCTCGTGCCGCGCGACGAACCGGCAGCAGCGGACGAGGAGGAAAGCGCCGAAGGCACGCTCGCCGTGCTCGGCCGCCGGGCGGTGCTGCTCGGCCTCCTGACCACGGTGCTGAGCTGGGTCGGCGTCTTTGCCGCCTTCACCTATCTCGCGCCGATCCTGACCCGCGTCACCGGCTTTTCCGAGGGGGCCGTCTCGCCGATCCTGCTCGTCTTCGGCGGCGGGCTGGTCGCCGGCAACCTGCTTGGCGGACGCCTCGCCGACCGGCATCTTGTGCCGACGGTCGTCGGCACGCTGGTGGCGCTGTCGGCGGTGCTGTTCGTCATGACCGCGGCGATCCATCAGCCGGTCACGGCGATCATTGCCGTGGGCCTGCTGGGTGCCGCCGCCTTCGCCACCGTCGCGCCGCTGCAAATGTGGGTGCTGGAGAAGGCCAAGGGCGCCGGCCAAGGCCTGGCCTCCTCCTTCAACATCGCCGCCTTCAATCTCGGCAACGCCATCGGTGCCTGGCTCGGCGGCTTCGTCATCGATCATGGCCCCGGCCTCGGCGCCGTCCCCCTCGTCGCCGGCCTGGTGCCGATCGCCGCGCTCGGCGTGGTGCTCATGGCGCTGCGTCTCGAACGCGGCAGCGCGATCGGCAAGCCGGTCACGGCGCAGTGCTGAACGCCAATCCCTTCGACATCCAATCAGGAGAAAAAAGATGGATTATCGACCTCTCGGCGCCTCCGGCCTGAAAGTGCCGGCGCTTTCCTTCGGCGCCGGAACTTTTGGCGGCTCCGGTCCCCTCTTCGGCAACAGCGACGCGAAAGAGGCGCGCCGGCTGGTCGACATCTGCCTGGAGGCAGGCGTCAATCTTTTCGACACGGCCGATGTCTATTCCAACGGCGCCTCGGAAGAGGTGCTTGGCGAGGCGATCAAGGGCCGTCGCGACGCGGTGCTGATCTCGACCAAGACATCGTTGCCGATTGGCGACGGTCCGGCCGACTGGGGCTCGTCGCGCTCCCGCCTGATCCGCTCCGTCGACGCGGCGCTGAAGCGTCTCGGCACCGACTATATCGACCTTTTGCAGCTCCATGCCTTCGACGCCTCGACACCGATCGAGGAAGTGCTGTCGGCGCTGGACGACCTCGTGCGCTCCGGCAGGCTGCGCTATGTCGGCGTCTCCAACTTCTCCGGCTGGCAGGTGATGAAATCGCTCGGCCTGGCCGACAAACACGGCTACCCGCGCTATGTCGCGCATCAGGTCTATTATTCGCTGGTGGGCCGCGACTATGAGTGGGAACTGATGCCGCTCGGCCTCGACCAGGGCGTCGGCGCCCTGGTGTGGAGCCCGCTGGGCTGGGGCCGGCTGACCGGCAAGATCCGCCGCGGCCAGCCCTTGCCGGAAAAGAGCCGGCTGCACGGCACCGCCGATTTCGGCCCGCCGGTCGAGGACGAGCATCTTTTCAAGGTGGTCGATGCGTTGGAAGCGGTCGCCGCCGAGACCGGCAAGACCGTGCCGCAGGTCGCCATCAACTGGCTCCTGCGGCGGCCGACCGTGTCGTCGGTGATCATCGGCGCCCGCAACGAGGAACAGCTCCGCCAGAACCTCGGCGCCGTCGGCTGGTCGTTGACGCCGGAGCAGATCAAGGCGCTCGACGAAGCGAGCGCGGTGACGGCGCCCTATCCCTACTTCCCCTATCGCCGCCAGGAAGGCTTCGCCCGGCTGAACCCGCCGGCGGTTTGACGCTGCCAATCTCCCCC
>CCNC01000167.1 GCA_000824845.1 Mesorhizobium sp. ORS 3359 | reverse complement strand
ATCTCCCCCTCAAGGGGGGAGAATACGCCGCCTCAGTGCACCAGAAACTCCCCATCGACCTTCCGCCACTCATTCGGCGCGACCAGCTTGTGATGCGTATACGTCACCGAATGCAGCGGTCCGTCGAGCTTGGTCTTCCAGAATTCGATGAAGCGGATCAGCACCGGGAATTGCGGCGCTATGTCGTAATCCTGCCAGACAAAGCTTTGCAGCAGATGCGGGTGGTCCGGGTAGTGGTAAAGGATCTTGGCCGTGGTCAGCCCATATCCCCTGAGCATCAGGTCCATTTCGGAATTGTCGCGCATTGCGTTTCCTTGGTTGATTCTCCTTCCTCCCAACGCCGAATTGTGCGCACGGTTGCTTAACTGTCTATGGTTTTTTGCGAGGTCCCTAAAAATTTTTCTCATTAAAACAGGCGGTTAGCAGCCGCCAAGCGGGAGTGCTAGTAACCTTGGGCGCTTGCCCCTGCGTCATCCCGCCGCGCGAATCCAACGTCTAATATTGCCGTCACCACGGAACTGTTAATAATGCCCGCGAATTCGCGGCCGTTTTGCCGCGATGCCGCTGGCGGCTCAAGCCGGCGGAGTGGTTTGGGAGGAAAGCAGGAAATGTCCGATGTGCATGTCCACCGCGTCCAGCCGGCGTGGAAGAAGAACGCGTTGATCGACAACGATACCTACCTCAAATGGTATGCCGACAGCGTGAAGAACCCGGACAGGTTCTGGGGCAAGCACGGCAAGCGCATTGACTGGTTCAAGCCTTTCACGAAGGTCAAGAACACCTCGTTCGACGGCAAGGTCTCGATCAAGTGGTTCGAGGACGGCCAGACCAACGTCTCCTACAATTGCATCGACCGGCACCTGAAGAAGCGGGGCAACCAGACCGCCATCATCTGGGAAGGCGACAATCCCTACGACGACAGGAAGATCACCTACAACGAGCTTTACGAACATGTATGCCGGCTCGCCAATGTGATGAAGAAGCACGGCGTCAAGAAGGGCGACCGCGTCACCATCTACATGCCGATGATCCCGGAAGCGGCCTACGCGATGCTCGCCTGCACCCGCATCGGCGCCATCCATTCGATCGTCTTCGGCGGCTTCTCGCCGGACGCGCTCGCCGGCCGCATCGTCGACTGCGAATCGACCTTCGTCATCACCGCCGACGAAGGTCTGCGCGGCGGCAAGACCATTCCGCTGAAGGACAATGCCGACAAGGCGATCGACATCGCCGCCAGGCAGCACGTGATGGTCGACAAGGTCGTCGTCGTGCGCCGCACCGGCGGCAAGGTCGGCTGGGCTCCCGGTCGCGACGTCTGGTATCACGACGAAGTCGCTTCGGTGAAGCCCGACTGCAGGCCGGAGAAGATGAAGGCCGAGGATCCGCTCTTCATCCTCTACACCTCCGGCTCGACCGGCAAGCCGAAGGGCGTCCTGCACACCACCGCCGGCTATCTCGTCTATGCCTCGATGACGCACCAATATGTCTTCGACTACCATGACGGCGACGTCTATTGGTGCACCGCCGATGTCGGCTGGGTGACCGGCCACAGCTATATCGTCTACGGGCCTCTGGCCAACGGCGCCACCACGCTGATGTTCGAGGGCGTGCCGAACTATCCCTCCCAGGCGCGCTTCTGGGAGGTCATCGACAAGCACAAGGTCAACATCTTCTACACCGCGCCGACGGCGCTGCGCGCCCTGATGGGCGCCGGCGACGGCCATGTGAAGAAGACCTCGCGCAAGTCGCTGCGCGTTCTGGGGTCGGTCGGCGAGCCGATCAACCCGGAAGCCTGGGAGTGGTATTTCAACGTCGTCGGCAATGGCAAGGTGCCGATCGTCGACACCTGGTGGCAGACCGAGACCGGCGGCATCCTGATCACGCCGCTGCCCGGCGCCACGGACCTGAAAGCCGGTTCCGCCACGCGGCCCTTCTTCGGCGTTCAGCCGCAGCTGGTCGACGGCGAAGGCAAGGTGCTGGAAGGCGCCACCGACGGCAATCTCTGCATCACCGATTCCTGGCCGGGCCAGATGCGCACCGTCTATGGCGACCACGAGCGCTTCGTGCAGACCTATTTCTCGACCTACAAGGGCAAGTACTTCACCGGCGACGGCTGCCGCCGCGACGAAGACGGCTATTACTGGATCACCGGCCGCGTCGACGACGTCATCAACGTCTCCGGCCACCGCATGGGCACGGCCGAGGTCGAATCGGCGCTGGTCAGCCACGACAAGGTTTCCGAGGCCGCGGTCGTCGGATATCCGCACGACATCAAGGGGCAGGGAATCTACTGCTATGTCACGCTGATGGCCGGCGAGACGGGCAGCGAGGATCTGCGCAAGGAGCTCGTCGCCCATGTCCGCAAGGAGATCGGCGCCATCGCCACGCCGGACAAGATCCAGTTCGCGCCCGGCCTGCCCAAGACCCGTTCCGGTAAGATCATGCGCCGCATCCTGCGCAAGATCGCCGAGGACGATTTCGGTTCGCTGGGCGACACCTCGACCCTCGCCGATCCGGCGGTGGTCGACGACCTCGTCGTCAACCGCCAGAATAAGAAAGGCTGATGGCCGGCGAGACGATCCTCGGCTCCGTCAGCCAGCTCTGGCGCTACCCGGCGAGCTCGCTCGCCGGCGAGCGGCTTGATGCCATTTCCGTCGGGTTGAAGACCGTCGACGGTGACCGGCTGTTTGGACTGGTCGATGCTTCCGACGGCGAGATCGCAAGGCCAGACCGCGAAACAAAGTGGCACAAAGTGCCGCTTATTCGCACCCGGCTGAGCGGTGCCCCGATGAGCAAGGAGTGGCGCCTGGAAGTCGCCGTGCCTGGCGGCGACTGGCTGCCGGCGCCCGGTCCGGAAAGCGACCGCGCGATTTCGGCCTTCCTCGGCTTCGCGGCCTCCATCCGTCCGTTCGGCGCTGAGAACGCGACGCCCTTCTATGCCGGGCCGCTGACCGCAGCCCGCTATGCCAAGGCGCCGATTCATCTGCTCACCACTGCCTCGCTGGCCCGCCTGAAGGCGCTGCATCCGGAGGGCACGCCCGATCCGCGCCGCTTCCGGCCCAACATCGTCGTCGACATGGCGCCGGTCGAAGGCGCCTTCCCGGAGACGGAATGGATCGGCAGGAAGCTCGCCGTCGGCGATCTCGAGCTCATCGTCTCCGAACCCTGCCGCCGCTGCGGCTTCACCGTCATCGCTCAGGACGGTTTCGACACCGACCCCGGCATCCTGCGCAACCTGGTGCGCCACAACGCCCACAATCTCGGCGTCTACTGCACCGTCGACCGGCCGGCGCGGATCGAGATCGGCGCGCCGATGCGCTTCCTCTGACCTGCCCTCTTGTCTTTTCCTGCGACGCACCCCATCATTGGGGTGTGTTCAACGAACTGAAAGGAGGTGATCCGATGTCGAGTGATTTCGTTTTCCATAACGTGAGCTCTGCGGATTGCACTTCCGGGAAGCAGTCTTCCCGTTAAGGCGCGAGATGCGCGGCAGGTAACCCGAAGGGGTTGCCGCCAGGAGCCGCGTCATGGACGGAAACACGGAAGGCCGCCGGCTTCGTCAAGAAGCGGCGGCCTTTTCCGTTTGAATCACTGCGTCAGCGCGACCTTTTCAGTGTTGCGGATGATTTCCTGGAAGGCGGCATCCAACTCCGCTCCGGTGGACGCTTCGAAATAGTGCTTGTTGGTGGGCGAGGTATCCTTCGACGAACAATTCTTCAGCACCGCCTTCGCCTGGTCCCGCTCGGTTGCCGACATGTCCTTGTCGTTCAGATCGAAGCCGATGGTGAAAACCTCGATGCCGTCGTCTTTCATGTTGCCGCATAGAGTTTGAGCGTTGCCGCGCGCAAGGTTGCCTTGGCCATTGTAGTTGCCCCCCGCGCTGGCGAAGGCGGTGTTGAACTGGCCATCGGTCATCAGGATCGCGACCTTGGCGATCTTCTTCGCATTGTTGTCCGAGGGGCCGCTGCCCAGGCCGGCATTCTTGATCACGGTACGCCATTGCGGTGACAGCATGTAATAGGTCCACTGAACGGCGATCGCGCCGGCCGTGTAGCCGTCCGCCTGGAAGTCGTCGATCGAATCGAGCAATGCACCGGAATCGGCGGTCAGCGGGATCACCGCCGCGATAGGGCACTTGTTCATTCCCGACCCGCCCAGATGATCGTCCCGGTTGACCAGCGCAAAATATTTCTTGCCATTCTTGTCCGTGCGGACCGTGTCGGGGCCGTCGGCGCTGAAATCCGGCTTGCCGCTTTTGTCCTTGCGCTCCGTGGCGCAATTGTCGGGGCGAGGCGCCCCCGCGCCGACGATGGAGACATAGTCGCTGAACGACGGCAGCAATTTGCTGTTCGTCTTGGCGACCAGAAGCGTGCTGCCGGCAACGGGAGGCAGGTCCGAGCCTCCTTGGCTTTCGACATAGACATTTTCCGCCAGCTTGCCGGCGTTCACGGCAGATGCATAGGGCACAAGCGCCACTCGGACGCGAGGGTTCTTCGGGTCCTGGTTCTTAAGCATCGTCTGGACGGCGTTTTTCGCCGCTGCTTTAAGGTCGCCGATCTTGTCGACCTTGCCTTTCGTCGCCATCGACCCCGTTATGTCGAGCATCATCGCCACCTCGACCTGCTTGTCCGAATAGAGCGCCGTGGTCGAAGCATTCACGCGGCGCATGTCACCGGTGCTGAAGATCGGGAAAAACAGGCCGACATCGGCATGCGCGTCCGCCTGCACGGTGTTGGCTGTCCTGTTGACCGTAAGCTTGTCGAGCACCACCTGGTCGGCCTGCAGGATGCCGGCGGTGCTGTTGGCGTCGAGGAATGCCTGCACCGTTTTGCTGGCGTCGCCTTCCGTGATGACGCCGAGTGTGAGATCGCGGGCCGTCGAGGTCACCGCGGCGTCGACGACGCCCTGCAAGCTCGACCTCGCATTGTAGAGTTGCGAGATATTGACCGCGAATCCCACCCCCAGCGCGAGGACAGATACGGCAGCTCCGAACAGAACCGCGAAATTGCCTTCGCGATTCCGGCTAAAGCCGTCCACCCCACGAACGACACCTCTGAACTGCCGCATCCCTTCCGCCTCCACTGTCTGCGGCTTCGTGCCGCTCGGCAAAGGCGTTGCAGGATTTCGGCCAGACCCGGAGAGTCCGCCGCCAAAAGACGCTTAACAGGCAGAACGCATTGTTTTTACTGACTTCCGGCGGATTTGTGGGTGAACGGGAAGTAAACAAAAATGCGCTGGCGAAGCAACCTTAATGAAGCGCTTACCATGATGTCGAGGGCTGTCGCAGGCGTTCTCTCTTCGGCACAATCGAACTGTGCCGAAGCGGGTCAGCGGCAACCATGAGCCGTGATGAACGGGTGCCGCGCTGGGTCGGTTGAGATTCAGGTCATGCCGAGCCGAGAATGGTGGTTCCGAGAACCGGAGCGGAGCGTACTTAAAGTACGTGAGCACCGGAAGCGCAGGAAGCCGCCATTCGCGGGCCGGCCTCACCTGAATCTCGACCGACCCTAAGCCAGCATCTGCGCGCTGACCGTCCGGTCGACGCCATGGTGCGGAGGATTGAAGCGGTTGCCTTCCTGCTCGTAGGTCCACACCTTGAAAAGAGAGAGCCGATGCGGACCGAAACTGTGCAGCAGCGGCACGTCGGTGGCGTCGCGGCCGCGCGCGATGACGACGCGGCCGATGCGCGGCCGGTTGTGGCGCGGGTCGAACGTGTACCATTTGCCGTCGAGGAAGACTTCCATCCAGGCAGAAAAATCCATCGGCGCCGGATCGGCCGGCACGCCGATATCGCCGAGATAGCCGTTCACGTAGCGCGCCGGAATGTTCATGCATCGGCAAAGCGTGATCGCCAGATGCGCGAAATCGCGGCAGACCCCGACACGCTCCTCATGCGCCTGGGCCGCCGTGCGGGTGGCGCGTGCATACCCATAGCCGAAGGAAAGCCGGCTGTTGACATAGTCGACGATTGCCTGGACGCGCGCCCAGCCTGGCGGCAGATGGCCGAAGAGCTGCCAGGCGACATCGCTGAGATGATCGGTCTCGCAGTAACGGCTGCCGAGCAAATAGACCAGCACATCGTCGGGCAGTTCCGCGACCGGCGTTTCCCGCGCCAGCGTGTTGACCTCGTCTGTCTCGCCGCTGTCCTCGATCGCCGCGTCATAGAGGATGCGGAAGCTTCCGGCGGGCGCCGTGAAGCGACGGCAGATATTGCCGTGGCGATCGTGGTAGGTCCGGGTCGGCACCGACGGCGAGGTCAGGACCCGCGTCTGCCGCTTGATGTCGGCTTGCCGGTCGGGATGGATGTCGAGAAGCGAGATGATCGGCGTTGCCGCCGCGCATTCGATGGCGATTTCGTAGCCGAGCCGGATCAGCATCGCATCCCCCTTGTGATGATTTCGGAAAGACAGCCCTTTCAACGCAACGAACCGAAGGTTGTTCCCGCGCGGAATTGAAATGCGCGCATCTCGCCTTCTCAGCCAGCCATGGCCGGTCTAAACTGGGTAGCACGTTTCGCCCTCCCCGAAAACGATTCTCCAGGAAATCCGATGTTCGCAGGCTCAAAGTTCGCCGCCTTCCTGTTCGACATGGACGGCACGGTGCTCAATTCGATCGCCGCGGCGGAACGGGTGTGGACGAAGTGGGCGGAGCGTCACGGGCTGGACGTCGCCACCTTCCTGCCGACCATCCATGGCAAGCGGGCGATCGAGACGATCGCCGGACTGAGGCTTGCGGGCGTCGATGCGATTGCGGAAGCCGATGCGCTGCTCAAGGCCGAGGCGGACGACCTCGAAGGCATCGTGCCGATCCCCGGCGCCGTCGCATTCCTGGAATCGCTGCCGCCGGAGCGGTGGGCCATCGTCACCTCGGCACCGCGCGAGCTGGCGCTGCTGCGCATCCAGGCGGCCGGCATCCCGGTTCCCGCCATGATGGTGACGGCCGAAGATGTCACCCGTGGCAAGCCGGCGCCGGATTGTTTTCTCCTGGCGGCACAGCATCTTGGCGTCGAGGCGCGCGACTGCCTGGTCTTCGAGGATGCGCCGGCAGGCATCGCGTCGGGCGAGGCTTCCGGCGCCTCGGTGATGGTGATCAGCGCCACGCACGTCCACCCGCCCGTCACACCGCACCCGACGATCCGTTCCTATGACGAAATCGGCATTGCGACCGACGAAAGCGGTTTCATCGTTCTGTCGCCGGCTCAGGCGGCGGCCTGAGGATGTGGTGAGATTCAGGACAGGCCGAGCCGAAAGTGGTGGCTCCGAGAACCGGAGCGGAGCGTACTTAAAGTACGGGAGCACCGGAAGCG
>CCNC01000166.1 GCA_000824845.1 Mesorhizobium sp. ORS 3359 | reverse complement strand
GCCGGCCTCACCTGAATATCAGCACATCCGGCTAGAAGTCGCTGGTGAGGCCCTTCACCTCCCAATCGCCGTAGCGGCCGGGTTCCTTGCCGCCGCGGCCGCCGATTTCCTTCGGCAATTTTGCCTCGGCCTCGCGATATTCCCTGCGCCGGGCCTCGGCCTCCGCCAGCGCGCGGCTCGCGGCTGGCGTCAGCATCTTTCGCAGCCCATCGCCTTCGCCCGCGGTTTCGGTCTTGTTGGTCAGTTCGGTCATGCGATATTCCCTGCCGATTGAAACGGGGCCTGGCCTTTCCCATCATATAGCCATGACCACAAAAGGATCGACCCCAATTCTCCATCGGCCCGGACGGATGAAACGATGAACACGCTTCGCACCGCAATGCTGCTAGCCGCGATGACGGCGCTGTTCATGGGCGTCGGCTATCTGATCGGCGGCTCGGGCGGCATGATCATCGCGCTTCTGATCGCCGCCGGCACCAACCTGTTCAGCTACTGGAACGCCGACAAGATGGTGCTGTCGATGAACCATGCCATCGAGGTCGACGAGAAGAATGCGCCCGAATATTACGCCATCGTCCAGGCGCTGGCCAAACAGGCCGGCCTGCCGATGCCGAAGACCTATCTGATCGACAACCCGCAGCCCAACGCCTTCGCCACCGGCCGCAATCCCGAAAATGCCGCAGTGGCCGCATCCACCGGCCTGCTCCAGCGCCTCTCCCACGAGGAGGTCGCGGCGGTGATGGCGCATGAGCTTGCCCATGTGCAGCATCGCGACACGCTGACCATGACGATCGTGGCGACGCTCGCCGGCGCCATCTCGATGCTCGGCAATTTCGCGTTCTTCTTCGGCGGCAACCGCGACAACAACAACCAGTTCGGCTTTGTCGGCGTGCTGGTGGCCATGCTGGTGGCGCCCTTCGCCGCCATGATCGTGCAGATGGCGGTGAGCCGCACCCGCGAATACGAGGCCGACCGGCGCGGCGCCGAGATCTGCGGCAATCCGCTGTGGCTGGCCTCGGCGCTCGCCAAGATCGCGCGTGGCGCCGAGCAGATTCCCAATGAGGATGCCGAGCGCAACCCGGCGATGGCGCATCTTTTCATCATCAACCCGCTGCATGGCGAGCGTATGGACAATCTGTTCTCGACCCACCCGAGCACCGAGAACCGCATCGCGGCGCTGCAGGAGATGGCAAGCGAGATGGGCCGCGCGTCGCCGGCCAATCGGCGCGAGGCTTCCGCGCCGCCCATCCAGCCCGAGGAGGCGTCGGCCGGTCCGTGGGGTAAGCGGACGGAACCCGCGCCGCATGCCGAACCACCGCAGCCGAAACCCAATCCCTGGGGTCGTAACCCGACCGGACCGCGCCGGTCGAAAGGTCCCTGGTCGTGACGCCGCCGAGGCGCGGACATTCAGGCAATCCGCAACACAAGGCCGATGACGAGATAGCCGGCCTTGCCGCGCGCAAGGCGGCGGCGCGGCTGCTGGCCGCCGTCATAGACGCCCGCACGCCGCTCGATGGATTGACCGACAACGAGCACGGCCATCCGCAATATAAGGCACTGGACGGCCGCGACCGCGCGCTGGTGCGCGCCATACTGGTGACCGCGCTGCGCCATCGCATGACCATTGCCGGGCTGCTGTCGAGGCGGTTGGAAAAGCCGCTGCCGCCCAATGCCACGGCACTCTCGCACATCCTGCATGTGGCCGCCGCGCAGATCCTGTTCCTCGATGTTCCGGACAGCGCCGCCGTCGACCTTGCCGTCACCCACGCCAAATCCGATCCGCGCACCACCCGCTTCTCCGGCCTCGTCAACGGCGTGCTGCGTTCGCTGGCCCGCGCCAAGCAGGCCGAGCTTGCCCGGGCGCTTGCCGCCACCAGCGAGGCGCCGCAATGGTTCGCCGAGCGGCTGACCGCCGCTTACGGAGCCGACAAGGCGAGCGCCATCCTTGCCGCGCATCGCCACGAGGCGCCGGTCGATTTCACCGTCAAGGCCGATCCTGCGCTCTGGGCCGAGCGCCTGGGCGGCATCGTGCTGCCGACCGGCACGGTGCGTGTCGAAAAGCTGTCGGCCAATGTCATCGACTTGCCCGGCTTCGCCGATGGCGCCTGGTGGGTGCAAGACACAGCCGCCAGCCTGCCGGCGCGCCTATTCGGCGACATAAGTGGCCAGCGCGTAGCCGACCTCTGCGCCGCGCCCGGCGGCAAGACGGCGCAGCTCATCCTGGCCGGCGCCAACGTCACCGCGGTCGACACCTCGAAGAACCGGCTGGCGCGGCTGAAGCAGAACCTCGACCGCCTCGGACTGACGGCCGAGCTCGTCCAGACCGACCTTCTGGACTACCAGCCGGCGGACCTGTTCGACGCCGTGCTGCTCGACGCGCCCTGCTCCTCGACCGGAACCGTGCGTCGCCATCCCGATGTGCCCTGGACCAAGACCATGCCGGATGTCGAAAAGCTCGCGGCTCTTCAGCGCCGCCTGCTTGCCCACGCCGTCACGCTGGTCAGGCCCGGCGGTCGCATCGTCTTTTCCAACTGCTCGCTCGATCCGATCGAAGGCGAGGAACTTTACCGCGCCTTTCTTGCCGAAAGCCCCGGGGTGATCGACGACCCGATCCGCCCGGGCGAGTTCGCCGAGGTCGATCCATTCCTCACGCCTGCGGGCGCGCTGCGCACGACGCCCGCCGATTTAATGCTTGAATCGCCGGGGATTTCCGGTCTGGACGGCTTCTTTGCCGCGCGGATGAAGCGGGCCGGTTGAGTCGTTATCTCGCAAAAACGTGCTGACTTTTTTAGGGATCGGTACCGGCAAAGCGGCGTGAAGCGGTTCACTTCGGCGAAATCCGCCTTCGCATAAGTTCTTGAATCGCATAAGCTTGCGCTTGGGTAATGGGGACATCTGGAGGGCTATTGGCACTTGTTGCCGGCAACACGACGCGTCTATGGACGCTCGTCGCGAAGGAGTTCTGGCGCAAGACGCGCCGGCGTTTGCGCGCCGGTCCGGTCTATCGCTGGCGCTATTCCGGCCGCACGCCCGAACGCGTCCTGATCGCCCCGCCGGATTTGCGGCTCGCCGATCCGCAGATCGCGCTGGAGATTTATTACGGCCGCTACCCGCTGTCCGGCCATCTGGTCGAGACCGGCGGCACCTCGCCCTTTCAGCTCGACGTGCCCAATCGCGGCTGGCAGAAATCGCTGCATGGCTTCCGTTGGCTGCGCCATATGCGCGCCGCCGGCACCGAGCTCGCCGCCGCCAACGCCAGGGCGCTCGTCACCGACTGGATCGCCATGCACGGCAACCAGATTTCGGGCATAGCCTGGGAGCCTGGAACGACGGCCAAGCGCGTGATCGCATGGCTGCAGCATTCCTCGGTGGTGCTGCAAGGCGCCGAATTCCCGTTCTATCGCGCCTTCCTCAAATCGCTTGCCGTGCAGATTCGCTACCTGCGCTCGGTGGCGCGTGAGATGCCGGACGGCGAGGCCAGGCTGCGCGCCCGCATCGCGCTCGCCTTCGCCGCGCTGTCGCTGCCGGCGCCGGCTTCGGCGCTGCGTTCCGCGACGCGCAACCTGGCCGAGGAGCTGGAGCATCAGATCCTGCCCGATGGCGGCCACATCTCGCGCAAGCCGATGGCGGTGCTGGAGCTGCTCGCCGATCTCCTGCCGCTGCGCCAGACCTATGCCAACCAGGCCGAGGCGCCGCCGGCGGCCCTGATCGGCGCCATCGACCGCATGTTGCCGGCGCTGCGCTTTTTCCGCCATCAGGACGGCAGCCTTGCCCGCTTCAACGGCATGGGCGCCACCATCCATGACCGTATCGCCACCATCCTGCGCCATGACGACACGGTGGGCGCGCCACTGCTGCACGCGCCGCATTCCGGCTATGAGCGCCTTTCGATGGGCGGCGTGACGGTGATCGCCGACACCGGCCTGCCGCCGCCGATCGACGTCTCCAACGCCGCGCATGCCGGCTGCCTCGCCTTCGAGCTCTCCTCCGGGCGCCAGCATTTCATCGTCAATGCCGGCATCGATACGTATGGCGCCCCGGAATTCCGGCCTCTGGCGCGTGCCACCGCCGCGCATTCGACCGCCACGATCAACGACACCTCGTCGGCGCGCTTCAGCCACTCGCTGCGCGTCAGCGACCTTTTGGGCTCGCCGCTGATCGGCGGCCCGCAGCATGTGCCCTGCAAGCGCCTCGACCAGAAGGGCATGCAAGGTTTCGTCGCGCGCCACGACGGCTACGTCCAGCAATTCGGCTTCCTGCACGAGCGCGAGTTGAAGCTCGGCACGAACGGCAACGTGCTTGCCGGCCGCGACCGTTTCCTGCGCCCGGGCAATGCTGCGATCCGCAACAACGGCCGCGACTTCGTCACGGTGCGCTTCCACGTCCACCCCGACATCAGCCTGCTGCAGGACGATCACGACCGGCTGACCCTTGCCGCCGCGCAAGGCGACAGCTGGGTCTTCACCTGCGCCGAAGTGGTGCCGGAGGTCGAGGAATCGATCTATTTCGCCGGCCTGAGCGGCCCGCGCCGCAGCCGGCAGATCGTGCTCGCCTTCAAGGCCTCGGAGATTGCCGAGGTGCACTGGCAGCTGACCCGCACCGCTATCGCCGGCTATCCCGAAAACAACTGAGCCTGCCCCCCCAAACGCAGCTGCGTGCCTGATCCCGGTTTCACTTGATTTCCGGGGCTCATATGCTAGGGCCGGCCAAGGTCCCTTCCAACAGCTCTGAAAGGCCGCCCGCCATGGCCGTGCCCACAAAAAACATTCCGGCGCCGGATCTCGTTCCGGTGCGCCGCGCCCTGCTTTCCGTCTTCGACAAGACCGGGCTGGTCGACTTTGCCAAAGCGCTCGCCGCCGCCGGCGTCGAACTAGTTTCGACGGGCGGCACGGCAAAGACCATCGCCGAGGCCGGCCTTGCGGTGCGCGATGTTTCCGAGCTCACCGGCTTTCCCGAGATCATGGACGGCCGGGTGAAGACCTTGCATCCTTCGGTGCATGGAGCGCTGCTCGGCATCCGCAACGATGCCGAGCATGCCAAGGCCATGCGCGATCATCACATCGAGCCGATCGACCTTGTCGTATCGAACCTCTATCCCTTCGAGGAGGTGCGCCGCTCCGGCGCCGGCTATGCCTCGATCGTCGAGAACATCGACATCGGCGGGCCGGCGATGATCCGCGCCTCGGCCAAGAACCACGCCTATGTCGCCATCGTCACCGACCCGGCCGATTATGCTTCGGTGGTCAACGCATTGGAGATGAACCTCGGCTCGTTGTCGCTCGACTTCCGCAAGAAGCTGGCGGCCAAGGCCTTTGCCCGCACCGCCACTTATGACGCGGCGATTTCCGGATGGTTCGCCGAGGAGCTCCAGATCGAGCACCCGACATGGCGCGCGTTCGGCGGCCGGCTCGACCAGGTGATGCGCTATGGCGAGAACCCGCATCAGAATGCGGGCTTCTACCTGTCGGGCGACAAGCGGCCGGGCGTGGCGACGGCAAAGCAGTTGCAGGGCAAGCAGCTCTCCTACAACAACATCAACGACACCGACGCCGCCTTCGAGCTCGTCGGCGAGTTCGATCCGGCCCGCTCGGCGGCGATCGCCATCATCAAGCACGCCAACCCCTGTGGCGTCGCCGAAGGCTCGTCGCTGAAGGCGGCCTATGCCAAGGCGCTGGCCTGCGATCCGGTCTCCGCCTTCGGCGGCATCGTCGCCATGAACCGCATCCTCGATGCGGAAGCCGCGGAAGAGATCGTGAAGACCTTCACCGAGGTCATCATCGCGCCGGACGCGACCGATGAGGCCGCCGCGATCGTCGCGGCGAAGAAGAATTTGCGCCTGCTGGTCACCGGCGGCCTGCCCGACCCGCGCGCCGCCGGCACGACGGTGAAGTCGGTCGCCGGCGGATTGCTTGTTCAAAGCCGCGACAACGCCGTGGTCGACGACCTCGAGCTGAAAGTGGTGACCAAGCGTGCGCCGACGCCGGCGGAACTGGCCGATCTCAAATTCGCCTTCCGCGTTGCCAAGCACGTGAAGTCCAACGCCATCGTCTATGCCAGGGACGGGGCGACGGTCGGCATCGGCGCCGGCCAGATGAGCCGCGTCGATTCCTCGCGAATCGCCGCCCGCAAGGCGCTCGACGCGGCGGCAGCCGCCGGCCTCGCCGAACCGCTGACCAAGGGTTCGGTCGTCGCCTCCGACGCCTTCTTCCCCTTCGCCGACGGGCTCTTGTCGGCGATCGAGGCCGGCGCCACGGCGGTGATCCAGCCCGGCGGCTCGATGCGCGACGACGACGTCATCGCCGCCGCCGACGAGCACGGCATCGCCATGGTGTTTACCGGTGTAAGGCACTTCAGGCATTGAGCGATCTTCCCCTTCTCCCCTTGTGG
>CCNC01000165.1 GCA_000824845.1 Mesorhizobium sp. ORS 3359 | reverse complement strand
GGGGTGTTCCAGCGGAGTGAGACGTCGGAAAATTGAAAGATACCAGGCGCTTACTTCTTCCGCGCAGTGATCCTTCCAGCACCCCTCATCCGGCCGAGCTTCGCTCGGCCACCTTCTCCCGCAAGGGGAGAAGGTGATGTCGCGCTACCGCTTGTCCGCCGGATAGGGTGTTCCGACCAGTATTGCCATGCCGATGCCGAGGAACAGGATGATCGCCGCCATGCCGAGCCGTGGCGAATCGCTCATCGTCGTGATCGTCGCCACCATGAACGGCGCCAGGAAGCTGGTCGCCCGCCCCGCCAACGCGTAGATGCCGAAATAGCGGCCGGACTCCGCGGCAGTCACGGTGCGCGCCATGTAGGAGCGCGACGAGGCCTGCACCGGCCCGAAGGCAAGGCCGATCAGCAAGCCATAGAGGATGTAGGCCTTTTCGGCCGCGGTGCCGAACAGTCCGCCGGAATCGGTTGTCGGCAGCGGGATCAGTCCGAGCAGCGTGAAGCCCGGGCCGGTCGAGACGACGCCGATGGTGGCGACCGAAAGCATCACCAGCGCGATCATCACCACGTGCTTCGAGCCAAAAGCCGTGTCGAGCCGCGCCGCGATCCAACAGCCGAAGATGGCGACAACGTTGAGGATGATGCCGAACAGGCCGATCTCGGTGATCGACCAGTGGAACATGCCGGCCGCGAAGGTGCCGCCGAGCGCCAGCAGCGCATTGACGCCGTCCTGATAGATCATCCGCGCCAGCAGGAAGCGCAGGATGCCGCTGCGCTGGCGCACCTCGGCGAGCGTCGACTTCAACTCGGACAGGCCCTCGCGCACCGCCGGTCTGATCGGGATTCCCCTGGTGGCGTCGGGCGTGAAGAAGAACATCGGCAGGATGAACAGGAAATACCACCCGGCCGACATCGGCCCGGTGAAGCGCGCATCCTCGCCGAGTTTCGGGTCGAGTCCGAACAGCGGATCGAGGCCGATGAGCGTCTTGCCGGTCTCGAGATTGCCGGCGAGGAACAGCACGACGAAGATCAGCGCCACCATGCCGCCGAGATAGCCAAGCCCCCAGGCAACGTTGGAAATCCGGCCGATCTCTTCCTTCGGCACCAGCCGCGGCATCATGGAATCATTGAACACGGTGGAGAATTCGGCCGCCACCGAGGCCAGCGAGAACAACAGCACGACCAGGAACAGGTTCGAGCCGGGCGCGGCGAACCACAGCAGGCTGAGGCTGACAATCTTGATCGTTGCGAAGAAAGCGATCCAGGGTTTGCGCGGCCCGGTCTGGTCGGCGATCGAGCCGAGCACAGGCGACAGTACCGCGATGACCAGGCCCGCCGCAGCGATGCCGTAACCCCAGGCAGCCTGCCCGGCGGTCGGGTCGCTCGCCATGCGCGAGACGAAATAGGGGCCGAAGATGAAGGTGGTGACAACGGTGAAGAAAGGCTGCGCCGCCCAGTCGAAGAACATCCAGCCCCAGATGCCGCGCCCCGGCGCCCGCTGCACTGTCTCTACTGCCGCCATGCTGATTCCCTCGGGCCGCTCGCGCCGGGCGCCATGTCTGCATGTTTTCGGGCGGTGGCGCAACAAGCGCCAGTTCCTCGCCCCACGAAGTGGGGAGAGGTGGCTCGGCGAGGCCGAGACGGAGAGGGGAATGCGTCGACTGAAGCAGGGTAACCCGTTGCGGGAGGGTGGCCCCACCCTACGAAGCCCCTCTCCGCCTCGCTGCGCTCGGCACCTCTCCCCACTTCGTGGGGCGAGGAACTTCACATCCCCGTCAGGTCGGTCATCAGCCCGGACGCCACCGACAGCCGCGAGACGGTGATGTCGCCGCCTTCGGTCAGCGCCTGCAGCCGCTCGCGGATGCGGGCGACGCGTTCGCCGCCGGTTTCCAGCCACGCCGCGACCGGATCCGCCGCCGCGCCGTGCGCCGTCAGAGCCGCCACCGCGATGCCGCGACGCGCGACGCCGATCGTGTCGGTCGCGCGTGACAGCGCCAGCTGGTCGTAATAGTCGGGCGGCATGATCGAGCGCGCCGCTTCCTCGACGCGCGGGATGCGGAAGGCGTCGCTGACGGCGAAGAAGGCCTTGGCCGCGCTGACGATGTCGGCATTGGCGGTGCGGGCGGTGAGCGCGACGTCGGGGATCAGCTCGGCCACCTCGGCCAAAGCGAGCTGCCCGGCGAGCTTCTCCGGCGCGCCGCCCTTGAACAGGCCTTGCCGCCGCTCCTCTATGCGCTCGCGCGAGAAGGCCGGCAGCAGCGAGACGAGCTTCGGCTCGAGCGCCTTGCGGGCCTCCTGCAGCTCGGCGATGCGCTGGCCGAGCGGCGCGGAGCCGGCTTCGTTCTTCAGATACCAGCCGCTGGTCACAAAGATGAGCCGGCTGACGGACTGGTAGAGATCGAGCTGGGTCTGCCCGTCGATCTGGTTGTCGAGCGCGTCGATCTCCTTGTAGAGCGCCGGCAGCGCAAAGCCGTCGCGGACCACGGCGAAGGTGCGCACGACATCGGCCGCCGGCCGCCCGGTAGCTTCCTGCAGCCGGTTGACGAAGGATGGCCCACCGCGATTGACGAGATCGTTTGCCACGACGCGGGCGATGATCTCGCGCCGCAGCCTGTGGTCGCGGATTTCGCCGGCGAATTTCTTGGCCATGCGCTCCGGGAAATAGCCCATCAGGTCGCGGTCGAAATGCGGCTCGTCCGGCACGTCGCTGGCGACGATGTCGGAGAACAGCACGATCTTGGCATAGGCGAGCAGCACGCCGAGCTCGGCCCTGGTCAGCGGCTCGCCGCGCGCCTCGCGCTCGGCGAGCGCCGCCGGCGAAGGCAGCGTCTCAACGGCGCGGTCGAGCAGGCCGCGCGCCTCCAGCGCTGTCATGAAGCGGGCCTGGTGCGCGATGTCGGCAAGCCCCCGCTTGCGCGCGAGCGACAGCGCAAGCGTCTGCTGGTAGTTGTTGGAGAGCACCAGCGCGCTCACCTCGTCGGTCATCTCGGAAAGCAGCTTGTTGCGCGCCGGCCGCGTCAGCGAGCCTTTGCGCATGGCGGAAGCCAGCGCGATCTTGATGTTGACCTCGACGTCCGAGCAGTTGACGCCGCCCGAATTGTCGATGGCATCCGAGTTGCAGCGGCCGCCATTCATGCCGAACTCGATGCGCGCCCGCTGCGTGACGCCGAGATTGGCGCCCTCCCCGATGACCTTCGCCCGGACGTCGAGCGCGGTGACGCGGATGGCGTCGTTGGCGCGGTCGCCGACATCCTGATTGCTTTCGCCGGAAGCCCGCACATAGGTGCCGATGCCGCCGAACCACAAAAGGTCGACCGGCGCCTTGAGGATGGCGCTCATGATCTCGACGGGGGTCGCCGTGGTCTTGGCGAGCCCGATCGCGGCGGCGGCCGCCTGCGGCAACGTGATCGATTTCTGGTTGCGCGAGACGATGACGCCACCTTCCGACAGCTTCGACTTGTCATAGTCCTGCCAGGACGAGCGCGGCAGGGCGAACATGCGCTGGCGCTCGGCCAGCGAGGCGGCCATGTCCGGATCGGGGTCGATGAAGATGTCGCGGTGATCGAAGGCGGCGATCAGCCTGGTGGCGGGCGACAACAGCATGCCGTTGCCGAACACGTCGCCCGACATGTCGCCGACGCCGACGACGCTGAAGGGCTCAACCTGGATGTCGCGGTTCATCTCGCGGAAATGCCGCTTCACCGCTTCCCAGGCGCCCTTGGCGGTGATGCCCATCTTCTTGTGGTCGTACCCGGCCGAGCCGCCGCTGGCGAAGGCATCGTCCAGCCAGAAGTGATGCTTCTCCGAAATGGCGTTGGCGGTGTCGGAGAAGGTTGCCGTGCCCTTGTCGGCGGCGACGACGAAATAGGGATCGTCAGGATCGCGCCGCACCACGCCGGCCGGCGGGATAACCCCGTCGACGCCGATATTGTCGGTGATCGAAAGCAGGCTGGAGACGAAGTTCTTGTAGGCCGAGGTGCCGGCCTCGAAGATGGCGTCGCGCCCGGCGCTCATCGGCAGCTTCTTCGGATAGAAGCCGCCCTTGGCGCCGACCGGCACGATGACCGCGTTCTTGACCTGCTGCGCCTTCACCAGACCCAGCACCTCGGTGCGGTAGTCCTGGGCGCGATCCGACCAGCGCAGGCCGCCGCGCGCCACCGGGCCGAACCGCAGATGCACGCCCTCGACCTCGGACCCGTAGACGAAGATCTCGCGCCATGGCCGCGGCGCCGGAAGTCCCTCGACCGCCTGCGAGTCGAGCTTGATCGCCAGCGACTGCCCCTTCGCTTTCGTATCGGCGACGAAATGATTGGTGCGCAGCGAGGCTTCGATGAGGTTGAGGTAGCGGCGGATGATGGTGTCGTCATCGATATTGGGCACCTCTTCCAGCGCGTCCTTGATCTTGGCCTTGAGGTGCTTGGCCGCCACCGCGCCGTCGCCTTCCGCCGTCGGCCCGAGCCGGGCCACGAACAGCGAATGCAGGCCGCGCGCGATCTCCGGATAGCGGTTGAGCGCCGCGGCGATGAAATCCTGGCTCTGCGGAATGCCGGCCTGCTGCAGGTAGCGGCCATAGGCGCGCAGGATGGTGATCTCGCCCGACCACAGGCCGGCGGTCTGCGCCAGGCCGTTGTAGCCGTCATTGTCGACGTCGCCGCGCCAGACCGAGAGGAAGGCATCCTCGAACAGCGCCCCGCCATCGGCGAGGTTGATTGGGTTGCCGTAGCTGTTCTCCAGCTCCATGTCGTGGATGAATACCGTTGCAGCCGGGTCGCCGGCGACCTCGAAGGTGCGCTCGCTGATGACGCGGAAGCCGATATTCTCCAGCACCGGCACGCGCCGCGACAGCGCCACCGGGCTGCCATGGTGGTAGATCTTCAGCGCCGCCTGGTTCGACTTCTGGTCGGCATGGCGGTAATAATCGATGGCGATCGGATTGTCGGCGCTGATTTTGGCGATGCGCCCGGCATCGGCCAGCGCCACGGCGGCCGAGAAGGTGTCGCGATAGCTCTCGGGGAATCGCGCCGCGATCGCCTTCAGCGCCGGATCGCTGCCAGCCGCTTCCGCCGCCTCGGAGAGCGCGTCTTGCCAGGTGCGCACGATATCGCGGATCGCCGCCTCGATCGTCGACTGCTCGATCTTCGGCGTCTTGCCGCCGGAACGGCCGATGATGAAGTGAACGCGCGCCAGCCCGCCTTCCGGGAAGGCCGGATAATAGGCCGACAGCCGGCCCTCGAAGACGGTCTTGAGATAAGCGCCGATCTTCTCGCGCACGACGCTGTCATAGCGGTCGCGCGGCACGAAAACGAGGATCGAAACAAAACGATCGAACTGGTCGGCGCGCACCAGCGCTCTGATCCGCGGCCGCTCGACCAGCCCGAGAATGGCATTGGCATGCTTTCTCAGGACCGGGACGGGAACCTGGAAGAACTCATCGCGCGGATAGCTCTCCAGCACGTTGATCAGCGCCTTGCCGGAATGGTCGTTCGGATTGAAACCCGACTTGGCGATGATCGTTTCGGCCTTTGAGCGCAGATAGGGTATCTTCATCACCGAGCGCGTGTAGGCGGTCGAGGTGAAAAGGCCGACGATGCGCAATTCGCCAGCGAGCGCGCCTTTCGCCGTGTAGGTTTTGACCCCGACATAGTCGAGATAGATGCGGCGGTGCACGAGGGACTTGGCGTTCGCCTTGGTGACGATCAGCGGCTCCGGCCCGTGCAGGAAGGCGCGGATCTCTGGGGTCGTCGTCACCGCCTCGGTGCCGCGCCGCAGCACCAACACGTCGGGATCCGACAGGATGCCGAGGCCGGGCTTGTCGGCGCGCTCCAGCGTGCCGCTTTCCTCGCCGCCGACATATTTGAACTCGCGCATGCCGAGGAAGGTGAAATTGTCGTCGCGCAGCCATTCGAGGAAGGCGATCGCCTCGGCGACGCTCTTTTTGTCGAGCGGCACCGCGGAATAGCGGAACTCGGAAATCGCCTGGTCAAGGCGGGCGAGCATACGCTTCCAGTCGACGACCGCGGCCCGGACCTGGGAGAGCATCTTGCGCAGCCGCTCGGTAAGGCTCTTCGCCTCTTCGGCGGTCAGCCTTGGAATGTGAACGTGGACGACGCTCAGACGGTCGTGGTCTTCATCTTCCCTGCCGCCGTCGCCCAGAACCTCTACCACGCCGGCCTTGCCGTGACGGACGGTAACGATCGGATGGGTGACCAGCGTCGGCTGGCCGCTGCTCTCGGTGATCTCGCCAAGGATGGAATCGAACAGGAACGGCATGTTGTCGTTGACGACGGTGATGACCGTGACTGGCCGGCCGTCGCAAGCAACGCCCGAATCGGCATCGACGGCGACGACGCTTTCGCCCTTCCTGTGGCTGGCCACCGCGCGGGCGGCGAGCTCGCCTGCGCGTTCCAGGTCGGCGGCGTCATAGGCCGCGATATCCTCGGCGGGCGCCCGGGCAAGCAGATAATCGGCAAGCCTTGCGGGCTTCTCCTCCGCTTTCGCGGCGGCTGCCGCTTTCTTCTTCGGCTTGGATTTCACGCTGGCCATGACGCTTATTCCCTCCCGTCTTATGCTTTTGTGGCTATCGTAGCAGATGACCGCCGTTTCGCGACAAAGGTTTGACGACGCATTAAAAAATTCGAACTGACGCCATCGGCCTGCAAGGAGAACCCATATGACCGGCAAAATAACCGCGCTTGAGCTTGTCCAGGCGGAGTTGAGCGAGTCGACGAAAGCCTATTTCGCCAAATGCGAGGAGAAGCTCGGCCTCGTGCCCAACGTGCTGCTCGCCTACGCCTTCGACGAGAAGAAGCTGCGCGCCTTCACCGACATGTACAACGATCTGATGCTGGGCGATTCGGGCCTGTCGAAGCTGGAGCGCGAGATGATCGCGGTCGCCGTCTCCTCGATCAACCGTTGCTATTATTGCCTGACCGCGCATGGCGCGGCGGTGCGTCAGCTGTCGGGCGAGCCGGCGCTGGGCGAAATGATGGCGATGAATTTCCGCGCCGCCGATCTGTCGGAGCGCCAGCGCGTCATGCTCGAATTCGCCGTTAAGCTGACGGAAGAACCGGCCAGGATCGTGGAAGCCGACCGCGCCGCCTTGCGTCAGGCCGGTTTCTCCGACCGCGACATCTGGGACATCGCCTCGACCGCCGCCTTCTTCAACATGTCGAACCGCGTGGCCGCCGCCGTCGATATGCGGCCGAATCCCGAATACCACGCCATGGCGAGATAGGGTCGCTGGCATTACATTAGCAACACCGAATTTTTCGTTGCCCATCCCGCCATTTGATCCGATGATCAAGTTGCAGCGCAGCTGCATAACCAGGATTGCGGCGTGGCCGCATGCCGGTTCGACGCCGCCGACAAGGGAGGAGAACATGGCGAAATTTCTCTATGTCTATCACGGCTCCGGCAAGATGCCGACCGATGAAGCCGAACGCAAAGCGGCTATGGATGCCTGGACCGGCTGGTATGACAAGCTGGGCTCGGCCGTGGTCGATGGCGGCAATCCGGTCGGCATGTCCAAGACGGTTCTGCCCAGCGGCAAGGTCGAGAACAATGGCGGCAGCAATCCGACCGCCGGCTACACGATCGTCGAGGCCAGGGACATCGACGATGCCGTCGCCAAAGCCAGGGAGTGCCCGATCCTGATGGACCCGGCCTTCAGCGTCGAGATCGCGCCGATCATCGAGATGATGTGAGGCCGGCCGCTCTAAGCGTTTCGCCGTTCGCGGAAACGGCGAACCGCTATATCTTCTTGTTTTGACGCAATTCCGGGTGGAAAACCGCTCTATCGCGCGGCGATCGCCGCGGCGGCGCCCGCCATGGTCGTGGCGCTGACGCGGTTGGCGATCTTCATGGCGCGCTTGCTTTTCAGAAGCCGGCGCGCCTGCGAAGCGGCCAGCACCCAGGCTAGGTCGATGACGACCAACACGACAGCCATTGTCAGCGTCAGCTCGACCCAGCCGACGACGCTGACCGAGGCGAGATCGATGATGGTCGGCAGCAGCGCCAGATAGAACATCATGATCTTCGGGTTGCCGAGCGTCACCGCCATGCCGGCAAAGAACAGTTTCACAGGCGAATCCTCGCGCGGCATTTCGCCTTCCTTGGCCTCGACCGGCGCCGTCCACATTTTGAACGCTAGCCAGGCGAGATAGGCCACGCCAATCCACTTCACGACCACGAAGGCGTAGTGGAAGGTCTGCGCAACGACGGCCAGCCCGAACACCGCCAGCGACAGCCAGATGGCCTCGCCGATCCACATCGCCAGCAGGAACGGGAAGACGTCGCGAAACCCCTTCGAGATCACCCGCGCCACGAGCGCCGCGATCGATGGACCCGGCGAGCCGGCGGCGACGAACAAAGCGGCGGCGAAGATCAGCAGCGAGGCGAGATGCATGGCGGACCTCTTGTGGTGAAGAACTCAAGCCCACGAGATTAGCGCAACCACTAGGATGACAAAAGCCGACAGCTTGCCGGAGTGGCGCCACCCGGCTAGAAGACCCGCCCGACATCGATTTTCGAGCATCACTTTGCCTCAGTAACCGCCGGTCTCGCCAACTCCTCTGAATGCACCGCGGGCGCAGCCATTGGCGCCGCCTGCTCCATTTTCACGTGTTCTTCAGGCGGCGGTTCGAGACCGGTTTGGCATTGCTGAGCCGCCGTCAAGTGCTATTGCGCCGACGCTTGATTTCCAGACAACACAGTCTTTCGCCACGCCGTGCCCATGAAGGGCATCTCGGACATTGCCGATCTGACGGACTTCCCGACGGGAAGGGCCTGCCGGCATGTCTTCTACCTTGTCTGTCCGCTGGACGATCGCACCCGCGATCGCGCCACGACCGTTCATCAACTGCAAACGCTGCGGCGGCGCCAAGCCCTATCGATGCAGCGAGAAATTCCGCGTCAATGCCAATGGCAAGCGCATCGACGTCTGGCTGATCTACCGCTGCGTGGGCTGCGACAACTCCTGGAATTTCACCATCCTGGAACGGCGAAACCGCCACGATATCGAGCCGGCGCAGCTGACGGCGCTCGAAAGCAACGATCCGGCGCTTGCGCGCCGCTTTGCCTTCGATGCGGCCGCGCTGCGCAACCGGGCCGGGCGGATCGAGGAATCTTCCGATGTCACCGTCCGAAAGGAGCTGCTCGACGGAGAGCCGGGACGCGCGGACGCCCTCGCGCTCGAACTTCGGCTGGAGGGGACGGCGCCTTTGCGGCTGGACCGCCTGCTTGCCGGCGAGCTTGGCCTCTCGCGGTCAAGACTCCAGGCCCTGGACGACCGAAGGCGAGTGACCATGGACGGCGCGAAAGCCTTGCGCAAGCCGGTTCGGGACGGCCTGGCGGTGCGCATTGATCTGGCCGGAGAGGCGGATTGCCGCGCCATTCTGTCGGCAGCGTGCCGCTGAAACGAAAAGAGGGAGCACACGCTCCCTCTTTTGAACCTTTGGCTGGAAAGCTTACGCCGCGCCCATCACCTTGGCGGCCTTCTCGAAACGCTTGCGCTCGTTCGGGTCGAGATAGAGCTTGCGCAGCCGAATGGTCTTCGGCGTCACCTCGACCAGCTCGTCGTCCTGAATCCAGGCCAGCGCCCGCTCCAGCGTCATGCGGATCGGCGGGGTCAGCTTCACCGCCTCGTCCTTGCCGGCGGCGCGGATGTTGGTGAGCTTCTTGCCCTTGAGCACGTTCACTTCGAGGTCGTTGTCGCGCGAATGGATGCCGATGATCATGCCCTGATAGACCTTGACGCCCGGATCGATGATCATCGGGCCGCGGTCTTCGAGATTCCACATGGCGTAGGCGACGGATTCGCCCTGCTCGTTGGAGATCAGCACGCCATTGGTGCGGCCGGGCAATTCGCCCTTGTACGGCTCATAGGCGAAGAACAGCCGGTTCATCACCGCGGTGCCGCGCGTGTCGGTCAACAGTTCCGACTGGTAGCCGATCAGGCCGCGCGTCGGCGCATGGAAGACGAGGCGTTGGCGGTTTCCGCCGGACGGGCGCAGCTCGACCATCTCGGCCTTGCGCTCCGACATCTTCTGCACGACGACGCCGGCATGCTCCTCGTCGACGTCGATGACGACTTCCTCGACCGGCTCCAGCAATTCGCCGTTCTCGCCCTTCTGCATGACGACGCGCGGACGCGATACGGCGAGCTCGAAGCCTTCGCGGCGCATCGTCTCGATCAGCACCGCAAGCTGCAATTCGCCGCGGCCGGACACGAAGAAGGAGTCCTTTTCGGCCGATTCCTCGATCTTCAGCGCGACATTGCCTTCGGCCTCGCGCAGCAGGCGGTCGCGGATAACGCGGCTGGTCACCTTGTCGCCCTCGGTGCCGGCAAGCGGGCTGTCATTGACGAGGAAGGACATGGTCACCGTCGGCGGGTCGATCGGCTGCGCATGCAGCGGCTCGCTCACCGCCGGATCGCAGAACGTGTCGGCGACGGTGCCCTTCGACAGGCCGGCGATGGCCACGATGTCGCCCGCCTGGGCTTCGTCGATCGGCTGGCGCTCGAGACCGCGGAAAGCAAGGATCTTGGAGACGCGGCCGGTCTCGATCTGGGTGCCGTCATGGTGCAGCACCTTGACCGCCTGGTTGGCTTTCAGCGTGCCGGACTCGATGCGGCCGGTGATGATGCGGCCGAGGAACGGATTGGCTTCCAGGATGGTGCCGATCATGCGGAACGGGCCGGGATGGACCGTCGGCGCCGGCACATGCTTGACGACGAGATCGAACAGCGGCGCCAGGCCCTGGTCCTTCGGACCTTCGGGATTCTCGGAAACCCAGCCGTCGCGGCCCGAACCGTAGAGGATCGGGAAATCGAGCTGCTCGTCGGTGGCGTCGAGCGCGGCGAACAAGTCGAACACCTCGTTGACAACCTCGACATGGCGGGCGTCCGGACGGTCGATCTTGTTGATGACGACGATGGGCCGCAAGCCGACCTTGAGCGCCTTGCCGACGACGAACTTGGTCTGCGGCATCGGCCCTTCGGCGGCGTCGACGAGCACGATCGCCGAATCCACCATCGACAGGATGCGCTCCACCTCGCCGCCGAAATCGGCGTGTCCGGGCGTGTCGACGATGTTGATGCGGGTGCCGTGCCAGTCGACCGAGGTTGCCTTGGCGAGGATGGTGATGCCGCGCTCTTTTTCGAGGTCGTTGGAATCCATGGCGCGTTCGGCGACGCGCTGATTGTCGCGGAAGGCTCCGGACTGTTTCAGAAGCTGATCGACCAGCGTGGTTTTGCCATGGTCGACGTGCGCGATGATCGCGATATTTCGGAGGTTCATTTCTCTGGTCTCGGGAACGTTGCAGGCGGCAGGCTTAACAAGCGCCGCCTTTTTCGGTTGCGCGGCTCATACAAGGTTTTTCGCAATTGCGAAAGGGGAGGCCTGACCCCAAATAAATGGTCACTGATTCTTAAACGTCTTGGTGTGAAATGATTCTGTTAACCAAGGTGGAACCTTTGAGGGGCCGGGCGATTTCATGTTCATGACCGATCAGATGTCCAGATTGCGTCCGGTTTTTGCGTGGGCAGCGCTTGGCGTGCTCGTCGCGGCAGGCGCCGCGCAATCGGCCGCCGCGCTCAGGGAAGCCGACCCGATCTCGCCACCCGACGCCAAAACCGTGCAACAGATGTTCGCCGACGCCCCCGACGGCGTCGACCCGATCGTCACCGGCCCGGTCAGCGCCGCCTTCAAGCAGCGCCAGAAGGATGCCAACTGCGACACCGCGGTTTGGCCGAACATTCCGCGGGCTTGTTATCCGGACTGACGATTGCTGCGCATAACGCGGCAAATGCAGCGATCCTTCGCGCCCCCCTCTGTCCTACCGGACATCTCCCCCACTTGGGGGGAGATTGGCTGTCGCGTTTGCTTTCGCCAATCGCCGACGTTGCAGAAGGAGCGAGGCGCCGAAGCTGCTGATCTCCCCCCTTGAGGGGGAGATGGCCGGCAGGCCAGAGAGGGGGGCCTCGCGCTAGCGCCTCCGATTTTACAAATCCTAAGCCGATCGCACCGGGTCCAGCGTGATCTTGTAAAGCTCGTTATCGTCGCGATCCATCAAGCGCACGGTGAGCTGCTCTGTCGCACCCGAAATATCGACCAGCCCGAAGAACTGCAGCCCTGCCGACGGCGGCAGGTTCTGGCCCTGCTCGGCGGTCGGCGCCTTGATGAATTTCAGCTCCGGCCCGAAGGTCATGTCGAGGTCGTTCGGGCCGAACGTGCCGGCATGGATCGGGCCGGACACGAATTCCCAGAATGGATTGAAATCCTGGAACTGCGCCTTGTCGGGGTTGTAGTAATGCGCCGCCGTGTAGTGCACGTCGGCGGTGAGCCAGACGGTGTTGGTGATGCCGGCAGTCTTGATGAAGCGCAGCACGTCGGCGAATTCGAGCTCGCGCCCCTTCGGCTTGCCGTTGTCGTTGTTGCTGACGGCCTCGAAGCCGGCCTTCTTCGCCGCATCGTCCCAGACGACGAGGCTGAGCGGCATGTCGGCGGCGATGATCTTCCAGGTCGCCTTCGAGTTCGCCAGCTCGCGCTTCAGCCATTTGGACTGCTCCTCGCCGATCATGCGCGACTTCGGCGTCAGCGTCTCGTCCAGATTGGGGCCGTTCGGGCCACGATAGGAGCGCATGTCGAGGAAGAACACGTCGAGCAGCGGCCCATGCGAGATCTTTCGGTAGACGCGGCCCGGCTCCGACGGCTCGTAGCGGATGGTGGTCATCTCGTGAAAGGCGCGCGCGGCCCTGGCCGCCAGCACGTGGATCGACTTTTCCTTGTAGCGGTCGTCCTTGCTGAGATCCTTCGAGTCGGACCAGTTGTTCAGCACCTCGTGGTCGTCCCACTGGTAGAAGGTCGGGCAAATGGCCGAGAGGGCAAGCACATGCTTGTCCATCATGTTATATTTCCACTGGTCGCGATATTCGTCCAGCGTCTCGGCGACCTTGCGCTTGCCGTCGAGCATGACGACGTTCTTCCATTTGCCGCCGCCGGGCAGGTCGACCTCGTCCTTCAGCGCGCCGTCGGCATAGATCGTGTCGCCCGAATGCAGGAAGAAGTCCGGCGTGTGCTTGGCGATGGTCGAATAGGTCTTCATGCCGGTCTCGTCGATGCCCCAGCCCTGGCCGGCGGTGTCGCCCGACCAGGCGAAGCGCACGTCGCGCTTCGACGACGGCGCGGTGCGGAAGCGGCCGACGATCGGCTCTGAGACAGCATTGATGTCGGACAGGTCGGCAGCAGTCATGCGATAGAAGATGTCCTGGTCGGAGGCGAGGTCGGTGAGCAGCCGCTTCACCGTGTAGTCGCTGGCGGGCGACGTATCGAGCGGCGCGAGCCTTGTGGCGTTCGCAAAACTCTCGGTGGTCGAGACTTCATACATCACGCGCGCGGGACGGTCGGTGCGGGTCCAGACCATACCGGAGGTCGCGTCGACGTCGCCGGACTGGACGCCATGCGTGAAGGCCGGGCGCTGGTTGGCGCGTGAGTAATAGGGCAGCGCCAGACCGGAGGCCCCGACAAGGCCGAAGGCGCTGGCCGAGGTGACGAAAGCACGGCGGGTGAGGGAAAGCTTGTTCATGGCTGTCTCCGGGATGGCATCGAACGGGACCGCCAAGCTCTCGCCTCATTGTTTCAGGCGTGTCTCGGAACCATGAAGTTTTGATAACAGTGCACAGGGCGCTCTTCCCCTTCTCCCTTGTGGGAGAAGGTGTCGCCGAAGGCGACGGATGAGGGGTGTTCCAGGGAAAGCAGACGTCTCACTCCGCTGGAACACTCCTCATCCGTCTCGGCGCTAAAGCGCCGATCCACCTTCTCCCACAAGGGGAGAAGGGAAGCGGCACCTCAGACCATCTGCGGCTCCGGCTCGAAAGCCGGCTTGGTCGTATTGATCAGCAGCGAGATACAGGCCGCCGCGATACCCGTCATGCCGGCCATCAGGAAGGCCAGCTCGTAATTGCCCTGCAGCTCGCGCATCGTGCCGCCGAACGCCGCCGCCGCCGCTGCGCCCACTTGGTGGCCGGCGACGATCCAGCCGAACACGATCGGCCCGCTTCGGTCGCCGAAGGCTTCGTTGGCGAGCCTGAGCGTCGGCGGCACGGTGGCGATCCAGTCGAGCCCGTAGAGCACGGCGAAGATAATCAGGCTGGTCGCCGAGAAGCCGGAATAGGGCAGGTAGATCAGCGACAGGCCGCGCACCGCGTAATAGACGCCGAGCAGCTTGCGCGGATCGAAACGGTCGGTGAGCCAGCCGGACAAGGTGGTGCCGATCAGGTCGAAAATGCCCATCATCGACAAGAGCCCGGCCGCCTGCACTTCACCGATGCCCATGTCGCCGCAAAACGCGATGAGATGCGTGCCGACGAGGCCGTTGGTGGTGAAGCCGCAGACGAAGAAGGTGGCAAACAGATACCAGAACACGCGTGTGCCGGCCGCCCGGCGCAGCGTATTCAGCGTGTGCGCCAGGAAATTGCCCTGCGATGCCGGCGATACTGGCGGAACATCGTCGGCATCGGCGCCGTAGCGCACTTGGCCGATGGAGGCGGGACGCTCGGGCACCAGCAGGAAGACCAGCGGCACGAGAGCGGCGGTGGCGATCGCGATGGCAATAGCGACCGGCTTCCAACCCCCCGACTGGGCCAGCGAGGCAAGCAGCGGCAGGAACACCAGCAGGCCGGTCGCGCTGGAGGCGGACATCAACCCCATCACCAGGCCGCGATTGGTCTTGAACCAGCGGTTGACGATTGTTGCGCCGAGCACGGTCGCGACCGCGCCCGAACCGACGCCAGAAAACACACCCCACGTGATCAGCAGATGCCACGGCTTGGTCATCAGCAGGCTGAGCGCGGTGGAGCCCGACATGATCATCAGCGCGGCAAGCAGCGTGCGGCGCAGCCCGATCCGCTCCATCAACGCCGCGGCGAACGGTCCGGTCAGACCATAGAGGAAGATGCCGATCGCGGCAGCCAGCGAAACGATGTCGCGCCGCCAGCCGAAGCTCTGTTCCAGCGGCAGCATCATGACCGACGGCGCTGAACGAAGCCCCGCGGCGATCAAAAGACAAAGAAAGATGACGGCGACGACGACGAAGGCGTAGCGCTGGCCAAACGGACGGGACTGAGCTATCATGTTACTGACCGGTACGTTGCAATGGGATGGCACCATACATACGTACCGGTCAGTAACATTGTCAAGCGAGTTGTTGGAATGCCATCGGACAATAAAATTGAAGCGTCGTTGAACACGGCCCCCGCCCCGAAGGCCGCCGACAAGATTCTCGACGTGGCGCGCGACCTGTTCTACCGCGAAGGCATCAGGGCGATCGGCGTCGACGAGATCGTCAGGCGCGCCGGCGTCACCAAGCCGAGCCTCTACCGCAGCTTCCCGTCCAAGGACGAGCTCGCCGCCTCCTATCTGCGCAAATACGACCTCAAATTCTGGGAGCGCTTCGACGAGGCCGTCGACGCGCATCCGGGCAATCCGCGCGCCCAGATCATCGCTTTCCTGACCCGCGTCGGCAAACGCACGCAGAAGCCGGATTACCGCGGCTGCGGCATGACCAACGCCGCTGTGGAATATCCCGAGCGGGGCCACCCGGCGCGGGTGGTGAGCGAGAACAACAAGGTGGAGTTGCGCCGGCGCCTGCGCGCCATGGCCGCCGCGATGGGCGCGGCGGATTCCGATACGCTGGGCGACGGGCTGCTCCTCCTCATCGAAGGCGCCTATATCAGCGGCCAGCTTTTCGGCCATGGCGGACCGGCGGCGTCGGTTGCCCGCAACGCCGACCTCTTGATCGAAGCCAGCTTGAAGAAATAGGAGACGGCGTTACGCTTCCGGCAACTCGAAACGGAGTTGCCTCTGATGCGTGCCCTTCTGATCCCGCTTGCCCTCGCCGGCTTCTGCCAGGCAGCCCAGGCCGGCGAAATCTCCAGCGCCTACACCGATCTCGATTCGAAGAAGGACTGCGTGACCTATGCGCAGGCCGCGGAAGGCGACGGCGATTGGGCGAGCCTGGTCTGCTCAGGCTATCGCGGCTACCCGGTGCTGATCGGCTACGACGACGCGCGCGAATCCGTCTATTACGGCTTTCCGTCGGACGACATGACCGCAGCTTGGGAGAGCTTCACTGCCTTCAACGGCTCCGGCCCGAAGGTGGAATGGCGGATCGAGACCAATGGCGACATCGCGATCCCTTTCGCCGTCATCCATCGCCGCTCGGTCAGCAACCCCGAGGACGACAAGAAATCGACCGACGTGCTGGTCGTCGCCAAGGTCGCGCAACCGGAAGAGCATCAGGGCTGCACCGTCGGCCTGGTTTTGGCCACCGGCAACCCACAGGCCAACGACCAGGCGCGCAAGCTGGCCGATGAGAAAGCCAAGACCTTCGTCTGCGGCAAGGACAAGCGCGAAGTGATCGGCGACGTGCCTCCTTTCGGCCGGGTGGACAACTAGTGGCGCTGCACAGGGCTTTTGAAAGTTGCCGTTTATCTTGGTATAGATTCTCCGCCCGTGAAAATCAGCGCAAACGCCGGGGATTGGCTGGAGCCGTCCCAACATCGTCATTCTATGGCGGAGCAAGGAGCGAAGCGACGCGGCGCAGACCATAGAATCGATGCCGTGACTTGGAAGCGTTGCTACGGTGCAGAATTCTGCTCCGTTGCACGCCTTGGCGAAGGTAACGGCATGGATTCCAGGGTCTTCGCGACGGAGCTTCGCTCCTGCTCCGCCCTGGAATGACGGCCGCGATGGGCGTTTCCGCCAATCTCCAAGGCATGCCACCTGTCAACAACGCAAACTAAACCGACCGGGTCAAAATCCCTGTGCTGGGGAACTCCCGCCAATCATTGGGCCAACACCGGATAAAGTTCCCATTCGCCGCACCACCTTGTAAACCCTTGCGCGATTGCAGCCGGTCTCGGGAGGTTCCGCTTGTCCAGTTCTGTCAGCGTCACGAATGACAACGGCGTGGCGGTGGTCACCATCGACAACCCGCCGGTCAATGCGCTGAGCTTTCATGTCCGCAAACCGCTTTATGAGGCGCTCGCCGCATTGCGCGACGATCCTGCTGCCAAGGCGATCGTGATCGCCTGCGCCGGGCGCACTTTCGTCGCCGGCGCAGACATCACCGAATTCGGCAAGCCGGTCCAGCAGCCGGAACTGCGCGCCATCATCGCCTTGCTGGAAATCATCGCCAAGCCAACGGTGGCAGCCATCCACGGCACGGCACTGGGCGGCGGGCTGGAGCTGGCATTGGGCTGCCATGTCCGCGTAGCGGATGCCGGTGCGAAACTCGGCCTGCCCGAAGTAAAACTCGGTCTCTTGCCCGGCGGCGGCGGCACGGTGCGGCTGCCGCGCCTCGTGGGCGCAGCGAAAGCGCTCGCCATGATCGTGTCCGGAACGCCGATTTCGGCCGGCGAGGCGAAGGCGGCGGGGCTTGTCGACGCGGTCGTCGACGGCGATTTACTGGCGGAGGCCGTTCGTTTCGCCTACGAAATGACTGACCGAGGCGGTCCGTTCGTGCCGGTGCGTGAGCGCAATGAGCGCCTTGCCGAGACCGACGTTGCCGCTCTCGACGCCCAGGCGGCCGAGCTGGCCAAAAAAGCCCGCGGCCTCGAAGCGCCGCTAGCTTGCGCCGAAGCCGTGCGCAACGCCATCACCTTGCCCTTCGACGAAGCGCTGGCCGCCGAGCGGCAGCTTTTTCTCAAACTCGTTTCCGGCGACCAGTCGCGCGCGCAGCGGCATCTGTTCTTCGCCGAGCGCGAGGCAGCGAAGATCCCCGGCAAGGATCTGCAGAAGCGTCGGATCGAACGCGTCGGCATCATCGGCGCCGGCACGATGGGCGGCGGCATCGCCATGGCCTTCGCCAATGGCGGCCTCCCGGTGACTTTGCTCGAGACCAGCGAGGAAGCGCTGCGGCGCGGGCTGGCGACGATCGAGAAGAACTATGCCGTATCGGTCAGCCGCGGTTCGTTGACGGAGGAGGCCAGGCAGAAACGCCTCGGCCTGTTCAAGGGCAGCACCGACTACGCCGACCTTGCCGATTGCGACCTGATCATCGAGGCCGTGTTCGAGGACATGGCGGTGAAGAAGGAGGTGTTCGGCAAGCTTGACGCCATCGCCAAACCCGGCGCCATCCTCGCCACCAACACCTCCTATCTCGACGTGAACGAAATCGCCGCCTCGACGTCGCGGCCGCAAGACGTGCTCGGCATGCATTTCTTTTCGCCGGCTAACGTCATGAAGCTGCTGGAGATCGTGCGCGCCGAAAAGACCGCGCCCGAGGTGCTGGCGACGGTCACCGATCTCGCCCGGCGCATCGGCAAGGTCGCGGTCGTCGTCGGCGTCTGCCACGGTTTTGTGGGCAACCGGATGCTGTCCGCGCGCGGCGCCGAAAGCGAAGCGCTGCTGCTGGAAGGTGCCACCCCTGCCCAGGTCGACAAGGCGTTCACCGATTTCGGCTGGCCGATGGGGCCGTTCCAGATGGGCGACCTCGCCGGCCTCGACATCGGCTGGCGCAACCGCAAGGCGCGCGGCCAGACCGCGGTGATCGCTGATACGCTGTGCGAGCAGGGTCATTTCGGCCAGAAGACCGGAAGTGGGTGGTACCGCTATGAGAGCCGCGCGAGAGAGCCGATCGCCGACCCGGAAGTCGAGACGCTGATCCGCGCTAAGGCGGCGAAACTCGGAATCCCCCGGCGTGAGATCGGCGCGGAGGAGATCATCGAGCGCACGCTCTATCCGTTGGTCAACGAAGGCGCGAAGATCCTCGAGGAAGGCATCGCCGCGCGGGCTTCCGATATCGATGTCGTCTGGGTCAACGGCTACGGCTTTCCAATCGGCAAGGGCGGACCGATGTTCTGGGCCGGGCTTGCGGGCGCGGGCAAGATCGTCGAGCGGCTGGAGTATTGGCACCGGCGGACCGGACGGCCAATTTTCGAGCCGGCGCCGGCGTTGAAAAGGTTTGCCGAGACGGGATCGTTGGAAACCCCGTGAGGGGCTCAACGTCGCGTTCCTTCGCGCCCCCCTCTGGCCTGCCGGCCATCTCCCCCACGAAGGGGGGAGATTGGATGTCGCGCCGGCTTTCGCCAATCACCAACGGTGGGGGATGGGCGCCGTCGACGCCGCTGCTGATCTCCCCCCTCGTGGGGG
>CCNC01000164.1 GCA_000824845.1 Mesorhizobium sp. ORS 3359 | reverse complement strand
GGGGGGCGCTGTCCCGCCAGCGCTTCCAGCTTGCGCATGGCGGTCGCCATCAAATTTGACCATGTGGACAAATCTCACCCACCGTTCCATAGTCCCCGGCGTCTGACATTTTGGAACGGCCGGCTCGACACGGCTGTCGAACAGAGGGGCACTTCAATGGAAAACGACCGTAGCAAAACGCAACGCGCCGGCCTGTCGCGGCGCAACCTGCTGGAACTTGGCGCGCTCGGCCTCGCGGCCACCGTGTTGCCCGGCGCGGCCTTCGCCAAGGACAAGAAGCTGAAGGTGGCGGCGATCTTCGCCACGCCGATCGAGGAGCCGTGGGACAACCAGATCCATGTCGCCCTGCAGAAGGCCGAGAAGGAACTGGGCATCGAATACAAATGGTCGGAAAAAGTGCAGACCGCCGACTTCAGCCGCGTGATGCGGGAATATGCGCAAGGCGGCTACCAGCTGGTGCTGGGCGACGCCTTTGCCGCCGAGCGTGAATCACGAAAGACCGCCAAGCAGTTCCCGAAGACCGCCTGGCTGTTCGGCTCCGGCGCCGGGCCTGCCGAACCCAATTTCGGCGTCTTCGACAACTGGATCCATGAGCCGGCCTATCTCTCCGGCATGATCGCCGGAAAGATGTCGAAGTCGGGCACGGTCGGCGCGGTCGCGGCGATGGGCATTCCGGAAGTGAACCGGCTGGTCAACGCCTTCTTCGCCGGCGCCAAGGAAGTCAATCCGAACGTCAAGAAGAAGGTCGCCTTCATCGGCTCCTTCTTCGATCCGCCGAAGGCCAAGGAAGCGGCCGTGGCGCAGATCGATGCCGGTGTCGACGTCATCTATGCCGAGCGCTTCGGCGTCATCGAGGCGGCGGTCGAGAAGAAGATCTACGCCATCTCCAACATGTCCGACCAGTCAAGCCTCGGCCCCGATACGGTCATCACCGGCCCGGTCTGGGACATGTATCCGACGGTCGAGCAGGCAATCAAACTGGTCAAGGCCGGCGTCTTCACCGCGCAGGACTATGGCGACTTCTCGCGCATGGCCAAGGGCGGCTCGTATCTGGCGCCCTACCACAAATTCGACAAGACGCTGCCCGCCGAGGTGAAGGAACTGGTCGAGAAGAAGAAGGCCGAGATCCTCGAAGGCAATTTCCGCGTCGACGTCGACGAGAACACGCCTGTTTCGGATTAAAGCTTGGCTGAGGGGCTGGCGCGAGGCCCCTCTCTGGCCTGCCGGACATCTCCCCTCAAGGGGGGAGATTGGCAGTTTCATTGACGGCGCTCGATCTTTTCAACGCTCGATTTTTTCAACGTTGAAAGTTGGCGAAAGCCGGCGTGACATCTGATCTCCCCCTTAAGGGGGAGATGGCCGGCAGGCCAAAGAGGGGGGCCTCGCGCTGCCCTTCGCCCGATCGCAAAACCAGGATTCACCCTTGTCCGCCCCACTCATCGAAATGCGCGGCATCACCAAGGTCTTCGGCGCCGTCAAGGCGAACGAAGGCGTCGACCTCAGCGTCGCGCCGGGTGAAATCCTCGGCCTGCTGGGCGAGAACGGCGCCGGCAAGACGACGCTGATGAATGTGCTGTTCGGCGCCTATGCGCCGGATGCCGGCGAGATCCTGGTCGAAGGCAGGCCCGTCGCCATCCACAATTCCGCCGATGCGCTCGCCGCCGGCATCGGCATGGTGCACCAGCATTTCCACCTCGCGCCCCGCCTCACGGTGCTGGAAAACCTGCTGATCGGCATTCCCGGCAAATCCGGCCGCATCGACCGTGCGCGCGGGCTCGCCCGGCTCACCGAAATCAGCCGGCAGTATGGGCTGAGCCTCGATCCGAACCTGCCGGTGTCGGCGCTGTCGGTCGGTGAGCAGCAGCGGCTGGAGATCATCAAGGCGCTGTTTCGCGGCGCGAAGCTTTTGATCCTCGACGAGCCGACGGCAGTGCTGGCGCCCTCGGAGGTCGATGGCCTGTTCGCCGCCTTGCGCTCGATGGCGGCGCAAGGGCTCGGCATCATCTTCATCTCGCATAAGCTCAACGAAGTCCGGGCGCTCACCCATCGCTGCGTCGTGCTGCGCCATGGCAAGGTCGCCGGCCGCGTCGATCATCCGGCAGAAACCACCTCGGCCGAGATGGCCAGACTGATGTGCGGCCATGAGATCGTCCCGCCGGTCAAGGAGGCTTCGACGCCCGGCGCCGCCGTGCTGACGCTCGACGGCAGCTCCACCGCCGGCCATGCCGGCACGCCGCTGCGCGACGTCTCGCTTTTCGTCCGAGCGGGCGAGATTCTCGGCGTCGCCGGCGTCTCCGGTAATGGCCAGCGGGCGCTCGCCGACGTCATTTCCGGCATGCTGCCGCCAAGGGCCGGAACGATGACGATAGCCGGCAAAACGGTCACGCAATTCTCGCCGCGCGAGCTGCAGGCGCTTGGCCTCGGCCGCATTCCGGAAGACCGCATGACCACCGGATTGGTCACCAACCTGCCTCTAGCCGATTCCATGGTTCTGCCGCGGATCGGCACCGAGGCCTTCAGCCGCAAGGGGCTGCTCAACCCGGCGGCGATCCGCGCCTTCGCCGAAGCGCAGATCAAGGCTTACGACATACGCTGCCCTGGCCCGATGGTGCGCGCCGGCGCGCTGTCCGGCGGTAACCTGCAGAAGGCGCTTTTGGCGCGCGAGCTCGCCTTCGATCCCAAGGTGCTGATCGTCTCGCAGCCGACGCGCGGCCTCGACATCGGCGCCGCCCGCTTTATCCACGAGAAATTCCTGGCGATGCGCGCCAAGGGCTGCGGCATCATCGTCATCGGCGAAGACCTCGAGGAATTGCTGATGCTCTCGGACCGCATCGCGGTGATGTATGAGGGCCGCATCGCCGGCACGCTTACCAGCGCGGATGCCACCGTCGCCAGGCTCGGCCTGATGATGACCGGCGCCGGGCAGACCGAGGAGGCGGCCTAATGTTCCGCCTCGAAGCCCGCACCTCGACACCAGCCTGGTTCAATCTGGCGCTTCCGCTGATCGCCATCGCCGCGACGCTCATTCTGTGCAGTGGCCTGATCGCCATCGCCGGCGCCGGGGTGATCGAGGCCTATGGCGTCATGTTGTCCGCGTCGCTCGGCGACAGCTACGCCATCACCGAGACCCTGGTGCGCGCCGCGCCGATGATCTTCACCGGCCTTGCGGTGGCGATCGCCTTCCGCGCCAAATTCTGGAACATCGGCGCCGAGGGCCAGCTGCTGGCCGGCGCGGTGGCGAGCTGCTTCATCGGCGCGATCCCGATGCCGGGCACCCTCGCTATGGTGCTGATGGCGCTGGCCGGCGCCGCGGCCGGCGCGCTCGTGGCGCTGGTGCCGGCGACATTGCGGGTGAAATTCAAGGTCGACGATGTGGTCAGCTCGCTGCTCCTCAACTCGGTCATCTATTACGCGCTGATGGCGCTGATCGAAGGGCCGTGGAAGGACACCTTTTCCGGCTATCCGATCTCGCCGCCGATCGAGGATTCGGCCAATTTCCCAGTGCTGATCGAAGGCACGCGGTTGCATCTGGGCGTCGTCGTCGCGCTGATCGCAGCACCGCTTTGCTGGTTCCTGATCGCCCGCACCACGCTCGGCTTCCGCATCCGCGTCACCGGCGAAAATCCGGAAGCGGCGCGCTATGGCGGCATCAACGTGCAGCGCGTGCTGCTCTCGACGGCGCTGCTATCGGGTGCGCTCGCCGGGCTCGCCGGCGTCGGCGAGGTTGGCGGTGTGCATTTCCAGGTGATGAGCGACATCTCGCCGGGCTATGGCTATTCCGGCATCGTCGTCGCCATGCTCGCCAGGCTCAACCCGCTCGGCGTGGTGCCGGCGGCGATCTTCCTGGCCGCCGTCATGACCGGCGCCGAGGCGATGTCGCGCGCGACCGGGGTGCCGGCTTTCCTCAGCGACGTCATCCAGGGCACGGCGCTGCTTGCCATGCTGGTGGCGCTGCTCTTCACCGCCTACCGCATCCGCCGCGTGGGAGCGCAGACATGAGCGCGGTGTTCGAGCAGATCTTTCAGGTCGGCTTCCTCGCGGCCATCATCCGCATCGCCACGCCGCTCGCTTTCGCAACGCTTGGCGAAATGTTTTCCGAACGCGCCGGCGTGCTCAATCTAGGCATCGAAGGCATCATGCTGCTCTGCGCCATGGCGGGCTTCACCGCCGCCAGCTTGAGCGGCAGCCTGTGGCTTGGCGTGCTGGTGGCCGTGCTTGTCGGCGCGCTGATGGGCGCCCTGCATGCGCTGTTCACCGTGGCGCTGGGCCTCAGCCAACATGTCTGCGGCATCGGCGTGACCTTGTTCTCATCGGGTCTCGCCTATTTCCTCTACCGGCTGATCTTCGGCCAGCAATCGGTGCCGCCCAGCATCGACGGCTTCAAGCCGGCGCCGATCCCGCTGCTCTCGGACATCCCGATCCTGGGGCCGGCCGTGTTCAACCAGTTCACGCTGGTTTATCTGGCGATCATCGCCGTTCCGCTCGCCGCCTTCGTGCTCTACCGCACGCCATGGGGGCTGTCGGTGCGCATGGTCGGAGAAAACCCGCGCGCGGCGGATTCGGCCGGCGTCAGCGTCATCGCCACGCGCTTCCAAGCGGTGATCCTCGGCGGCGCGCTGATGGGGCTTGCAGGCGCCTTCCTCACCATGGCGCAATTCAACGCCTTCACCTTCGGTGTCGTATCCGGGCGCGGCTGGGTGGCGATCGCGCTGGTCGTGTTCGGCCGCTGGGACCCGTGGCGCTCGGCCGGTGCCGCGCTGCTCTTCGCCTTCGTCGACGCGCTGCAATTGAGGATGCAGGCGAGCGGTCTCGGCCACATCCCCTACGAAGCCTTCCTGATGCTGCCCTTCATCTTCACCATCGTCGCCATGGCCTTCATGTCGCGCAACGCGGTGGCACCCTCGGCGCTGCTGAAGCCGTTCAGAAGGGGAGAGCGGTAGGCGCGGATTTCCTCGCTCCCGCAAAGCGGGGAGAGGTGGCCGCGAAGCGGCCGGAGAGGGGGCTGCGCCGACGGTTGTTCTTTCGGCGCCGCGTTTGCGCCAAATTCTCCTCCGGTTCTGGCTTCACGCAGGGCGTCCCCTCTCCGTCTCGGTTTCGCCGAGCCACCTCTCCCCACTTTCGTGGGGCGAGGAAAAGCCTCAGATCGCCGTGAACGCGTTATCGACAAACAGATGCGCGCCGTTGACGAAGCTGGACTCGTCGCTGGCCAAAAACAGCGCCGCCTTCGCCACCTCTTCCGGCTCGCCGATGCGGCCCTGTTGCGCGGCCATGGCGGCATCGGAGACATCGACGCCGAGCTTGCCGAGATCCGCCACCTCGCGCAGACCATGCGGCGTGCGGATGAAGCCCGGGCAGACGGCGTTGCAGCGGATGTTGTGGTCGCGGAACTCGACCGCGATGGCGCGGGCGAACATGTGGCAGCCGCCCTTGGTGGTGTCGTAGAGCACCTCGTTCGGCGTCGCCGCCACCGCCGAGATTGAGGAAGTGCAGACGATCGAGCCGCCGCCGGCGGCGATCATGCCGGGCAGCACCGCGCGCGTCATCAGGAACATCGAGCGGACATTGACGGCATGCAGCCAGTCCCATTCCTGCAGCGTCGTCTCCAGAAAGGGCTTTATCACGATCGTGCCGGCATGGTTGAACAGCCCCGTGACCGGACCGAGCTCATCCGTCGCCGCCTTCACCGCCGCCTCCACCTGCGCCTCGTCCGAAACATCCGCCACGAAATGCTCCGCCACATGGCCCCGCGCCCGGATCGCCGCCGCTGTCTTGCCGGCCGCGTCGCCATTGCGGTCGACGATCGCCACCTTGGCACCTTCGGCGGCGAACAGCTCCGAAGCCGCCCCGCCCATGCCCGTCGCGCCGCCCGAAACGATGGCGACCTTGCCCGCCAGCCTTCCACCCATTTTTGTCTCCCTGGATTCCGTGAGTGTTTTTGATGCTATCGCGTCGCGCGGGGAATGGCCAAGCGCTCAAACGAGGCCGTTTGCCGCTGAAAGTCCGTGGTTCCAGGCATTTGTCGGGCAGCCCATGCTCCACCTGCTCGCTGGAACTTCCGCTCCGCAGGAGTATGAATTACCTAGATTGCACGCTTTCTGAGAACATTTTCCCAAAAATCCTTGAAAAATAGCAATCGACAAAGTATACTAATTTTATAGATTAAGCGCTGAGACGGAGGCCGGTATGTCCTATATCCAGAACGCTCAGACCGCCCGCAAGGGCCAAAGGCTGACCGCCGACCAGAGCTGGAGGCCTGCCTATGGCGGTACCTTCGCCTATCTCGTCTTCGCGCTTGCATTCGTGTTCACCGGCGCGGTGGTGCTGGGGTTGATCCCCTGATTTCAAGGCGGGCCGAGACCCGCCGTCAAACAATCTGAGTTGCGTAACCGGAGTGGAAAGCTGGCCGAGCGCCGGAGCGCTGTTGCGCGCCTGCGTCCTCGGATTGGTTCAAGAGGCTTTGGAGCGGGGCAAGCCGACGTGATGGAGGAGATGGCAATGCCGATCGAGTTCACGCATGTTCCCGGTAAAGCTGCCAATCGCGGCTTCTTCTACGATTTCGCCGAGACGGCGACCAAACTGTCGCTGATCGAGGATGCCGGTTTCCGCCGGCTGGTGGTGGACGATCCGGCCGGCCTGCTCACCAATATGGACATTGCCGCCCAGACGCTCGACCGCACCGGTTCGCTGGAGGTGGTGTTGACGCATTGGGCCGGCGTGATCGAGCCGACGGTGGCGGCAAGGCAGCTTGCCGCGCTCGACCGCCGAGGCGGCGGACGCCTGTCGCTTCGCATGCTGAGCGAGCCGCTGGAAGACAGCGATGCCGAGGCGCGGCCGGTCGGCCACAGCGTCGTTTGGCAGCGCATCGACGAATATCTGGTGCTGCTGAAGCGCCTGTGGTCGAACGACAGGCCCTTCGACCATGAAGGCGCCTTCTACAGCGTCAGGGGCGGCTTCGTGCCGCGCAAGGGCCCGCATGGCGCCGATCTCGTCATCCGGCTCGGCGGCCAATCGGGCACTGCGCTGAAGGTGGCCGGCAAGCATGCCGATGTCTTCGAGCTGGCCGCCGGCTCGCCGGACGAGGTGCGGCAATTGATCGAGCGTGCGCGCGGCGCCGCCGCCGAGCACGGCCGCGCCGGCAGATTGCGCTTCGCGCTGCCGGTCCGCATCCACGCGGACCGCTGGACCGGAACCCCGGACCACAAGGCGGTCGAGATTGCCGGGCCGCCGGCGCGGATTGCCCTGGCGCTTTTGCCCTATGCGGCGCTCGGCATCGAGGAATTCATGATCAGCGGCATCGATCGTCCGGGCGAGATCGCCCGCATTGGGCGCGAGACGATCACGCTGGTCGCGAATTCGCTGGCGCGCCGCGAGGCGGAGGTTCCGCAGCCGGCTGCGTTTGCCTCATCCCCCTTTGCGGAACACCGTATAGGCTGAAGTCACGGCGTGCCGGAGTACTCAAGCCCGTCCATCACGTAGTCCGCGAACAGGAAATCGCGGATGCCGGCGATCCGGCCGTCTTCCCAATCGATGAGGATGAAGTAGCGCGGCGGTCCGTCCGGACGCTCCGGGCTGGTGACCAGGATGGCGGGCCGGCCTTCGACAAGCCCGGTCGCGAAATGCCAATGCGTTTCGTCGGCATAGCGGCCGAAATAGTTGCCGACATATTCCTTGCCGTCCGCGCGCAGCCGATTGACCAGCTCCAGCTTGACGTCCTCGGCCAAAAGGCCGCGCAGCGCATCGAAATTCCTGGCGTTGAAGGCAGCGACATAGTCGCCCAAGCGGCGCATGTCCTGCCGGTCGAGCGCCGGACGGGGCGGCGCCATGCGCGGCGCGGCCGCCAGCTTGCGCAAGCTTTCGCGCCCGCGCTGCAGCGCGCCCTTGATCGCCGTGTCGGATGTTTCGAGGATTTCACCGATCTCCTCCAGGCTGTGGCCGAGCACATCCTTCAGCACGACCGCGCACCGTTGCGCCGGCGGCAATTGCATCAACTCGGCCAGGCTCGCCTCGGCGGCGATGCGAGCGTCCAGCGCCGAATTCTCGTCGGCGATCATGTCGAGCTCGACCTCGCTCTCGCGGCCCCGCAAGAGGGCGCGCTTGCGCAGGAAATCGAGCGCCGCATTGTGCGCGATGCGAAACAGCCAGGGCTCTGTCTTGTCGGGCATGTCGCCATTCCTGATCGCCACGAAGCCTTTGGCCAAAGCCTCCTGCACGATGTCCTCGCCATCGATGACCGATCCGACCATGCGCGACGCGTAACGGTGCAGCCTGGCTCTCAACGAAGCGGCCTCGCGCTCGAAGGCGCGAAGCCTGGTCGCCGCAATGGACTCATCCTGCGAACCGGTCACGCAACCTCCTGGTGTTCAACGCCGCCCTTATGGGAATAGGTCGTGGGGCCCATCATGCTCTCGCCGGAGGCCAGCTCGATGATGCTCTTCATGTAGTCGGCGAAGCGCGGATCGGCGCGGAAGGCGGCGATGTCCTCGGCCGAACGCCATTGCGAGATGTTGGCGACCTTGCTGCCGTCGCCGCCGACGACCACCGACGACGACAGCGAGCCCGGCTGCTTGCTGAAGAAGTTCCTCATGCCTTCGGCGAGCGTCCTGGCGAGTTCCTGCTGCTTGCGCGGCTTGGCGGTGAAGACGTTGATCAAGGTCACTGTGGTCGACATGGCTTGGCTCCGTCTGTCCTGAGGGCGGAGGCCGTTGCGGCTCCCGCACCTGTTACGACCCTCAAGACGAAGGCGGAACCGGAAACGGAATGGTGGGCCTTAAAAAATTTCAATGAAGCCCCAATAATCTTCAGCGCGCCGCGTCCGCGAGTTGCCGCAACGCGACAATGACCGCCTCCGAGTCCGCCAGCGCGCCGAAGATCCCGTCCTCGACCGTCACCATGTGCAGCGCCGCTTCGTGCGCATACTGGTCGCCGCTGGCGCAGGCGTCCGAAACCGTCAGGCACTGAAAGTTGCGGTCACAGGCCTCGCGCAATGTGGTGTGAACGCAGACATCCGTCGTGCAGCCGGTGAAAAGCAGGTGCGTTATGTCCCGCGCGCGCAGCACCATCTCCAGATCCGTATAGGTGAAGGCGCTGTTGCAGGTCTTGTCGATGATGACGTCCTGCGGCGCCACGTCGACATCGGCGGCGATCTGGAAGCCCGGGCCCGAGCGCAGCAGGACATCGGTGCCGTCGAGACCGGCCCGCTTGCGGCGCCATTTTTCGTAAGGCGTCATGTCGGCCATGTCGGCGCGGTAGCCTTGCCTTGTGTGGATGATGGTGAGGCCTGCGGCGCGCGCCGCGGCGATCACCCGGTTGACCGCCGGCAGGATGGCTCGCAGCGGCGACGGATCGTATCCCTTCCTCGCGAAATAGCCGGTCGGCGACAGGAAATCCTCCTGCAAATCAATGACCAGCAGCGCCGTGTGTTGCGGCACCAGCCTGCCGTCATAGGGAAAGTCGAATGGTAGCGCCTTGATCATTGGCCGCCTGCCTTGGAGCGATTTCAGGAAACGTGCGCAGCGGATGCGCAAAGAATAAACGCATCGTGCCCGGCAACTGCCTTGCGGTCCAGACCCGCTGAGCGCGTCGCCAGGGCACCGGAACGTCATAAATAGTTGAGCAGCACAGTCCATCTTTATAGTTGACTCGCAATGTCATGTTTCATAGTCAACCGGCATGGCCGCTAGGCGTCTGTGTGGTATGCGCAGCGGCCACCGCATTGCGATGATGAAGCGAGGACGAGCCTTGTCCCGGAACGGTATTTTCGCGGCGCTGGCCGTGTCCCTCATTCTTTCGGCCGGCATCGCCGGGGCGCAGGAACAGCCGGCGACGCAGGCGCCGGCTGGGCAGCCAATAGCACCCGCCGTGCAGGAGCCAATCGTGCAGGCGCCGGCGGCGCAGCCGCCAGTCGCCACGCCAATGACGCAGGGCCTTCGGCCGGCTCCGAACGGCGCCGCGAGCGAAGAGCCTTCCATCCCGCTGACGCTGCCACATGACCTGTCGCCCTGGGGCATGTTCATGAATGCCGACATCGTCGTGAAGGCGGTCATGGTCGGGCTGGCCTTCGCCTCTCTCGTCACTTGGACGATCTGGCTCGCCAAGTCGCTGGAGGTCTTCGGCGGCAAGCTGAGGGCCCGCCGCGCAGCCGATGCGATCGGCAATGCCGCGACGCTGATGCAGGCCCGCCGCGAACTCGGCCATAACGGCAGCCCAGGAGCGCTTCTGGTGCGGGCGGCGGAAGAGGAATGTGCGCTTTCGGCCGGCGCGCTCGACCACGTTTCCGGCGACGGCCTGAAGGAACGCGTCGCTTCCAGGCTCTCGCGCATCGAGGCGGCGGCGGCGCGGCGCATGTCGCGCGGCACCGGCCTGCTTGCCACCATCGGCTCGACGGCGCCCTTTGTCGGCCTGTTCGGCACCGTATGGGGCATCATGAACGCCTTCATCGGCATCTCGCAGGCGCAGACCACCAACCTCGCCGTCGTGGCGCCAGGCATCGCCGAGGCGCTGCTTGCGACCGCTATGGGCCTTGTCGCGGCCATTCCGGCGGTCGTCATCTACAACGTCTTCGCCCGCTCGATAGCCGGCTACAAACAGATCCTCGCCGACGCCTCAGCCGGCGTCGAGCGGCTGGTCAGCCGCGACCTCGATTTCCGCACGGTGCCGCCGGCAGCGGCGATGGCGGCGGAGTAGCGGCGATGGCGGCGCGCATTCGCGAGACCTCCGGCGACGATCTCGAGGAAAGCCACGACATCAACGTCACGCCGTTCATCGACGTGATCCTGGTGCTTCTGATCATCTTCATGGTCGCGGCACCGCTCGCCACCGTCGACGTCAATGTCGATCTGCCCGGATCGACGGCGACGCCGGCGCCGCGGCCCGAGACACCTTTGTTCCTGACGCTGAAAGGCGATCTGACGCTGGCGATCGGCAATGACAGCGTGCCGCGTCCGGCCTTCGCCGGGATGCTCGACAGCCGCACCAAGGGCGACAAGCAGACGCGTATCTTCCTGCGCGCCGACAAGACGGTCGGCTATGGCGACCTGATGGAGGTGATGAACCTCTTGCGCGCCGCCGGTTATCTGAAGGTGGCGCTGGTCGGCCTCGAAACCACGGGCGGCGCCGGCGGACAGGCTGCGCCAGGAACTCCCGCGGCCGGCGCGAACCCAGCTCCGCCACCCGGTGAAAGCCCAGCGCCATGACGGCCGCCGCCCTTTCCCGCCAGCCGCGCTTCGGCGCGCGCGACGCCGGCCTATGGACGAGCGCCGCCGCGATCATTCTGGCCGCGCATGTGGCAGTCGCCTATGCGGTGCAGAATCTGAGTTTCGCCGAAATGCAAGATGGCGGCCCGCCGCCGGCGCTGGCGGTCGAGATGGCACCGCTGATGACCGCGCCCGCCGTGCCGGAGGAGGCTGCGGTGCTGGACACCGTGACACCGGAGCCGCCCGATGCCGCGGAGGAAACGGAAAAGCCCGTCGACACGAAGCCGGTGACCGATCCGGCGCCGGTGGCGGAGCAGCCAGAGCCGGTCACCGAACAGCCGCTCGACGACAGGCAGGAGGCTGAACAGGCCGCGCCGGTGCAGCAGACCATCGCGGCGCTGAGCGAGCAGCAGCCACTGGATGAAGTCGTGCCGGATCCTGTCGAGGCGATCGCGCCCGATGTCGTCATTCCGCTGCCGCAGCCGAAACCTGTGGAAGCCGAAGTCAAGGCGCAGAAGCCGGCCGAAGCCAGGAAGAAGGTCGAGAAGAAGCCGGTCGAAAAGCCGAAGCAACGGGTGGAAAAGGAAAAGGCGACGACCACCGCCAGCATCGACGCCAAGGCGGCGACGAAGGCAGCGGCGCCACAATCCTCGAGCGGGGCGCCGCGCTCGAGCGTCAGCCCGTCGCGCTGGAATTCGAGCCTGGCGGCGTGGATCAGACGGCACACCCGCTATCCGAGTGCGGCGCGCTCCAGGCGGGCCGAGGGCACGCCGAGCGTGACCTTCACGGTCGACACGTCCGGACGGGTGGTTTCGGCCCGGCTGGCGCGATCCTCGGGCGACGGCGATCTCGACCGCGCCGCGCTCGGCGCGCTACAGGGCGCCTCGGTGCCGGCGCCGCCGGCGGAACTCGGCGCCCGCGTCACCCGCACCGCGCCCTTCGTCTTCAGCCTGCGCGATTAGGGCAATACCAGGAAAAGCGCGCGACGGCTTTCCATGCCGGATCTATCGAACGGTGAACCGCTCTAATTGCCCTGGGGGCGATCTGTCCGTTTCGGGATGAGCCCGAAAATGATAAAGCCTGAGGCAATCACTCATCTATATCAGGATTCCCATGTCGGTCCTCACACGCCGCAAACTCCTGCAGGGCGCCGCGGCCGCCGGCGCGGCCGGTATCGGCCTCTCGGCCGCCGGCAAGTTTGCCGGTTGGGCGGCGGCGAAGCCCGAGCCGCTGATGCTCAAGACCGCCAGCATTGAGGCGCGGCTGATGGACGGCGCGCCGACGAAGAATGTTCTGACCTATGGCGAGGCAGGCCCGCCACCGGTCGTCAGGATGCGGAAGGGCGAGGCGTTTGCCGCGCGCTTGATCAACGGCATCGATGATCCGACGACCATCCACTGGCACGGTATTCGCGTTCCCAACAAGATGGACGGCGTGCCGTTCCTGATCCAGCCCTATGTCTATCAGGGCGACCATTTCGACTATGCCTTCACCCCGACCGACGCCGGCACCTTCTGGTATCACCCGCACTGCAACACGCTGATCCAGATGGGTCGCGGCCTGACCGGCGTGATCGTGGTCGAGAACCCGAAGGATCCCGCCGTCGACGCCGAAATGGTGATCAATCTGCGCGACTGGCGGCTCGGCGACGACGGCCAGTTCATCGAGGCGTTCCGGCCGCGCGACGCCGCAAAGGCCGGCACCTTCGGCACGGTGCGCACCGCCAATTGGCTCGAACAGCCGCAATTCGACGCGCCGGCCGGCGGACTGGTGCGGCTGCGCGCCGCCATCACCGACGTCACCCGCATCTTCGCCTTCCGCGTCGACGGCGCCGAGTCGACGGTGATCGCGCTCGACGGCAACCCAGTGCCGCAGCGGTTCACGCCGGACGCCTTGCAGATCGGACCCGGCCAGCGGCTGGAGCTTGCCATCCGCATGCCGGACGAGGAGGGCGCGATCGTCAGCCTGCGCGACGTCCGGGGCACCAAGCCGAAAATCCTGGCGACGCTGCGTTCGGTCGGCAAATCGCTCAAGCACGATCTGCGCGATCTCGGCCCGCTGGAAGAAAATCCGGTGCCGGAAGTGGACCTTTCCAGCGCCAGGCGCATCCCGCTGGCGCTGAGCGCCACGGCGGAAAACGTTTCGGCCGACAGCATCTGCGGTTCGCTCGGTTACAGCTTCTGGGCGATCAACAAGGTGCCGTGGCCAGGCGACACACCCGACCCGACCGCGCCGCTCGCCGAGCTGAAGCTCGGCAAGAGCTACATCATCGACATGGAGAACCTGACGCCGCACGCGCACCCGATCCATTTGCACGGCATGAGCTTCAAGGTGCTGTCGTCCTCGACCAGGCCAGTGCAGCCGCTCGTCTCCGACACCTACCTCATCCAGCCCGACGAGAAGGTGCAGCTGGGATTCGTCGCCGACAATCCCGGCGACTGGCTGCTGCATTGCCACATCATCGAGCACCAGAAGACAGGCATGACGAGCTATTTTCGGGTGGTGTGAGCGCATTGGTGCGCAAAGGCGGCGGCATTCGGAGTCTATCTCGGGTTGACGCGTTTGGCCGATTGCCTAGGTAGGCAGGAGGGCGCTGGGCGGCACGCAACTCCGACCGACGGCATGACATCCTTGCGTATTCGAAAACTTGCCTTTGCCGCGGCAGGCATCTCCATCCTGTCGTCCTGCGTCATCCCGGACGATACGTCCGACATCGCCAAGGTCGACCCCACCACGGCCGCCGCCCGCAAGGAGATGGTGGGTCTCAGCGAGGCCGATGTTCGCATGTGCGCCGGCTTTCCGACCGCGACTGCCGATGTGGGATCATCCGGCCAGATTTGGACCTATCAACGCACTGTGCAGCGCGGCAACCTCAGCATCGCGGTGCCGACCATGGCCGTGGGCGCCATCCCCGCGGTCGGCGGGTCAGTCAACGTCGCCCCCGGCGGCTACTGCAACACGCAGATCCGCATGGTCGGCGGCCATGTCGCCGAGGTGGCCTATGCCGGCGACAACAATCTGCCGAACAGCGTCGATGCGCTCTGCGTCAGCACGGTAGACGCCTGCGTCGCCTATGTCCGCCAACGCAATCACAAGGCGACGGCAGTTTCCAGGTGAGTGGGACTAGTGGCACTGCACAGGGATTTTGACCGGTCGGCTCTGTTTGCGTTGGCACGTGACACGCCTTGGAGATTGGCCGAAATACCCATCGCGATCGTCATTCCAGGGCGGAGCAGGAGCGAAGCTCCGTCGCGTAGAAGGCCTGCAACGGAGCAGAATTCTGCACCGTGGCAACGCTTCGAAGTCACGGAATGGATTCTA
>CCNC01000163.1 GCA_000824845.1 Mesorhizobium sp. ORS 3359 | reverse complement strand
CTCCTTGCTCCGCCATAGAATGACGAGGTTGGGGTGGCTTCAGCCAATCCCCGGCGTTCGCGCCGATTTCGCGGAAATCAATGGGATGGCGCCCCAGCCAGACGGCGGCCCTGGGCATCCCGGCGCGGTACATGATCTAACGCTCATATGTGCAACCGAAAATCAAAGTGATCTCGACCGCCGCAAATCGCCCCCAATCAAGACGTTCTTCCGGCCTTATTCTGGAGAGGTTGGAGAGACCGATGAAATTACCCATTCTTGCCCTTGCCGGGACCATGCTGGCGATGGTGCCTGCGGTCCAGGCGGCGCCGATGATCGGCGTGCCGGCTGGAAATAGCCTGGTGCAGGAGGCGCATGTCACATGTGCTTATCTGACTGAGGACGGCTACTGCGTGCGGCCGCACAAAAGGCACCAATACTGGAAGCGGAAACACTATTACCAGCCCGCTTATCGCACCTATGTGCCGCAGCCGCCGGATGAGTATGACTGGCGCTATCAGCGTCCGCGGCCGATTATCCGGGTCGTTCCCAACTACCCGCCGCAGGACGAAGACAATTGGGACGACTGGGACAATTGAGGGCCTGAGGCCGAGGCCGGTCCATCGCGTGCCAAAGGCCTGCTTGCGTGCCTCTTGCCTCCAGTAGCCGGCATTCGGCGCCCAAGCAGCGCCTTTGCCGGCCCATCCACGAAGAGCGGGGAGCTACGCCGTCTACCGCTTCAGTGCGATGCTGATGCCGCTGAGATCGGCATTGACCTGCAGGCCGACCTGCCGGCCGGTGAGCTCGAGCTGGGCGCCCTTGTCATTGGTCATGACGATCACCTGGGCGCCTTTGCCGACCGCGCCGCCGCCGCCGGCAGCTCCATAAACTCCCGTGACGTCGCTTGCGCGCCTGATATGGCGCACCCTGCCCTGGAAATAGGTCTTGGACGCGCCGAAGGCGAGGCCGCCCGAGACGCCGCCGACCGAGATCGGATAGCGTTTGCCATGGAAGGTCAGCGTGCCCTCGCCGCCGGAGCCGCCGATGAAGAAGGCCGCCTTGTAGACGGAGAAACGGATCGTGCCGCTGTCGGCATGCGCGGCGCTGGCAATGCTCACGCCCGCGGCGGCGATTGCCGCGACCGCGACGGAACGGAACCTGGATGAAATCTGCATGATGGAACTCCTCAAGGATCGCCGCTTGCCCAACCGGCCGCGCACGTCGGCTTCAAATGTATAGCTGAACCGAATTGCCCCGCCATTGGTTCCAGGCACGCGGCCCGAAATCCGGCGGTCACGAAATGGCGAGCGAGGAGGCGATGAGAGCACATGCGTGTGCCGGCTGGTGGAGCTGAGGGGGATCGAACCCCTGACCTCATCATTGCGAACGATGCGCTCTCCCAGCTGAGCTACAGCCCCGTTCCAGCGGATCGGCTTGTATCGGTCGCGGCCGTTTGATGTCAAGGCGAAAGACCGGGCCGGCCACAAGCGTCGTGGCCGGGCGGGACTTGCCCGCTCGCCAAGCCCGCGGGCCTTGCCCGCACGCCAAGCAATGGCTACATGTCGGCGACAATTTGGAGACCGGCATGATCGCCCTTATTCAGACCATCGTCATGGCGCTTGATATCTACTGGTGGATCATCATCGCCTCGGCGATCTTTTCCTGGCTCTACGCCTTCAACGTCGTCAACTCACGCAACCAGTTCGTCGGCAGCGTCGGCAACATGCTCTATCGGCTGACCGAGCCGGCCCTGCGCCCGATCCGCCGCTTCATGCCCGATCTCGGCGGCATCGACATTTCGCCGATCATCCTGCTCCTGATCCTTTTCTTCATTCGCCAGTTCCTGGTCACCACGGTCTGGTCCTGGGTCGTGGCCGGCGGCTGATGAGCACGCCGTTTCGGCTGCGCGACAACGGCATCGACCTTTTCGTGCGGCTGACGCCGAAAGCGGCGCTTGACCGGATCGACGGCGTCGAGACCGCCGCCGACGGGCGCAGTCACCTCAAAGCCCGCGTGCGCGCCGTGCCGGAAAACGGCGCCGCCAATCAGGCGCTGGAACGGATGATGGCCAAGGCGCTGGGAGCGCCGGTGTCGGCCGTTTCCGTGGTCGCCGGCGGCACCTCGCGGCTGAAGACGCTGCGGGTCCTGGGCGATGCAGCTGAGTTGGTAGAGCGGCTTCAGACGCTTAGCAAATAACGCTGGCGACGCCCCCTCATCCGGCCGCTACGCGGCCACCTTCTCCCCGGTGGGGAGAAGAGCTTGGCGCCGGCGCCGACCTGCTCCTCTCCCCTTGAGGAGAGGTCGGATTGCCCCGAATTGCTCTTCGCAATTCGGTCGGCAATCCGGGTGAGGGTGAGTCTTCAAAACCACTCAATCCCCCAGCGGCAGCTTCGGATCGTCCACCTTCAGCGTGTTCACGCTCTGCTTGATGCGCCGCAGATTCTCCAGCACTTTCGGTCCGCGCGATTCCGCCACCGTGGTGGCGATCATGTCGACGATGGCCAGGAGCGCGTAGCGCGACGAGGTCGGCTTGTAGATGTTGCCGTCCTCGACCGACTGCAAAAGGATCACCGTGCCGGCGACCTTGGCCAGGGCCGAGTCAGGCGCGGTGATGGCGACGGTGGCGGCGCCATATTGCTGCGCGACCTCGACTGCCTCGATCACCGAACGCGCATAGCCCGAGACGGAGAAGGCGAGCAGCGTCGTCTCCGGGGTCGCGACGGCGGCATACATGCGCTGCAGCTGGCCGTCGGTCTGGGCGAGCGCCGACAGCCCCAGCCGGAACAGCCGGTTCTGCATCTCGGTCGCCATCATCGAGGAGATGCCGCCGGAGCCGATGCAGAGCACGTTGCCGGAGCTTGCAATCCGGGCGGCGACATCCATCAGCGTCGTCATGTCGAGGTTTTCGCTGGCGCGCTGGATCGCGGCAATCGCCGCCTCGGTGATGGCGGAGGCGATGCGCTGCTCGCGCGCGTCGCGGCTGAGCGGCTCCGGCGACAGATACTGGCCGCCGATGGCGATCGCCTGGGCCAGGTAGAACTTGAAATCGCGCAAGCCCTCGCAGCCGAGATTGCGGCAGAAGCGGGTGACGGTCGGCTCGCTGACGGCGACGCGCGCGGCAATCTCCGAGATGGCCGCCTTCGACGCGAAATCGAGGTCGGAAAGCACCAGCCCGGCCAGCCGTCGGTCCGATTTTGTGCCGTCCTGCGACATCAATTGCAGGCGGGTGATGATGTCGGCCGGGCTCTTCATCGTCTTCTCACAGCGGCAGGCCGGTCGCCTTGTCGAAGAGGTGGATGTTGCGCGGGTCGACACGCACCGGCAGCCGGTCGCCCGGCTTGACCTGCAGCCGGTCGCGGAACACCGCGCGCACCGTGTCGTCGCCGACCGAGCCGTAGACATGCGTCTCCGAACCGGTCGGCTCGACGACATCGACCTTGATGGCAATCGCGTCCTCACCGGCGCCGACGACGAAGTGCTCGGGCCGGATCCCGGCCTCGACCGTGTCGTCGGCGGAAGCCGCGTTGGCCAAGAGCGCCAGGCGGCCGCCGCCCTTTGTCTCGAACCAGGACTGGGCTCCGGTCGTCTTCAGCGCGCCGGAGACAAAGCTCATCGATGGCGAGCCGATGAAGCCGGCGACGAATTTGTTGGCCGGCTTATCATAAAGCTCCAGCGGCTGCCCGACCTGCTGGATGCGGCCGCGGTCCATCACCACGATGCGGTCGGCCATGGTCATGGCCTCAATCTGGTCGTGGGTGACGTAGACGATGGTCGATTTCAGCCGCTGGTGCAGCGCCTTGATCTCGGTGCGCATCTGCACGCGCAGCTGCGCGTCGAGATTGGAGAGCGGCTCGTCGAACAGGAACACCGAAGGTTCGCGCACGATGGCGCGGCCCATGGCGACACGCTGACGCTGGCCGCCCGACAATTGCCTCGGATAGCGATCGAGATAGGAGAAGAGGTTGAGCACGCCCGAAGCCTTCTTCACCTTGTCGTCGATCGCGGCGCGGTTCTCGCCGCGGATTTTCGGGCCGAAGCCGATATTTTCCGACGCCTTCAGATGCGGAAACAGCGCGTAAGACTGGAACACCATGGCGATGTTGCGCTTCTGCGGCGGCAGGTCGTTGGCGCGCGTGCCGCCGATGACGAGATCGCCGGAGGTGATCGTCTCCAGCCCCGCCAGCATGCGCAAAAGCGTGGACTTGCCGCAGCCGGACGGCCCGACCAGAACGACGAACTCGCCGGTTTTGATGTCGAGATTGATGTCTTCGAGGATTTTGTGCTGCCCGAAGGACTTCGACAGGTTGCGGAACTGGACGTCGGTCATGGTCACGCTCCCAATATGTCGTCGATGAATGGCAGATAGCCGGCTGTCAGGCCGGCATCCACGGGCACCACGGCACCTGTTATGCCGGAAGCGCGCTCCGAGGCAAGGAAGGCGACGGCTTCAGCCACTTCCCGTGCATTGACGATGCGGCCGAGCGGATAGAGCCGCTTCAGCCGGCCGAGGATCTGCGGATCCTTGGCCAGGCGATGGTCCCAGGCGGCGGTGCGGATCGAGCCCGGGCACACGACATTGGCGCGCAAGCCGCTGCGGCCGAGCTCGACGGCGACCGATTTGGCATAGGCGTTGATGCCGGCCTTGGCCGCCGCATAGGCCGGATTGCCGAAATGCGCGATGGCGTTGACCGAGGAGATGAAGACGACGCTGCCCGAACCGCGCCCAGCCATCGCCTTGATCAGCGGATCGGCGAAACTCATCACGCCGGTCAAATTGAGGTCGAGCTCCTGCTCGATCTTGTCAGCCGTCAGCGCCTTCAAGGTTTCGGCGCGGGTCCAGCCGGCGTTGTTGATCAGGATGTCGGGAACGCCGTCCTTGTCGAGCAAAGCGGGGATCGCAGCTTCGATCGAGGCCCGGTCAAGCAGGTTGAAGACATGGCGCGAGGCGATATGCGGGCTGGCCAGCACCTCCGACGACTGGTCGCAGCCGACGATCCGCGCGCCGCGTTCGGCCATGAGCTCGACGATCGCCGAGCCGAGGCCGCCGCCGGCTCCGGTGACCACGACGGTCTTGCCTTCGAACTCGGCTGTCGAACCCACGTTGCGCCCTCCTCCACTCCCCATTTTTGAGCCAATACGCTAGCCAACCAAATGTAATTAAGCAACACGATAATCCGCTTGCGTGGCGCGGAATCATGGATAATGTAGGAAAGTAACATAAATCCTGTGTTCACAAGAGCCAGGCGCCAACGTGCGTCAATGGGAGAATTCAGATGAGCCTTGCAAAATGGACTGCCGGCCTGCTGGCCGGAATGAGCATGCTGGCCCTGGCAGCACCAGCCGATGCCGGCGAGGTGCGCGTCACCGTCGCCGAATACAGCGCCAAGACCGGCCCCTATTTCGAAGCGGTGAAGAAGGAATTCGAGGCGGCCAATCCCGGCATCACCATCAAATATGAGGTGGTGCCGTGGGATGTGCTGCTGCAGAAGCTCACCACCGACATCACTGCCGGCACCAACGCGGATCTCTCGATCATAGGCACGCGCTGGCTGATCGACTTCGTCCAGCAGGATGTCGCCGAGCCGCTCGACAGCTACATCAAGCCCGAGTTCAAGGACCGTTTCATCGACACATTCCTGCAGCCCTCAATCATGAATGGCCACACCTACGGCCTACCGATCGCGGCTTCGGCGCGCGCCATGTATTACAACAAGGAGCTGTTCGAGAAGGCCGGCATCGCCAAGCCGCCGGCGACCTGGACCGAGCTGCAGGAAGACGCCCGCAAGATCAAGGCGGTCGGCGCCTTCGGCTTCGGCTTGCAGGGCAAGGAGATCGAGACCGACGTCTATTACTATTATGCGATGTGGTCGCAGGGCACTGAGATCCTCAACAAGGACGGCACCTCCGGCCTGAGCACACCCGGCGCGCTCGAAGCGGCGAAGCTCTACAAGTCGATGATCGACGAGGGCCTGACGGAACCAGGCGTCACCTCCAACAACCGCGAGGACGTGCAGAACCTATTCAAACAGGGCAAGGTCGGCATGATGATCACCGCGCCCTTCCTGTCCAACCAGATCAAGGAAGAAGCGCCGAACCTGAAATATGGCGTCGCCGCCATCCCCGCCGGCCCGACCGGCGCGCGCGGCACCTATGGCGTCACCGACTCCATCATCATGTTCAAGAACTCCAAGAACAAGGACGAGGCCTGGAAGCTGCTCGACTTCCTGTTCACCAAGGAGCAGCGCGCCAAGTTCACTCAGGGCGAAGGCTTCCTGCCGGTGAACAAGGAAGAGGCGAAGATGGACTATTACGTCAACAACGCCGACCTCGCCGCCTTCACCGCGCTCCTGCCCGACGCCCGATTCGCGCCGGTCATTCCGGGTTGGGAGGAGATCGCCCAGATCACGTCGGACGCCATGCAGAAGATCTATCTCGGCGGCGACCCCGAAGCCGGCCTGAAGGACGCGGCGGCCAAGGCCAACGCCGTGCTCAAGAAATAAGGGCGTATCTCCCTGCGCCCGTGGCGCGCCCTACCCCCGCGGGGCGCGCCACATCTTTCTGAAAGGTGTTCGGTCGAATAGCCGGACGGACAGGTAATCGTCCCAGACAAAGGGACAAATCTTCTACGTCGGCGCCTTCCCTCATTGCCCTGCCGGGCATTTCTCTCCGTATAGGGGCGGGGAGAAAGAACTGGCTGCAACGCAGGCGCTTTTCCTGCCACCTTGGCGATTAGCGAAATCGCCGGCGACAGCGTCCCTCTCCCCGTCACCATACGGGAGAGGATGCCGGCAGGCAGGTTGGGGGGCAGCGCAGGCGCCGGAAACAATTCAACTGAGCGGTTGAAAAGAACGGATCAGAGCAAAAACCACCCGATGCAAAATCGTTTCCTGCCCTATCTGCTGACGCTCCCCAGCCTGCTGCTCGCGGCGGTCGTGATCTTCTGGCCGGTCTGGGACCTGATCCAGATATCGACGCACGACGTCAACCGCTTCGGCCAGCTTCGCGAATTCAGCGGCCTGGGTAATTTCTCGGCGCTTGCCGCCGACCCGGATTTCGTCGCCGCCCTCTGGCGCACCGGGCTGTGGACCGTGCTGGTCGTCGGCGGCGCGCTGCTTTTGTCGATCCCCGTGGCGATGATCCTCAACATGGATTTCTATGGACGTGGCCTCGCCCGCGTCATTATCATGCTGCCCTGGGCGGTGTCGCTGACGATGACCGCGGTGGTCTGGCGCTGGGCGCTCAACGGCGAAAGCGGCATGCTGAATTCAGCGCTGATGAAGTTCGGCCTGATCAGCCAGAACATCCAGTGGCTGGCGAGCGCCGAGACGGCTTTCCCGATGCAGGTGCTGATCGGCATATTGGTGACCGTACCCTTCACCACCACGATCTTCCTCGGCGGCCTGTCCTCGATCTCCGATGATCTCTATGAGGCGGCCGCGCTGGAGGGCGCGACACTGTTCCAGCAGTTCCGAGAGATCACCTTTCCGCTGCTCAAACCCTTCATCAACATCGCGATCGTGCTCAACACTATCTATGTGTTCAACTCTTTCCCGATCATCTGGGTGATGACGCAGGGCGGGCCGGCCAACTCGACCGACATATTGGTGACGCATCTCTATAAGCTCGCCTTCCGCATCGGCAAACTGGGCGAGGCCTCGGCCGTGTCGCTGGTGATGTTCGCGATCCTGCTCGTCTTCACCATGATCTATGTGCGGCTTGCCATGCGGGAGCAGCGCGCATGACGCCGAAACTGAAACGCACCATCATCGCCTGGCTGCTCCTGGCTCCACTGATCGTGGTCACGATCTTCCCCTTCGCCGTGATGTTTCTCACCGCCGTCAAGCCGCGCACAGAGGTGCTCACGCCGACCTGGTGGCCGAGCGAATTCCGCTGGTCGAATTTCGCCGACATGTGGGTGGCGACCGGCTTCGGCCAAGCGCTGCTCAACTCGCTCTATGTCTCGGCGCTGGCGACGATCGGCGCCATCCTGATCTCGGTGCCGGCGGCCTACGCCATGTCGCGCTTCCGCTTTGCCGGCTATGGCGCGTTCCGCCAGTTCCTTTTGATCTCGCAGATGATCTCGCCGATCGTGCTGGTGCTTGGTCTCTTCCGGCTGATGGCGGCCTGGGGCCTGGTCGAGTCGACAACCGCGCTCGGCTTCATCTACATGGCCTTCAACGTCGCCTTCACCGTCTGGATGCTGCAGAGCTATTTCGACACCATCCCGCACGACCTCGAGGAGGCGGCCTGGATGGAAGGCGCCGGCCGCTGGCTGACCTTGCGCAAGGTGTTCCTGCCGCTCTGCCTGCCGGCGATCGCGGTGACGGCGATCTTCACTTTCATCAACGCCTGGAACGAGTTCGTGGTCGCGCTCACCATGCTGCGCAGCCAGGAAAGCTACACGCTGCCGATCCAGGTTTTCTCGCTCGTCGCCGGCCGCTATACGATCGAATGGCACCATGTCATGGCCGCCACGCTGCTGGCGACGCTGCCGGTGGCGATCCTCTTCATCTGGCTGCAGCGCTACCTCGTCCGGGGCCTTGCGCTCGGGGCCGTCAAATAGCAGTCCCGGCAATTCCAGGAATACGCAGCGGTTTTCGTCCGGAATCGCAAAAACAAGAAGTCTAGGGAGCGTTCATGCGCATCTTCACCGCCTCGCTGGCGACGGAAACCAACACCTTCTCGCCGGTCCCGACCGACCGGGCTTCGTTCGAGATGGCCTTCTATGCCGGCCCGGGCAAGCACCCGGAGACGCCGACGCTGTGCTCCTCGCCGATCGTCGCGCTGCGCAAGCGCGCCGCGAAGGAAGGGCTCACCGTCATCGAAGGCACCGCGACCTGGGCCGAGCCCGGCGGCCTGGTGCAGCGGCAAACCTACGAGGCGCTGCGCGACGAGATTCTCGATCAGCTGAGGGCGGCGCTACCGGTCGATGCGGTGATCCTCGGCCTGCATGGCGCCATGGTCGCGCAAGGCTATGACGATTGCGAAGGCGATCTGCTGGAGCGCGTGCGCGCTATCGTGGGGCCGAAGGTGGTGATCGCCTCCGAGTTCGATCCGCACAGCCACTTGACGCCGAAACGGGTCGCGGCCTGCGATGTCATGGCCTATTTCCTCGAATTCCCGCACACCGATTTCTATGAGCGCGGCGAGCATGTCGTCGAGCTCGGCCTTGCCGCGGCACGCGGCGAGATCAAGCCTGTCATCTCGACCTTCGACTGCCGCATGATCCAGGTGCTGCCGACCAGCCGCGAGCCGATGCGCTCCTTCGTCGACAGGATCAAGGCGCTGCATGGCAAGGACGGTGTGCTGTCGGTCTCGGTCATCCACGGCTTCATGGCCGCCGACGTGCCGGAGATGGGCACGCGCATCCTGGTCGTCACCGACAACGACAAGGCTAAGGGCGATGCTTTGGCGGAAACCCTCGGCCGCGAGCTTTATGCGCTGCGCGAAAAAACCGCGATGACGATGCTCTCCGCCTCGGCGGGCATCGAACAGGCGCTTGCCGTGCGCGCGACGCGCCAGGACAAGCCGGCAGTGATCGCCGACATCTGGGACAATCCCGGCGGCGGCGTGCCGGGCGACGGCACGATCGTGTTGCGCGAGCTGCTCAAGCGCGGCGTGAACAAGGTCGGCGTGGCGACGATCTGGGACCCGATCGCCGTGACCTTCTGCCATGCCGCCGGCGAGGGCGCGGTCATCGATCTGCGCTTCGGCGGCAAGGCCGGGCCGCAGGCCGGCGAGCCGATCGACGCGCGCGTCACAGTGCTGAAGACGACCAACGAAGGCTGGCAAAGCTTCGGCCCGAGTCGCGTGACATTGGGGCCGTCAGCGGTGGTGCGCATCCAAGGCACCGAGGTCGATGTGATCCTGAACACCAACCGCACCCAGACCTTCGAGCCGGATGTCTTCTCCAATATCGGCATCGATCCGATGGGCAAGGACATCCTGCTCATCAAATCGACCAATCATTTCTACGCCGGCTTCGCACCGATCGCCGCCGAGATCATCTATGTCGCGGCGCCGAGCTCCTATCCGAGCAACCCGGCGAAGACGGATTACAGGAAGATCAATCGCCCGATCTGGCCGCGAGTGGCGGATCCGTGGAAGGATGCGGCTCCCCCTTCTCCCCTTGTGGGGTGAGAAGCGGTCCGCGTTAGCGGACGAAAGCCAATTGCTTGGCTTTTCGAGCTTCGAACGCCCTGAGCCTGCGAAGGGCCGGGTGGTGGCCGCGATAGCGCCGAGACGGATGAGGGGTGTTCCAGCGGAGTGAGGCGCTGGCGTTCCCTTGTACACCCCATCCGTCTCGGCGCTCAGCGCCGATCCACCTTCTCCAAAAAGGGGAGAAGGGAAAGGCGCTACACCAACCCCCGCTTCACCATCATCGCCTCGGGCGACGGCATCTTGCCACGGAACGCCGTATAGAGCTCCTCCGGATCCTTCGAACCGCCCGCGGCGTAGATGTTCTTGCGCAGCCGCTCAGCCAGCTCCGGATTGAAGGCATCGCCCGTTTCCTCGAAAGCCGAGAAGGCGTCCGCGTCGAGCACTTCCGACCACATGTAGGAATAATAGCCGGCTGAATATCCGTCGCCGGCGAAGACATGGCCAAAATGCGGGGTGCGGTGGCGCATGGCGATCGTGTCGGGCATATGCAGTTTTTCCAGCGTCTCGGCCTCGAACCTAAGCGGCTCGGCCGGCGCCTCGGGCCTTGCATGATAGGCCATGTCGATCAGCGCCGAGGCGGTGAACTCGACCGTGGCGAAACCGGCGCCGAAGGTGCGGGTGGCGAGCATCTTGTCGAGCAGCGCCTTCGGCATCGGCTTGCCCGTCTTGACGTGCAGCGCGTGCTTTTCCAGCACCGCCGGCACCGTCAGCCAATGCTCGTAAAGCTGCGAGGGCAGTTCGACGAAGTCGCGGCTGACCGAAGTGCCCGAGACCGACGGCCAGGTCACGTCGGTAAGCATGCCGTGCAGCGCATGGCCGAACTCGTGGAACAGCGTCTTCGCCTCATCGACGGACAGCAGCGCCGCCTCGCCGGCCGGCGGCTTGGCGAAGTTCATGATGTTGTAGATCACCGGCTTGGAACCATGACCGAGCTTGTAGCCGGATTTCAGCGCGCTCATCCAGGCGCCGGAACGTTTTGACGGACGTGCGAAATAATCGGCCAGGAACAGGCCGCGCTCGCTGCCGTCGGCATTCTTCACCACGAAGACCCGTGCATCGGGATGCCAGGCGGCGATGCCCTTCTTCTCCTCGAAAGTGATGCCGAACAGTTTCGTGGCGACATCGAAGCAGGCCTCGATGACGCGCTCGAGCTGCAGGTAGGGCTTCAGCTCCGCCTCGTCGAAGGCGAATTTCTCGGCACGCAGCTTCTCCTGGTAGAAGCGCCAGTCCCAGGCCGCGAACTTCTCGTTGCTGCCGGCTTCAGTCGCCAGCCGCTCCAGCTCCTTCTGGTCGGCGGCGGCTTTTTCCAGCGCCTTCTCCCACACCGGATCGAGCAGCTCGTGCACCGCCTTCGGCGTCTTCGCCATCGTGTCGTCGAGCTTCAGCGCCGCGAAGGAATCGTAACCAAGCAGCTTCGCCTTCTCGGCGCGCAGCTTCAGCATGTCGCGCACGACATCCGTGTTGTCGGAGGCGCCGCCATTCTGGCCGCGCATGATGAAGGCCTTGAACGCGATCTCGCGCAGGTCGCGGCGCTCGGAGAAGGTCGAGAACGGCTCGTAGATCGAGCGCGACAGCGTCACCGCATAGCGGCCCTTCTGCCCACGCATCTCGGCCGCCTCGGCCATGGCGCTCTTCAAGAAATCCGGCAGGCCGGCAAGATCGGCCTCGTCGAGGAACAGCGCCCAGTCGCGTTCGTCGGCGAGCACGTTCTGGCCGAACTTGGTGCCGAGCGAGGAGAGCTCTTCATTGATGGCCGCAAGCCGCTTCTTGCCGTCGGCATCGAGCTTGGCGCCCGACCGGACGAAGCCCTTCCAGGTCTTCTCCAGCACCCGCAGCGTTTCGGCATCGAGCTTCAGGCTATCGCGCCGCTGGTAGAGATCGTCGATGCGGGCAAACAGCTTCTCGTTCATCGAGATCGCCGAGAAATGCCGCGACATCTTTGGCGAAACCTCGCGCTCCATCGCCTGGATCGTGTCGTTGGTGTGGGCGCCGGCGCGGCACCAGAAGATCGAGGAGACATGGTCGAGCGGCTCGCCGGCGAGCTCGAGCGCGGCAAGCGTGTTCTCGATGGTCGGCGTCGCGCTGTTGCCGGCGATGGCGTCGACCTCGGCCTGGTGCGCCGCCAGCGCCGCGTCGAAGACCGGCCCGAAATCATTGTCGCCGATGCGCGAGAAGTCCGGCAGGCCGAGCGGCCCCTGCCAGACGGTCAGCGGATGGGCGGCGAGGTCGACGGTTTTTGAGGATGACATGAGCAATTCCGGTGGGCTGAGTTGGAGGCGGGCTGCCTCGGATGTAGGGCGATGCCGCGCGCCGCGCAACACGGACCTCGCCTCAATAGCCGCTGCAGTCCTGCGCCACCGCTGTCTGCGTGCTGGCGACGATGCGGCCGCCGGCGACGGTGAAGGTTTCGCGCATCAGCGTATCGTTGTTGGGAAAATCGTAGCAGGCGAGCACCGTGGTCTCGCCATTCTCGCTCTTTTCGATGCGATGGCGGATCGCCGCGCCCGCGACCGCGCCCTGCCATTCGTCGATCGAGGCGATGAAATCCTCTTTGGTCTGGACGACGCCGATGTCGTCGAGCTTCATGCGCACGTCGTCGGCAAGCAGGTCGGACAATTCGGTGCGGTCGGCGACCAGCAGCGCCGAGTACCAGCGATCGATGATGGCGCCGTCATCCGCGCTGGCGCGGACGAGCGAGGACATGAGCAGCGTCGCCGCCAGAACGATCCTCCAGCTGATCCGGTGCATCACGCCTCCGTTAAAGCTCCGGCCGCTCGAAATCGCCGGTTTCCTTGTTCATCACCCACAGCTCCCCAGTCGAGATGTCGAACCATGCGCCGTAGAGCGAGAGCTTGCCCTTGCCTTCGAGGATCGAGACGCAGGGAAAGGTCCTGAGATTGGCGATGGAGTAGCGGACCGAAATACGCTCCAGGGCCGTCTGGCGCTCGGTCGTGGTCATCATCGTGCTGGAAGCCACGGTCTCGGCGGCCGGGGCGATCAGGCTCATCCATTTGCCGATGAAGTCGCCAGGCGACAGCGGCGCGGAGTTGGCGTCGAGCGCGGCGCGGATGCCGCCGCAGCGGCCGTGGCCCATCACCACGATGTTCTTCACCTTCAGGCTCTGCACGGCGAATTCGAGCGCGGCCGAGGTCGAGTGGTACTCGCCGTCCGGCTCGTAGGGCGGCACCAGATTGGCGACATTTCGCAGCACGAAGAGTTCGCCGGGACCGGCATCGAAGATCGCTTCCGGCGCCGAGCGCGAATCGCAGCAGGCGACGATCATCGTCTCGGGCGCCTGGCCGTCGCGCGCCAGCGAGCGATAGCGGTCGCTTTCGGTGGGGTAGCGGCCACTCATGAAGTTGCGATAGCCGGCGAGGAGGTGCTCGGGGAGGTGAGGCATGGGCGGCTAGAGCCTTTCCGGGGGTTGGAGGCGGCAGCTCGTTGCGATCGAAAAAGCCTCTAGCGGCAAATGCAGGTCGTGGGCAATGCCGAATTGCGGATGGCGGCGTCGCAATCGCATGCCGCCAAAGGCAGCGCAGCCGCTTTTGCCTCAAGCCCAGATCGCGACGGGGATGCCGAAACGGTCGGCCAGAGGTGGGTCGGGCGAAGGCCGCGCTTCGCCGCCGGCGATACGCCCAGCAATCAGCATCATCGCCGCCGCGTCGAGGAAGTCGTCGCTCGCAGCACCCCGCGGCAGCGCCTGATCGAGGAAGCGCTTCTCATAGCCATGCCGGCAAAGCAGCGCCTTGCGCTCCTCCATGCCGGCCGGATTGACCGCCCCTTTGATCTTCTTCGGCAGCGCCATCGCCGTGCCACCATTCAGCCTGCAGAACGCCACTTCCGGATGCGATTCGAAGACGCGGCCGCGCAGTTCCGGCCGTGCGATCAACAGCTGATCGATCTCGCGGATCTTCGAAAAGATGCCGAAAGCCTGGATGGAAACGCCGCGCGGCGGCTCGGACGTCTTGATCGCCACCGCGCCCGCCCGCCGATGCGCCGCATACCAGGCTTCGATCGTGGTGAAGTCGCTGGTGTCGGCATAGAGCGCCGCACGCGAGGGGATGGCGAACACGCTCGATTGCCGCGCGCCGAGCAGCGGCCGCACCAGCGCCTCCGGTCCGCGTCCGCCCTTGCTGGAAAAATCCGGCAGTCCGATCGGCATGTCGACGGCGATGGTCGCATCCGCCAGCGCGTCGAGCAACGCGTGAAAACTCGGGAAGACCGAGACGGACGGCGCGGCGTCCGCTTTGCGGTGGACGGCGACCCAGCCGGCCTTGCAGCCGTCGACGCCGGCCAGCGCGTGGCCGGCCGGTTTCACGCCCGCTTGTCCCGTCCGGGATGCAAAAGATGACGCAGCTGCACCATGGCCATTGGATGCGACAGGCTCTGGGCGTCGGTTTCGAGCTGCAACTCGTCGCCGCCGCGCTTCGCGGTGCGCGCGAGAATCTCGTAAACGGCGGCCGTGGTCGATTGCAGCGCCTTGACCGGCGCCTGGCCGGAGAGAATCCGCGCCAGATAGACCGCGGCCGTCAGGTCGCCCAGCCCGTTCGGCGGCCTCTCGATCACACGGTGCTCTGCAAGCAGCGCCTGGCTGCCGTCGAGCAGGAAATTGCCGATGCCGCCCGCCATCATCGCCGGCGCCGAGGTCACCAGCATGGTCGAGGGTCCGGCATGAAGCGCCGCCGCCGTCACCGCCTTGATGTCGGGCAGCGGCGCGCCCGCCATCCATTCCAGCTCATAGCGGTTCGGCGTCGCGATATCCGCGATCGGCATCAATTTGTCGCGCATGGCTGCGGCCGTCGATTCCGGCACGTAGAGCCCGCCGGAATCGCCCATCACCGGATCGCAGACGTAAAGCGCGTTCGGCGTCTTTTCCTTGACGGCGGCAACGAGCGAGGCAACGGCTTCCGCCTGGCCCGCTTCGCCGAGATAGCCCGAAAGCACGGCCCGCACCTCGCCCAGCCACGGCGCCCGTTCGAGGTCGGCCATCAGCGCCTTGAACTGGTCGAGCGGCGGCACGATGCGGGTTGCGCGGCTGTGCCCCGGATGCCAGGGCAGGATGACGGTCGGCACCGCCCAGACCGGGAAGCCCAGCGTCTCCAGCGCGAACACCGCCGCGCGATTGCCGACCGAGCCCCGGGCGACATGGCTGGAGATGACGATGACCGCGCGCGGCGCGTCGGTTTTTTCTGCGTTCATGGAATCTGAATCCTAGCCGCCACGTGTGGCGGCATACACCAGCCAGGCCAATAGCCCAATGGCAATGACGAAGCCGAGCGTTCGGCCAATGCGGGTTCCCCAATATTCGATGGGATCGGCGCGATCCGTGTCGGCGGCGGTGACGCGGTCGCGCGCATCCCTCGCCGCGCGGGTGATGAACGACGCGCCCGCTGGAGACGTCTCCTGTTGCACGCGTTCGAGGATGCGGCGCGACTCGGCCTCGTCGTCCCGGCGCTCTGCCATGGCAATTGCCCTTTCCGGCCCGCAGCTTAACTTGTTCGCGCCGCCATTCACAGTGTCTCACGGCTGAACCGGACCGGCGTCATGCGCCGGACATTTTCTTGCGCCTGGATTGTGGTAATGCTTCGCATGCAATTTCTGTCGAGGGACCATTCATGATTACCGAGCGCCTCTCACCACATTCCGTCTTCCGCAATCTGCCCGCCTTCCTGGTGATGGCTTTCATGCTGCCGCTGCTTGCCGGCTGCGGCTACAACACCATTCCGACCGCGGAAGAGAACGCCAGGGCAGCCTGGAGCGAGGTGCTCAACCAGTATCAGCGCCGTTCCGATCTGATCCCGAACCTGGTCGAGACGGTGAAGGGCTATGCCTCGCATGAGAAGGACACGCTCGACGCTGTGGTTCAGGCGCGCGCCAAGGCGACGCAGATCACCGTGACCCCGGAGACGCTGAAGGACCCGGACGTGCTGAAGAAGTTCCAGGATGCCCAGGCCGGACTGACCAGCGCGCTGTCGCGTCTGATCGCGGTCTCGGAAGCCTATCCCGACCTCAAGGCGAACCAGAATTTCCTCGCGCTGCAGGCGCAGCTCGAAGGCACCGAGAACCGCATCGCGGTTGCGCGGCGCGACTACATCCAGGCGGTCAGGGACTATAATCTGACGCTGAAGACCTTCCCGTCCGTGCTATGGGCGACCTTCTGGTTCCGCGGCAACGAGCCCTTCGCCAACTTCACCGTCGATGAGGACAAGATGCAGGTGCCGAAGGTCGATTTCGGCACGAGCACCAACAAGCAGGGTGGGTGAGAGCGACTTAGCTTATCGAGCCAGCCTTGAGTTCCGTCACCCCCCTCTCTGTCCTGCCGGACATCTCCCCCTCAAGGGGGGAGATTGGATGTCACGTTGGCTTTCGCCAATCTCCAACGTCTGAAAGGGAGAGCCGGCGGCCGAACCGCCAATCTCCCCCCTCGTGGGGGAGATGGCCGGCAGGCCAGAGGGGGGCGCGACAGAATGCCTTCATTGGCGTTTTGCTGAGCTTCTGCCTCTTCCTCCTCCCCCTCGCCGCGCTCGCCGCCGACCTCCCCGCCTTGACCGGCCGCGTCGTCGACAATGCCGGCATCATCGATGCCGGCACCCGCGCGGCGCTGACCCAGAAGCTTGCCGACTTCGAGACCAAGGGCGCCGACCAGATCGTCGTCGCCACCATACCCAGCCTCGGCGGCGAGGAGATCGAGCCTTACGCCAACCGGCTGTTCCGTTTCTGGAAGCTCGGCCAGGCCAAGGAAAACAACGGTGTGCTGCTCCTGGTCGCGCCGAACGACCGCAAGATGCGCATCGAGGTCGGCTATGGGCTGGAAGGCACGCTGACCGACCTGCACACCAAGCTCATCATCGAGAACGACATGGTGCCGGCCTTCCGCGCCGGCGATTTCTCCGGCGGCATCACCAAGGCCGTCGACGACATGATCATGGTGCTGGAGGGCAATCCCGAGGAACTGGAGGCGCGCGGCAAGCGCAACGAGCAGGCGCCGTTCAATTCCGACGACCTGTTCTTCGCCATTTTCATCACCATCTGGGCGCTTATCTTCTTCGGCGGCATCGCGATGACGGTGCTGCCGCCGATCTTCGGCCAGAAGATCGGGCCGGGTCGCTACCGCTGGCTCGGCATGACTTTCGATCAGAACCGGCGTTCTTCCTCGGGCGGCTGGTCGTCGGGCGGCGGCGGCTGGTCCTCAGGCGGCGGTGGCTGGTCCTCGGGCGGCGGCGGATTTTCCGGCGGCGGCGGTTCGTCCGGCGGCGGCGGCTCTTCGGGAAGCTGGTGAGGCACCATGGCAACGCGACCGATCAGCGCCGAGGACCATGACCGCATCGCCGAGGCGATCCGCACGGCCGAGCTGAAGACCGACGGCGAGATCTACTGCGTCGTCGCTCGCGCCAGCGAGGGCTACTTCTTTCCGGCCGCGTTCACCACGACAATCGGCCTCTTCATCGCCAGCCTCGCCGTCGCCTACGGGCTGGAGGGCTTGTGGCTGACCATCCGGCTGCCGCATTTCCTGCTGGCGCAACTGTTGGCGCTAGCCTCGGTGTTCGCCACGCTCTGGTTCCTGCCCGTCTTGCGCATTCATTTCGTGCCGCGAAGGCTGCGCTATCGGGCCGCGCACGCCAATGCGATGAAGCAGTTCCTGGCGCGCAACGTCCACCGTACGAGCGCGCGCACCGGCGTGCTCATCTTCGTCTCCATCGCCGAGCGCTATGCCGAGGTCGTTGCCGATTCCGGCATCGACGCCAAGGTCGGCCAGCATGTCTGGGACGGCGTTGTGCGCGACCTGACCAAACATGCCGGCGACAACCGGCTGGCCGACGGCTTCGTCAAGGCTGTCGCCACGGTTGGCGCCGTGCTCGCCGAGCATTTCCCGGTCACCGAAGGCGACACCAACGAGCTCGACGATCACCTCGTAGAGATCTGACACGGCGCCTAATTCGCGGACGCACCTTCCGCCTGTGCGAAAGCGTCGAGGCGTGTTGGGGGACTCTTTGCAATCGCCCGATGCGGGTTTATGGTTAACCAATCATGAACACGTTAACCATCGACATCCGGAAGGCAGAGCCGCGCGACGCCAGCGCCATCGCCGAGGTGCATCAGCAGGCTTGGCGCGGCGCCTATTCCGGCATCATCCCGCACCGCACGCTGACCTCGATGATCAACCGCCGCGGCGTCGACTGGTGGGCCAACGCAATTCGCCGCGCCGCCACCGTGTTGGTCGTCGAGATCGGCGGGACCGTCGCCGGCTATGCGACCATCGGCAAGAACCGCGCCCGCGAGCTCCGGCAGCAGGGCGAGATCTACGAGCTCTATCTGCGGCCCGAATATCAGGGCATAGGGCTCGGCAGCCGCCTGTTCAAGGCGGCCAAGGCCCGGCTCGCCGACCACGGCTTGCGCGGCCTTGTGGTGTGGGCGCTGGAAGATAACCAGAACGCCCTGGCCTTCTATGTCGGCAATGGCGGCCGCGATATCGCCGAAGGCGTCGAAGTCTTCGAGCAGAAGGCGCTGAAGAAGGTCGCTTTCGTCTGGAATGACTAGCGTCGCCGTCCCAAAACTGCCGGGCGGTTTGGGACACGCATCAGATTACAATCGATTACAAACTGTGTGCGCTTCCATTAGCGCTGCGCACTATTCGACGCATTGCGCCACGACGCGTCCCCCGCTATCGGTCCTTTCAATCGAGAGAGGGATTTGACCATGCGTATCGAAGCGATTGCCACCGGGAAGAACCCGCCTGACGACGTCAACGTCATCATCGAGGTGCCGATCGGCGGCGAACCGATCAAATACGAGATGGACAAGGAGGCCGGCACTTTGTTCGTCGACCGCTTCCTGCACACCTCCATGCGCTATCCCGGCAATTACGGCTTTGTGCCGCACACGTTGTCGGGCGACGGCGACCCGATCGATGTTCTGGTCTGCAACACCCGCGCGCTGGTGCCGGGCTGCGTCATCAATGTGCGGCCGATCGGCGTCCTGATCATGGAAGACAATGCCGGCCAGGACGAGAAGGTGATCGCCGTCCCCTCGCCGAAGCTGACGCTGCGCTACGAGAACGTCACCGAATACACGCACCTGCCGGACATCACCCGCCAGCAGGTGCAGCACTTCTTCGAGCACTACAAGGATCTCGAGCCCGGCAAATGGGTCAAGATCGAAGGCTGGCACGATTCCAAATACGCCAAGAAGATGATCGTCGACGCGATCGCGCGGGCCAAGGCGGCGAAATAGCGCGAGGCTCCTGCCTCATCGGGAGATGGCCGGCGGAAGCTGTTACCGCACGGCCTTCTCGCCGCCGGCAGCCGTGATCACCCCGACGATGATCAGCCCGGTCAGCACCAGCCGCACGCCGGCACTGACGCCGAAGGTGTTGAGCATGGTGAGCAGCAGCACCAGGAACAGGCCGGCGCCCCAGACGCCGGGCACATTGGCCTTGCCGCCGGCGACCGAGGTGCCGCCTATGACGACGACCGCGATCGAGGCGAGCAGATATTCGTTGCCGATATCGACATTGGCGCCGCGAAAATATCCAGCAAGCAGCGCCCCGTCGATGCCGCCCAGCGCCCCGCACAGCGTGTAGGTGAGGAAGCGGATGCGGCCGACATGGACGCCGGCCAGCCAGGCGGCGCGGATGTTCTGGCCGATCGCCAGCACCGAGCGGCCGTAGATCATGCGCTGCAGCGCGAGTGCGGCGCCGATCGTGAACAGCACAGTCAGCATCGCCAGCACGGGTATGCCCAGCACCTGCCAGTTGGTGAAGTCGGCGAAGCCCGGCGGCGGCTTGATTTGCAGGCCGCGGCCGTAGCTGATGTCGACCGACTGGATGATGAAGCTCGCCGACAGCGTCGCGATGATCGGCGGGATGCGCAGCGCCCAGATCAAGAGATAGTTGATGGCGCCGATCGCTGCCCCGCAGGCAAGTGCGGCGAGCAGCCCGACCACGATCATCGAATCGCTGCCGCCCATCACCTTCATGGCGACGGCGCTGGCCAGGCCGATATTGGCCGGCAGCGACAGGTCGACATTGCCGGGTCCGAGCGTGATGACGAACATCTGGCCGACGCCGACGATGACGGTGAAGACGGCGAGCGACAAGGCCGCCGTGACCATGCCGCCGGCGCCATAGCCGCCGGTGAAGATGACCGTCGCCACCCACACGACGAGCGCGCCGGCGAACGACCAGACCCAGGGTTTTTCAAGCAGCGTCCGCACCGAGGTCATCGCTTACCGCTCCCTGCGGCTGATCAGCACGCGCGCCGCCAGCACGATGATCAGGATCGCGCCATTGGCGGCGACCTGCCAGTCGGGCGGGATGTGCATGAAGGTCAGCAGCGGCGACGCGGCCAAGGCCAGCGTCAAGGCCCCGAGAACCGCGCCGATCGGCGACACGCGGCCGCCGACGAACTCGCCGCCGCCGAGGATGACACCGGCGATCGAGAGCAGCGTGTAGCCATTGCCGATATTGGCGTCGGCCGACGTGGTGATGCCGATCAGCGCCATGCCCGACAGAACCCCGAACAGGCCGGTCAGCGCGAAGAGCACGATCTTGGTTTTGAGCAGGGACCAGCCGGCGCGCCTGAGCGCCGCGGCGTTGCCGCCGGAGCCGCGCAGGATGACGCCATAGGAGGTGCGCATCAGGCCGAAATGCACGACTGCGGCGATCAGAAGCGCCGCCAGGATCGGGAATGGAATGTAAGGCGGCTTGAAGGACATGATCGAAAGCAGCCAGTCCGGCGCCTTGCCGCCGGGCTTGGGCAGGATGAGGATGGCAAGCCCCTGCCAGACGAAGCTCATGCCGAGCGTCACCACGATGGACGGCAAATTGCGAAGATGGATCAGCGCGCCGAGCAGCGCGTAGACGCCGATCGAACCCAGCAGCACGAATATGCCCAGCAGCGGCGCGTCGCGCAGCCAGGTCGCGGTGACGCAGCCGACGAAGCCGACGAACGTTCCAATGGACAGGTCGAGCTCGTTGCCGGCGATGACGAACATCTGCGCGATCGTCGCCAGCGCGATTGGGATCGCCAGATTGAGCATCAGGTTGAAGCCGAAATAGCTGATGGCGCGCGGGTTGAGCCAGGCGATCGCCATCAGCACCAGCGCCAGCGACAAGGCCGGCAAAAGCCCGCGCAGCAGCCGTGCTCGGGCGGCACTGCCGCGTTGCGAGGATTTCGGGAGCGTTCCGGGAGCGATCGCGGTCATGTCAGGCCGCATCGCCGAACGAGGACTGGATGATCTTTTCCTCCGTCAGTTCGTCGCGGCCGAGATTGGCGACGATGCGGCCGTTCTTGAAGACATAGACATGATCGCAATTGTCGAGTTCTTCGGTCTCGGTCGTGTACCACAGGAAGGTGCGGCCCTTGGCGGCCTCCTCGCGCACGAGATCGTAGACTTCCAGCTTGGTACCGATATCGACGCCGCGCATCGGATCGTCCATCAGCACGATCTCGGCGTCCGAGCCGAGCGCCCGGGCAAACAGCGCCTTCTGCTGGTTGCCGCCCGACAACGAGTAGATGTTGTTGTTCATGTCCGGCGTGCGGATGCCGATTTTCTTCTTCCAGAATTCGGCGAGTTCCGCCTCGCGCTGCGGCGAGATCAAAAGGCCGTTGCGCAGCTTGGCCAGCGAGCGGATGCCGATGTTCTGCGCGATCGACCATTGCGAAAAAATGCCGTCCGACTGGCGGTCGCCCGCGACCAACGCCACGGGCGCCGTCACCTCGATGCCGGTCCTGGCGCGGGCGGCCGCCGAGAAGATCGCCAGCAAAAGGTCGGTCTGGCCATGGCCGGCAAGCCCTGCGAGGCCGATGATCTCGCCGGCGCGGGCGACGAGCTCCTTGCCGTCCTGCTGCCTCGCCGGGCGCGCCCGCACCTTGAGCGCGCCAGGCTCGGTCTTGCGGGCCTCGGTGGCGACCTTGTGATGCCCCTCGGCGCCGCCCATGGCGGCGACCAGCTTGTCGCGGTCGAAGGCATCGGCGGCATCGGCCGCGACCACCTTGCCGTCGCGCATCACCACGATGCGATCAGCGTTCTGCAGCACCTCGCCCAACACATGCGAGATCAGGATGCAGCTGCCGCCCTGCTCGACGAAGCGGCGGACGAAGGAAAGCAACTGCCCGGCAGTATGCGCGTCGAGCGACGAGGTCGGCTCGTCGAGGATAACCAGATGCAGCGGCTCGCGCGTCAGCGTGAAGGCGCGCGCCACCTCGACCATCTGCCGCCTTCCGATCGAGAGGTCGCCGGCAATGTCGTCCGCCGAAATGCCGTGGTCCGGGAAGATCTCGTCGAGCTTGGCGCGAATGAGATCGGCGGCCCTGCGCCGCCAGCCGAAACCGGCGAGCGAGGGATGATTGATACGGGTGTTCTCGGCGATGCTGAGATTGGGGCAGAGCGACAGTTCCTGGAACACGCAGCGTATGCCGAGTTCCAGCGCGCGGGCCACGGAATAGCTGGCCTCCTGACTGCCGCGCACCGCGATCTGTCCGCCATCCGGCCGCAGCGTGCCGGCCACCATATGCATGAGCGTCGACTTGCCGGCGCCGTTATGGCCGACAAGCCCGACGCATTCGCCTGCGCCGACATGGAAGTCGACGCCGTTTAGAGCCCGAACGGCGCCGAAATGTTTTTCGGCGCCGTTCAGCCTGACGATGTCGGTGTTTGCCTTGAGCATGCTCAACGATACCCGGCTGGCGATGCGGCTGGCAAATTCACGCCGCCATTATTTGATGTTGGCCTTGATTGCCGCGATGGCCTCTTCCTGCGTGTATTCGTGCGTGGCGACGCCGCCTTCCTTGATCTTCGGCAGCGCGGCCTCGAAATCATCCTGGGTGAAAGCGAGATAGGGCACCAGGAGGTCGTGCGGAATGTCCTTGCGTCCGTCGAGCACCTGCTGCGCCACCCAGAAGGCCAGCGTCGACACGCCGGGCGCGATAGAGGCCGACCAGGTCTTGTAGCCGTCCTTCTCCTTCTGCTCCTTCCACCATTTCAACTCGTCCTGGCGATTGCCCATGATGATGGTCGGGCGCGGCTTGTTGGCGGCTGCGAAGGCTTGCGCGGCGCCATAGCCGTCGCCGCCCTGGTCGACGATGCCGACGACGTCGGGGAGCGAAGGCAGGATGGTCGCCACCGCCTTCTGCGCCGTCGTCTGGTCCCAGTCGCCGGTCACCGAGCCGACGATCTTGAACTCGGGATGAGCGGCGACGCCCTCGAGGATACCGGCATGGATGGCATCGTCGATCGAAGTGCCGGCCAGACCGCGAATTTCCAGCAGATTGCCGCCCTTGGGCTGGAACTTGGCCATCTGCTCGACTTCCTGCTTGCCCATGTCCTTGAAGTCGACGACGACCCGATAGGCGCAAGGCTCGGTCACGATGCCGTCGAAGGAGACGACAACGATGTTGGCATCGCAGGCCTGCTTGATGGCGCCGTTCAGCGCGTCGGGCGAGGCGGCGTTGATGACGATGGCGTCATAGCCCTGCAGGATAAGATTCTGCACCTGCGCCGCCTGGGTCGGCACCTCCTTGTCGGCGGTGGTGAAGACATCCGCCGCGGCGACGATCTTGTCCTCGACCGCCTTCTTGGTGACGATGCCGTAGCTGTCGAGCATCGCCTGGCGCCACGAATTGCCGGCGTAATTGTTGGAAAAGGCGATCTTCTTGCCGCTGGTGTCGGCAAGCGCTGTGCCCGAGGCGAGCATCGCCGCGAATGCACTCAATACGAGCAGTTTCTTCATGTCGGTTCCTCCCGAGGTTGCTGATCTTGACGAATAGCCGTGACGTGTAACGCCTGTTTTTTATCTATTGTCAGACAAATTTGGAGGAACTGCAAGCTGTCAACTGCAAAGCCTGATGGGCCAGCGATCAACTTGCGGTGCGGCGATTGAAAACCCTCCCGTTGATGGTCTAGGAACGCGGCGGAAGAGAGGTTTGGATGGCAGTAACGCCGACCGTTGCCAAAGGCGCGCCCGGAATTCCGGCGCGCTGGACATCAAGCGCCAAGAGCGGCGTCGGCACCGCCCTTTCGGCAAGGAGCCCGCTCTGGTTCACCACCAGTCACGGCATCTTGAATGAGATTTATTACCCGCGCCTCGACAGCGCCTGCACGCGCGACCTGGGGCTGATCATCACCGGTCCGGACGGCTATTTTTCCGAAGAGAAGCGCGATGCGGCCCATACCGTCGAACCGTTCGAGGACGGGACCCCGGCCTACCGGCTGATGAACACCGCGTCCGACGGCGCTTACAAGATCGAGAAGCGCATCGTTACGGATTCGAAACGACCCGTCCTGCTGCAGGAAATCAGTTTCATTGCGCTCAAGGGAGCAGCGGCAAGCTATCGCGTCTACGCGCTGCTCGCGCCGCATCTCGTCAATGCCGGCATGGGCAACACGGCCTGGATCGGCGAACATAAGGGACATCGTCTTCTGTTCGCCACCGGGCGCGGCGTCTCGCTTGCGCTTGCTTCATCCTTGCCCTGGGGCGCTTGTTCGGCCGGCTATGTCGGCTTTTCCGACGGTTGGCGGCAGCTGCGCGACAATGGCTTGCTCGATCCTTCCTGCCAGGTGGCGGAGAACGGCAATGTCGCGCTGACCGGCGAGATCGGCTTTTCGGCCGTCAGGACCACTGCCTTGCTGGCGCTCGGCTTCGGCGCTTCGCCACAGGAAGCCGCCGACCTTGCGCTTGCAAGCCTGAAACAGGGTTGCGAGCCGGCCGCGAAAACCTATGTCGACAATTGGCGGAAATTCCAGTCGAGGTTGGAAAAGCTCGACCGTGACGGCGCCGCCGGTTTGAACACCTACCGCGCCAGCACGGCGGTGCTGGCGACACATCTGTCGGTCGCCAGGCCCGGCGCCGCGGTCGCCAGCCTGTCGATCCCCTGGGGCTTCAACAAGGGCGACGACGACCTCGGCGGCTATCACCTCGTCTGGCCGCGCGACCTGGTAGAGACGGCAGGCGGCTTCCTTGCCGCCGGCGACGGCAGGCAGGCGCTGCAGATCCTCGCCTATCTGCGTTCGATCCAGCAACCGGACGGCCACTGGCCGCAGAATGTCTGGTCCGACGGCACTGCATATTGGCCGGGCATCCAGATGGACGAATGCGCCTTTCCGTTGCTGCTCGCCGATGCTCTGCGCCGCGCCGGCCACTTGCCGAAACCGAAGCTCGCCGATTTCCTGGCCATGATCGAGAACGCGGCCGCCTATGTCGTGCGCAACGGCCCGGTCACCGGCGAGGACCGCTGGGAGGAGGATGCCGGCTTCAGCCCGTTTACGCTGGCCGTGGAGATAGCGGGCCTCCTTGCCGCGGCCGACATGCTCGATGCCTGCGGCAAAAATGAGCCGGCAAACTATCTGCGCGAGACCGCCGATTGCTGGAACGACCAGATCGAGCGCTGGACCTATGTGACCGGCACCGATGCGGGCGCCAAAGCGGGTGTCGAAGGCTACTATGTCCGCATCGCCCCGCCAGACGACGGCGGCGCCGCCTCGCCGAAGGACGGCTTCGTGCCGATCAAGAACCGGCCGCCGGCCGATACCGACAGGCCTGCGGAAGCCATCATCAGCCCGGACGCTTTGGCGCTGGTGCGTTTCGGCCTCAGAGCCGCGGATGACCCGCGCATCCTGAATACCGTCGAGGCGATCGACGCCGAGTTGCGCTGCGACCTGCCGCAAGGGCCGCTCTGGTACCGTTACAGCGGCGACGGCTATGGCGAGCACGAGGACGGCGCGCCCTTCGACGGCACCGGCCAGGGACGGCCATGGCCGTTGCTTGCCGGCGAGCGCGCCCATTACGAGCTGGCCGCCGGCCGCAAGGACAAGGCGGCGCAGTTGCTGGAGACTTTCGAACGCTCGGCGGGCGTGGGCGGCCTTCTGCCCGAACAGGTCTGGGATCGCCCCGACATGCCGGACCGCGAGCTGTGGCTGGGCAAGCCGTCCGGTAGCGCCATGCCGCTGGTCTGGGCGCATGCCGAGCACATCAAGCTGTTGCGCTCGCTGCGCGACGGCGCCGTCTTCGACCTGCCGCCGCAGGGCGTCGAACGCTATATCAAAGGCAAGACGGTCTCGCCGCTGCGGACATGGCGCTTCAACAACAAGATCCGCTCCATCCCCGCCGGCAAGCTGTTGCGCGTCGAACTGTCGGCGCCTGGCGTCGTCCATTGGAGCAGCGACAAATGGCTGACGGTGCAGGACAGCAGGACGGTCGAAAATGCGTTCGGCATCCATCTGGTGGATTTGCCCGTTAACCGCCTGCAACAGGGAACCACCATCGTCTTCACTTTTTTCTGGCCGGAAGCGATGCGTTGGGAGAATGTCGACTTCACCGTCGCGATCGACCAACCAAACGGCCAGTGAATTCTTCTTTCCTCAAGCAATCGGGATGAAACCATGCAGATCGGAATGATGGGGCTGGGCAGGATGGGCGCCAATATGGTGCGGCGTCTGATGCGCGACGGCCATGAATGCGTCGTCTACGATATCAATTCGGCAAGCGTCGCCGGCATGGTCAAGGACGGCGCCGTGGGCGCCGCCTCGCTGGAAGAGTTCGTCGGCAAGCTCGCCAAGCCGCGCTGCGCCTGGCTGATGCTGCCGGCCGCGATCACCGGCAGGATCGTCGACCAGGTGGCGGCGCTGATGGAGCCGGGCGACATCATCATCGACGGCGGCAATTCCTACTACCACGATGCCGTCGACCAGGCGGCGAAGCTGGCGGTGAAGGGCATCAACTTCGTCGACGTCGGCACCAGCGGCGGCGTCTGGGGCCTGGAGCGCGGCTACTGCCTGATGATCGGCGGGCCGGACGAAGCGGTGAAGCATCTCGATTCGGTCTTCGCCACGCTGGCGCCGGGAGCGGACGCCGGAGCCAATCCCTCGAAGGACGATGGAACGGCGGCTTTCGGCTATCTGCATTGCGGCCCGAGCGGCGCCGGCCATTTCGTCAAGATGGTGCATAACGGCATCGAATATGGCGTCATGGCCGCCTATGCCGAGGGCATGAACATCCTGAAATCGGCCAATGCCGGCAAAAGGCAGCGCACCGCCGACGCCGAGACCAGCCCGCTCGAAAACCCGCAATATTACCAGTTCGACATCGACCTGCCCCAGGTCGCCGAAGTCTGGCGGCATGGCAGCGTCATCGGTTCCTGGCTGCTCGATCTCACCGCCGGCGCGCTGAAGAGCGATCCGGCGCTGGCCCAGTTCGGCGGCCGTGTCTCCGACTCCGGCGAGGGACGCTGGACGCTGAAGGCAGCGATCGACACCGGCGTGCCTGCGCCGGTGCTGTCCTCGGCGTTGTTCGACCGCTTCTCCTCGCAGGGCGAATCGCAATTCGCCGACAAGCTCCTGTCCGCCATGCGCTATGCCTTCGGCGGCCATGTCGAAAAGCCGAAGACCGGCGCGTGAGGGAGAGACGGCATGAGCCAGGAGAGGTCCGACACGCTGGTGCTTTTCGGAGCGACCGGCGACCTTGCGCACAAGAAGATATTCCCGGCGCTCTACCAGATGGTCGCCAAGGGGACACTGACCGAGCCGGTGATCGGCGTTGCCTTCGACCCTTGGGACCTGCCCAAACTGGTCGACCGCGCCCGCGACGGCATCGTCACCGCGCTGGGCGGCATCGACGACATGGTCTTTGCCAAGCTCGCCTCGCAGCTGCGCTATGTCAGCGGCGACTACCGCGACAGCGCCACCTTCGAGAAGCTGAGGACGGCGCTGGGTCCGGCGCAACACCCGTTGCACTATATGGCCGTGCCGCCGACGATGTTCGAGACCGTTGTGCAGGGGTTGGAGCAGTCCGGCACCGCGCGCGGCGCGCGGCTGATGATCGAAAAACCCTTCGGCCACGATTTGCAGTCGGCGCGCTGGCTGAACCGGGTGCTGCATCTGGTGTTCGACGAGCAGTCGATCTTCCGCATCGACCACTATCTCGGCAAGGAAGCGATCCAGAACCTGCTCTATTTCCGCTTCGCCAACTCTTTCCTGGAGCCGATCTGGAACCGCAACTTCGTCGAGAGCGTGCAGATCACCATGGCCGAGGATTTCGGCATCGAAGGCCGCGGCAAGTTCTATGACGATGTCGGCTGCATCCGCGACGTCATCGAGAACCATTTGCTCAACATCCTGCTTCTGCTCGCCATGGAGCCGCCGGTCGGCCGCTCGGCCGACGACCTGATTGACGAGAAGGTGCAGGTGCTGCGCGCCATCCGCACCCTGACCAGGGACGACGTCGTGCGCGGCCAGTTCGACGGCTATCTGGCCGAGCCGGGCGTCAGGCCCAACTCGCCGGTCGAGACCTTCGCCGCGGTGCGCTTCTTCGTCGACACCTGGCGCTGGCGCGACGTGCCCTTCTTCATCCGCGCCGGCAAGAACATGCCGGTGCACGCCACCGAGGTGATCGTGCGGCTGAAGCGGCCACCGCTCGACGTCTTCGATCCGATCAAGCCGGACGACGCCAATTACGTGCGCTTCCGCATCGACCCGCAGGTGGCGATCTCGATCGGCGCGCAGCGCAAGGTGCCTGGCGACGACATGGTCGGCGAACAGGTGGAACTCACCGCGCTCGACGACACCAAGGGCGACATGCCGCCTTACGAAAGGCTGATCGGCGACGCCATGAACGGCAATGGCCAGCTGTTCACGCGCCAGGACGCCGCCGAGCTTGCCTGGCGCATCGTCGGGCCGGTGCTCGGCGACACCACGCCGCCGGCGATCTACGCGCCCAAGACCTGGGGGCCGGCCGACGCCATGAAAGGCTTCGGTCCACCCGATGGCTGGATCAATCCGACCAGATAACTCCGGGGAGGAGGGAAATGGCGAAGGCAGCAAAGACCATCGCGACAGGTAGCGATCCGATCGTGCTCAGCATCGATGTCGGCGGCTCGCATGTGAAGATCCTCACCAGCGCCGGCGGCGAGATGCGCCGCGTTCCGTCCGGCCCGAGCCTGACCCCCGACCAGGTCGTCGCTTCGGTCGGGAAACTGGCGGAGGGCCTGACCTACGACTTGATCTCGATGGGCTTTCCCGGCCCTGTAAGGGACAACAAGCCCTCGCTCGATCCCTTCAATCTCGGCAAGGGCTGGAACGGCTATGATTTCGCCGCCGCCTTCGGCAAGCCGGTGAAACTCGTCAACGACGCCTTGATGCAGGCGATCGGCTCCTATGACGGGGGCCGCATGCTGTTCCTCGGCCTCGGCACGGGCCTGGGCGCCGCCATGATCATCAGGAATGTCGGCCAGCCGATGGAGCTTGCCCATCTGCCCTACAAGAAGGGCGCGACTTTCGAGGATTATGTTGGCGAGCGCGGCCTGGTGAAGCATGGGAAGAAGAAGTGGCGCAAATACGTTTTCGACGTCGTGGGCAGGCTTCGCGCCGCCTTGCAGCCGGACTATGTCGTGATCGGCGGCGGAAATGTCGACAAGCTCGATGAATTGCCTGAAAAATCCCGGCGCGGCGACAACACTCGCGCTTTCGAGGGTGGATTTCGTCTATGGCGCGACAAGGCGCTGATCGTCTGATATTGTTACATTTCAGTATAATTGTTCAAAACAGCGTGTATTAATGCGACAAAACGTTGCGTCGCGCAGATTTGCCGACTAGGAATTCGCCAGCCTGCGGCCCCTGCGGCTTTCGAATTCGCCAACAACGCTGGCAGCGCTTTGATATTACACACCGCGAAAGCCGGATCGGTTTCGCGGCCTTGCGGCAGAAATGGAGGGACTACGTGGACGAAGACACCAGCACAGCCAAGGAAGTCGATCTGCTCGAGCTCACCGCTCACATCGTATCGGCCTATGTCGCGAAAAACCGCCTGCCCGCTTCGGACCTGGGCGGGCTGATCGCCAGCGTCGCCTCGTCGATCGGCGGGATCAGTCAGCCGGCGGAACCCGCAGCGCCCCCGCCGACCCCCGCCGTCAATCCCAGGCGCTCGGTGACGCCTGACTACATTATCTGCCTCGAGGACGGGAAGAAGTTCAAATCGCTGAAGCGCCATATCGGCGTGCATTTCGGCCTGACGCCCGAAGCTTACCGCGCCAAATGGGGCTTGCCGGCCGACTATCCGATGGTCGCGCCGAACTATGCGGCCTCGCGCTCGCAGCTGGCCAAATCGATCGGCCTCGGCCGCAAGGCGGAACCGGAGCCGGCGAAGCCCGCCCGGGGTAGGAAGGCCAAGGCGACGGCCTGAAATAGCGCGCCTGCACCAATGGTTTAAGGAAGCCTGCCGAGGAATCGACCTTGGCAGGCTTCCTGCTTTTGTGGCTTGGTTGCTAGCGCCAAAGCAATTCCAGGAAAAGTGTGACGCGGTTTTCCGTCCGGAATTGCGCAAGTCCATTGGGGGACAGGCCATGAACTACGCCAGGATGCTGATCGAGAAGGAAGCACCGGAGGAATACGGCTACGACCGTATCCGCTACAACCTCTCCGAAAGCTCGATCGCCGACCAGAAACTCTCCGACATCGGTCTGACGCTGCCCGACCTCACCTTGTTCTATGGCGAGCATCGCGGCGACAAGGACCTGCGCGAGCTGATCGCCGGGCAGGACAAGGGCCTTTCCGCCGCCGATGTGCTGGTGACTGCGGGCGCCGCCGGCGCGCTGTTTATCATCGCCACGTCGTTGCTGTCGCCCGCTGACCATCTCGTCGTCGTGCGTCCGAACTACGCCACCAACATCGAGACGCCGAAGGCGATCGGCTGCGCCATCTCTTATGTCGATCTCGATTTCGACCAAGGCTTCGCCGTCGACATCGGACGCGTGAAGGCCGAGATTCGGCCAAACACCAGACTGATCAGCGTCACCTGCCCGCACAATCCGACCGGCACGATGATGACACGCGCCGATCTCGACGCGCTGATCGCGCTTGCCGAACATCGCAAATGCCGCCTGCTGGTCGACGAGACCTATCGCGATCTCTCTTACGGCGAGCGCCTGCCGGCGGCGGCCTCGCTCAGCCCCAGCGCCATCAGCGTCTGCTCGCTGTCCAAGGCCTTCGGCATCCCGGGCATCCGCATCGGCTGGCTCGTGACCCGCGATCCGCAACTGCAGGAAACCTTCCTTGCCGCCAAGGAGCAGATCGGCATCTGCGGCAGCGTCATCGACGAGGCGATCGCCCGCGCGACCCTCGCACGCCGTGACGCCTTCTTGGCCTCGTTGCTCCCCGAGATGGCCAGGCGCCGCGACATCGTGCAGGCCTGGATCGACGGCGAGACGCTGGTCGACTGGGTGCGGCCGCAAGGCGGCGTCGTCGGCTTCCCGCGGCTCAATGTCGATGCCGGCTTCGACCTCGATCGCTTCTACACCCGGCTGCTGGAGGAGCACGGCGCCTATGTCGGCCCCGGCCACTGGTTCGATATGCCGAAGCGCTTCTTCCGCCTCGGCTTCGGCTGGCCGGCGGAAGCGGCGCTGCGCGGCGGGCTGGCCGCCATCTCGACCGCGTTGCGGAGCTGAGTCGCCGCCCGGGCAAAAATTCGATTTTCTTTGATCCAGCGCGGATTTTTGCGCGCATGGCAGGACGAACTGGGCTAAGGGGTTCTGGCCGGACCAGCGCCCACCGTGCCCCGCCGGCCATCGTCACAACGGGGCCCTCGGATCATGACCGTCGAAGCAACCTCACCAGACCAACGTTACGCCGCGTTCCGGCACCGCCCGTTCCTCAGCTACTGGACGGCGCGTTTCCTCACCACCTTCGCCACGATGATCGTGTCCGTCGCGGTCGGCTGGCAAGTCTATGACCTGACCCGCGACCCGTTCGATCTCGGCATTGTCGGCATCGTCCAGTTCCTGCCTTCGCTGCTTCTGGTCCTGGTCACCGGCGTCGTCGCCGACCGCTTCGGCCGCCGCCTGATCATGACGCTGGCGACGCTGGTCGAGGCCGGCTGCGCGACGGCCCTGCTGCTTCTGACACTGCGCGGTCTTCACGGCCCGCTGCCGATCTTCATGGTGCTGGTGATGTTCGGCATTGCGCGGGCCTTCTACGGCCCGGCTTCGTCCTCGCTCTTCGCCAACCTCGTGCCGCAGGAAGACTTCGCCAACGCCATCGCCTGGAACTCGTCGGCCTGGCAGACGGCGACCATCGTCGGCCCGGTCGCCGGCGGCCTGCTCTACGGCGTTTCGGCGGAAGTCGCCTACGCCACCGCCGCCATATTGATGCTCGCCGCCGCGGCGCTGATCTTCACCATCCCGAAGCCCGCCCAGCAGACGGCCACCGACAAGCCGACGATGCAGACGCTGTTTGCCGGCTTCGGCTATATCTGGAGCGAGAAGATCGTGCTCGGCGCGATCTCGCTCGACCTCTTCGCCGTGCTCCTGTCGGGCGCCTCGGCACTGCTGCCTGTCTATGCGCGTGACATATTGGAGCTCGGCCCGTGGGGCCTCGGCCTGCTGCGCTCGGCGCCCGGCATCGGCGCCATCTGCGTGGCAGTGTGGCTTGCCGGCCATCCGATCCGCGACCATGCCGGCAAGATCATGCTGGGCTTCGTCGCGCTGTTCGGCGCCTTCACCATATTGTTCGGCGTCTCGACCATTACCTGGCTGTCGATCGCAGCACTCGCCCTCCTCGGCGCCACCGACATGTTCAGCGTCTATATCCGCGAGACGCTGATCCAGCTCTGGACGCCCGACGAGGTGCGCGGCCGCGTCAACGCCGTCAACCAGGTCTTCGTCGGCGCCTCCAACGAGGTCGGCGAATTCCGCGCCGGCACCATGGCGGCGCTGATCGGCACGGTTCCCGCCGTGGTGATCGGCGGCATCGGCGCTGTCGCGGTTGCGGGATTGTGGGCCTGGCTGTTCCCGGCGCTGCGGCAGGTGAGGCACTTGAACAGCCGCGAGTGATCGCGCCCTGTATCTAAGCCGCCAAATCCGACGCTAGAGCGTTTCACCGTTTCACGGAAACGGCGATCCGCTCTATCCCTTTGTTTTACGCAATTCCGGACGGAAAACCGCCCACACTTTTCCTAGTATTGCTCTATGGCCAATCAGGCTGCGCCGTCGGTCAACGAGACGGGTCGCGAGCAGACCTACTCCGAAAAGCTCACGCTCACGCCGCGCTGGCGAAAATAGGCCTGCATCAACTTGCGGCCGGCGCGGTTGTTCTGCACCAGCCTGGTCGGATCGAAAACCGCCTGTTTCTTCCCCTCCCGTGCCAGCGCCGCCTTGAGCGCCGCGATATGCGCATCGAGGTCGGCATTGTCGGCTCGGAGGGAGGCATAGATATTTTCGGTCGCGTCGGCCAAGGTCAGTTCGCTCACAGGGTCGTCCTTTTGATTGGTCGGGCGGCGCATAACACAGTTCGGGGCCGCACCGATACCATCCGTTTTTGTTCCTCGCGTTTCGAGCGGATGGCTTCTATCTTGGAAAGAGCCCGATGCTGATGTGGAGAGGCGGGCTCTCACCTGACAGGAGGTTTACGTTGTGAAAATACGCACGACAACGCACAATCATCCCGGGGAACCAGGCGTTATTCTGCTGGATCAGCCATTGGCGAACATGATCGTGGCCACCGACATTCGCGATGGCGCGACGACGCTGTTCGGAACCGTTGATCTCCAGGCGAACTATTCCGGCAAGTACGACATCAGGGTTGAATTGTCCCCGGACGAACTCACACGCCTCTATCGGCTGCTCGTCAAAAATCTCCTCGAGAAAATACAGGAGCTTACCAGCGAGCAAAATCCTTGAAGGCGGAAGCAATTTTTTGAGTCGAGCACAGCCGTTCGAAGCAAATTCGGTTAACTCTACCCCGCCGCCGGCCGGCCAAAAATCAGCCCCAAAAACTCGGCTAACCACCGCTTGAGGTGCATGTCCCAGATCAGCCGGCCGCCGAGATGGTCGCGGCCGGGCTGGGCGCCGGGGAGCTCGAAGCGATGCGCGCCGCGCACCACCCAGCGATGCATCATTATCCGGGTCAGCTCGCCATGGAACTGGATGCCCCAGGCGTTGTCGCCATAGCGGAAGGCCTGGTTGGGATAGGTTTCCGCCGTTGCCAGCAGCGTCGCTTCCTTCGGCAGCGAAAAGCCCTCGCGGTGGAACTGGTAGACCATTTCCGGCCAGTGCAGCAACTCCTTGCCGGCCTCGGTCGCCTTCAGCGGATACCAGCCGATCTCGACCAGCCCATCGCCATGGCCCTCGACCTTGCCGCCCAAATGGTTGGCGAGCATCTGCGCGCCGAGGCAGATGCCGAGGAATGGCCGGTTTTCCTTCAGCGGGATTTGCAGCCAGTCGGTCTCGCGGCGGACGAGAACTCGTCCTCGTCGTTGGCGCTCATCGGCCCGCCGAACACCACCGCGCTGGCATGGCCGTCCAGCGTGCAGGGCAGTTCGTCGCCCAATGGCGGCCGGCGGATGTCGAGATCGAAGCCTTCTTCCAGCAGCATATGGCCGACCCGACCGGGACTCGAAGTCTCCTGATGCAGTACGATCAGGATTTTTGGTCTCGGCCTCGCTCTGGGTGGCATGGAAGGCGAAAAGTCCTGTTATTCGTCGCTGGAATTGCCCTTGGCGTCGGGCACCTGCGCCGCCGCCTTGCGGCGCGCCTCGATGCGGTCACGGCGCTCGACGCCGATCAGTTCGGCGACCCGCCAGACCGTGTTGTCCTCGAGCTCGTCAAGCTCGCCGTCGGCATAGACGATTTCCCACATCAGGCCGATGAAGGCCTTGCGCGCCTCGGCGTCGAGATCGCGCTTCAAGACGCTGGTGAAGGCGTAGAGGTCGATCGCCTCGTTGTCGGCGCGCTCGCCGGCCGCGGCCAGCGCGTCGAGCTCCTCGCCGCTCACCGAATAGGTTTCGGCCAGGATCTGCTTGAACCGCTCCCATTCAACGTCCTGGCGCACGCCGTCGGCGTTCATCACGTGATAGAGCAGCGCCGAAGCCGCGACGCGCGGATCGTCGGCGCTCGGCTTGGCTTCGCCGCCGGCTGGCAGGTCCCTCAGGAAGGACAATACGCGCTCGAACATTGATGTTTTTCCCCTGCCCGCCACAACCCTGCCTCAGAACAAACGAAACCGGCGCCGCGATTTTTCCGCTTCCTCTTCCGGCGCGACACCCGGATCGTCGGGCAGAGGAGGTAATTCCGAACCCCGCCCGGCGGTTTCAGCTTCGCTGACATCTTCCGCAACGGCCGCTTCCTTCTCGACACCGTTCGACGGTGCGGACGCCTGCTTCTCGATCGGCGCGTCCGCAACAATGTCGATCGCCTTTTCAGCGGGTGCTGCAGCGGGCGGCGCAGCTGTGATCGCCGGCACCGCGGCATCCGTCTCGCTGTCGATCAGCTGGCCGAGCCGTTCCATCGGCGCGCGCCAGGTGAAGGCGTCGAGCTTGCCGGTGACCGGCGACACCGGCGCCCAGCGCTCGGAGATGACGCCGTCCGCCACCCAGGCCGGATCGCGCGGCGCACGTACGGCTTTGGACAACAACTGCCTCACCTTGCCCTGGTCGCCGGTCTCGGCTTCCTCGATATCGGCGAGCAAAAGGTAAGCACCCTCGCGGCGATCCATGCGGATCGCGGCCTCCGCCTCGCGCCGCGCGGTGGCGAAGTCCTGCGCGTCGAGCGCCGCCCTGGCCACGGCCATGGACGACTCGGCGTGGTTCCTCTTCAATTCCTGCAGCTTCCTCGCCCGGTTGAGGCGGTCGAGCACGGCATCGCCCGGCCTCGCATGCGTGTAAAGCTCGGCAATGTCGGGATGCGGCTCGGCCTTCCAGGCGGCTTCCAGGATCTTGGAGCCCTTGCGCACGTCGTTTTGCCGGATAACCAGATCGGCGGCGATCACCGCGGCCGGCGCGAAATCGGGCGCCAGCTTGTTGGCCTCGAGCGCCGCGATGCGGGCCGCATTCGGGTCGCTGTCGACCAGCGCCTGCGCCTTGGCCGTCAGCAGCACGGCGCGGCGGCGGTTGGCGGCATCGCGTTCGATCTGCCTCGTCGATTTCTGCGCCTCGACCAGCTTCAGCGCGCCGTCCCAGTCGCCACGTTCGGTCAGTTCCTCCAGCGTCGACTCCGCCGCCCAGGCGAGCTGCGGCGCCACCGCCGCCGCGCGGCCGGCATAATGGCGCGCGGCGTTGCGGTCGCCGAGCCGTTCGGCCTCGAGATAAAGCCCGCGCAGGCCGAGCAGCCGCATCTCTGGATCGTCGAGCATGCGCTCGAATTTCTCGCGCGCGCCTTCATGATCGCCCTCGAGCAGCGAGGCCTGCGCGTCGAGCAAATTGATCAGCGGCTCCTGGTCGGCGCTGATCAGCTTCGCCGCTTCCTTGGTCTTCTTGCGCGCCAGCGCGCCGTCGCCGGCGCCAGCCGCGATCATGCCGGTCGACAGCGCCTGGTAGCCGCGGTCGCGGCGGCGCACGCGGAAATAGCGCGAGATCGTGTAGGGGCTGTTCCACAGCGACTTGATCAGCCACCAGACGATCATCACCGCGGCGACCACGGCGACAATCGCCACCGCCGCCACCATCAGCGTGACCTGGTACTGGTAGCCGTTGAAGGTGACGAGCATTTCGCCCGGACGGTCGGCCAGCCAGGCAAAGCCCAGCCCCAGCGCGAAGACGACGGCGAGGAAGGCGAGAAGGCGGATCATCTGTTCGTCCTCACGCCTTCGTCGCGCCGGCAATCAGCGCTTCGAGCTGCTTTTCGACCTCCAGCCGCGCCTTCAGTTTGCCGGCGAAATCGGCGCCGGCCGCCTTCGCCGCGTCGGGCAGCGTCTCATACTCGCTGAGCGCCTTGGCGTAGTCCCCCTGGTTGACCGCAACTTCCATCCGGGCGACGGTTTCCGGCGCGCCCTTGCCTTCAACGCTGCCGACCGGCCGCACCTTGACCAGCGATTCCGCGCTCGACACCAGGCTCTGGAAGAAACCGGCATCCTGGTCGACAGGCTTTGCCGCCTCGACCATGGCGTTGGCGGCGGCATCGACCTCCGAAGCGATGGTGGCGCGGGTCGGCACGCCCTTGTCGGCATAGGAGCGCAGCGCCGCGAGCTCGGGCGCGTCCGGCGCGATGGCCGCGAAAGTGTCGAGCTCGGTCGCGAAGGGCGCGCCTCGATCGAGCGCCGACTTCAGCGCCGCGGCCGCGATTGCCAGCGCGATCTTGGGCTGCGAGGCCTGGGCCTCGACCTTGCCGGAAAGCTGCGACACGGACTGTTCCAGCGCCGCCACCCGGCCATCCTCGGCCTTGGCTGCGTCGCCGGTCGATTTCACCAGGGCGTCGAGCCCGGCGATCTTCTCGTTGAGCGGACCGAGATCGACGGGTGCCGCGTTGCCGTTCTTCTGCAGATCGGCAACGGCGGTCTCGATCTGGCCGACCTTGTCGCCGAGCGCCTTGAGCGCCGCGCCGTCGCCGCCTTGGCCGGCCGAGGTTTTCAACGCCGCCAACTCGGACTTGACCTGCTCGATCGCCGTGGACAGACCCTCGACCTTGGCGGAGGCTCCCTTGTCGCCGCTTTCCTTCAGCGCCGCGATCTCGCTTTTCAACGACGCGATCTCGCCATTGACGCCGTCGAGCGATCCGCCGTTCGATCCCGGCGCGCCAAGCAGGCCGACCGCCTGCAGCAGGCCGGCGCCGGCAAGCGCGATCACGCCGCCGATGACGCCGGCGGCGATGGCGCTGACGCCGGTTCTGCGCGACGGCTGCGGCCCGCGATCCTCGCTCCTCGTGTCGCTTCGCGTCTCGCTTGATTTCGCTGCCGAGGCGCCGGCGGCGGCAGCGGATGCGTCCTCGAAATTGTAGTCGAAGCCCTGGGGCTGGCTCTTCGGCTCATCGGAGCCGCCTGGATACGGCGTCTCAGGCTCGTCCTTGCGGGCCTCGGCCGCTGCCTGGGCGGCGTCGCTATGCTCCCACGGCTCGATATCGGCCTGCTCGGCATGGATCGGCTCTTCCGGCGCCTCCGGCTGTGAAGCGGCCGCAGCCTCTTCCGCCTTCGCCTCGTCCGTCTGCGCGGCCTTGGCCTTCTCCTCGGCGGTGATTCGCGAGACGGCGCCGGGCTCGAGTTCGATGGTCACCGGCTCGCGCCGGGTCTTCGAATGTCGCATCTTCGGCGTCTTGACCATGCTTGGGCTCCGCAATTGGCTTGGGATGGATCGAAGGGTCCAGAGCGTCAGGATGCTCTAGCACATCACCAAGCGGTGAAAAGGGGCGGTGTGATGACGCGGCCTAGAGCAATTCCAGGAAAA